>JBGAHO010000061.1:0-2857 GCA_044226195.1 Steroidobacteraceae bacterium
GGCGAGGAGGGCACCGCCCAGCAGACCACCGAGCAGCCAGCCCTTCAGGTGGTCGGCGACGAAGACGCCGGGCGTCGTGCGGTTGAAGCCGAACCGCCGCTCCAGCCGGAACGTGCGATACGCCCCGAAGGGCAGTCCCAGCACCGACATCAACCCGAACACGGCCAGCACCAGCGCGACCCCGGACGCCAGGGGCGACAGGCCGGCAGACCGGATCCATTCCGCGACCTGGGCGACGCCGCCCCCCAGCGTCAATGCCAGCAGGAGGCCGGCGTCGTAGGTGGTTTCAATGAGCCCCAGCCGCTCCCGGGCCGAGGTATAGTCCGCGGCCTTGGCATGGTCGGGCGGCAGGATGGATGCCGCGAACGCGGCCGGCACGTGCTCCCGGTGTCGCTGGACGTGGCGCATCTGGCGGACGGCGAGCCACGCCTGCACGACGAGGTGCAGGGCGAGCATGGACAGGAACAGGACGGTGAATGGGTGCATCGGCGTCTCGGTGCGGCGGGGCGCAGCTTAGCCTTTGCTAGAATCGCGCTCAATTCAGGGTCAGGACAACGGGTTACAGGTAGCTGGGATCATGGCGGCATCGCCCGAACACCTGGTGTGGATCGATCTGGAGATGACCGGCCTCGATCCGGCCGCCGACCACATCATCGAGATCGCGACCATCGTGACGGACGCGCAGCTTCGCGTCGTGGCGGAGGGGCCGGTCCTCGCGATCCATCAGGAGGATGCCACCCTGGCGGCCATGGACGAGTGGAACCGGACGACCCACGGAACCTCGGGACTGATCGAGCGCGTCCGGGAGAGCCGGCTGTCGGCCGCCGACGCGGAGCGACAGACGCTCGAATTCCTGCGCCTCCACGCGGTGGCCGGGGCCTCGCCGATGTGCGGCAACAGCATCTGCCAGGATCGGCGCTTTCTCGCGCGCGAGATGCCCACGCTCGAGAAGTTCTTCCACTACCGCAACCTGGATGTCAGCACGGTCAAGGAACTCGCGCGACGCTGGGCGCCTGCCGTGTTCTCGGGAGTGCAGAAGTCGTCAGCCCACCTGGCGTTCGATGACGTGCGCGATTCGATCCGCGAACTCGAGCATTACCGGCGGCATTTTTTGAGGGTTGGTTAGTGAGGTCATTGTTCTGCGCGAGTGGGCCATGCGGAGCCACGGACTGCCGCGGGTTATCGACAATAGAAAGTGGCAGTAGGATATGACTGGCGGCGTACAGGATCGATTGCTCAGCGCGGTGTATGCGAGTCTTCGGCCACTCGCGCAGATACTGTTGCGCTCTGGCATTTCCTATAAGCAGTTTGCTGATGTTGCCAAGAGAGCGTTCATTCAAGAGTCATTGGCTGAGAAGGATGCCAAAGGCCGGTCGATCAACACCTCTCGAGTTGCTGTCCGAACTGGGCTCTCGAGAAAAGAGGTTCGTCGGCTCTTGGAGGTAGAGGGGAGGTTCTCCGACGAACCCGGGACCGAACGAAATTATTCGGGGCCGCCCGCGAAGGTCTTGCATGCGTGGCATATGGACCGCCGTTTCACCAATGAACGCGGAATTCCGCTTGATCTTGAGTTTGACGTCGGTAGTCCCACCTTTTGTGACTTGGTTCGTGCAGTCGCTGGCGACGTGCCTCCCGGTGCGGTTCGCGCAGAATTGAAGCGAGCCGCAGCAATTGAGGACCTGCCTGATGGGAAGCTGCGAGCCGTGAAACGGTATTTCGTCCCTGGCGACTTCGACGAGAAAGCCATCGCAGTCATATCTGGTCTGCTATACCCCCTGACGGCCGGCATCGCGCACAATTCAAATCCGAACAGGAAGTCAGAGGGATTTATCCAGCGCTTGGCCTATTCCGAGCGGCTTGATTCTTCATCACGCCCTATGTTTCGCAAATGGTCGCGTGCAGAGGCGACTAAGTTCATTGAGGCGATGGACGACTGGTTGGCCGAGAATGAGATGCCTTCGGCTCCCGGCGAGGAAAATCAGAGTGAATCGATTGTTGGCATCGGCGTGTTTTACTTCGAGGGGCCATCGGCGGAGCAAGTTACTGGCGTTTCGAGCCGACCGCGACCTCGGACACCAACGTGAGGTTGGGATATAGCTGAACGTCTCTCACCGGAACCAACAAAAAGGGCACGCTACGCGTGCCCTTTCTGCATGGGGCCAGTGTAAGGATGCTATCGCGCTATCACTGTAACGCGACTCGCAAGTACCTCACCCACCGCGCCCGGGCGAACGCCTGAAACTGCCACTACGTCGCCAACACCAATCGAGACATTCTGCTTGGAAAGCAACTGCGAATAGTCGACAACAATTCGACCAACCGTGATCTTGCCAAGGGCCGTGGAAGCCTTGGTCACCCGGCCGCTAACCACGACATCGGTCACGCCTGGCACATAAGAAGCCATGCTCTGAGAGAGCTTCGCGTTCAGTAGCGACCCGTCTGGACCGATTCCGGCGGTAACTACAACGTGGACCGCCTTGCCTGAGGCCAGCGTGTCGCTGATTGCCCTGATCGCGGGGTTGCCCTTGCCAAGGCCCAGCGTTCGCCCCATCACCGAAATAGTGCCCTTAGTCACGTCGACCGAGTCGACTGGACCCTTAGCGGCGACTACCGCTTTTGCAGATCCGGTGCCGATAATCGCGTCAGCCCCAGTACCGATGATCGCGTCGGCGCCCGTGCCAATGATCGCATCGGCGCCTGTGCCGATGATGGCGTTGCTGCCGCGAGTCTTGCTCTTGCCGGTACCGATGATGGCGTCCGCACCGGTACCGATGATCGCGTCAGCGCCCGTGCCAATGATCGCATCGGCACCTGTGCCGATGATGGCGTTGCTGCCGCGGGCCTTGCTCTTGCCGGT
>JBGAHO010000061.1:2868-22245 GCA_044226195.1 Steroidobacteraceae bacterium
GGCGTTGCTGCCGCGAGTCTTGCTCTTGCCGGTGCCGATGATGGCATCCGCACCGGTACCGATGATCGCGTCAGCGCCCGTGCCAATGATCGCATCGGCACCTGTGCCGATGATGGCGTTGCTGCCGCGGGCCTTGCTCTTGCCGGTGCCGATGATCGCATCGGCACCCGTGCCGATAATGGCATCAGCTCCGGTACCGATGATTGCATCCACCCCTGTACCAATGATGGCGCTTGGTGTCGAAACGCCCTTAGGCGTTCTAGACGAAGCGGATGCTTGGTCAGTTGGAGCGAGGGATGCCGCAATCGCTAGCGCAGTTGCGATAGCGAAGGACAACTTGGAAGCCATTTTTCCCTTCGACACCATTTTTCTATCCCCAAGATGGTCCGGAACTCAAAACGCCAATCAACTTTCGGGCTGATCAGAAATCTCGCCCTCGATCGGCCGCACGAACATGTAGACGCCCAGGCCGACCTTTACGCGCGGCTGAATGTCGTACTTGATCGCTTCGGTTTCTTTCGAGGACAGCCAGTCATCGATCGACTCTAGGAACTGCTGACCGCGGTCTTTGACGTAGCGGTCAAAATCCATTGCAGCGCTTTGAGAGACTCCATTCGGCGCCCAGACTCGTCGTTCAAAAAGCTTGTGGTCTTCGTCAGGCCGTAGGTTCTGATCCAAGGTCTTCGCCAAGTCCGTAAATGCCACGGACATCGCGTGGAACTTGGCTGGATCCTCTGCAGACGGGATGTACGACCTAATCAGTACGCGGTAGTAACCGTTGCCGAGGTCCAGAACGGCACCGATGCGCTTCATCTCGTCCAGCATCTCGTCCGGCGGCACGTCACCTGTGTAACGGCGAGCCAACTCCGTAAAGCTGCGACGACCAGGAGGCGCATCGAACGGGACTTCGTACGCGATGCCATACGGACCCGTGAAATCAGAATCCTGGTGCCAACCGGTCAGCAGCCGACCAACCCTGCTCAGCCGTCCAAACAACGCTTCCGCGTCTTCGTCCGTCTGCGTAAGCAGACGTGAGACCTCGAGGCGAGTCAGACCGGTAGTGATCGCGATGCGCGAAACGGATTGCTTGGAATCGGCGAGTTGGAACACGTCCTGCGCCGACTCGACGAACACCATCTTCAGCAGCTCTGCGAACTCGCCATACGAAACGCCGTTTCGAACGAGAATTCGAACCAGTGGGCGCATCAATCCCTTGAACGCCGAAATAAGCGTCGCTTTTAGGTTTTCGCTCATCCTCAGCCCGTCAAAGGGCGGCGCTGACCAAGTTGCAACAGCCGCGGACATAGGGGTTATTGTTAACTCCTTCGAGTTAACTATATCGGGGGGTCGACCCCGGTCAAGAGTTCAACATATTCGGGAACTTACGCCGGCCTAAGGGGTGGCCGCAGTCGCCACCCGAGACCCGTTCAAAGCGGGTAATTCCATGCGATTTCAGGGGGCTGGCGTTGCGCCCTCGCCACGGCCACAGGTGATCTTCCAGACTGTGATGGGCCGGTTCCAGCCGGCCCTATGTCAACTCTGGAAGAGGACCAGAGCTTACGTAATGGGCGTCAGATCCCCAAAAGTGTGAGCCAGGTCACACTTCTGGGGTCGCGCCGGAAATAGTTTTTAGAACAGATGCTTACGTGAGGTTTCGCTCGGCTCGGTGAGCCGTGTGACAGCACGTTGCCGACGATGCTCGCGGAGCGGGTCAGCAGTCACTTGGGTATGTGCAGGACGACCTTCGAACCCGTCTTCGGCGATCCGTCGTGGCGTCGCGTGGCGGTCGTCGAGTGGTGAAAAGAATCACCCAAAATGAAAAGGCCGGTGCCCCTCGCGGAGCACCGGCCATTGGCCAAAAAATCGTCTTGACGCTTAAGACTTTTTCTGAATCTGAGCCGTCTTGCGGAGTTCGTCGAGATAGGTCTGCAGCTTCTTACGCTGCACCATCGACTCGACCTGCGCCTTGACCTGCTCGAACGGGGGCGCTTCCTGCGTCCGCGTGTCCTCGAGCTGGATCACGTGCCAGCCGAACTGCGTCTGCACCGGCGTCTTGGTGATCTCGCCCTTCTGCAGCGCCGCGACGGCATCCGAGAACGGCTTCACCATCGCAGAGCCGGAGAACCAGCCGAGTTCACCACCGTCCTTCGCGCTGCCCGGGTCCTTCGACTCGGCCTTCGCGAGCTTGGCGAAGTCGCCGCCCGCCGACAGTTCGCGGATCACCGACTCGGCGAGCTCCTTCGACTCGACCAGGATGTGCCGCGCCTTGAACTCCTTCGGCATCGAGGCGATCTGCGCGTCGTACTCGGCCTTCACCTCCGATTCCGACACCGGGTGCGACTTGATGTACTTCTCGCTCGCGGCTTCCGCGAGGATCTGCGTGTGCAGCAACTCGGCGCGGGCCTTGGTCTCCGGATTCTTGTCGAGCCCGTCCTTCTCGGCCGCCTGCGCCGCCAGCTGCATGTTGATCAACTGGTCCAGCATCTGCGCCTTGACCTCGGGCGGCAGTTCGGCCGGTGACTTGCCGGTGACCGCCTTCAGGAAGAGGTCGTACAACTCGCTGCTGATCGCGACGCCATTGACCGTCGCGATCGATGCCGACGCGGCTGCAGCGGGGGCGGCCGCGGCCGGCTTGCCCGCGTCGGTCGCGGGCTTGGTGCACGCGGCGCTCACCGCGACGACGCCGGCGAGCAGGAGGAGGGTTCTGAAATTGCGCATTGAGGGGCCTCTGGTTGGAATCGAATCGATGGGCTCAGGCATCGGCGGTCTCGCCGGGAGCGAGCGCCTGGATGGAAAGGGCATGGATGTCGGTCTGCATCATGTCGCCGACGGCTTCGTACACGAGACGGTGCCGCCGCACGACCGGCAGTCCCCGGAAACGCTCAGACACCACCAGCACGCTGAAGTGCCCGCGACCCTCGCGGGCGCCGGCGTGGCCGACGTGGCGGTGGCTGTCGTCGATGACTTCGAGCTCGGTCGGCTGCAGGGCGGAGCGCAGCCGCTCCTCGATCGCCGCAACGCGCGTAGCGGTCATGGCAGTACCCTCACGAACGGTCGAACATCCCAGGAATCGAAGACCCCCTCGGTGCAGTAGGGGTCCGCGGCAAACCACTCCCGCGCGGCCTCGAGGGAATCAAACTCGGCGATCACGACGCTGCCGCTGAAGCCCGCGGGCCCCGGGTCGGCCGCATCGACGGCCGGGCAGGGCCCGGCCACGATCACGCGGCCCTCGTCGACGAGGCGCCGGATGCGGGCGAGATGATCGGGGCGCACGCGCTTGCGGATGGCGAGCGCTCCCGGTGCGTCCCTGCCGGTGAAGACGTAAAGCATGTCAGCCCTTGCCCGCTTCCTCAGCCTCGGTGTGCTTCGCGATCCACATGCCCTGCAGCAGCGCGAACACCAGCGTCAGGCCGAAGAGTCCGAACAGCTTGAAGTTCACCCAGGTGCCTTCGCTGTAGTGGAACGCGACATACAGGTTGAGCGCGCCGCAGAATGCGAAGAACACGATCCACATCACGTTCAGGCGCTTCCACACGCCCGGCTCCAGTTGCACCTGCTCGCCCATCATGCGCTGGACGATGGTCGGGCCGCGCCAGAACTGGCTCACCAGGAAGGCGCCGGCGAACAGCCAGTCGACGATGGTCGGCTTCCACTTGATGAACGTGGCGTCGTGGATGAGCAGCGTCAGGCCGCCGAACACCAGCACGAGCACCGCCGAGGTGAGCAGCATCGGGCTGACGCGGCGATGGCGGATCCAGCTGAGCAGTGTCTGCGCCAGCACGCCGACGATGAGCACCCCCGTCGCGACGAAGATGTTCGTCAGCTTGTAGGCGATGAAAAACGCCACGACGGGCAGCAGGTCGAGGAACAGTTGCATGCAGGGGCGCAGCAGAGCGGCTCGGAAGCGGGGCGCGTATCATAGCAAGGCCGGAACTGTGCTTCCGGAAGACCAAGAACCATGGCTTTCCTGATCTCCATCCACCCGGTCAACCCGCAGCCGCGCCTCATCCGCCAGGCGGTGGCCGCCATTCGGGACGGCAGCGTGGTCGTCTATCCGACGGACTCGACCTACGCCCTCGGTTGCCTGATCGGCGACAAGGAAGCCATGGAGCGCATCCGCCGCATCCGCAACGCGGACAAGCACCACAACTTCACCCTCGTGTGCCGCGACCTTTCCGAGATCGCCAAGTACGCGCGTGTTGACAACAGCCAGTACCGAACACTGCGGGCCTTCACGCCCGGCCCCTACACGTTCCTGCTCGAGGCGACCCGCGAGGTGCCGAAGCGCCTGCAGAACCCGAAGCGCCGGACCATCGGCATCCGCGTCCCGGACAACGCGATCGTGCGCCTGCTGCTCGCCGAACTCGGCGAGCCGATCATGAGTTCGTCGCTGCTCCTGCTGGGGGAGACGGAGTCGATGACCGACCCGCCCGAGATCAAGGAGCGGCTCGACCACCTCGTCGACCTGGTGATCGACGGCGGCGCCGGCGGGCTCGAGCCCAGCAGCGTGGTCGATCTCTCGAGCGGCGTGCCGGTCGTCGTCCGCTCGGGCAAGGGCGACGTCAGCGCCTTCCAGCAGTAGTCCACGGATCCGGCGGCGGCTGCGTATAATCGCGCCTTCGCCCCGGCGGACCGGCCCCGCGCGGCTTCGAGTGAAGCTGTTGGAAGGTCGTGTAAGTCAATGAAACTAATGATTAATTGTCAGCGATCGGATCGCAGGGTCCCCGATTGAGTGCCAACGTTTCCACGTCCCGACGCGTCCTCTCCGGCATGCGCCCCACGGGTTCGCTGCACCTCGGCAACTACCACGGGGCGCTGAAGAACTGGACCGAGCTCCAGTACGAGTACGACTGCTACTTCTTCGTCGCCGATTACCACGCGCTCACGACCGGCTACGAGGACACCAGCAAGCTCGAGGACTACACGTGGCAGATGGTGATCGACTGGCTGGCGGCCGGGCTCAACCCCGCCGTCGCCACGATCTTCATCCAGTCCCGGGTGCCGGAGCACGCGGAACTGCACCTGCTGCTGTCGATGATCACTCCGCTCGGATGGCTCGAGCGCGTGCCGACATACAAGGACCAGCAGGACCAGTTGAAGGAAAAGGACCTCGCGACCTATGGCTTCCTCGGCTACCCGCTGCTGCAGAGCGCCGACATCCTGCTCTACCGCCCGATGTACGTGCCGGTCGGCGAGGACCAGGTCGCCCACGTCGAGATCACGCGCGAGATCGCGCGCCGCTTCAATTTCGTGTTCGGCCGTGAGCCGGACTTCGAAGTGAAGGCCGAGAAGGCCGTGAAGAACCTCGGCGCGAAGAACGCGGCGCTGTACCGCGACCTGCGCAAGAGCTACCAGGAGAAGGGCGACGAGGAAGCGCTGACCAAGGCGAGCACGCTGCTCGAAGGCAACTCGCGCCTCACCCTGGCGGATCGCGAGCGTCTCCTCGGCTACCTCGAGGGCACGGGTCGCACGATCCTGCCGGAACCGGAGGCGTTGCTCACCGCCACGCCCAAGGTCACGGGCCTCGACGGCCGCAAGATGTCGAAGTCCTACGGCAACACGATCGGCCTGCGCGAGGACCCGGACGCGGTCGCGGCCAAGCTCAAGACCATGCAGACCGACCCGGCGCGCGTGCGTCGCACCGACCCGGGCGATCCCGAGAAGTGCCCGGTGTGGGACCTGCACAAGCTCTATTCTCCCGAGCGCACGCAGAGCTGGGTCCAGGAAGGTTGCCGCACGGCCGGCATCGGCTGCATCGAGTGCAAGAAGCCGCTCATCGAGGCGGTCGTCGCCGAGATCACCGCCATGCGCCAGCGCGCGCAGGAGTACGAGGAGAACCGCGACCTCGTGCGCGGCATCATCGATGAAGGCTGCGAGAAGGCGCGTGCCGTCGCCGGCCAGACCCTCGACGACGTGAAGCAGGCCATGGGCCTCACCTACCGCTGAGGGATGCGCGCATGACCAAGCCCGACCTGAAGGTCATCGAGGGCGGCGCGTCGGTCGCGGCCGAGGACGTGCGTGCGCCGGAGCTGCCGGAGCAGGCCGAGATGCCGTTCGCGGTCGTCGAGGGCGAGCCGCTCACGCAGATGCCGCGCGACCTCTACATCCCGCCGGACGCGCTCACGGTGTTCCTCGAGGCGTTCGAGGGCCCGCTCGACCTGCTGCTGTACCTGATCCGCCGCCAGAACCTGGACATCCTCGACATCCCGATCGCGGAGATCACCAAGCAGTACATGCAGTACATCGACGTCATGCAGGGGCTGCAGCTCGAGCTGGCGGGCGAATACCTGCTGATGGCCGCGACGCTCGCGGAGATCAAGTCGCGCATGCTGCTGCCGCGTCCTCAGGGTGAACTGGCCGAGGAGGCTGATCCGCGCGCCGAACTGGTCCGCCGCCTGCAGGAATACGAGCGCTTCAAGCGGGCCGCCGTCGACATCGAGCGCCTGCCGCGCGTCGATCGCGAGAATTTCCAGGGCTCGGCCGAGCTGGTCGAGCGCCAGGTGGTGAAGCTGCTGCCGAACGTCACGCTGCGCGAGATGCTGGTGTCGCTGCGCGACGTGATGTCGCGCGCCGAGATGTTCGCGCACCACCACGTCTCGCGCGAGCGGCTCTCGGTGCGCCAGCGCATGTCCGACGTGCTGAGCACCATGCGCGCGCAGGCGTTCGTCGAGTTCGCGGCGCTGTTCCGGCCCGAGGAGGGCCGCATGGGCGTCACCGTGACCTTCATCGCGATCCTCGAGCTGCTGCGCGAAGGCCTCATCGAGATCGTGCAGTCCGAAGCCTTCGCCCCCATCCACGTGCGTGCGGGCAGTCCGCGACGCGTCACGCTCGTGGTCGACAACGACCGGCCCGAGGCCGACAACCGGACGGAACCATGAGTGAAAATCCCCTGACGCCGACCGTCGAGGCCGTGCTGCTCGCGGCCGGACGCCCGGTGACGATCGACCAGATCCTCGACCTGTACGAGGAGCACCAGCGTCCGCCTGCGGCTGAGGTTCAGGCCGCGCTCGAGGAACTGGCGCGCATCTACGAGTCGAACGGCCATGGTATCGAGGTCAAGGAGGTGGCGAGTGGCTGGCGCGTCCAGGTGCGGGCGCAGCACTCCGACGTCGTCTCGCGCCTGTGGCAGGAGCGGCCGAGCCGCTACTCGCGCGCCCTGCTCGAGACGCTCGCGCTGATCGCCTACCGCCAGCCGATCACGCGCAGCGAGATCGAGGACATCCGCGGCGTGACCGTCAGCTCGACCATCATGCGCACCCTGCACGAGCGCAACTGGATCCGCATCGTCGGCCACCGCGAGGTGCCCGGCCGGCCCGAGCTGCTCGGGACGACGCGCGATTTCCTCGACTACTTCGGCCTCAGGAGCCTCGACGACCTGCCGACCCTCGCGGAACTGCAGGACCTCGACGGCATCAAGGAGCAGCTCGACCTGCCCGGAGAGCTGACCGAGGAAGGCGTCGTCGTGGCGGAAGTCACCGTGATCGAAGGTGAGGCGACGGTGGTCACCGACTCGCCGCCGCAGCTCGAAGCGACGGCGGAAGACTACGGCAGCGACGACGAGGACGAGGATGGCGACGACAATAAGCCGGATGCCACCGTGCTCGTCGCCGGTCCGCCGGGCGACGACGACCGTTGAGCCCGCCGGTGTCGCGACCGACTGCCCGGGAACGCCTGCACAAGCTGCTCGCCCGGCACGGCCTCGGCTCGCGCCGCCAGGTCGAAGATTGGATTCGCGAAGGACGCGTGCTGGTGAATGGCCAGCCGGCCGGAATCGGCGCGCAGTACGAACCCGGTGACAAGGTCGTGGTCGACGGCCGCGACGTCAGTCGTCTCCTGACCCGCGAGCAGCGCCTGCGGGTCATCGCCTATCACAAGCCGTCCGGTGAAATGCTGCGCCGCCCGTCGGGCGACGACCGCGACGAGGTCGAGGCCAACCTGCCGCGCCTGCACGGCGGGCGCTGGATCCCCATCAATTCGCTCGGCTACGGCGAGGACGGCTTGCTGGTGCTGACGAACGACGGTTCGCTGGCCTCGGCGATCGCGCGGCGCGGGCGCGACTTGCCGGTCGATTATCGCGTGCGTGCGCTGCGTCCGGCGGGCACGCTCGACTGGCCCGAGGTGCCGACGGAAATCGAGGTCGAGGACCAGTCGGTGGTCTTCACCGCGGTCGAGCGCGCCGGCACGGAAGCGTTGAACGAGTGGTTTCGCGTGGCCGCCGAACGAGCGGTGCCGCGCGGCGCCGTTCGCGCGCTGTTCGATGCTGCGGGCCTCAAGATCAGCCGCGTGCTGCTCGTGCAGTGGGGGCCGCTGCAGTTGTCCCGCGACCTGCCGCGCGGACGCACCCGCGACATCGAGGGCGCCGAACTCGAATCGCTGCTCGCGCTGGCAGGCCGCACCGCGGTGAAGCCGGAGCGCAAGTCGCGGACGCGGGGCTCGGCGCCGAAGCGCCGCGGCGGACCTAGGCCTGGGCGTCGAAGCGCCGGCCGGTAACGTCGCGGCTGTCGGGACCGAGCAGGAACAGGAACGGCGCGAGCACGGCTTCGGGCGGCGGCAGGCTGGCCGCGTCCTCGCCCGGAAATGCCTTCGCGCGCATGTTCGAGCGCATCTTGCCCGGGTTCACGCTGTTCACGCGGATGCGCCGCTCCGTGTCGAGCTCGTCTGCGAGCACCTGCATCATCCCCTCGACCGCGAACTTGGATGCCGCGTAGGCGCCCCAGTACGCGCGCCCGCGATTCGACACGCCGCTGGTGGTGAACACGATGCTCGGGTCCGTCGACTGCCCGAGCAGAGGCAGCAGGGTGCGCGTCAGGATGAACGCCGCATTGACGTTGACGTGCATGACCTTGAGCCACGTCGGCACGTCGTAGTGCTGGATCGGTGAACGATCACCGAGCAGGCCCGCGACGTGCGCCAGCCCGTCGACGCGGCCGAACTCGCCCTGCAGCGCCTCGGCCATCGCGTCGTAGTGGGTCGCATCGGCCTTCTCGAAGTCGAGCGGGGCGATGGCCGGCCGCGGTCCGCCCGCCGCCACGATGGCGTCGTAGGTCGCCTCGAGCTTCTTGACCGACCGGCCCGTCAGCACCACGCGCGCGCCACTCGCCGCGCAGGCCTTCGCCAGCGCGCTGCCGAGTGCGCCACCTGCGCCGGTGACGACGATGACGCGGTCCTGGAGCGCGTGGGGCGGGGCGGTGTAACGGCGGACGTCGGCGTCTGTCAGTGTCATGCAGGCTCCTCAGGCGTGGCGGACGGCGGTGGTCCAGGCGGTCCACAGGCGGCGCCACGGCGGCAATTCAGTGCGTCCGGCGCGCAACGGCACGCGCAGGTCGATGCGCTCGAGCAGCCGCTGGTGCAACGCGCACAGCACGAGGCCGGGTCGCTGCGCACTGCGCTCCTCGGGCGTGAGCAGCGGCAACAGGCCGTCGAAGGACGCGCGCACCTGCGCGCGCCAGTCCTCGAGCAGTCCCTGCAGGCGTTGCGGCGCCGCCGCATCGAGATCGGTGGGATCGAGGCCGGCGCGCTCGATCTCGTCCATCGGCAGGTACAGGCGTCCACACGAGCGATCGAACGCAAAGTCGCGCAGCGCCTCGCACTGGCGCACCGCAGAGCCGAGGCGTCGCGCGAACTCGCGTTCGCCGTCGCTGAGCGGTCGCGTGCCGGCGAGCACCGCCGCTGCAAGCGTCTGCAGGGACCCGGCCGCTCGAAAAAGATAGGCCTCGAGTTCGCTGCGCGTCGCATACGTCATGCGCGCGAGGTCGAGATCGGTGCCCGTGAGCAGTTCGTGCAGCAGGCCCGGATCGTGACTGGCGCAATCGCGCAGTCCGAGCAGCGCGACCGTCACCGGATGCTGCGGCCGGCCGCCGACGTAGCGGTCGACTTCGCCGCGCCACCACTGCAGCCGCGTGTGGGCCACGTCGTGGCTCGCGCTCGCCACGGTGTCGCGCAGTTCGGCTTCGAATGCGTACAGCGATTCGAGCAGCGCACGGCGCTCGGGGGGCGCGAACAGCACCGAGAAGTAGCGCAACGAGCCGGGGGGCGTCCCCCGCTGCAGCGGTGCGCCGGCGCTCGCGACGACCGGGTCACTCAACGCCCTTGCCCTCGTCGCTCTCGAGCGAGGGCCGCGCCAGCTTGTCGATGGTCGCGGTCTCCTCGATCTCCTTGGCCGGGCGCAGTCCCAGTTCGGTGAACTTGCGCGCGCCCGGCAGCACCTGGCGCTCCAGCGAGCCTACGGCACTGTTGTACGCATCCACGCTCTGCCCGAGCATGCGGCCGACCTTGCCGAGGTGCGAGGTGAAGGTCGCAAGGCGCTTGTAGAGATCCTCGCCCAGTTCCTGGATGCGGGCCGCGTTCTCGGCCAGCGCGTTCTGGCGCCAGCCGTAGCCGACCGCCTTCAGCAGCGCGATGAAGCTCGTCGGCGTCGCGATGATCACGTGCTGGCGGATCGCATCCTCGAGCAGGTTTGGCAGTTCGCCGACCGCCGCGCTCAGGAACTGGTCGCCCGGGATGAACAGCACGACGAAGTCGGGGCTGTGCTCGAACTGCGCCCAATAGGCCTTCTGCGCGAGTTGGCGCACGCGTTCCTGCACTGCGAGCGCGTGGCGCCGGATCGCGACGGCGCGATCGTCGTCCGAGGTCGCTTCGGCGGCCGACAGGTAGGCGTCGAGCGGCGTCTTCACGTCCACGACCAGCTGGCGGCCATCGGGCATGTTGACGATCATGTCCGGGCGCAGGTTGCCGTCCTCGCCCGCGACGTGGACCTGCTCGACGAAGTCGCAGTGCTCGACCATGCCCGCCAGCTCGGCCAGCCGCTTGAGCGTCATCTCGCCCCACTGGCCGCGCACTTCGGGTCGTCGCAGCGCGGTGACGAGGTTGCGCGTCTCGCGCTGCAGGGCCACCTGGCCGAGCGTGACGGTCTCGAGCGAGCTGCGCAGCGCGCCGAACGACTCGGCGCGTTCCTTCTCGATGCGGGCAATCTGCTCGTGGGTCTTCTGCAGCGCCTCGCGCACCGGCGCCAGCATCGTCTCGACCGATTTCTCGCGCTCCGTGAGGTTGCGCAGGGCCACTTCCTGCTGCTGACCGAGCGCCTGTCGGGCCAGCTGCAGGAACAGCTCGCTGTTCCCGCGCAGCGCCTCGCCCGCGACGCTGTCGAAGCCGGAGCGCAGTTTCTGCAGCGCGAGATCGAGTGCCTGTTCGCGTTCGTGCGCGATCTCCGTGCTCGACTTCAGTTCCGCGCGCGCCGTCGCCAGATCGATTTCGAGCGCATGTGCGCGCCGGCGCCCCAGCAGCCAGCCGGCGAGCAGCCCCGCCAGCGGCAGCAGCACGAGCAGCGCGATCATCGTCGACGTGACATTGCTCATGCGCCGACCTCGACCCGGTCGAGCCAATCGAGCAGTTGCGAGGGATGTTCGATCCGTCCGGTCGCGTCCCAGGCATCGGGCGTGTCGCTGTCCGCGATGTAACCGTAGGCCGCGACGATGGTCCGCATGCCGGCCGCGCGTCCTGCCTGGATGTCGCGCTCGGCATCGCCGATGTAGAGACACTGCGCAGGCCGGTGTCCGATCAGTTCGGCGGCGTGCAGCAGGGGCAGGGGATGCGGTTTGCGTTCGCTGGTCGTGTCACCGCTGACGATGCACGCCGCCCGGTCGAACAGCCCGAGGCGCGCGAGCAGCGGATCAGTCAGCCAGCCCGGCTTGTTGGTCACAACCCCCCAGGGCAGGGCGCGTCGCTCGAGTTCGTCGAGCAGTGCCAGCAGGCCGGGAAACGGCTGGGTGCCTTCCGCGAGGTGCTGCGAATAGATCGCGAGGAAGCGCAGGCGCAGGCGTTCGAACTCGGCGTCGACCGCGTCGGGGAAGCCGACTTTCACCAACCGCGCGGCGCCGTGCGACACGACCGGGCGCAGCGTCTGCATGGGCAACGGCTCGCGGCCCTCCTCGACGCGCAGCCGGTTGAGCGCGCCGCCCATGTCGGGCGCCGTGTCGAGCAGCGTGCCGTCGAGGTCGAACAGCAGGGCCGTGGGTGCGTTCATGCGGAGGCGGTGGCCGGTCGCTGCAGGTGCATGAGGTAGTTGACGCTGGCGTCGGCCTTGAGCGCCGCCTGGTGCGTGAACGGGTCGTAGTCGAGACCGCTGACGTCGACCAGGTGCAGTGCGGCGGCCTTGGCCCAGCCTGCGAGCTCGGACGGGCGGATGAACTTCTCGTAGGTGTGCGTGCCCGGCGGCAGCAGGCGCAGCACGTACTCGGCGCCGACGATCGCGAGGGCATAGGCCTTGGCGGTGCGGTTGATCGTGGAGACGAACACGTGGCCGCCCGGTCGCACGAGCTGCGCGAGCGCGGCGACGACAGCGGCCGGGTCCGGGACGTGCTCCAGCATCTCCATGCAGGTGACCACGTCGTACGTCCCCGCGTTCTGCACGAGGTGTTCCTCGGCCGACTCCAGCCGGTAGTCGAGTCGCGTGCCGGACTCGAGGGCGTGCAGCTTCGCGACCTCGAGCAGTTCGTCGGCGAGGTCGAGCCCGACGACCTGGGCGCCCTTGCGTGCCATGGCCTCCGCGAGCAGGCCGCCACCGCAGCCGACGTCGAGGATGCGGCGACCCGTCAGCGGTCCGGGACGCTCGACGTATGCCAGTCGCACGGGGTTGAGGTCGTGCAGCGGCCGCATCTCGCCCTGCGGGTCCCACCAGCGGCTCGCCGCCGCCTGGAAGCGCGCGATCTCGCCGGCATCCACGTTACGCATCACGTTCGTTCTCCTCGCTCACAATCGCCGGCTGCATGCGCGCGCGCCACGCCTCCGCGCGCTCCAGGGCGGCCGGTTCGTCCAGGTAACGCAGGGCTCCGTCGGCGAGCAACGCACGGCCGGCCACCCAGGTGTCCGTCACCTGGTGCGAGCCGGCCGAGTACACCAGCGCGGTGGCGACGTCGTGCACTGGCCAGCTGCGGGCATGGCGCAGGTCGACGCAGCACAGGTCGGCCCACTTGCCGGGCACCAGGCTGCCGATCGTGTCGCCGAGTCCGAGGGCGCGCGCACCCTCGAGCGTCGCCATGCGCAGCAGGTCGGTGGCGATCACGGTGCCCGGCGTGCCGCCGATGCCGGCCGCGAGCAGGCCGGCGGTGCGTGCCTCGCCGAACAGGTCGAGGTCGTTGTTCGACGCGGCACCGTCCGTCCCGAGCGCGACGCGCACGCCGCGACCCAGCAGCGTCGCGAGCGGAGCCGCGCCGTTGCCCAGTTTCAGGTTCGATTCCGGGCAGTGCACGACGGCCGCACCGGCGTCCGCCAGGGCGTCGACGTCCGCAGGCTCGACCTGTGCCATGTGCACCGCGACGAGCAGCGGGCTGACGAGCCCGAGGTCGGCGATGCGCGCAAGCGGGCGCCTGCCGTGCTGGGCGAGGCTCTGCTCGATCTCCCAGCGTGTCTCGTGCAGGTGCATCGACACCGGGATCTCGAGTTCGTCGGCGAGCCTGCGCACGCGCCGGAGCGTGGCGTCGCTGACCGAGTAGGGGGCGTGCGGCGCGAAGTGCACCGCGACCAGCGGGTCGCCCTTGTACTCGTCGCGCAGCCCCATGCCCTTGTCGATGTATTCGTCCGCGGTGGCCGCCCAGCGCGTCTGCGCATCGGTGACCACCAGCCCGACGCAGGTGCGCATGTGCCGCTCGGCCGCGGTGCGCGCCACTACGTCCGGCCACAGGTGCATGTCCGCGAAGCAGGTCGTGCCACCGCGCAGCATCTCGGCGATGGCGAGCTCCGTGCCGTCGCGGACGTATTCGGGATCGATCCACCGGCGCTCGAGCGGCCAGATCGTGTCCTGCAGCCAGGGACCGAGGGTCTGGTTCTCGGCCCGGCCCCGCAGCAGCACCATGGCGGCGTGCGTGTGCGCGTTGACCAGTCCGGGCAGCAACGCATGGGTCGGCCGACGCACGATTTCCCGGGCTTCGTAGCGCTGCAGCGCTTCCGCGACAGGCAGCACCGCGACGATCCGGCCATTGCGGATGGCGACCGCGTGATCGTCGAGTGCATGGGCCGCGGGTTCGACGGGCAGCACCCAGCGGGCACAAACGAGCGTATCGACCGGCTCCATGCGGATCATCGCGAGGGAAGGGGTCGGCAGTATACCGGTGGCAGGGCTCCGGACGGGGGAAATGCCGCGCCCCGGACTCAGTTGCGGACGCCTGCTGTGGTAGCATTGGCGATCTTTTTTCAACCGGTTCCCGGGCGTCCCGAGCGTCGTCCGGCGGCCGCCTGAACCCGACGGACTCCATGGCCGAAATCGCCCGCGAACTCCTGCACGTCAACCTCGAAGACGAGATGCGCCAGTCGTACCTCGATTACGCGATGAGCGTGATCGTGGGGCGCGCGCTGCCCGACGTCCGCGACGGCCTGAAGCCGGTGCATCGCCGCGTGCTCTACGCCATGCGCGAGCTCGGCAACGACTGGAACAAGGCCTACAAGAAGTCGGCGCGCATCGTCGGCGACGTCATCGGTAAGTACCACCCGCACGGCGATTCCGCCGTGTACGACACGATGGTGCGCATGGCGCAGCCGTTCTCGATGCGCTACCTGCTGGTCGACGGCCAGGGCAACTTCGGCTCGGTGGACGGCGATCCGGCGGCGGCGATGCGCTACACCGAAGTGCGCATGTCGCGCATCGCGGGCGAACTGCTCGCCGACATCGACAAGGAAACGGTCGACTTCGTCCCGAACTACGACGAGTCGGAGACCGAGCCCTCGGTCCTGCCGACGCGCGTGCCGAATCTGCTGGTGAACGGCTCCTCGGGCATCGCGGTCGGCATGGCGACCAACATCCCGCCGCACAACCTCACCGAGATCGTCAACGCCTGCGTCGCCGTGATCGACAACCCGGCGATCACCATCCCCGAGCTGATGGAACTGGTGCCGGGCCCCGATTTCCCGACCGCCGGCATCATCAACGGCGCGCGCGAGATCTACAACGCGTACACCACGGGCCGCGGCCGCATCGTGCTGCGCGCCAAGGCGGCCATCGAGGAGATCGACGACAACGGCCGCGAGGCCATCGTCATCACCGAGCTGCCGTACCAGGTGAACAAGGCCCGTCTGCTCGAGCGCATCGCCGAGCTGGTGCGCGGCAAGCTGATCGAGGGCATCTCCGAGCTGCGCGACGAGTCCGACAAGGACGGCATGCGCGTGGTGATCGAGCTGAAGCGCGGCGAGAACGCCGACGTCGTGCTCAACAACCTGTACAAGCAGACGCCGATGGAATCGGTGTTCGGCGTGAACATGGTCGCGCTGCTCGACGGCCAGCCGAAGCTGCTCAACCTGAAGGAATTCATCGACGCGTTCCTGCGCCACCGGCGCGAGGTCGTCACGCGGCGCACGGTGTTCGACCTGCGCAAGGCCCGCGAGCGCGCCCACATCCTCGAAGGCCTCGCCGTCGCGCTGGCCAACATCGACGAGATGATCGCGCTGATCAAGGCGTCCCCGACCCCGGCCGAGGCCAAGGCGGGGCTGATGTCGCGCAGCTGGCGCGGCGGCGCGGTGCCCGAGATGCTGGCGCGCGCGGGCGCCGAGGCGGCGCGGCCGGAAGGCCTCGAGGCCGGCCTCGGCCTCGACGGTGCGCAGTACCGTCTCTCCGAGGCGCAGGCCCAGGCGATCCTCGACCTGCGCCTGCATCGCCTCACCGGCCTCGAGCAGGACAAGATCCTCGCCGAGTACGCCGAACTGCTGGCCGTGATCGGCGACCTGAGCGACATCCTCGCGCGCCCCGAGCGCCTGATGCAGGTGATCCGCGACGAACTGCTGCAGATCCGCGAGCAGTACGGCGACGAGCGCCGCACGCGCATCGAGCGGGACGAATCCGACCTCACCATCGAAGACCTCATCACGCCGCAGGACGTGGTGGTCACGCTTTCGCACGGCGGTTACGCCAAGGCGCAGCCGGTCAGCGAATACCGCGCCCAGGGCCGCGGCGGACGCGGCAAGTCGGCCACGGCGGTGAAGGACGAGGACTTCGTCGAGAAGCTGTTCGTCGCGAACACGCACGACACGCTGCTGTGCTTCTCGAACCGCGGCCAGTTGTATTGGCTCAAGGTCTATCAGCTGCCGATCGCCGGCCGCGGCTCGCGCGGCAAGCCGATCGTCAACCTGCTGCCCCTCGAGGAAGGCGAGCGCATCACCGCCCTGCTGCCGATCAAGGAATTCGAGGAAGGCCGCTACGTCTTCATGGCCACGGCCACCGGCACGGTGAAGAAGACCTCGCTCGCCGCGTTCTCGCGGCCGCGCGCGGCGGGCATCATCGCGGTCGACCTCGAGGAGGGCGACAAGCTGGTCGGCGTCGCGCTCACGGACGGCTTCCGCGACGTCATGCTCTGCACCACCGAGGGCAAGGCGATCCGCTTCAACGAGGACGACGTGCGCCCGATGGGTCGCAACGCCACGGGCGTGCGCGGCGTGAAGCTGCCGGACGGTGCCCAGGTCATCTCGCTGATCATTCCGGACCCGGACGGCCTGGTGCTGGTCGCGTCGGAGAACGGCTTCGGCAAGCTCACCTCGGTCGACGAGTTCCCGGTGCACGGGCGCGGCGGCCAGGGCGTCATCGCCATGCAGACCACCGAGCGCAATGGCCAGCTCGTGGCGGCGGCCCAGGTCGCCACCAAGGACGAGCTGATGCTGATGGCCTCGAACGGAACGCTGGTGCGCACCCGTGCCAGCGACATCTCGATCCTCGGCCGCAACACGCAGGGCGTCCGCCTGATCCGCCTGGACGAGGGCGAGCGCCTGATCGGCGTCGAACCGGTCGAGCCCGAGAACGGCGAGGACGAGGAGTCGGCCGCCGACGCGCCGGCTGCCGATGCGACGGGCGACGACGCACCGTCCGCCCCGGAGGCCTGAGCCCGTTCCATTGGCGTCCCGCCGGCCGTGCCCGAGCGGGGCGCGGCCCGGTTGCCGTCGTCCTGCTACACTGCGCTGCAGCGCAAAATGACAGCGCGACGGAGACAGCACGCCCATGACCCGCGTCTACAACTTCAGCGCCGGCCCGGCCGCCCTGCCGCAGGCCGTGCTCGAGCAACTGCGCGACGAGATGCTCGACTGGCACGGGCAGGGCATGTCCGTGATGGAAATGAGCCACCGGGGCAAGGCGTTCGTCGGCATCGCGCAGCAGGCCGAGGCCGACCTGCGTGAACTGCTGGCCGTGCCCGCGAACTACAAGGTGCTGTTCCTGCAGGGCGGCGCGACGGCCCAGTTCGCCGCAATCCCGCTCAACCTCGCGGCGGCGGACGGCGCGGTCGCCGACTACGTCAACACCGGTGCGTGGTCGAAGAAGGCGATCGGCGAGGCCAAGCGCTACTGCAAGGTCAACGTGGCGGCGGATGCCGGCGGCAACTACACGGGCGTGCCGGCCCAGTCGACGTGGAAGGTCACGCCCGGCGCCGCCTACCTGCACTACACGCCGAACGAGACCATCGGCGGCGTCGAGTTCCCGTTCGTGCCGGAGGTCGGCGACGTGCCGCTCGTGGCGGACTTCTCCTCCAGCATCCTCTCGCGCCCGATCGACGTCAGCCGCTTCGGCGTGATCTACGCCGGCGCGCAGAAGAACATCGGTCCGGCGGGCCTCGTCGTCGTGATCGTGCGCGAGGACCTGCTCGGCAAGGCGCGGCCCGACGTGCCGACCGTCTTCGACTGGAAGGCGATGTCGGCCGACGGCTCCATGCTCAATACGCCGGCCACGTATTCCTGGTACGTCGCGGGCCTCGTGTTCCAGTGGATCAAGCGCCAGGGCGGTGTGGCCGCGATGGAGCAGGCCAACCGCGCCAAGGCCGCGAAGCTGTACGGCGCGATCGAGGCGTCGGGCTACTACCGCAACCCCGTCGATCCGGCCTGCCGCTCGTGGATGAACGTGCCGTTCACGCTGCCCAATGCAGACCTCGACAAGCCGTTCATCGAAGGTGCGAAGAAGGCCGGTCTCGTCGCGTTGGAGGGCCACCGCTCCGTGGGCGGCATGCGCGCCAGCATCTACAACGCGATGCCGATGGCGGGCGTCGGGGCGCTGGTGGAATACATGGCCGAGTTCCAGCGCACGCACGGTTGAACCATGTCGTTCAAAGTCCTCACGCTCAACAACATCTCGGTCCGCGGTCTCGAGCGACTGCCGCGTGACCGGTACGAGGTGGCCTCCGAGATCGGCCACCCGGACGCGATCCTCGTGCGCTCGGCGGACATGCACGCGATCGATATTCCCGCGAGCGTGCTGGCGGTGGCCCGCGCCGGCGCCGGCACGAACAACGTGCCCGTGGCCAAGCTCAGCAAGCGCGGGGTGCCGGTGTTCAATGCGCCGGGCGCCAATGCGAACGCGGTGAAGGAACTGGTGCTCGCGGGCCTGTTCCTCGGTGCGCGCAACATCTGCCAGTCGTGGGGCTACGTCCGCTCGCTGCAGGGCGACGACCACGCCATCGAGGAAGCCGTCGAGCGCGGCAAGAAGCAATTCGTCGGCCACGAGCTGCCGGGGCGGACGCTCGGCGTCGTCGGCCTCGGCGCCATCGGCGTCGAGGTGGCCAACGCCGCACTCGGCCTGCGCATGAAGGTGCTCGGCTACGACCCGCAGATCACCGTGCAGCGCGCCTGGCAGCTCTCGTCCGGAGTGGAGCAGGCGCTCAGCCTCGACGACCTGTTCGCGCGCTCGGACATGATCAGCGTGCACGTGCCGCTGGTCGAGGCGACGCGCGCGCTCGTCAATGAAGCGCGCATCCGCCTCATGCCGAAGGGCGCCATCGTGCTGAACTTCGCGCGCGCGCCGATCGTGGACGAAGCCGCGGTGCTGGCGGCGCTCGATCGCGGCCACCTGGCCGCCTACATCTGTGACTTCCCGACGCGCGCCTGCAAGGACCACCCGAAGGTCGTGGCGCTGCCGCACCTCGGTGCCTCGACGGGCGAGGCCGAGGAGAACTGCGCGATCATGGTGGCGGACACGCTGCGCGACTTCCTCGAGAACGGCAACGTGCGCAACGCGGTCAATTTCCCCGAGGCGGTGATGCCGCGCACGGGTGGCAACCGCATCGCGATCGCCAACGACAACGTGCCGAACATGGTCGGCCAGATCTCCACGTGCCTGACCGCTGCCAGCATCAACATCGCCGACCTGCTCAACAAGTCGCGCGGCGAGCTGGCGTATACGATCATCGACCTCGACGGGCCGCTGCCGGCCCCGGTGCTCGCGCAACTGCGCGCGATACCGGGTGTGCTGGCCGCCCGACTGGTGTAGGGACATGGCGAAGAAGAAGTCACGTGCCAGCAAGCGACCCGCCTCCGCGCCGGCTGCGGCGCCGGCGCCGAAGCCCGCGCTCGAGCAGATCCGTGCGCGCATCGACGAGGTCGACGCCCGGCTGCATGCGCTCATCAGCGAGCGGGCCCAGC
>JBGAHO010000003.1:0-184283 GCA_044226195.1 Steroidobacteraceae bacterium
CACATGCGGCAGCCGCCGATCGCGGGGCCGAGGGTCGTGTCGTGGATCGCAACGACGTAGCGCAGGTCCGTCGTGCGGTCGTGGAAGAAGTGCACGGCCTCGTGACCGTCGTAGTCCGGCAGTTCGAGAATCATGGCGCGCGTGTCACCGGAAAGGAGGGGCGGCCGAACGGGAGACCGGGCTGCGTCGCGCGCGGCGCCGGGCGCTCTTTCGGGGAAAACAGTATGGTGGTATAAAAACTGGCCGCCGGTCAACTCGTGTCTCTCCCATGCGTACGCTCTATCCGCCCATCGATCCATACGCCACCGGGCGGCTCGCGGTCGGCGGCGGCCACGAGCTCCATGTCGAGCAATGCGGTCGCCCGGACGGAACGCCCGTCGTCTTCCTGCACGGCGGCCCGGGCACCGGCGCGGACGCCCGCGCTCGCCGCTTCTTCGATCCGTCGGCTTACCGGATCGTGGTCTTCGACCAGCGCGGCGCCGGGCGCAGCACGCCGCATGCGTCGCTCGAGGCCAACACGACCTGGGACCTCGTCGCCGACCTCGAGCGGCTGCGGAACCATCTCGGCATCGACCGCTGGGTGGTCTTCGGCGGCTCCTGGGGCAGCACGCTCGCGCTCGCCTATGCGCAGACGCACCCTGAGGCCGTGCGCGCCCTGGTGCTGCGCGGCATCTTTCTCGGCACGCGCAGTGAGATCCGCTGGTTCAACCAGCACGGAACGTCGGAATTCTTTCCGGAGGCATGGGCGGTCTATCGCGACGCGATTCCACCCGAAGAGCGCGACGATTTGGTGGCCGCGTACTACCGCAGGCTCACCAGTCCGGATCCGGCGACGGCGCGACGCGCGGCCGCTGCCTGGGCGTACTGGGAAGCCGCGACGAGCTACCTGTTGCCGAACGACGAGCACGTGCGCCGCTGGAGCGAGGATGCGCTCGCGCTGAGCGTCGCCCGCATCGAGTGCCACTACATGCAGCACGGGCTCTTCCTGCGGCAGGAGCACCAGTTGCTCGACGATGCGACGCGGCTCCGCGGCATTCCCGGCGTGATCGTGCAGGGACGTTACGACTGCATCTGCCCTCCGGTCGCGGCCTTCCGGCTGCACGAGCGCTGGCCCGAATCGACGCTCCACGTGGTGCCCGATGCGGGTCATGCGGCGTACGAACCCGGGACCGTGGACGCGCTCGTCGCCGCCACCGATCGCTTCCGTGGCGGCTGAGGCGCCCGCGGCTGCGGCCGGTCGCCGCACGGCCGCGCGGTCGGCGGTATTGGCGATGCTCGGAGCCGTCGCGTCCTTCGCCTTCATGGATTGCGCCATGAAGCAGTTGGCGACCACCCACACACCGATGCAGGTGGTGTTCCTGCGAGGCCTGACGTCGCTGCCCCTCCTGCTCGCCTGGTCGGGCATGGCCGGACTGCGGGGAATTCGGGAGTGGCGCTGGCCGCTGCACCTGTTGCGCGGCCTGCTCGGCCTGCTGATGCTCGGCACCTTCGTGAAATCCCTGTCGCTGGTGACGATGAGCAATGCCTATGCGGTGTATCTCAGCGCGCCGCTGCTGATCGCGCTGCTGTCCGCGCCCCTGCTCGGCGAGCACCTGCGCCGCGGGCAATGGCTGGCCGTCGTCGTCGGCCTCGCAGGCGTGCTGATCGCGCTGCGACCGTCCGGACACGGACTGCTCGGTGCGGGAGGGCTCTATGCCGCACTCGCGGCGCTCAGTTACGCCGCGATCGCGGTGACGACGCGCGTGCTCGGCCGGACCGACGGCGTCGCGGCGATGACGCTCAGTTTCCTCGTGATCCTGACCGTCGGCGCGGGCGTCGCCGCCGGCTTGAGCGGTCTCTCGGTGACCGGGCACGACGTCGGCTGGGTGATCCTGCTCGGCCTCGCCGGGGCCTGCGGTCAGCTGCTGATGACCCTCGCGTTCAGCAGCGCCCCGCCGGCCACGGTGGCACCGTTCGAGTTCACCGCGCTCGTCTGGTCGCTCGGTCTCGACTGGGCCCTGTGGCACGTGCTGCCGCAACCGGCACTGCTGCTGGGCGCCGCCCTGATCGTCGTCAGCGGCGTGCATCTCGTCCGGTCGACGCCCGCCGGATCGCCTGCCGCCCGCGAGGAGTGAGCGATAGCGGTCGTCCGCGTGGCAGTATGTCGGCGGGGTCGTCACCTTGAGCGGAGGGACGCATGAGCGAGCCGGGCGACCGTCCGACGTGGGCGAGCATGGTCGGCTGGCCCGCGCTCGTCGTCGGCCTGCTGCTGACCGGCGTGAACCTCGCCGGCCTCGCGATCCCGCTGCGGGCCGATGCGGTGCACGGCGATCGGGCCGACCTCTCCGGCCCGCGCATCCTCGATCCGGCCGACGCATTCGCCCAGCTCGCGCGTCTCGATCCGTCGGACCGTGAACGCTTCGCCCTCGACGCCACGCGCATCGTCGGTGGCGCGGTGTGGGCCGCCGATGGCGGGCGCGCCTGGCCGGCGGACGACCCGCGCCTCGTCGAGTATCACTACGCGATGCCGGTCTGGGACAACTGGATCTTCTTCGTCCTGCGCTACCTGCATCCGTCGGCGTATCGCTACTACCACGTGTGCGACTGGCGACGGGCGCTCGAGCGGGGCATCGGTGGCTGCGAACAACAGGACATGGCGCTGGTCGGTTTCCTGCGCGAGCACGGGTATCGCACGGGCATCGTCGACCTCTATCGCCACACGGTCGCGCTCGCCGAGACCGCGCCCGGCCGCTGGATCGTGCTCGACCCGGACTTCGGCGTCGGCATCCCGCACACGCTGGACGAACTCACCGCCGATCGCGCGCTGCTCGAGCGCTACTACGCGCACCAGCCCGGGTTTCCCCTGTGGGAGATCTACACGAAGGAGCGTCCGCAGGTGACCTACGGCGGGCCCGAGATCCGCTACCCGCGCGCGTGCCTGATCGAGCGCTGGGCGTACGTCGCGAAATGGGTCGTGCCGGTGGTGCTGCTCGGATTCGGGCTCATCGCCCTGCGAATGCGAACCCGACGAAGTCACATCGATGACAGGGAGGCCGTGCCATGACGTTCATCGCGAGGCTCCGACACAGCAAGCTGGACAATGCGCAGCGCCTGCGCGTCGTGGGTGGCCTGCAGCGCCTGCGTGCGGCCATGCACGCGGACGGATCGCCACCGGAACGCACGAGCGACAGCACGCTCGTGCTCGCCACCTGGAATCTCCGCGAGTTCGGCAAGAGCAAGTACGGGTACCGCAGCGAAGAGCCGTACTACTACATTGCCGAGATCATCAGCCGCTTCGACGTCGTGGCGATCCAGGAAGTCCGCAGTCTGTACAGCCTGCAGCAGCTCGCCAACCTGCTCGGACCGAGCTGGGACTACCTGGTCACGGACGTCACGCTCGGCACCTCCGGGAATTCCGAACGCCTGGCGTACCTGTACGACAGTCGCAAGATCCGGTTCTCGGGGCTGGCCGCGGAGGTCGTGTTGCCGAAGAGTGGTGACGAGGGCGTCATCCAGTTTGCCCGCTCGCCCTACATCGCGGGCTTCCGCGCCGGCTGGGCGCAGGTGAACCTCTGTACCGTGCACATCTACTACGGCGCGGAAACTCCCGATGATCCCCGGCGCGTGAAGGAGATCCGCGACCTTGCGCAGCTGCTGAAGAAGAACGTCTCCCAGTTCCGCAGCGGACGTGCCGCCCTCGATGAGCAGGCGGACATCGCGCGGAACGAGAACCTCCTGCTGCTCGGTGACTTCAACATCTTCAATCGGGAAGACGTGACGATGAAGGGCCTGACGGACGCAGGCTTCGTGGTGCCTCCCGGACTCGACGTCATTCCCGGGTCGAATGTCGCCAAGAACAAGCACTACGACCAGATCGCGTACCTGGAAAAGACCACGGGCATGTATCCCACCGGGCGGGCCGGCGTCTTCGACTTCTTCACCCAGGTCTATCGCGACCAGGACGAAGCGGATTACCGGAGCGAGATGGGCGCGACGGCGAAGTACAAGGACTGGCGGACGTTCCAGATGTCGGACCACCTGCCGATGTGGTGCGAGTTCCGGATCGACGACATGGATGCCTACCTCGAGAGGCTCAAGCGCGAATACACGCCCTGACGAGAAGTCGCGCGACGCATCGTCGGGCCGTCAGGGTGCGAACTCCCAGTGTGGCTCGGGTTGTCCATCGACCCGCCGCAAACCGAACCGCTCGTCGGCCCGCTTGCCGTCACGGATGAGGTTGAAGATGTCGTACAGGACCGACTTTTCCTCGGCAAAGTAGGAGTGGCCCAGCAGGCTGGTGTCGACGCGAGTGGCGTCCACCGTCTCGATGCCCGGCACGACGACCAGCCCCGGCCCGGCATCCCCCGCGCGCGGATAGCCGTGCACTTCCTTCGAAGCGACCAGCGCGAGGTCCGTGGACGATGCATAGAGCGTGATGGGGCGCCGGGTCGCCGCGAGTGCCGGCGCGATGTCGCGCTTGAAGACCTCGGCGTCGATGTCCGGTGCGGCGAGGATCACCTCCGTGAGCCGCGCGCGCAGCTCGGGCTTCTCGGCCAGCAGCGAGGCGACGGCCCGCGTCAGCGCCCGGTTCCCCATGCTGTGGGCGATGAGATACACGTTCTGGGCATCCGAGTTCATGAAGAAGTCGTCGAGGAAGGCCTTCAGGTCGTCCTGCGCCCATTCGATGTTCTGCTCGTCGATCGTGTAGGCATGCGTCGATGCCTGCGACGGCCAGCTGTAGAACAGCGGCGCTCCGTCGAAACCGAGGTCGTAGGACATCTGCGCCGTTCGTCGCGCGGCGTCCTCGAAGCTGACGTTGTAACCGTGCACGAACACGAACGCCGACGACTTGCGTGAAGCCCGGACCCGCGCGGAGACGTCGGCAAAGAACTGCGCCTGCGTGCGCACGTTCACGTCCAGCAGGACCACGTGCTTCTCGGGGTCCTCGCGAAACTGGAGCCGCCAGATCGAGGGGTGCTCGAGTTCGCCCATGCGGTGGTCGCGAGGAATGCTGACGTCGCAAGAGCCGTAGACCAGGGTCGCGCGTTCCTTGCCGAACATGTAGGCAGGCGCCGTCTTTCCCGAGAGGTTGCGGTCCGTCGCAAAGTACGTGCGCACGACGGCGTACGTGGCGTCGTTGTCCGGGCGGGGCGGGGGCTCCATGGCAGCGGTCGGGCCGTGATCCACGTGCATTTCGAGTGGCGGCCGGGCGTCGGGATTCGTGTGCTCCGGAACGGGCGGCGGCGCGTGCGCGGCGGGTGGCGGCGGCGGTGGTGGCGGTGGCGGCGCCGCCGCTTCGGGCGGGCCCGTCATCGTGCAGCCGACCAGGAATATCGTCGCGAGCAGCCAGTGACCGTGTCGCATCGTCGTCATCCCCCAAGGTGTCGGCGCACCAATTGCAACGATCGACGGGACCGCCGGAAGTTCGTCCGGCCGTCGTCATCTAACGCCAATTGCGCCTGTCACTCAAGTGTCCGTCGCCCGCGTTGACAGGCCGGCGACAGCGCGAACGCATGCTGCGCCGCGACTTGATTCGGGTGGGCGTCGGCGTAGATTGGTGCCGCACCGCCGACCCGAGGACGTAAGGATGTCGTCCGCAACACTGGCGCTTCGGCCAGAGGCCGTCAGGCACTCCACTGCTGAGTTTCCATCGGTTCCCGATTGAACGCCGGGTGGCCGCCGCTCGCGGCGCGCCGCCATTCCGTCCGCACTCCGAACTTCGAAGCAGACCTGCCGTCGAGAGCGACGACGCCATCGTCCGCCCGTCCATCCAGTCCGGCACGGAAATGGAGGTCGAAAATGACGAGTCATCACGAGCCCTGCGGATGCGGTGCAGGGCGAAGCGCACCCCGGACGGTGCGATGTGCGAGAAGGATCCCGCGCCGGGAGATTTCGTCGTGACGACACCGTGACGACTGGCTGACCCAGAGATCGCGAACTACGCGGCACGCAACAGGGGGATCGCAATGGACGACAAGATCATCGTGACGAACCGGACGGCCCTGACGGTGAAGTACGGCGCGCAGGGATACGCGAAGATCAAGCAGGCTCTGGCGGACCTGATCGCGAGCGACTCGACCCGCGGCCTGCGCAGTCGGCTGGTCCTCGTCGACGACCCGGCCACCATGAAGAAGTTCAAGGGCCCGGCCGTGACCGATGCGGCCAGTCCTCGACAGAACAAGGAGGCCGTCGATGCCGTCTTCCGGGCGACGTCGCCGGACTACCTGATGATCCTCGGGGCGATCGACGTGGTACCGCACCAGGACCTGACCAATCCCATGTTCAGCGCCGGGGATGACGACGATCCGGAAGCCTACGGCGACCTGCCGTACGCCTGCGAGGCGAGGTACTCGCGTGACATCGCCCGCTTCAAGGCACCCAGTCGCGTGGTGGGCCGCCTGCCTGACCTGACCGGCGCCCGCAATCCGTCCTTCCTGCTCTCGTTGCTCAGCAAGACGGCCCGATGGACGTCCCGGCCCGCGACCGATTACGCCAGCTATTTCGGCCTGTCCACGGCGTCCTGGGCGAAGTCCACCCGGCAGAGCCTGTTCAATGTGTTCGGCAATTCCGACCAGTTGTTGCTCTCGCCAAAGCGCGGACCGAATTTCACCGCGGCCCAGCTGGCTCCGCTGTCCCACTTCATCAACTGCCACGGCGGCCTGTCGGATCCCTGCTTCTACGGCGAGGAAGACAAGGAGAATGATCCCGACCAGCCGGTGTCCATGAAAAGCGACCGCCTGGTCGGCAAGATCCGCAAGGGGACCGTCGTCGCCGCGGAATGCTGTTATGGCGCGCAGTTGTACGACTCGGTGACGCTGGGACTGCCTCTGCCGATCAGCCAGCAGTACCTGCGTCAGGGTGCCAGCGGCTTCTTCGGCAGTTCCACGATTGCCTATGGGCCCGCGGAGGGCAACGGATCCGCGGACCTCATCACCCAGTATTTCCTGCTGGCGCTGCTGGCGGGGGCGTCGCTGGGGCGGGCCACCTTGCTGGCGCGGCAGCAGTTCGCGCAGCAGACCAACGAACTCGACGCGGCCGACTTGAAGACGCTGGCGCAATTCAACCTGCTCGGCGACCCGTCGGTGCACCCCGTGAAGCCAGTCACGGCGACCGGCATCCCGAAGGGCATCGACGCGGACGTGGCGCGCCGGGAAATGCGCAAGACTCGCCGAGCGCAATTGCAGGTCTCGGCCCTGGCGCTCGAAGTGACCAAGGCGACCGCGGCCCGGCGTTCACGGACCGACCGGCGGTCGCCGTCCGTGAAGCAGGCCCTGGCGAACATCGCGCGGATCGCCGGACGGCGTGACGGCAAGGCATTCGTGCCGTTCGACGTGCAGCGTCCCCTGGGCACGAGTAAAAGGAATGCGAAGGCGGCGGGGATGGCCTCGCGGTACTTCGTGGCCGTGTTCCGCCGCAGGGGCGCCCGGGCCGGCATGCACGGGCTGCGCGTTGCGGCCGTCGCGCGCGAGGTGAACGGACGCATCACGGGCTATCGCATCTACGTGGAGAAACGATGACGGATTCGGCGCGACCCAAGCGTGTCGACGGACTGATCGGCAAGGTGACGGAGGGTCCCTTCGGCGCCGGGAGCAAGAGCGAGCGCACCGCTGTCTGGCTGGACACGCCGCAGGGCCGCCTGGTGCTGCGCCGCAAGCAAGGTCCCAGCTTCGGCGACGCGACGCTCCGCGCGCTGGTCGGCAGCGAAGTCCGCTGCAGCGGATTCGTCACGGACTACATGCTGCTCGCGGAGGACATCGAGACGCTCACGCCGGGCAAGAACTGACGACGGCGCGTCCGCGTCGGTTCGCGGTGCCGCCCACGCGCCGGGCGCGCGATGCTGCGCTGCGTATTGATCGGCGCGTCGCTGTCGGTACATTGGCCCGTGACGAATCCGCCGTTCAGGGGGGGCAGGATGGCCAAGGCAGGCAACAAGTCGTCAACGCATCGACGCGCCGCGCGCAAGTCGACCGGGACGCGCGACCGGATGATGAAGCAGGCGATCGCGCTCGGTCGCGAGCAGGTGAAGTGGATCCTCGCGCAGCGCGCCGGAATGGCGGAGGCACGCGAAGCGGTCGTCGCCAAGGCCGTGCGCAAGGAGCGAGTCCGCAAAGGCGTTCCGTCGCGCGCCGCCGGTCAAGCCTTGCCGAAGCCGGGACCGGCCGCAGCCAGTCGCGGCGTACTGGTCGCGGAGGGCGACTCCTGGTTCGACTATCCGTTTCACGACGTGCTCAAGGAACTCGACGATCGGCATGGCTGGGACGTCGAGCGTGTCTCGCACAGCGGCGACACGGTGGAGAGCATGGCGTATTCGGGCGGCCAGCTCGACGACTTCATCCGCGCCATCCAGCGTGTCGTGCGGCGCGGGCAGCGGCCCCGCGCCATCCTGCTCTCGGGCGGCGGCAACGACGTGGCCGGCGAATGGTTCGGGATGCTGCTCAACCATCGAAATTCGCCTGCGGCCGGACTGAATGCGTCGGTGATCGACGGTGTGCTGGAGGGACGCGTCCGGATGGCGTACGGCACGATCCTGAGCCGGGTCACCGCGACCTGCGACGAACTGCTCGGCCAGCGACTGCCGATTCTCACGCACGGCTACGACTATCCGGTGCCTGACGGACGGGGCCTGCTCGGAGGCTGGGGACCGTTGCCCGGACCCTGGCTGGAGCCCGGCTTCCGCCAGAAGGGCTTCGACAATCTGTCCGAGCGCATCGCGATCGCTCGCCAGCTCATCGACCGCTTCTACGGCATGTTGCAGGAAGTGGCGGCGACTCCGAGCTTTGCGCACGTCCGGGTGATCGATCTCCGCGGCGTGTTGTCGACGCAGATTGCCAACGACAAGTACAAGGACTGGTGGGGCAACGAGTTGCATCCCACGCCGGCCGGGTTCAGCAAGGTCGCGAACCTCTTCCAGTCGCAACTGGCCTAGTGCTGAGAGCAGCCCGGCCGTCGAGGCCCGGGCGAAACGAGTTCGAAGGCGCTGCTCAGGTTCAACACCGGAGGTTGCCGCGATGTTCCAGTCGATCGCCCGGACGCTCGCAGTCAGCTCCGTCCTCGCCTGCCTGGCGGGCTGTGGCCTCAATGCCGTGCGCGTGGACTCCGCGGGTGACGTCGCCAAGTTCGCCAAGGCCGTCTCGGAGCAGGCGCCAGCGGTCTTCAAGGACATCGAGGCGCGTCGCGAGAAGGCATTCGTCACGATGATCGCCAGCGACGAGAACTGCGAACCCGTCCAGCCGCTGATGATCCTGGTGCCGAACGGCCCGCCCGTGCCGAACAGCGTGCCGCCTCCGCTGTGCCCGAAGGCCGGTGAACCGCTGCCCGCCGGCTACGAGGCGGTCGAGTTCGATTTCAGCCCCTACGCGTCCGAGACGATCCAGCCGACGCTCGACCTCGCGGCGTCGGTCGCTGCCTATGGCGAAGCGATGGCGAAGATCGCGGCGAGCCCGAAGATCGACACGGCCAAGCAGATCGATGCCGTCCTCGAATTTGCCGCCAAGGCGAAGGCCACGGCGGAGTCGTTCGGCATCGACGCCATTCCGGAGATCAAGGCACTCAGCGACGAGCAGAAGTCGACGGCTGCCAAGCTCATCAACCTGGTGCGTGAACTGGCGCGCGAGCAGCAGCACGCGCAGGCGATCGGTGCGCTCTACGCCGCGAAGTCACGCGAGATCGATGCGCTGCTGCCCGAGCTGACCCAGCAGATCGAGATGTGGATCACCGTGGCAGGCGTCGGGGCGGACCAGATGACCACGCTCAACCTCGAGCGCGCCTACCGCAGCGAGCGGGGCAAGCTGAGCCTGGAGGGCCGCACGGCGATGATCACGCTGATCCGCGAAGCCCAGTTGCAGCCCGCGCGCACCGAGAAGACAGCGAAGTCCTTCAAGCAGGCCGTCGACAAGCTCGCGGCGGAGAACCAGCACCTCGGTGAGCTGCTGACGAATCCGTCCGCCGAAGATCGCCAGAAGGCGGCGGAGATATCACAGGATCGACTGCTCGAAGCGATCGGGCAGATTGCAAAGGCCCTCGCGGCCTGGAAGGTGATCTGACATGGCCAAGCAAATGGAAGTGTTCGCCGCCGGCAAGTCGCTGCGCAGCAAGCTCTATCAGCTGTCGCAGGACGGTCACTACTCCGCCGCGGAGCGTGAGGGCTTCGGTCGCCTGATGTCGTACTACCACATGCAGCTCGAGCGCTTCCTGGTGGCCCCGGCCTATGGAGACGCGTCTGCGAAGTACGACAAGCCGCTCGCCAGTTCACAAGCGGCCGAGACGAAGGTGCCCGGATGCCAGCCAGGCGCGCCGGACAGCCAGCAGCCGCTCTACGACGCCGTGCACAAGGCTGCGGAAGACCTGAAGGCCGTGACGAACCCGATTCCGCGACCCTTCAAGAACGCGCCCGGCTAGTCCCGCGTTCGCTACTGCTTGCGGGAATAGTCGTCCCGCACGCGCGGCGAGGGCTCCGGCCGCGGCGCCTGCGGCACCGGATCCGCGCGCTGCGGCGAGGTCGGCTGCGGTGCCGGTTGCACGCGCGGCTGCGACGGCTGCGTCCACGGTGCCTGTTCGTGCCGCGGCTGCTTCGGCTCCTGCCAATGCGGCTGCGAGCGCGGCTGGTTTCGCGGTTGTTGCGTCTGCGCGGGCTGCTGCGTCCACACCGGATTCGCCGGCCACTGCACGCCGCCGCCCGACGCACCGGTCTGCGCCGACGAGCCGTGGCCGTGATGATGGTGCCCGCCGTCGTTCGTGCTGCCGCCGCTGCCCGGGGGCTGGCCGTCGTCGCCCGGACGATGCGGGTGACGGTCGCAGCGACCGTCGCGGTTCTGGTCGACGCAAGGCACGTAGACGTAGCCCGGATACCAGAACGAACCGCCGTAATACGGGTAGCCGCCGAAGGCATTCGGGCCGTACCAGCCGTAGCTGTAACGGGGGTCGTACCAGGACGGGCCGTAATACAAAGGTGCGTACGCGCCCGGGCCGTAGTAGCTGCCGTAGCCGTAGTAGCCGCCGGCATAGGGTCCGTACGTCGAGTAGCCGCCGCCGGCCGACGACAGGGACGGCAACTGGTAGCCGCTGTCGACCGCGCAGCCGGACAACGCGACCAGAGTCGCCGCCGCCAGGCTCGCCCGGATCCGGTGGATGTTCATGGTTCGATTCTGCGCCTTCTGGTCAGACCGCACAGCCCCAGGCATGTTCCAGTGACCTGCGGACATAACGCACCACCGCGCCGTCGGTTGACCGGGTACCGCAATGCAGCAGCGATTGGCACCGGATGCCGGAATTGGGTCGGGTAGGATGCGGAAAACAACGAAATTGGGGGATGCCGATGGCCACGTCTGCGGACGGGCACGGCAGGGCAGGAAGCCCGCACGTCGCGGTGATCCTGCTGCTGTTCGCCGCCGTGTTCATTTCCTACATCGACCGCACCAACATCTCGGTCGCCGCCGTCGCGATGCAGGATGCGCTCGGCTGGAGCGAGACCCGCAAGGGCGCGGTGCTGTCGTCGTTCTTCGTCGGCTACCTGCTGATGATGGCGGCGAGCGGTGCGCTCGCCAATCGCTACGGCGGCCGCCGCGTGCTCGGCTTCGCCGTGATCTGGTGGTCCGTGTGCACGCTGCTCACGCCGCCGGCCGCGCTGCTCGGCTTCCCGGCACTGATCCTCGCCCGCATCGCACTCGGGCTCGGCGAAGCCGCCGTGTTCCCGGCCTCGATCAACATGGTCGGGCGCTGGGTGCCGACGGAATCCCGCTCCCGCGCGACGGCCCTGTTCTCGAGCGCGCTTTCGTTCGGCACGCTGTTCTCGCTGCCCATGACCGGCTGGCTGGTGAGGCAGTACGACTGGCACGTGCCGTTCTACCTGTTCGGTGCGATCGGCCTGGTCTGGGCGATCGTCTGGTACCGCGTCATTCCGTCGGGGCCGGGGCCGCACGCGCTCGAGATGCCGACGCACGCATCGCAGGCGATCCCGTGGCGCCGGATCCTCGGCCTGCCGGCCGTGTGGGCCATCGTCGTCGGTCACTTCTGCGTCAACTGGCAGCTCTACCTGCTGCTCGCGTGGTTGCCGAGCTACTTCAAGAGTACGTTCCACGTCTCGCTCACCGATGCGGGACTGCTGTCGGCCGCGCCGTGGATGGTGAGCTTCGTCGTCGCGAATTTCGCGGGCCACGCCGCCGATCGCATGCTCCGCGCCGGCCGCTCCGCCGGGTTCGTGCGCCGGCTGATGATGGCGATCGCGCTGTTCGGCGGCGCGTTCTGCTTCTGGTGGCTGCCACACGCGGCGACGCCGCAGGCGGCGGTGATGGTCATGTGCTTCGCAGCGGCGGTCTTCGCCTGCTCGCTGGCCGGCTTCGCGCCCAACGGTTTCGACATCGCGCCGCGCTACGCGGACGTGATCTGGGGCGCCAGCAATACCGTGGCCACGCTGCCGGGCATCTTCGGCGTCTTCATCACCGGCTGGCTCGTCGATCGCACCGGCACGTACGAGGCGCCTTTCCTGCTGACCTCCGGCCTCTGCCTGTTTGGCGCAGTGTTCTACCTCGTCTTCGCGTCGGGCCGGAAGCTCATCGACTGAACCGGCGGCTCACATCTTGATGCGCTCGCCCTTCGGGTCGTACAGCGGCCGCGCCGAGACCGTGCACGGGTATTTCTTCCCGGCGATCTCGACTTCCCAGGTGCCGCTCGCCAGGTAGGCCTCGTCGACGGTCTGCTTCGGCTCGAGGAAGGCGAGGCCGACCGCGCCGCCGACCGTGTGACCGTACGATGCCGCACGCACGTAGCCGACGGCCCGGCCGTCGCGCCACACCACCTCGGCGTGGAACATCAGCGGCGCCGGGTCGTTCACGCGCAGCGAGACCAGCCGGCGCTGCAGCGGGCCCTGCGACTTGCGCGTGAGCACGGCATCCTTGCCGATGAAGCCGTCCGGCTTCTTCAGGTCGATGGCGAAGCCGAGGCCGGTCTCGTACGGATCGTCGGTGTTGTCGAGGTCGTGGCCGTAGTCGCGGTAACCCTTTTCCATGCGCAGGCTGCCGAGCGCGCGCAGGCCCGCGTGCACGAGGCCGAACTGCTTGCCGGCCGCGATCACCTGGTCGTACACGTGCACGGCCTGCTCGGCCGGGATGAACAGCTCGTAGCCGAGTTCACCGAGGTACGTGATGCGCGTGCACAGCACGCGCGCGTAGCCGATGTCGATCTCGCGCGCCGCGCGGAACGGGTACGCGGCGTTCGAGAGATCGACGCTGGTGAGCGACTGCAGCAGCTCGCGCGAGCGCGGTCCCTGCACGTTCAGCTGCGCGTAGCCCGAGGTGACGTCGGTGACGAAGGCATGCGCGTCGTCCGGGAGGTTGCGCTTCATCCACGCCTCGGCGTGCCGCACCATCGTGTCGGTCACGACGACGAAGAACCGGTCGTCCGCGAGCTTGGTCACCGTGAGGTCGGCCTCGAGGCGGCCCTCGACGTTCAGCCATTGCGTGTAGGTGATCTCGCCGCACGCGCCGTCGACGTTGTTCGCCGAAATGCGGTTCAGCACCTTGCCGGCGTCGCGGCCCTGCACCAGGAACTTGCCCATGAAGGACATGTCCATGACGATCACGCCTTCGCGCGCGGCCCGGTGCTCGCGCTCCCAGTGCGACCACCACTTCGGTCGGCCCCAGCCGAGTTCGCCCGCATCGGGCACCTGGCCTTCGCCCGCATACCAGCCCGGCGATTCCCAGCCGCTGGTCTCGACGAAGTACGCGCCCTGCGCCGCCAGCCGATCGTGGAACGGCGAGCGTCGCGCACCCCGCGCCGTCTCGAGCGACTTGTACGGGTAGTGGCACTTGTAGACGAGGCCGAGCGACTCGACCGTGCGCGCGCGACGATAGGCCGGGTTCGACTGGTACGGCAGCACGCGATTGATGTTCATCGCCGTGACGTCCACGTCCGGCAGGCCGTTCATGATCCAGTGCGCCATCACGCGGCCGAGGCCGCCGCCGGTGAGGATGCCGATCGAGTTGAGCCCGGCCGCGACGAAATAGCCGCGCAGGTTCGGGGCCTCGCCGACGATCGGCAGGAGGTCGGGCGTGAAACTCTCGGGCCCGCAGAAGAATTTCTTCATGCCCACCTGCGACGTGATCGGCACGCGCGCCATCGCGTGCTCGAGGAACGGACCCATCCGCTCCCAGTCGGGCTCGAGGTCGAGGAAGGCCTGGTCGGTCGGCGCGCCATCGATCTTCCACGGCGCACACACCGGTTCGAACAGGCCGACCATCAGGCCGGCGCCTTCCTGGCGGTAGTAGCCGTAGGCCGAAGGATCCTCCAGCACCGGCATGTTCTGCGGCAGGTCCTTGATCGGCTCGGTGATCAGGTAATAGTGCTCGGCCGCCTGGTTCGAGAGATGCACGCCGTTCTGCGCCGCGAACTCGCGTGCCCACAGGCCCCCGCAGTTCACGACGTATTCGGTCTGGATGTCGCCGAGCGCCGTGCGCACGCCCGTGACGCGGCCGTTCTTCGTCAGCACCTCTGTCGCCGGCACGCCCTCGAAGACCTTCACGCCACGCAGCTTCGCGCCCTTGGCGAGCGCCATGGTCACGTCGACCGGGTTCACGCGGCCGTCGGTCGGCACGTAGAAGCCGCCCTCGATGTCGTCCACCTTCGCGAGCGGGAACAGGTCGCCGACTTCGCGCGGCGAGAGTTCCTGCACGTCGACGCCGCAGTAGCGGTTGAACGCCGCGACGCGCCGGAACTCCTCGAGCCGGTCGGTATCCGCCGCCACCTCGATGAAGCCGATCGGCGCGAAGCCCGTGGCCTGCCCGGTCTCGGCCTCGAGGCGCGCGTAGAGGTCCTTGGTGTACTTGCGCAGGCCGGTCGACGTTTCGGACGTCGAACCGTAAGTCACCATGAGTCCCGCGGCGTGCCACGTCGTGCCCGCGGTGAGCTGATGCCGCTCGAGCAGCACGATGTCGGTCCAGCCGAGCTGCGCGAGATGGTAGGCGGTCGACGTGCCGATGATGCCGCCGCCGATGACGACGACCCGGGCATGCTGCGGGAGGGTGGGGGGATTGGCCATGTGCGAGTCCTGGTGCGGGCCGTCCGGGTGCCGGGCGACCATGGTCCCGCAAGGATACCGCGCGCGCCTCGTGGCCTGCCGCAGGGCCTCTTTTGCGGAGCCCTCTGCTAGACTCCCGCGCCAGCCGCACGGGGTCGGGATCGCGCCGTCCGCCGCCCGGCCACGCTCCCGCCAGGATCCCCATGAGCCCCGAAACCAGCCCGGCTGAACTCGACCAGCTGACGCAGCACCTCGAAGAAGTGCAGCGCCTGCTGTCGCGTCGCCGCCTGGTCGAGAACCTCGTCAGCCGGCAGGAAATGCCGCGCCACACGCTGGTCGAGGCGGTGGTCCACAAGGAGGACCAGGGCAAGCTCGCGCGCCTGCTCGAACGGCTGGAGCCCGACGAGACCGCGCGCATCCTCGAGGCGCTGTCCTCGGAGGATCGGCTCGAAGCCTGGGAAGCGATCCGCAAGGAGCGCCACGACGCGATCCTGCTGCTGCTCGAGGACGACGTCCGCGAGGAACTCGTCAACGTCACCGTGCCGATGGTCGAGAAGACCCCGGTGAACGCGTTCGAACTGAAGGACGGCCGGCTGCACCAGGTCGAGGTGCACAGCAAGGCCGACCTCGAACAGATCCGGCCCATCTGGGTCGACCTCGTGAACCCGTCGGCCGAGGTGCGCTACTGGGTCGGCGAGTTCTTCGGGCTCGAAGTCCCGGACCCGGACAGCCTCACGGACCTCGAGGCGAGCGCGCGCTTCTACGTCGAGGACAACGGCGAGCTGCACCTGCACTCCGACTTCCTGCTCGAATCGGACGAGCAGTCGCAGAGCGTCGCGGTCGCCTTCGTGCTGCACAACGACATCCTGTTCTCGGTGCGCCAGGTCGAGCTGCCGGTGTTCCGCCTGCAGCGGCTGCGCGCCCGCACGCAGCCTGGCTACGTCACCGAGGGCAAGGACGTGCTGCTCGACCTCTACGCCGCCGGTGCGGAGTACTCCGCCGATGCGCTCGAAGAGGTGTACGCGGAACTCGAGGCCAGCAGCAAGCGGGTGCTCAATCCGCGCGTCACCGACGACGATGCGGCTCGCATCCTCGCCGAGATCGCCCGCGCCGAAGACGTGAACGGCCTCATCCGTCGCAACCTGCTCGACACGCGGCGCGCGCTGTCGTTCCTGATGCGCGGCAAGTTCCTCTCCGAGCGCCAGCACGAGGAAGCGCGCGAGATCGTGCGCGACATCGAGTCGCTCGACGGCCACACGACCTTCCTGTTCGGCAAGGTCAACTTCCTGATGGACGCCACGGTCGGCTTCATCAACATCAACCAGAACCGCCGCGTGTCCAAGCTGACCAGCCTCAGCGTGGTGTTCCTGCCGATCAACATCCTCGCCGGCATCGGCGGCATGTCCGAGTACACCATGGCCGCGGGCGAGGTCGGCCTGCCGTGGCCGGCGGCGTACCTGCTGTTCATCCTCGGCTCGGCGGCGCTCGGCTACGGCACCTACCAGGTCCTCAAGTACATCGAGGCGCGCGAGATCGCGCGCACGGCCGACGCGGCGCGCGCCGAGGACTAGGCGCGGCCGTGGCCGAATTCCTCGACCTGCCGACCGCGATCGCCCGCACCGTCCGGGACGGCGACACGCTGGCGATCGAAGGCTTCACGCACCTCATTCCCTATGCGGCCGGTCACGAGGTGATCCGGCAGGGGCGCAGCGACCTGACGCTCGTGCGCATGACGCCCGACATCCTCTACGACCAGATGATCGGCATGGGGATGGTGAAGAAGCTCCGCTTCTCCTGGGGCGGCAATCCGGGCGTGGGCTCGCTGCACCGGTTTCGCGAGGCGGTGGAGCAGGGCTGGCCGCGGCCGCTCGAGATCGAAGAGCACGCGCATGCCGCGATGGCACTGGCCTACCAGGCGGGCGCCTCCAACCTGCCGTTCGCCGTGTTGCGTGGCTACATCGGGACCGATCACCCGAAGGTGAACGACAACATCCGCGAGATCACGTGTCCGTTCTCGGGTGAGAAGCTCGCCGCGGTCGCCGCCATTCGGCCCGACGTGGCGATCATCCACGCGCAGAAGGCGGACCGCGCGGGCAACGTGCTGCTCGAAGGCATCGTCGGCGTGCAGCGCGAAGCGGTGCTCGCCGCGCAGCGCTCGGTGGTGACGGTGGAGGAGATCGTCGACGACTTCGGGCCGCGCAGTCCCAATACGCCGATCCTGCCGTCGTGGGTCGTCACCTGCATCGCGCACGTGCCGGGCGGCGCGTTTCCTTCGTACGCCCACGGCTACTACCCGCGCCACAACGGCTTCTATCTTGCGTGGGACGAGATCGCGCGCGACCGCGCGCGTTTCCAGGCGTGGATGGAGAAGTTCGTGCTCAACCGCACGACCGTGCTCGGGCCCGAGTGCCTCGACGAGGCGCCGCAACCGTGAGCACCGCGCCGGCGACCCGCGCGGAGATGATGATCGTCGCGGCCGCGCGCGCGCTGAAGAACGACGACGTGTGCTTCGTCGGCATCGGTGCCCCGTCGGCAGCCTGCAATCTCGCGCGTCTCACGCACGCGCCGGACATCGTGCTGATCTACGAGTCCGGCACGATCGGCACCCGGCCGAACGTGCTGCCGCTGTCGATCGGCGACGGCGAACTGTGCGACACCGCGCTGACGACCGTCCCGGTGCCTGAGATGTTCGCGTACTGGCTGCAGGGTGGGCGCATCACCGTCGGCTTCCTCGGCGGCGCGCAGCTCGACCGCCACGCCAACATCAACACGACGGTGGTCGGCGACTATGCGCAGCCGAAGGTGCGCCTGCCGGGCGGTGGCGGCGCCCCCGAAATCGCCTCGCACTGCCGTGAGACGTTCATCACGATGGCCATGAGTCCGCGCACGTTCGTCGCGTCGCTGCCGTTCGTGACCTCGTTCGGCCACGGCCGCGGCGGCGGTCACCGCCGCGAGCTGGGCCTCGCGACCGCGGGGCCGACCCGGGTGATCACCGACCTGTGCGTGCTCGAGCCGGATTCCGAGACGAAGGAGCTGACCGTCACGGCGCTGCATCCGGGGGTCACGGTCGACGAAGTTGTCGCCGCGTGCGGCTGGCCGGTCCAGTTCGTCGACTCGCCGGCCGTGATGGCCGCGCCTTCGCCGCTCGAGCTCGGGACGCTGCGCGACCTGCAGGAGCGCACGCGTATCGCGCACGGCGGCTAGCCGCCGAAGGCCGCCCGTGGATCCGGCCAGCGCGAACGAACCCCGGCTGCTGTGCGGCGGCACGGCTGCGTACGCACGTATGTGCGAGCGCATCGAGCAGGCCCGAGCCGCCGTGGACCTCGAGACCTACGTCTATGCCGACGACGAGGTCGGTGCCCGGTTTCGCGACGCGCTGGTGCGTGCCGCGCGTCGAGGTGTCCGGGTGCGTGTCCTGGTCGACGCCTTCGGCTCGGAGGCACTGCCCGACGACTTCTTCGCGCCGCTGCTCGCGGCGGGCGGCGAGTCCCGACGCTTCAACCCGCGTCCGCTGCTGCGCCTCAGCTTCCGCAACCACCGCAAGCTCCTGCGCTGCGACGATGTCGCGTTCGTGGGGGGCCTGAACGTCGCGTCCGAGTACGACGGAGACGGAATCGAGCGCGGCTGGCGGGATTTCGCGCTGGAGGTCGAAGGCGCGGCGGCCGGCCAGCTCGCGGCGAGTTTCGAACGCATGTGGCACCTCGCGCCCTTTGGCCGGACGCAGGTGCGCGAATTCTGGCGACGGGTACCCGCTGCGATCCGGGACGACGGAGCCTCCGCGGCCGATCCGCGCGTCCGCGTGCTGCTCTCCGGACCAGGCTGCCGGACGGCCGAACTGCGCCGGCAGCTCGCGCTCGACATCCGGCAGGCGCGCCACTGCTGCGCCTGGGCCGCCTACCTGTTGATTTCGCGACGCCTGTTGCGCGCGATGGCCGCGTCCGCGCGCCTCGGCCGCATGGAACTGCTGATGGGTCGCCGGTCGGACGTCGCCGTGTCGCGCTGGGCGAGCGAGCGGCAGTTCGGGTCGCTGCTGCGACGGCGCGTGCGGCTGTTCCTCTACGAACCGCAGATCGTGCATGCGAAGGTCGTCGTCGCCGACGACATCGTCTACGTCGGGTCCGCGAACCTCGACATCCGCAGCCTGCGCATCAACTACGAGCTGTCGCTGCGGATCGATTCAGCTGCGCTCGCGGCGCGCCTGCGCGGCGAGTTCGCCGACGATTGCCGCCGCGCCGAGGCGCTCGACCTCGCGGGCTGGAAGCGCGGGCGACGCTGGTGGCACGCGTTGCGCTCTTACCTCGCCTGGCTGCTGCTCGCGCGCGTCGATCCCTTCGTCGCCGACCGGAATTTCCGCTCGCTGCTCTGACGCGCCGCCCGCCCACCTAGGGCTGGGCCGCGACGACGACCGCCGTCCCGCTCGCCGACACCATCAGCATGCCATTCGCCTGGCCGAGCACCTCGTAGTCGAGGTCGATGCCGACGACGGCATTCGCGCCCATCTCTGCGGCGCGCTGCTGCAGTTCCGCGAGTGCGATGTCACGCGCGCGCTGCAATTCACGCTCGTAGGTGCCGGAGCGTCCGCCCACCAGGTCGCGGATGCCGGCGAACAGGTCCTTGAAGACGTTCGCGCCCAGGATCGCCTCGCCGGCCACCACGCCGCAGTAGCGGGTGATGCGCTGGCCGTCGAAGGAAGGCGTGGTCGTGATCTGCATGTCGTTCCTCGTCACCGCGCACCGTGCGCGGATGTGCCGACAGCATGCATCGAGCATTCTGCGATGCGCGTCTTCTCGCCTGCATTCGTCGCGCGCCAGCCACGGTTCGGCACGTTGTCGGCGAATGCCGACGAGGATCGCGGTCGTGGTGCGGCCGACGATACGATGCGACCGTTTGGGTTGCAGTCGTGCTTGACGCCTCGTCGGCACCGGTAGACGCTGAAATCGCACCCGAACGAAGACGTGCCATGCCCGCGTCCACTCCCGCCCGTCGCAACAACGTTCACGTGCGTGGTTCGATGCTCGCGCCCCGCGCGATCGTCTTCGTGCACGGCTTCGGCACCGACCAGCAGGCCTGGCGAGAGGTGGCCGCAACCTTCGAGCGCGATTGGCGAGTCGTGCTGCTCGACAACGTCGGCAGCGGCGGTACGCCGCCCGAGGCGTTCGCCCAGCATCGCTATCTCGACCTCGAGCGCTACGCCTGCGACCTGCGCGAAGTCTGCGTCGAACTCGGCCTGCGAGAGGTCGTGCTGGTCGGCCATTCCATGGGCGCCATGATCTGCGTGCTGGCCGCCACGCAGGACCTGGAGTTGGCCTCGCACCTCGTCCTGGTCGGCGGTTCGCCGCGTTACCTCGACGACACGGACTATCGCGGCGGCTTCACGCGCAAGGATCTCGACGACATCTATCGTGCCATGGACACGGCTTACCACGACTGGGCGGACGCCAGTGCGCCGGTGATCATGGGCAACCCGGACCGTCCGCAGCTGGCGCGGACCTTTGCCCAGACACTCAAGTCGATTCCGGCGGATCGCGCGCTCACGATGCTGTGCTCGATCCTGCAATCCGATCACCGCTCGCGGCTCGCGCAGGTCCGTTGTCCCACGCTGATCGTGCAGTCGCGCGCGGATCCGTTCGTCCCGCTCGATGTGGCGGAATACATGCAGCGCGCCATCGAGGGGAGCCGCCTGCGGGTGATCGAAGCGGACGGGCACCTGCCCCATGTCAGTGCACCGGCACAGGTGACGGCCGTCATTCGAGGCTTCGTGGACTCCGCCTGATCGCAGCGCGGCCTCGAGGTCCGGGCGGCCGTCCGCAACGATTCTCATTGCGGCAATCCTCACCAGCCGTACTCAAGTTCCATCGTTCCCTGCCGACCCAATCCATGAATGGCCGTATGCCGCGCTTCCGCGGCCCCGGCCGGGTCGCGTTCGGGGAGATCGTCATGGCAGTCCGTCCGGTCCAGGCAGTGCGCGCGAGCGAGCCCGTCGCCGCACAGCGCCGTTTCTCACTGCGCCTCACGCATCGCGTCGGCATCCTCGTGCTGCTCTGCATCACGTCGCTGGTCGGCGCCTGCGTCACCTTTTCCTTCATCGACCGGCAGAACCTGCTCGAAGACCGACTGATGAAGACGCGCGATCTCGTCGCGAGCGCCCACAGTCTCGTGCAGCACTACTACGAACTGTCGCAGCAGGGCGTGATGACGGAGGCCGACGCGAAGGCCGCGGCGCTGAAGGCGCTGGAGTCGATGCGCTACGAGGGCAACGGCTATTTCTGGGTCAACGACATGGAACCGCGGATGATCATGCATCCGTTCACCAAGGAGCTCGAAGGCAAGAGCCTGGTCGACTACCGGGATCCGAACGGCGCGGCCCCGTTCGTGCAGATGGTCGACGTGGTGCGCGCGTCGGGCGAAGGCAAGGTCAACTACGTGTGGAAGAAGGGCGCCACGGCGGTGGTCGCGCCGAAGATCTCGTACGTGAAGGGCTTCGCACCCTGGGGCTGGGTGGTCGGCTCGGGTACCTACGTGGACGACGTGGACGCGGCGCTGCTCGCGCAGGCTCGTCACTTCGCCTGGATCGTCGTCGTCAACCTGGTCGTGCTGGGCCTCATCGCGTGGTTCATCGCGCGCGGCATCACCCGGCCGGTCAACCAGGCCGTCGACATCGCGCATCGCCTCGCGAGTGGCGACACGACGGTCGACGTGCAGCCCGGCGGCAGCGACGAGATCGGCCAGCTGCTCACCTCGATGCACGAGATGGTCGAGTCGAACCGCGCGGCGGCCCAGCTCGTCGAGCAGTACGCGTCCGGCAACCTCACGACCGACGTGCCGATCCGCTCCGATCAGGACCAGCTGATGCGCTCGCTCGCGGCGCTGGTCGCCTCGATGCGGGACGTCTCCGCCCTCGCGATGCGGGTGGCGGAAGGCGACCTCGAGGTCCAGGTGACGGTGCGCTCCGCGCAGGACGACCTGATGCGTGCGCTCGGCAGCATGGTCGCCTCGATGCGCGAGGTGACACGGGTGTCGAAGAAGATCGCCGAGGGCGATCTCGACGTCGAGGTGCGCGAGCGCTCGGGCAAGGACGAGCTGATGCGCGCCCTGCGCGGCATGGTGGACTCGATGCAGGGCGTCACGAAGCTCGCCGAACGCATGGCGCGGGGCGACTTCGAGGTGGACGTGCAGCTGCGCTCGGACAAGGACTGCCTGATGCGCGCGCTCGCGGCCCTGGTCGACTCGATGAAACAGGTCTCCTCGCTCGCGCAGAGCGTGGCGCACGGCGAACTCGGCCTCGACGTGCGGCCGCGTTCGGCGGAAGACGAGCTGATGCACGCCTTCGGCGAGATGACGTCGCAGCTGCAGCAGGTCGTGCGCGGCGTGAAGGCCGTCGCCGACGACGTGGGCGGCGGCAGCCTCGCGCTGACGGCCAGCTCCCAGACCCTGAGCGACGACGCGGGTGAACAGGCGCTGAGCGCCCGCGAGGTCTCCGACTCCGTGGACCGCATCACCGCCAGCATCCACCGCAACACGCGCAATTCCACCGAGACGGAGGAGATCGCGAACCGCGCCGCGGCCGACGCCCTGCGCGGCGGCCAGGCCTTCGAAGACGCCGTGCACGCGCTGCGGCAGATCGTCGCGCGCATCGGCGTGGTGGAGGACATCGCCCGCCAGACCAACCTGCTCGCGCTCAACGCGGCGACCGAGGCGGCACGCGCGGGCGAGCAGGGACGCGGCTTCGCGGTGGTCGCGGCGGAAGTGCGCACGCTGGCCGAACGCAGCCGCACGGCGGCCGCCGAGATCAACGAGCTGTCGCGCTCGAGCGTGGACGTGGCGCAGCGCGCGCAGGGACTGCTGCTCGAGATGGTGCCGAACATCCAGCGCACCGCGAGCCTCGTGCACGACATCGCGGTGGCCTGCGGCGAGCAGGACTCGAGTGTCGTGCAGATCAAGGGCGCCATCGACCGGCTCGACGGGGTGATGCAGCGCAATGCCTCGACCACCGACAGCATCTCCACGACGGCCACCCAGCTCGCGACCGACGCCGAGCACCTGGCACGCCTGGTGGAGTTCTTCCGGCTGGGTGCGGAAGCGGCCCCGGCCGGCGCGTCGGTGAGCCGCGTCGCCTGACGCGACCGGCCCGAAGCGCGCCGGACTGGACGCCGCCCGGCGCAATCTTCGACACTGGGGGCCCTGACGCCCCCGGTTGTGCCGCATGGACTCGCTGCCCACCCTGCCTGCCCGACTCCCGACCTGTTTCTTCGCAGCGCTCGCGCTGGTCCCGCTCGCGGGGTGCGCGAAACTCGCGGCGATCAAGCAGCAGGCCGAACGGGTCGACAATGCCGCCAGCATCACGGGGCGGGTGACCACCGACGGCAAGTCCGAGAACGACGTGCTGGTCGCAGTGCTGCGCAAGCGCGGCGAGTCGACCCTCGCGCTGTATCGCGTCGTGCCGACGACCTCGGCCGGTGCGTTCTCGGTGCAGGTCCCGCCCGGCCACTACCTCGTCGCCGCGTTCATCGACCGCAATCGGGACGGCCGGCACCAGCCGGACGAGCCGGGCGCGTTCTACGGCGAGCCGACCACGCTGACCATGGCCGAGCAGGGCTCGGAGCGCATCACGATCCGCATCAACCCCGATTCGCGTCCGACCCTCGCCGGGGTGGAGGTCGATCGCACGCCGATCGTCGCGACGGGGGACGGCGTCGTCGCTCCGCTCAGCGATCCGCGCTTCGATCCGGCGAACTACGCGGTGGGCCTGTGGCGTCCGCTCGACTTCCTCGCGTCACCGGGCGGCGGGCTGTACTTCCTGCAGGAATACGACCCGAAGCGCGTGCCCGTGATCTTCGTGCACGGCATCGGCGACGGCCCGCGCCGCTGGCAGGCCGCGATCGACTCGCTGGACACGACCCGCTTCCAGCCGTGGGTGCTGTACTACCCGAGCGGCCTGCGGCTCGAGACGATCAGCAATTTCTTCGCCGGCACGGTGCACGAACTGCGGCGCCGCTACGGCTTCGTGCGGTTCGACGTGGTCGCGCACAGCATGGGCGGGCTCGTGACGCGCTCGTTCGTGCAGCGCCTCGCCGCGCATTACCCCGAGGACCTGCCGGCGTTGCGCCTCGTGATCACGGTCAACAGCCCGCAAGGGGGCATGCCGAGCGCCGCAAGCGGCGTGGAGTATTCGCCGATCGTGATCCCGTCGTGGCAGGACGTCGCGTCCGGCAGCGAGTTCCTCGCCAACCTCGACAAGCGGGGCTGGCCGGAGCAGGTGCCCCTGCACCTCGTGTTCTCGTACGACGGAGACGAGAACGGGGACGGCACGGTGGCGCTCGCGAGCCAGTTGCCCGCCGGGCTGCAGTCGGCCGCCGTGCGGCTGTATGGCTTCGAGGGGACGCATGTCTCGACGCTCGCGGACGGCCGGTTCCTCGGGCTGATGAACCAGTTGCTCGGCACGACGGTGGACACGCCGCCGGCCACGGCAGCCCGCCCCGCCCCCTGACGGGCGGGTGAAGCCCCGGCCCCGATCTGCGATACTGCCGCTCCGATTGCTCCGGCCCCGAGGGCCCTGCCGCCATGACTGACCCGGCCGCCGCCGGCGCCACCGCGCTGCGCGAACCCGATCCGTCGCTGGTCCAATACACGCACTGGATGTATGCCCTGCACGCGCTGAGCGCGTTCATCGGCATCGCCGGCTCGTGGGCGATCGTCACCGCGTTCGTGTTCGGCGTGCCTTCGATCATCGCGGTCGTCATGAACTATGCGCGGCGTGACGACGCCCGCGGCACGTGGCTCGAGTCGCACTTCGCCTGGCAGCTGAGCACCTTCTGGCGCGCGATGCTGTGGATGGTCGTGCTCGGCGTGCTCGGCGCGCTGTTCGCCATCACGCTGATCGGCATCCCGATCGCGATCCTGCTCTACCTCGGCCTGATCCCGCTCGGCCTCTGGGCCGTCTACCGCATCGTCCGCGGCTGGCTGAAGCTCCGGGACGGTCGCGAGCCCTGAGCGCGACCGACCGCTTTCCTCTTACCTTCCACACCTACGGGCATCGTCATGAACGTCGCACAGGACAAGGTCGTACTCATCCATTACACGCTGAAGAACGACGCGGGCTCCGTGATCGACAGCTCGTCGGGCGGCCAGCCGCTCGCCTACATCCACGGCCAGGGCAACATCATCCCGGGTCTCGAGAAGGCGCTCGAGGGCAAGACGACCGGCGACAAGGTCAACGTGAAGGTCGATCCGGCCGAGGGCTACGGCGTGCGCGACGACTCGCTCGTGCAGCAGGTGCCGCGGCGCGCATTCGGCGGCGTGTCGAACATCCAGCCGGGCATGCAGTTCCACGCGCAGACCTCGCAGGGCCACACGCGCGTCGTGACGGTCACGGGCATCAAGGGCGACATGGTCACCGTCGACGGCAACCACCCGCTCGCCGGCGAGAACCTGAACTTCGACGTCGAGATCACCGAGGTCCGCGACGCCACCGAGGAAGAGCTCTCGCACGGCCACGTGCACGGCCCCGGCGGCCACCACCACGACTGATCCGGGCGCCCGTCAGGGCGCGGCGGCGGGCACCTTGAACTCGCTGTTGAGCGCGGCCAGCGTCGCGCGGTCGCGCTCGTACACGTCGTTGCGGAAGAACACCTGGCCGTCCGGCAGCGGCTGCGCGGTCCAGTAGAGGATCAGCACCGGCACCGGTTTCGCGAGGTTCACGGTCTGCGTCTTCTGCGACGCGACCACCGCGTCGATCCCCGCCTTGTTCCACTTCACCGGGTCATTCAGCACGAGTTCGGCCAGCTCGAACGGCTTCTGCACGCGGATGCAGCCGGAGCTGAACAGGCGCGTGTCCTGGTCGAACAGCGCCTTCGCCGGCGAATCGTGCAGGTACACGAGGTACGGGTTCGGGAACATGATCTTCACGAGCCCGAGCGCGTTGTCCGGCCCCGGATCCTGCACGAACTGGTAGGGCGGCAGGCGGCTCGCGCTGTAGGCGCCCCAGTGGACCGCGTAGGGATTGACCTCGTTGCCGGCGCCGTCGATGACGCGGATGCGGCTGCGCTTGAGGTAGCCCGGGTCGCGCTTCAGCACCGGCAGCTTGTCCTTCACGAGGATGCCCGGCGGGATCGTCCAGGTCGGGTTGAACACCACGTAGGTGATCTTCGACCGGAAGATCGGCGTCTCGCGGCCTTCCTTGCCGACGATCACCTTCGAGGTCCACACCGGCTCGTCGTTCTTGAAATACGACACGTAGAAGCCGGCGACGTCGACCAGCACGAACTCGCCCTGGATCTCGTGCAGCACCCAGCGGGCGCGCTCCAGGTTGACGCGTATCTGGTCGATGCGCGCGCTGACCGGCACGTTGAGCGCGGCGCGCGTGCCCGGGCCGACGGCGCCGTCGGCGGTGAGTCCGTGCCGCTGCTGGAAGTGCTTCACGCCGGCGTCGAGTGCCGCATCGAACACCTGCGACGGCGGGTACGCGGGCGGCGCCGGTTCGAGGTCATGCGTGATCTCGAGCCGGTGACGCAGCGCCGGCACGCGCGGATCGGTCACGCCCAGCTTCAGCGTCGGTCCATCGGTGATCGCGGACCAGCCGCCGGCCGCGGCGATCGCGCGATACTCCCGCAGCCGGTCGCGGCCGCGCTGGTACCACACGTGCTGCGGGCGCACGCGATCGAAGATCTCGCCGATCGGGCGCGTGTCGATCGCCTGCGCGAGGCGCACCAGCGGATCGCCGTCCGGCGCCGGGCGCGGCGCGTAGTTCCATTGCGAGCTCAGCTTCACCGGGTCCACCTTGCCCTCGTAGAGGTGGTAGGTGGCGAGCATCAGCGCGTCCATGGCCAGCACTTCGAGGTCCGCCTGCTCGGCCGGCGCGAGCGCGTGGCGCGCCATGTCCTCGCGATAGGCGTGCAGGGCGGCGAGGTGGTAGTCCTGCGGGTCGAGGCCGTCGGTCGCCATGCTCTTGATGGCGGTGATCAGCTCGTCGACGCGGTCCGGACTCGTCCAGTCCGGGCGGAACTGCTGGTTCTCGTAGAACTGGGACACGTAGTTGCCGAGCACGATGCGCGTGCCGCGCACGTCGTAGTCGCGCGCGTAACGCAGGTGGTCGATGCGGTCGCGGATCGCCTCGGTCAGCGGATCCGTGGCGGGCGTCACCTGGGCGGCGGCGAGGCCGGCCACCAGCAGCGATGCTGCCGCGACTGCGGCGCGCAAAGCGTTTCGGAACATCGGCTCCCTCACTTCGTCGGCTTGACGATCTTCGCGGCGAGGTCGTAGGCGTCGGCGCCGGTGATCTGGACGTCGGCCCAGTCCCCGGCATTGAGGCCCTTGCCCGGGCGGGCGATGCGCACGGTGCCGTCGATTTCCGGCGCGTCGGCCATCGAGCGCGCGACGGCGCCGCCCTCGTTCACCTCGTCCACCAGCACGCGCATCCGCCGGCCGACCTTGGCGGCGAGCTTTTCGGCGCTGATGCGCGCGGCAAGTTCCATGAAGCGGTCGAGTCGCTCCTGCTTCACGTCCTCCGGCACCGGGTCCGGCAGCGCATTCGCCGCCGCGCCCTCGACCGGCGAGTACTTGAAGCAGCCGACGCGATCGAGCCGCGCTTCCTGCAGCCAGTCGAGCAGCTGCCGGAAGTCGTCCTCGGTCTCGCCGGGGAAGCCGACGATGAACGTGCTGCGCAGCGTGAGGTCCGGGCACACCTCGCGCCAGCGCTGGATGCGGGCGAGCGTGTTCTCCGCGTGCGCCGGCCGCTTCATGAGCTTGAGGATGCGCGGGCTGCCGTGCTGGAAGGGGATGTCGAGGTAGGGCAGCACCCTGCCTTCGGCCATCAGCGGGATGACCCCGTCCACGTGCGGGTACGGATAGACGTAGTGCAGGCGCACCCACGCGCCGAGCGTGCCGAGCGAACGCGCGAGGTCCTCGAAGCGCGCCTTCACCGGCTTGCCGCCCCAGAACCCCGTCGCGTACTTGAGGTCCGCGCCGTAGGCGCTGGTGTCCTGCGAGATCACCAGCAGCTCCTTCACGCCGGCCTTCACGAGGCGCTCGGCCTCGAGCATCACCTCGCCGATCGGGCGGCTCGCGAGGTCGCCGCGCAGGGCGGGGATGATGCAGAAGCTGCAGCGGTGGTCGCAGCCTTCGGAGATCTTCAGGTACGCGTAGTGCCGCGGCGTGAGGCGGATGCCCTGCGGCGGCACGAGGTCGACGAACGGATCGTGCAGCGGCGGAACGTGCTCGTGCACGGCCGTGACGACCTCTTCGTAGGCGTGCGGCCCGGTGACCTTGAGCACGTTCGGGTGGCGGTCGGTGATGGTCTCGGGCTTGGCGCCGAGGCAGCCGGTGACGATCACCTTGCCGTTGCGCGCGAGCGCTTCACCGATCGCATCGAGCGACTCGTGGATGGCGTCGTCGATGAAGCCGCAGGTGTTGACGACGACGAGGTTCGCGTCCTCGTAGGAGCCGACGACGTCGTAGCCCTCGGCACGCAGCCGCGTGAGGATGCGCTCCGAATCGACCAGGGCCTTCGGGCAGCCGAGGCTGACGAACCCGACTTTGGGGGGCGTGGACACTCAGTCGAGGGCGCAGCCGCCACCGCCGCAGCCGCCGCCCCCGCACGGGCCGGTGTCGCAGGGGCGCTCGACCTTGCTGCCGAGCGAGCCTGCGTGGACCACGCCGCTCGCGCTCATGAGCTTCTCCACCTTGGCCTTGCCCGACGTGCCGGCTAGCGGGATGCCGGCCTTGCGGCACAACTCGCCCCAGTTGGCGATCTTCTCCGCCATCTTGTGGCTGACTTCGACGACGCGGCCGTTCGACGGGCAGTGGTAATCGTACGTGGGCATGGCGTGGACAGGGCTCGGAAGCGGGCTGCTATTCTAGCCGAAGCCCATGCGCTTCAAAGGCACCCTGGCCCAGTGGAACGCGGACCGCGGCTTCGGCTTCATCCGGCCGATGGAACCCGGTCCCGACGTGTTCGTGCACGTCTCGGCCTGGCCGCGCGGGACGCCGCCGCCCCAGGTCGGCGACGTGCTCACCTACGAGGTGACCACGGGTCCGGATGGACGGACGCGGGCCGCGGCCGTTGCGCGGCCCGGTGAGGCGGCCCGTGCCGCGACCCCCGCCCGCGAGTCTCGCCGACGGCCGCACCGCCCGCGGCGCGACGCGCCCGCCGGCCGCTTCGCCACGGCTGCCGTTGCCCTGGGGTGAAGATGGACGGCGACGGGGATGGTCGCGCCTGCGAGGACGAGTGCGGGCACTGACCCGCTAGGGCGGATCGAGCCGCGGGTCGTGGTCCGAGGGCGGCGGGTCGGGTCGCTTGCGCAGGTACAGCCGGTCGTCGAAGCTCATGACCCAGTGCGGCTTGTAGACCACGCACATCGCCATGACCATGCCGTTGACCACGCCCTCGCCGAAACTCATCAGCGGCAGGATCGCGAAATACTCCGCCCCGACGTGACCCGCGTCGAGCGTGCCACTCGCGAGCAGCACGCCGATGCGCGCGAGGCCCGCGAGATTGAACGCCAGTGCCGCGCCGAGATAGACGGTCACGAAGAAGTAGATGAAGTAGTTGTGCGGCAGCCGGTCGTGCACGAACTCGTGCAGCCAGGCGGTGAACAGTGCCGGCACGAATGCGACGCACAGCAGGTCGGCGCCGAAGCTCGACCACGCGGCCTGGCCGGTGAAGCACAGCACGCCGAGCGCCAGTGTCGCCGCCAGCACCGCGAGCTGCCAGCCGTGCAGCAGCGTCAGCGCCGTGATCATCAGGAAGCGCACCGACAGCCCGGCCGAGATGCCGGCCTTCATCGACCAGAGCGCGATCAGGCACCCCGCGCCGCCGAGCCACACCCACTGGCGCTCGTGATTCGAGAGCCACGCCCGCCACGGCGCCGTGGCGCAGGCGAAGACCAGTCCCGCGCCGGCGACGAGGCCCGTGACGAGTCGCGTGGCCGGCGTCAGCAGCTCGGGCTCGATCAGCATGGGGTCAGCCGGCGCCCGGCCCGCGCGGTCCGAGCGCGGCCTGCAGCTGCTCGCGCGCTCCCGCGTCGATGCTGCGCAGGTGGACGTCCTGCTGCGGGAAGGGGATCTCGATGCCGGCCGCCTGCAGCGCGTCGTACAGCCGCATCGACATCTCGCTGCGGATGTTGACCCAGTCGCCGAAGTCGTTGGTCCACGCGCGGATCGAGAAGTCGAGCGAACTCGCGCCGAAGCCCATGAACACCACGGCCGGCTCCGGGAAAGTCGCGACTCCGGGCGTCTCCTTCGCGACCTTCATCAGCAGCTCCATGGCCTGGCGCGGGTTCGAGCCGTAGGCGACGCCGATGTTGACCTCGAAGCGGCGGTCCATGTCGGACAGCGTCCAGTTGATCAGCTTCTCCGACAGCAGCGTGCCGTTCGGCACGACCACGTCCGCGCCTTCGAACGTGCTGAGCGTCGTCGCGCGCATGCCGATCTCGCGCACCTTGCCCGAGGTGCCCGACACCTCGACGACGTCGCCCGGCTGGATCGGGCGCTCGAACATCAGGATCAGGCCCGACACGAAGTTCTTCACCACGTCCTGCAGGCCGAGGCCGATGCCGACGCCGAGGGCGCCGATCACCAGCGTCAGCTGGCTCAGCTCGAAGCCGGCGGCCGCCATCGCGGTGAAGATGCCGAGGATCACCAGCGTGTAGTAACTGAGTGTCGAGATGCTGTTGCCGACGCCGCGCGGCAGCTCCATCTTCGGCAGCACTTCGTCCTGCAGCACGAGGCGGATCGTCCGCGCCAGCCAGAACGCCACGTAGATCGAGAAGAAGAACATCAGCACGCCGCCGAGCGTCACCGAGACGTTGCCGGCCTCGAACTTGTGCGTCAGCACGCTGCCCAGCCAGCGCGCCACCGGCCGGTAGATCCGGAATTCGTTGAGCGTGATCACCACCCACGCGGCCAGCGCCGCGAAGTGGATCAGCTTGCTGATGCTGTGCAACAGCGGGCCGGCGTGCTCGGTGACGATGCGGAAGCGCAGCGCGGTCTTGCGTGCGAGCAGCAGCTTGACGATCGCACCCAGCACGTTGGCGCCCGCGTAGAGCGCGAGGCCGACGTACGCGCTGTCGATCACGGCGCCCGAGAGCATCTCCGCGAGCGAGACGTTGCCGACGACGTTCGCGACCAGGCTCGCGAGCATCGCCGCCGAGGCCGACCAGCCGAACACCCGGATCACCGTGATCAGCGTCTTCGACTGGTCCGGCGGCGGCGTGCGCCGGCCGCGCGTGACCAGCAGGAACACCATCGCGCCGAGTGCCAGCGCGGCGATCAGCAGCAGGTTGCTGCGATAGAGGAACGGGCTCGGCACGAGGAAGAAGCCGAACCCCTTGAGGACGTACAGCAGGGTCGCGACGTACGGCCAGCGGCCCATCACGTCGTAGAGCCGCTGCGGCAGCAGGCGCAGTACCGGCACCATCGCCAGCAGCAGCGCGGTCTGGTGCAGCAGCAGCGGCGCGTCGGGTTGTACCAGCAGCACGCCGACCAGCACCAGCACCAGCCACGAGGAGATCGGCCGCAGCAGCACGCGCGCGGAGGCCTTCAGCTCCGGATCGTCCGTCACCAGCCGCTGGCTGCGGCGCGCGAGCCAGATCAACAGCGGCAGCAGCGCGATCGAGACGAGCCGGCTGATCCACAGCTTCTCGGCGTTGGCCGCCTTGTATTCGTTGAGGAACTCGCCCTCGATCTCGAGGCCGACCTTCGCCGCGGCGGTCGCTTCCTTCGACAGGCTCGCATCGCCCCACACGTCGACATACCGCGGCGAGTCGATCATGCGCAGGCGCTGGTCGTAATACCGGATCGCGGCGTCGATGCCCTTGCGGCCCGACTCGATGCCGCTCTCGAGCGCGTTGGCGCGCCGGCTGAGCTTCGACTGGTCGTCGAGCGGCCCGGAGATCGCCTGCTCGGCGAGCGAGACCTGGGCGAGCACGCCGTCGATACGGCTTTGCAGCGCCGGCGCGACCCCACTGCCGGCAGCCGAGGCGCGCGTCACCTCCCACACGGCGCGCCGCTTCGCGAGTTGCTCCGCGTCGTCCGAATAGCTCGCGGTGGCGCGCTGCAGGTCGCGGCGCCACAGGTCGAGCTGCTTGTCGTAGAACTCCCAGTGCCGTTGCAGGCTCTCGAGCCGCACGATCGACAGCTGCAGCAACTCCTCCGACTTGAAGCGGGCCGCCAGCCGGGTCACGCCCGCCGACAGCTGCTCGAGGCGCGGCTCCAGCTTGGCGGTCGGGCTGCGTCCGCCGGCCCTCGAGATCACGTCCTGGGCAAAGCGCTCGTCGCCGTCCGCCCTGAGCGCGATGTCGCCCGTCGCGATCGGCTCGATCACGGGCTTGTCGGGGCCGCCGGCCGGCGTGTCGGCCGCCCGCAGGTCCGTTGCGGCGCCGAGGGACAGAGCGACGAGGAGCGGCGCCAGCAGGCGCATCAGGCGGGGCGTGGGCACGATTCCGGTCGTCCGTGGCGGTCGGGGGCGGTCATTCTCGCATCAAGCGCGCGCCCGTCCCACCGGCCGGCGCCGGGGCAGGCCGCGATCTGGCAAAATGCGCGACCCCGTGGCACCTCGGCCCCGGGGTCCCGACCGTCCACCTCCGGATCCCCCCGCATGCGCGAGTTCCTGGCCACCGTCCTGCACTGGTACCTGGGCGCCCTCGACCAGGGCGGGTACCTGCTGATCGCCGTGCTGATGGCGATGGAGAGCTCGATCATCCCGCTGCCGAGCGAGCTGGTGATCCCGCCGGCGGCCTACCTCGCCCACGCCAAGGGCACGTTCTCGCTGCCGGGCATCGTGATCGCCGGGACGCTCGGTTCGTGGGTCGGCGCCAGCGTCATGTACTGGGCTTCGTACTGGCTGGGCCGGCCGCTGCTGATGCGCTACGGCAAGTACGTCGCCATCACGCCGGAGAAGATCGTGCAGGCCGAGAACTGGTCGTCGCACTTCGGCATGGTCGGCATCTTCATCTCGCGCCTGCTGCCGGTGATCCGCCACCTGATCGGCATCCCGGCGGGCGTGGTGCACATGAACTACTGGAAGTTCTCGGCCGCCACGATGCTGGGTTCGGCGCTCTGGTGCAGCGTGCTGTGCTGGGTCGGCGTCACGGCCGGGCAGGACGAGCAGCTGATGCAGGGCAGCCTGCACCGGATCTCGCTGTGGATCGGCGGCCTGATGCTGTTCCTCGGCGTGCTCTATTACGTCTTCGTCCATCGTCACATGCGGCGCTGACGGGCAGCCATGACGCTCTCGCTGCCCGCGCAAAGGATCGATGCCCGCGGGCGGCCGCGAGTCGACAATCGCGCCATCGCCGCGCTCGCCCTGCCGCTGATGCTCACCAGCAGCCTGCAGGCGATCATCAGCCTCACCGACACGTGGTTCGTCGGCCACATCTCGACCGAGGCCATCGCCGGCATGGGCGCGGTCTACTGGTTCGTGCTGCTGTTCCTGATGATCGTCGGCGGCGTCGGGCTGGCGGTGCAGACGTTCGTTGCCCAGGCCGAGGGCGGGCGCCGCCGCTGGCGCGCGGGCCACTCCGTGTGGGTCGCGATGTGGGCGGCGCTGTTCACGCTGCCCATCTTCGGACTGCTCGCGCTGACCGGTCCGCTGATCCTGCATCCCTTCGGTCTCGATCCGGCAGTGCAGCGGCAGTCCATCGCATTCTGGCAGCCGCGCATGCTCGGCGCGCCGATCGGCGTCGCGCTGTGGGCGGTGCTCGGCTTCTACAACGGCATCAATCGCGCCCGCGTGAGCGTGATGATCACGGCCATCGTTGCCGTGGTGAACGCGCTGCTCAACTGGGTGCTGGTGATCCGCCTGGGGGCCGGCATCGCGGGCTCGGCGTGGGCCACCAACCTGAGCATGCTGAGCGGCGTCGGCTTTGCGACCTGGGTGTTCCTGCGTCCCGACCTGCGGCGCTCGCATCGCACGCACCTGACCTGGCGACTCGACCTGGGCAGCCTCGCGCGGCAGTACAAGGTCGGCCTGCCGCTCGGCTTCATGTACGCGGCGGACCTGTTCGGCATGGCTCTGTTCCAGCTGATGCAGGTGCGCCTGAGCGCGCTCGACGGCGCGGCGACGCAGATCGTCGTGATGCTGACGTCGATGGCCTTCCTGCCCGGCATGGGACTCGCGCTCGCCGCCACCACGCTCGTCGGCCAGGCGATCGGCGCGGGCGACCGGGACTGGGCGTTCAGGCTCGGCAATCGCGTCGTCCTGCTGACGGTCGGTTTCATGGGCACGATCGGCATCGTCCTCGCGCTGGCCGGCCCCTGGCTGCTGCCGACGTTCGTGATCGCGACGGATCCGCAAGCGCCCCGCATGGTGGCACTCGGCCTGTCGCTGCTGTGGATCGCCGCGGGTTACCAGCTGTTCGACGGCCTCAACCTCGGCTGCGGCTTCGCGCTGCGGGGCGCGGGTGACGTGCGGGCGCCGGCGGTGCTGTTCTTCGCGCTGTCGTGGGGCGTGTTCGTGCCGCTCACGCATGCGCTCGCCTTCGCGCCCGGGCAGGGCTGGGTCGACTTCCTGCCGCAGTTCGGCCTCGGCGCGCGCGGCGGCTGGCTCGCGATGCTGGTGTACGTCGTGCTGCTCGGCAGCGCGCTGCTGCTGCGCTGGCGCTCGGGCCGCTGGCGCCGCATCCGGATATAGGGGACATTCCTCTTTTTCGAGGCGTGGGGATACTCACGGCTTTTCAGGCGTCCGCGCTCCGTCGGACGTCCGTCGGGGATGAGGGCATGACGATGAAGCAAGCGATCGAAGCCGGACTCGCGATCCTGGCGACACTCTTCCTGGTCGGTGCGACGGCCGCGGACACGCCGGCCAGGCACCCGATCACGCACGAGGACGTCTGGCTGATGACCCGCGTGGGTAATCCGCAGACGAGCCCCGACGGCCGCTGGATCGTGTTCGGCGTCAGCGAGCCGTCGTACGACGACGCGAACAAGGTCAGCGACCTGTGGATCGCCCCCGCCGACGGCAGCCAGCCGCCGCGCAAGCTCACCGCCGGCAAGGCGGGCGAGAGCGACGTGCAGTGGAGCCCCGACTCGACGCGCATCGTCTTCACCGCCAAGCGCGAGGGCGACGACGAAGCGCAGGCCTACGTGCTGCCCGTGTCGGGCGGCGGCGAGGCACAGCGCGTCACCAGTCTCGTCGGGGGAGCCGCCGCGCCGCAGTGGAGCCCGGATGGACGCCAGCTTCTCGTCACGACCCGCGTCTACGCGGGCACGCGCAACGAAGCCGACAACCGCAAGGTCCGCGACGAGCGCAAGGCGCGCAAGTACAACGCACGCGTCTACGACAGCTTTCCCGTGCGGCACTGGGATCGCTGGCTCGACGACCGCCAGCCGACGCTGGTCGTGCAGCCACTCGAACCTGCCGGCGAGCCCCGCGACCTGCTCGGCGGCACCGCCTTGCGTGCCGCACCCGGCTACGGCGGACGCCTCGGCAATGCGGGCGAAGCGCTGGACGCGACGTGGACGCCCGACGGGCAGGGCGTGGTGTTCGCCGCGACGACCGACCGCGATCAGTCGGCGCGCGCCGACGTCGCCCTCGCGCTCTGGCAGGTCAGCGCGGCCGGCGGCGAGCCGAAGCGCCTGACCGGGCCGGGCGTCGACTATGCCGATCCCACGTTCACTCCGGACGGTCGGCACCTGCTGGCCAGGGCCGAGCACTACTCCACGCGCTGGGTGTTCAACGCGACGCGCCTCGTCGCCTGGCCGTGGCCGCTGCAGGGTGCGCCGACCGAAGTCGCGCGGGGCTTCGACGAATCGGTCGGCGACTACCAGGCGTCACCCGACAGCCGGCGCGTGTACTTCCTCGCGGAGAGCGCAGGGCGTCGCAAGCTGTACTCCGCGCCGCTCGACGGCGGGCCGGCCGAGGAGGTGGGTCGGCTGGAGGCGGGGGCCTACGCGGGCTTTTCGATCGGCGGTGACGGCGCCGCGCCGGTCGTCGCGGCGAGCTGGGGCGATGCCGTGCACCCGAACGAAGTGGGCCGCGTGGATCTCGCGCAGGGCAAATGGAGCGCGCTGACGGCCTTCACGGCCGAACGCTCCGCACAGATCGACTGGCAGCCGCTGCAGGAGTTCTGGTTCACCTCGAAGCGCGGCAAGCGCATCCACAGCTACGTCGCGCTGCCGCCGGGCTTCGACCCGGCGAAGAAGTATCCGCTGTTCGTGATGATCCACGGCGGACCGCACGGCATGTGGACCGACGAGTTCGGCGTGCGCTGGAACTACCACCTGCACGCGCGGCCGGGCTACGTGGTGCTGATGACGGACTACAGCGGCTCGACCGGGTACGGCGAGGCGTTCTCGCGCGCGATCCAGGGCGATCCGCTGCAGGGACCGGCGGACGAGATCAACCAGGCCGCGGATGAAGCCATCCGGCGCTACGCGTACATCGACGCGTCGAAGCAGGTCGCGGGCGGCGCGAGCTACGGCGGCCATCTCAGCAACTGGCTCGCGGTGACGACGACGCGCTATCGCGCGATCGCGAGCCACGCGGGCCTCTACGACCTCAAGACCCAGTGGACGACGAGCGACGTGGCGTGGCAGCGCGAGCGCAACCTCGGCGGGCCGGCGTGGAACGACGCGCTTGCGGTCTGGCGCAGGCAGAGCCCGTTCTACCGCTCGACGAAGCTGCACACGCCGGTCCTGCTGACCGTCGGCGAGAAGGACTACCGCGTGCCGCTCAACAACACGCTGGAGTTCTGGGTGATCCTGCAGCGACAGGGCGTGCCGAGCCGGCTGGTGGTGTTCCCCGACGAAAACCACTGGGTGCTGAAGGGCGAGGACAGCCGCTACCACTACCAGGTCATCCAGGACTGGTTCGCCCAGTACCTGAAATAGGGGACATTCCTCTTTTTCGGCCAGGCAGCCCGGTGCGACCCCTGTTCTCCGCGCTCTCGTCCGCCGTCGAACGGCGGGGATGGCTGCGTCGCGGCGCTGCGGTCTGGCTGCTGATCGCGGCGGCCGAGACGGTGCACGGCACGCTGCGCACGTTCTTCCTGGCGCCGCGCGTCGGTGACCTGGCCTCGCGCCAGATCGGCGTGTTCACGGGTTCCCTGCTGATCCTGCTGATCGCCGCTCTCACCATCGGCTGGATCGGGGCGCGCAGGCCCCGATCACTCGCCGTGCTCGGTGGACTCTGGCTCGTCCTCATGCTTGCCTTCGAAGTCACGCTCGGACGAGCCTTCGGCCTCTCGTGGGCGCGGATCGCCGCCGACTATCGGCCGTCCGAGGGCGGCTTCATGTTCGTCGGCATGGCGGTCGTCGCGCTGGCGCCGACGATCGCATTGCGCTGCAGGCCGCGCCGGTCGCGCGATCTTTGAGGGACCGCCGCCGGCGCACGAAAAAGGGGAATGTCCCCGATTACGCTGCCTTCGGGACCGGGCCGTCGATGGCCCGGGCGATCGCGTCGTCGACGCGCTCCAGCCACACGAACGTCAGCTCCTTGCGCACGCTCTCCGGGATGTCGTCGAGATCGCGGCGATTGCGCGCCGGCAGCATCACCGTGCGAATCCCCGCGCGATGCGCCGCGACGGTCTTCTCCTTGATGCCGCCCACCGGCAGCACCAGCCCGCGCAGGCTGATCTCGCCCGTCATCGCGACGTCGTTGCGCACCGTGCGACCGGTCAGCAGCGACACCAGCGCCGTGTACATCGCGACGCCCGCGCTCGGGCCATCCTTCGGGATCGCGCCCGCGGGCACGTGCACGTGGATGTCGCTCTTCTCGAACAGCGCCGCGTCGAGTCCCAGTGCCTCCGACTGCGACTTCACGAGGCTCAGTGCCGCCTGCGCGCTCTCCTTCATCACTTCGCCGAGCTGGCCGGTCAGGATCAGCCGGCCGCTGCCCGGCACGCGCGTCGCCTCGATGAACAGGATGTCGCCGCCCACCGGCGTCCAGGCGAGGCCCGTCGCCACGCCCGGCACGCTGACGCGCATCGCCACCTCGTTCTCGAACTTCGGCGCGCCGAGGATCGCCGCGACGTCGCCGGCCTCCACGCGCACGGCCTGCGCCTGGCCCTCCGCGATCCGCACCGCGACGTTGCGCAGCACGGCGCCGATCTGCCGCTCCAGGTTGCGGCAGCCCGCCTCGCGCGTGTAATCGCGCGCGATCTGGCGCAGTGCCTCGTCGCTCACCGACGCCTGCTCGGCCTTGAGGCCGTTCGCCTCGAGCTGCCGGCGCACGAGATAGCGGCGCGCGATCTCCACCTTCTCTTCCTCGGTGTAGCCGGTCAGCTCGATGATCTCCATGCGGTCGCGCAGCGGCCCCGGAATGGTGTCGAGCTGGTTCGCCGTGGCGATGAACAGCACCTTCGACAGGTCGAAGGGCACGCCGAGGTAGTTGTCGCGGAACGTCGAGTTCTGCTCCGGGTCCAGCACCTCGAGCAGCGCCGAGGCCGGGTCGCCCTGGATGCCCGAGCCGAGCTTGTCGATCTCGTCGAGCATCAGCACCGGGTTGCGCGTGCCGGCCTTGCGGATCGCCTGGAGGATGTTGCCGGGCAGCGAGCCGATGTAGGTGCGGCGGTGGCCGCGGATCTCGGCCTCGTCGTGCACGCCACCGAGGCTCGTGCGCTGGAACTTGAGGCCCAGCGACCGCGCGATGCTCTGGCCGAGCGAGGTCTTGCCCACGCCCGGGGGGCCGACGAAACACAGGATCGGGCTGCGGCCCTGCGGATTCAGCTTGCGCACGGCGAGGTACTCGACGATGCGCTTCTTGATCTTCTCGAGGCCGTAGTGGTCGGCATCGAGGATGCCGCGCGCCCGCGCGATGTCGATGTTCTCCGCGTCGAGCTTCGACCACGGCAGGGCGAGGAGCGTGTCGAGGTAGGTGCGCGCCATCGAGTACTCGCCGCTCGCCTCGTTCATGCGCTCGAGCCGCTTCAGCTCCTTGCGCGCGTGCTCCTCGATGTCCGGCGGCATGCCCGCCTTCGTGATGGCCTCGCCGAGATCCGCGAGCTCCTCACTGCTGCCTTCCTCGCCCAGCTCCTTCTGGATCTGCTTCATCTGCTCGCGCAGCACCATCTCGCGCTGGCGGTCGTCGATGGCGTCCTTGGTCTGCTGCTCGATCTGGCGCGACAGCTTCAGCACCTCGACGCGCTTGGTCAGGTGCGTGGCCACCTTCTCGAGGCGGTCCTTCACCTCGGTGGTCTCGAGCACGTCCTGCTTGTCGACCGGCTTGATGTCCATGAAGCTGGTGATCGTGTCGGCCAGCGTCGAGGCCGACTCGATGCCCTGGATCGACGTCGCCAGTTCGGCCGGCGCCTGCGGCAGCAGCTGGATCGCCTCCACGGCCTTCTGCTTGAGGTAGAAGCTGCGGGCGTCCACCTCGGGGTTGGTCGCGCCGGTGTCGTTCAGCCACTCGACGCGGGCGACGAGGTAGGGGAAGCCGACCACGGCATCGAGCACGCGGAAGCGCCGCTCGCCCTGCACGACCAGGTGGTGCGTGCCGTCGGGCGCGGTGATGTAGCGGACGATCGAGGCGACCGTGCCGATGCGGTGCAGGTCGTCGAACCCGGGGTCCTCGGTGTCCGCGCTCTTCTGCAGCAGGAAGCCGACCTTGCTCTCGGCGCGCACGGCCTCCTGGGCGCCGGCCACCGTTTTCTCGCGCTTGATCGAGACCGGCAGCACCACGCCCGGGAACAGCACGAGGTTGCGCACCGGCAGGACGATCAGCATGTCCTCCGGCAGGCTCGGCGTGGCCGGGGTCGGCTCGGTCGCGTCGCGGGTGTCGTTCGTCGTCATGGCATCCCCTGCCCGGTCAGCGCCGGGCGAGCAGCAAAGTCAGGCAGCCGTGCTGGAGGTCCTGCGCGGCCAGTTCCCAGCTGCCCGGGGGCAGCGCGAGTCGGCGCTCGAAGCGCCCGTACGGAATCTCGAGTCGCTGGAGCGACGTGCCGAGCCGGACGCGGGGCGGCCGGCGCTCGCCGCGCACGACCAGTTCGCCCGGCCCGATCAGGACCTCGATGCGCTCCGTCGGCACGCCCGGCAGCGCGATCTCGACGCGCACTTCGCGCTCGCCGGCGAACAGGTCGGCGGGCGGCTCCCAGCGCGGACGCTCGGGGGCGCCGCGCGCGGCGATGCGGCAGAACTGGCGGTGCATGCGCTCCGCGCGGTCCATCAGTTCCACGGCGTCGGCCCACATCCAGGCGGCCGGATCCTGTCGTCTCGTCATGGGAGTCTCGTGGCGAATCGCTCCGATGCCGCCGTACCTTGGGGCGGGGCGCCGGGATGCAATCCCGCGCTCCGGCCCGGGCGACGAACCGGCGGACCATTTGTCTCAAGGATCTTCACGATGGGTCTGCCATGCCTTCAGATAGAAACCGATATAGAAGGAGAGGTTGATGATCGGCGGGCCGCTCCGTAGACTCTCGGCGTGCCCCGACCCCAGACATCCGAGCGCTTCGGCGCCGAGTTCTATCGCCGCTTCTACGTCGACCCGAAGACGCGGGTGGTGACGCGCGCCGAGATGGCGCGCCGCGCCGACCTGCTCGCCGCGTTCGTGCGCCACGGCGAGTTGCCGGTGCGCTCGATCCTCGACGTCGGCTGCGGCCTCGGGCTGATGCGCCGCCAGTTGTCGCGCCACTTCCCGAAGGCGCGTTACACGGGCCTCGAGGTGAGCGACTACCTCTGCCGCAAGCACGGCTGGGTGCAGGGATCGGCGGCCACGTACCGCAGCGACCGGCCGTTCGACCTCGTCGTCTGCTACGACGTCATGCAGTACCTGACGGCGCGCGAAGCGGCCGCGGCACTGCGCAATCTCGCCCGCCTGTGCGGCGGCGTGCTGCATTTCGGTGCGCTGACCCAGGAGGACTGGGAGCTCTACTGCGACCAGCGCCGCACCGACCGCAGCGTCCACATCCGGCCGGCCCTCTGGTATCGCCGCCGGCTCGCCCCCGCGTTCATCAATGCCGGGTCGGGCATGTTCGTGCGGCGCGGCGCACCCGTGCACCTCTGGGAGCTCGACCAGGTCGAGGTCCTGCGCCCGCGCCGGACCTGAATCGCCCTCCGGCAGGGAACCTCGTCCGGCGGGGCCGGTCGCAGAACGCTACAATCCCCGCTTTGCCGCGCCCCGACTGGTGCCCGATGCCCCTGACCTTGCCGCGTACCCTGGCCCTGACCGGCCTGTGCCTGTTGAGCCTCGCCGGTTGCGGCACGCAGCGGGCCTGCTTCGACAACATGGACTACCAGTCCGCGAAGGACCGGCCGCGCCTGCAGATGCCCGAGGGCGTCCCCGGCAGCGAGCGCATCGCGCCGCTCGTGATCCCGGCGGTCGGTGAGACCGCCAAGCTCGATCCGCAGCCGCGCTGCATCGACGAGCCGCCGTCGTACTTCGGCCGGCGCGGTGCCGCGGCCGACCCCGCCGAGGAAGTCGTGAACGCCTGGGCCGCGGCGTGGGCCGACAAGAAGCCCGATGCGGTGATCGGGCTCTACTCGTCGACGTTCCAGGCCCCGGGCGAGGGCGGCTCCGCCGCCTACATCGACCAGCGTCGCCAGCAGATCAGCATCGGCCGGGCCCCGGCGGCCCGCCTCGAGGACGTCACCGTCAATACGGTCAGCGCCGACAAGCGCGTGGTCACGTTCGTGCAGCGCTTCGGGGACGACCGCGTGCGTCGCGAGCTGACGCTGGTCAAGGAAGCGGCGGGCTGGCGAATCGTCGCGGAGCGCACGCTCGAAGTCCTGTGATGCCGGAATGACACGGCCCCGCGCGCGCCTGGAGTCCAGTCGGTGAGAAGCAACGCCCTGTTGAGTGGCATCGGACTGCAACCCGGCACCTTGCGTGCCGTCCTGCTCGACCGCCTCACCCGGTCGCTCGGCAAGAACCCGGACACCGCCACGCAGCGCGACATCTACGACGCGCTGTCGATGGCCGTGCGCGAAGAGCTGGCGGCGCGCTGGCTGGCCACGCAGCGTCGCGTCGCGCAGGCCGGCGTCAAGCGCGTCTGTTACCTCTCGGTGGAATTCCTGCTGGGGCGCTCCCTCGTGAACGGCCTCTCCGCGCTCGACGGCGAGCTGGTGCAGGAAGCGCGCGAGGCACTCGCCGAGCTCGGCTTCGACCTCGACCGCGTGGCCCAGGAGGAGATCGATCCGGGCCTCGGCAACGGCGGCCTCGGCCGGCTCGCCGCGTGCTATCTCGATTCGCTCGCCACGCTGCAGTTCCCGGCGGTCGGTTACGGCATCCGTTACGACTACGGCATCTTCACGCAGGTCATCGACGAGGACGGCCGGCAGCGCGAGATCGCCAGCAGCTGGCTGCGCCAGCGCAATCCCTGGGAGATCCCGCGCGACGACGCCCGCTACGTGGTGCGCTTCGGCGGCCGCAGCGTCGCCACCAACGACGCCCAGGGCCGCACGCGCTACCGCTGGGTCGACACCAAGAACCTCTGGGCCGTCGGCTTCGACATGCTGATCCCGGGCAACCGCAGCCCGACGGTCAACCACCTGCGGCTGTGGTCCGGTCGCGCGATCGCGCCCTTCGACGTCGAACTGTTCAACGCCGGGCGCCATGCCGAAGCGGCGGCGGAGCAGGTCGAGGCCAAGAACCTCTCGCGCATCCTCTACCCGGACGACACCACGCCGCAGGGCAAGGAACTGCGCTTCAAGCAGCAGTACTTCTTCGTCAGCGCGAGCCTGCAGGACATGCTCGCGCAGCACCTCGCCGAAGGCCGCGCGTTCGAGGACCTGCCGGCGTCCGTCGCCATCCAGCTGAACGACACGCACCCGGCGCTCGCCATCCCCGAGCTGATGCGCCTGCTGGTCGACGAGCACGACCTCGACTGGGAGCGCGCCTGGGACATCACGCGGCAGGTGTTCGGCTACACCAACCACACGCTGCTGCCCGAGGCGCTCGAGGTGTGGCCGGTGGCGTTCTTCGAGCGCATCCTGCCGCGCCACCTGCAGATCATCTACACGATCAACCGCGCGCTGCTCGACGAAGTGTCGGCGCGCCACCCGAACGACCCGGACCGTCGCCGGCGCATGTCGCTCATCGAGGAGAACCACGGCCGCATGGTGCGCATGTCGCACCTCGCCGTGATGGCCAGCCACACCGTCAACGGCGTGGCGAAGCTGCACTCCGAGCTGATGACCAAGACCATCTTCGCGGACTTCGCCGAGCTCTACCCGAACCGCTTCACCAACGTGACGAACGGCATCGCCGTGCGGCGCTGGCTCAAGCAATCGAACGCCGGGCTCTCGAAGCTGCTCACCGAGCGCCTCGGCCACGCGTGGGAGAACGACCTCGAGGAGCTCGAGCGCCTGCGCTGGGCCGCGGAGGATGCGGAGTTCCGCCAGCACTTCCGCGCGATCAAGCTCGAGAACAAGCGCCAGCTCGCCACGGTCATCCAGCGCCGGGTCGGCGTCGACGTCGACGTGAACTCGCTGTTCGACGTGCAGGTGAAGCGCATCCACGAGTACAAGCGCCAGCTGCTCAACCTGCTGCACGTGGTCACGCGCTACCACCGCCTGCGCGAGAACCCGGACGCGTACGCGGTGCCGCGCACGGTCATCTTCTCGGGCAAGGCGGCGCCGGGCTACGTGATGGCCAAGTCGGTCATCAAGCTGATCAACAACGTCGCGCGCGTGGTCAATGCCGACAAGTCGATCCAGGGCAAGCTGAAGGTGATCTTCCTGCCCGACTACGACGTGTCGACCGCGCAGAAGATCATGCCGGCCGCGGACCTCTCCGAGCAGATCTCGACCGCCGGCATGGAGGCGTCGGGCACCGGCAACATGAAGCTGTCGCTGAACGGCGCGCTCACCATCGGCACGCTCGACGGCGCCAACATCGAAATCCGCGAGCAGGTCGGCGCGGACAACATCTTCATCTTCGGCATGACCGCGGCCGAGGTCGAGGCCAAGCGGCGGGCCGGCTACTCGCCGAGCCAGCTCGCGTCGGCGATCCCGGACCTCGCGAAGACGCTCGAGCTGATCGACTCCGGATACTTCTCGCCGGCGAATCTCGCCGACGGCAAGCCGGTGGTGGACCGCCTCCTGAGCGAAGGCGAACCGTTCTTCGTGCTGGCCGACTATGCTTCGTACGTCGCCACGCAGGAAAAGGTCGACGCGCTGTTCCTGACGCCGGACGAATGGAGCCGCAAGGCCGTCCTCAATACGCTGAGCATGGGCACGTTCTCGAGCGACCGCAGCATCCGCGAATACGCGCAGCGGATCTGGCGCATCAAGCCCGTGCTCTGAGCGGTGGCCGGTACGTAGATTTGTAGATTTCGGCGATGGGCCCGATCCGTCAGTCTGCGGGCCCGTGAAGTAGCCAAATCTACCTGCCGGGCCCGCCACGGGTGACCGGCGCGCATCGAGGCCAGTCGACTTGAAACAATATCAATCGCTCCCCGCGCCGGGCCGGCTCCTGCTGCTTCTCGGGGCCGGCGCGTGGCTGGCCGCCTGCGGCGGCAGCCACGACGGCGGCAAGACCGGCAACGACGCACCCGTGCCGGTGACGATCGGCCAGGTCGAGCAGCGCGAGGCGCCGACGACGATCGAGGCCATCGGCAACGTCGTGCCCGTCAACAGCGTGGCCGTGAAGGCGCGCGTCGACGGGCAGATCGAGCGCGTCGCGGTGCGGGACGGCGCCGAGGTCCACCGCGGCGACCTGCTGTTCCAGCTCGATGCGCGGCCGTTCCAGGTGGCGCTCGACGTGGCGCGCGCGACGCTCGAGCGGGACCAGGCGCTGCTCGCGAAGGCGCAGGATCAGCTGCGCCGCTACAGCGACGTGGCAGCGAAGGGCTACGTGTCCGCCGACCAGCTCGCCGACGTGCAGGCGAGCGCGCGATCGGCGGCCGCCACCGTCGCCGCCGACGAGGCGCGCCTGCAGGACGCGCGCCTCAACCTCGGGTTCACCACGCTGCGCTCGCCGCTCGACGGCCGCGCCGGGCGCGTGCTGCTGCAGGCCGGCAACATGGTGAAGGCGCTCGATGCGCAGCCGCTGGTGACCTTGAACCAGCTGCAGCCGGTCTACGTCGAGTTCGCAGCGCCGGAGCGCTATCTCGCCGAACTGCAGCGCGCCGCGCACCAGCCGAAGACCGCGGTCGAGCTCACGGCCGCGGGCGACGACGGCGCGGCCCTGCAGCGATCCGGCCCGCTCACGTTCCTCGACAATGCCGTCGACGCCGCGACCGGCACCGTGCGCCTGCGCGCCACGATCGACAACGCCGACCGCGCGCTGTGGCCGGGCCAGTTCACGCGCGTGCGCATCCGCGTGCCGACCGACCAGCCGGCGCTGGTGGTGCCCTCGGGCGCGGTCAACCAGGGACCGTCGGGTCCCTACGTGTACGTGGTCACGGCGCAGCAGACCGCCGAGCAGCGGCCGGTCGTCGTGCTGCGCACCGATGCGGACATCGCCGTCATCGGCCGCGGACTGCGGGCGGGCGAGCGTATCGTCGTCGACGGCCAGTCGCGCGTGATCCCGGGCAGCAAGGTGGCGGCGAAGGCGACCGGCGCCGCGCCGCAGGCGCACTCGTGACGCTGAGCGAGCTGTTCATCCGCCGGCCCGTGATGTCAGGGCTGCTGACGATCACGCTCGTGGTCTTCGGCCTGCTGGCCTACCGCGACCTGCCGGTCTCCGACCTGCCGACGGTCGACTTCCCCTCGATCAGCGTGTCCGCCACGCTGCCCGGCGCGAGCGCGGAGACCATGGCCTCGGCGGTGGCGACGCCGCTCGAGAAGTCGCTGTCGACCATCGCCTCGATCGACTCGATGACCTCGACCAGCTCGCAGGGCATCACGCAGATCACGCTGCAGTTCAAGCTCGACCGCGACATCGACAGCGCCGCGCAGGACGTGCAGGCGGCGCTGACCGCCGCCGCCCGGCAGCTGCCGACCGAGATGACGCAGCCGCCGTCGTTCCGCAAGGTCAATCCTGCCGACCAGCCCGTCTACTACGTCGCGCTCAGCTCGGACACGCTGGCGATGTCGGCCGTCGACGAGTTCGCGGAGAACATGCTGGCCCGGCGACTCTCGATGGTCCCGGGCGTGGCGCAGGTCAACGTGTTCGGCGCGCAGAAGTATGCCGTGCGCGTGCAGCTCGACCCGACGCGCCTCGCCGCGCGCGGCATCGGCATCGACGAAGTGCAGCAGGCCGTCGCGCAGCAGAGCGTGCACCTGCCCATGGGGCGCCTGCAGGGCACGCAGCGCATCTACACGCTCGATGCCAGCGGGCAGTTCCACGATGCCGCCGAGTTCGGCGGGTTGGTGGTTGCGTATCGGGACGGCGCGCCCGTGCACCTGCGCGAGCTCGGCCAGGTGCTCGACAGCGTGCAGGACGACCGCGCGCAGGCGCGCTTCAACGGCAAGCCGTCGGTCGTGCTCGGCGTGCAGCGCCAGCCGGGCAGCAACACGGTGCAGGTGGTCGACGCGGTGAAGGCGCAGATCGCGGCGCTCGAACCGGACCTGCCGGCCGGGCTGCGCATGCAGGTCATGTTCGATCGCTCGCAGTCGATCCGCAGTTCCTTCCACGACGTGAAGATGACGCTCGGCCTCGCGCTCGCACTGGTCGTGCTGGTGATCTTCCTGTTCCTGCGCAGCGCGCGCGCCACCGCGATCCCGGCGATCGCGCTGCCGCTCTCGCTGCTCGGCACGCTGCCGATGATGTACCTGATGGGTTTCAGCCTCGACAACGTGTCGCTGATGGCGATGACGCTGTGCGTCGGCTTCGTGGTGGACGACGCGATCGTGATGATGGAGAACATCGCGCGGCACGTCGACATGGGCAAGACCTCGCTGCAGGGCGCGCTCGACGGCTCGCGGGAGATCGGCTTCACGATCGTGTCCATGACGCTGTCGCTGGCCGCGGTGTTCCTGCCCGTGTTCTTCATGGGTGGCATCGTCGGGCGGCTGCTGCACGAGTTCGCGGTGACCATCATGGTCGCAGTGGTCGTCTCGGGCCTCGTCTCGCTGACGCTCACGCCGCTGCTGTGCGTGCGGATGATGCGTCCGGGGCACGCCGAGGACGCGGCCCCGGGCACGGCCTGGTTCGCCCGGCTCTACGAGCTGGGGCGAGGCGCGTATGAGCGCAGTCTCGACTGGGCGCTGCACCACCGGCGCTGGGTGCTGGGCGGCTTCTTCGTGTCGCTGGTCGCCGCCGCGGCGCTGTTCGTGACCGTGCCGAAGGGATTCCTGCCGACGGACGACACCGGGCAGCTGCTCGGCCTGAGCGAGGGCGCGCAGGACATCTCCTTCGATGCGATGGTCGACAAGCAGGCCCAGCTCGTCGAGATCATCCGCCGCAACCCGCACGTCGAGGCGGTGATGTCCTTCGTCGGCATCGGCGGCTCGTCGCAGACGCTCAACAACGGTCGCGTGCTGGTGCGCCTCAAGCCGGCCGGCACGCGTCCGAGCGCGGACGCCATAGCGCGCGAACTGCGGCCGCAGCTGCAGTCGGTGCCGGGCATCCGACTGTTCCTGCAGTCACCGCCCGTGATCCGCATCGGCGGCGTGCTCACCAAGGCGCAGTACCAGTACGTGCTGCAGGACTCCGACACCGATCGCCTGTACGAGTGGGCGCCGCGCTTCGAGGCGGCACTGCGCAAGTTGCCGCAGCTGCAGGACGTGACCAGCGACCTGCAGATCTCCTCGCCGCGCATCACCCTGCAACTCGACCGCGCCCGCGCCGCCGCGCTCGGCCTGACCGCGAGCCAGATCGAGAACGCGCTCTACAGTGCCTACGGCCAGCGGCAGGTCGGCACGATCTACACGTCGACCGACCAGTACTGGGTGATCCTCGAGGTGGCGCCGGAGTACCGCGATTCGCCGGCGGCGCTCGGCACGCTCTACGTGCGCAGCCAGTCGGGCGAGGCGGTGCCGTTGTCGGAGGTGACGCATCCGACCGACGACGTGGCGCCGCTGGTCGTGACGCATTCCGGGCAGGTGCCGTCGGTCAACCTGTCGTTCAACCTCGCGCCCGGCGTCTCGCTCAGCCAGGCCCTCAAGGTGATCGAGCAGACCGAGCGCAAGCTCGACCTGCCGTCGACCATCACCACCTCGTTCCAGGGCACGGCGCAGGCGTTCAAGGATTCGGCGTCCGGCCTCGGCCTGCTGCTCGCGTTCGCGGTATTCGTGATCTACGTGGTGCTCGGCATCCTGTACGAGAGCTACGTGCACCCGGTGACCATCCTCTCGGGCCTGCCGGCCGCGGGCCTCGGCGCGCTGGTCACGCTGCTGCTGTTCGGGCGCGAACTCGACCTGTACGCGTTTGTCGGCGTGATCATGCTGATCGGCATCGTCAAGAAGAACGCGATCATGATGATCGACTTCGCGATCGAGGCGCAGCGCGGCGGCGGTCGTGCGCCGGCCGACGCGATCCGCGAGGCCTGCCTGGTGCGCTTCCGGCCGATCATGATGACGACGTTCGCGGCGCTGCTCGGCACGCTGCCGATCGCGCTCGCCATCGGCGCGAGCGGCGCGTCCCGCCAGTCGCTCGGCCTCGCCGTGGTGGGCGGCCTGCTGCTGTCGCAGTTCCTGACCCTGTACCTGACGCCCGTGATCTACCTGTACCTGGGCCGGTTCGAGACCCGGTCCGCGCCCGTGCCCGCCGCGGCCGGGGCGTAACGGCGGGCGCGGGGGTACACTCTCCCCGTGGCAGCCAAGCAGAAACTGACGGCCGGCGAGATCGACGCGCTGTTGAACGCACGGCACCCCGAGCCACGCTCGTTGCTCGGCTACCACGAATTCGCGCGCCGCAACGACGCGCCCGTCTGCGTGGTGCGCGTGCTCGAGCCGGACGCGACGCGCGTGACGGTCCTGTGGGACGGGCCGGGTACGGAGAGCGAACTCAAGTGCCTCGACGCCCGCGGACTGTTCGAGGGCCGCGTCCCGTACCGCCGCCCGCTGCACCCCTATCGGCTGCACGTCCGCTACCGCAACGGCACCGAGGTCACCAAGCGCGACGCGTACTACTTCGCGCCGCAGCTCTCCGACTTCGACCTCTACCTGTTCGGCGAGGGCAGCCACTACTCGATCTATCACAAGCTCGGCGCGCATCCCTGCACGCTCGACGGCCTGCCGGGCACGCGCTTCGCGGTGTGGGCCCCGAACGCCGAGCGCGTGAGCGTCGTCGGCCCGTTCAACCTCTGGGACGGCCGCAAGCACGCGATGCAGGTGCGCGGCGGTTCGGGTATCTGGGAGCTGTTCCTGCCGGACGTCGGCCCGGGCACGCTCTACAAGTACGAGATCCGCACCCGGGCCGGTCACACGATGCTGAAGACCGACCCGTACGGGTTCCAGATGCAGCTGCGGCCGGAGAACTGCGCGATCGTCGCCGAGCTCGACGGCTACCAGTGGCACGACGCCGACTGGATGCGCGACCGTCCGGCGAACCCGGCGCCGAAGCCGATCAGCATCTACGAGGTGCACCCGGGCTCGTGGCGCCGCGACTACGGCCGCACGCCGCAGTTCCTCAACTGGCGCGAGCTCGCCGACGAGCTGATCCCGTACGTGCGCGACCTCGGCTACACCCACATCGAGCTGATGGGCATCGCCGAGCATCCGTTCGACGGTTCGTGGGGCTACCAGGTGGTCGGCTACTACGCGCCGACCGCGCGTCACGGCACGCCGCACGACTTCATGCACTTCGTCGACCGCTGCCACCAGGCCGGCCTCGGCGTGATCATGGACTGGGTGCCCGCGCACTTCCCGCGCGACGACCACGGCCTGGTGCAGTTCGACGGCACCGCGCTCTACGAGCACGCCGACCCGCGACTCGGCGAGCACACCGACTGGGGCACCAAGATCTTCAACTACGGCCGGCACGAGGTGCGCAACTTCCTGGTCGCGAACGCGCTCTTCTGGCTCGACTGCTACCACATCGACGGGCTGCGCGTGGACGCCGTGGCCTCGATGCTCTACCTCGACTACAGCCGCAAGGCGGGCGAGTGGGTGCCGAACCGCTACGGCGGCCGCGAGAACCTCGACGCCATCGACTTCCTGCGCCAGCTGAACACGGCGGTCGGCCAGTACCACCCGGGCGCGATGATGTTCGCCGAGGAGTCGACCGCGTTTCCCGGCGTGACGCAGCCCGCGCACCTCGGCGGCCTCGGCTTCCACTTCAAGTGGAACATGGGGTGGATGAACGACACGCTGCGCTACGCCTCGCTCGACCCGGTGTACCGCCGCTACGAGCACGCGCTGATCACGTTCTCGTTCATGTACGCGTGGTCGGAGAAGTTCGTGCTGCCGGTCTCGCACGACGAGGTCGTGCACGGCAAGGGCTCGCTGCTCGACAAGATGCCGGGCGACCCGTGGCAGAAGCGCGCCAACTACCGCTGGCTGCGCGCCTACATGACCGCGCACCCCGGCAAGAAGCTGCTGTTCATGGGCAGCGAGTTCGGCCAGTGGTCGGAGTGGAAGGACCAGCACTCGATCGACTGGCACCTGCTCGAGGACCCGAAGCACCGCGGCCTGCTCGACCTCAATCGCGACCTCAACCGCCTGTACCGCGAGTTGCCGCAGCTGCACGCGAGCGACGCCGATCCGGCCGGCTTCGCGTGGATCGACCTGCACAACAACGACCAGAGCGTGTTCTCCTTCCTGCGCCGCGACCCGGGCAATCCCGGCGCCGGCCCGGTCGTGTGCGTGTTCAACTGCACGCCGGTGCCGCGCCCCGACTACTGGGTCGGCGTGCCCGAGTCCGGCCGCTGGGTGCGCATCCTCGACACGGACGCCGTGGCCTACGGCGGCGGCGGCTACAACGGACAGGGCGAGGTGTGGGCCGAGCACGAGGGCAGCCACGGCTATCCCTGCCGCCTGCGCCTCAACCTGCCGGCCCTCGGCGCGCTGTTCTATCGCCTGGAGCGCTGAGTCCGCCCGTGCAGACGCGCGCGTTCGGCGCCACCGGCCTCGTCGTCCCGGTGCTCGGTTTCGGTGCGATGCAGGTCGGCGATCCCGCGCTCGACGACGCAGCGGCCGGTCGGCTGCTGCATACCGTCCTCGATGCGGGCCTCACGCTCATCGACACGGCACGCTCGTACGGTTGCGCCGAGGAGCGTATCGGCCGACACCTCGCGCGGCGGCGTGACGAATTCGTGCTGTCGACCAAGGTGGGGTACGGGGTTCCGGGCGTGCCGGACTGGACGGCCGAATGCATCCGCCGCGGCGTCGATGCCGCGCGCGAGCGGCTGCGCACCGACGTGATCGACATCGTGCACCTGCACTCCTGTGGTGCGGACGTCCTGCGCGAAGGCGCGGTCACCGACGCCCTGCGCGAGTGCGTCGCGCAGGGCAAGGTGCGGGTCGCGGCCTACTCGGGCGACGACGAGGCATTGCGCTTCGCGCTCGACAGCGGCGCTTTCGGCAGCGTGCAGGCCTCGGTCAACGTCTGCGACCAGCGTGCCTTGCCGTGGTTGCGGGAAGCGCGCGCGGCGGGCGTGGGGACGATCGCCAAGCGCAGTTTCGCGGGGCATCCCTGGGCGGCCAGTCATGCGTCCGACGATCCGCCGCACGCGGAGTACCACCGGCGCTTCCAGCAGTTGCGTGCACGGCTGCCCGATTTCGGTGCGCAGTGGCCCGACGTGGCGCTGCGCTTTGCGGCCTGCGAAGACGGGGTCGACTGCGTTATCGTTGGCGGCCTCAACGCCCGGCACGTCGAGCACAACGTCGCGGCGGTGGCGCGCGGTCCGCTCGCGGCGGGCCTGCGCGACGCGCTGCACGACGCCTTCGACCGGCTGGGCGCCGACTGGCGAGGCATCGTGTGACGACAGCGCATCTCGAACCCGGCGCGCCGCAACCCCTGGGCGCCAGCCGCAGCGGACGCGGCACCAATTTCGCGGTCTTCTCGCGGCACGCGACGCGCGTCGAGCTCTGCCTGTTCGATGCCACCGGTCGCGAGGAAGTGGCGCGCCTCGCACTGCCCGGTCGCACCGGCGACATCTGGCACGGCTTCCTGCCGGCGCGCTTCGGCGAGGCGGGCCTGCTCTACGGCTACCGCGTGCATGGGCCCTACCAGCCCGGCGACGGCCACCGCTACAACCCGGCCAAGCTGCTGATCGATCCCTGCGCGCAGGCGCTGCACGGCGAACTCGTCTGGCATCCGGCGCTGAACGGCGCCGAGCCCGGCAACGACTGGATGCCCGACCCGCACGACAGCGCGCCCTACGTGCCGAAGGGTCGCGTGGTGGACGACGCGTTCGACTGGGGCGGCGTGCGCTCGCCGAACGTGCCGTGGCGCGACGCGATCATCTACGAGCTGCACGTCAAGGGCTTCACGCAGCGCCACCCGAAGGTGCCGGAGCGCTTGCGCGGCACCTACCTGGGGCTCGCCGATCCGCACGTGATCGACTACCTGCGCAAGCTGCACGTCACCAGCGTCGAGCTGATGCCGGTGCAGGCATTCGCGAGCGAGCAGTTCCTGGTCGAGAAAGGGCTCGTCAATTACTGGGGCTACAACCCGATCGGCTGGTTCGCGCCCGACGCGCGCTACGCGCTCGAGGACCCGGTGCGCGAGTTCAAGACGATGGTGCGTGCGCTGCACGACGCCAGGATCGAGGTGATCCTCGACGTCGTGTTCAACCACACGGCCGAGGGCAACCAGGGCGGACCGACGCTCAGCCTGCGCGGCTTCGACAACCACACCTACTACCGGCTGTTCCCGCACGACCTCGCGACCTACAAGAACTTCACCGGCTGCGGCAATACCGTGAAGTTCGACCACCCGGCGGTGCGCGCGCTGGTCATCGACTGCCTGCGCTACTGGGTCACCGAGATGCACGTCGACGGCTTCCGCTTCGACCTCGGGCCCGTGGTCGGCCGCGACGCGAGCGGCTACAACGTCAACGCGCCGTTCTTCACCGCGCTGCGTTCGGACCCGGTGCTGTCTTACGTCAAGTTCATCGCGGAGCCCTGGGACGTCGGTCCAGGCGGCTACCAGCTCGGCCACTTCCCGGCCGGCTGGTCGGAGTGGAATGACCGCTACCGCGACAGCGTGCGCGCGTTCTGGCGCGGCGACCGCCCGCTGCTCGGCGCCTTCGCCGAGCGTTTCGCCGGGTCGAGCGACCTCTTTCGCCACGACGGCCGCAAGCCCACCGCGAGCGTCAACTTCGTCGCGGCGCACGACGGCTTCACGCTGGCGGACACGGTGGCCTACAACCACCGCCACAACGAGGCCAACCTCGAGCAGAACCGCGACGGCCACGCCCACAACCTGAGCTGGAACTGCGGGGTCGAAGGACCCACGGAGGACCCGGCGGTGCTCGCCTTGCGCGCGCGCCAGATGCGAAACCTTCTCGCCACGGTATTCCTGTCGCAGGGCGTGCCCATGCTGCTCGCCGGCGACGAGTTCGGCCGTACCCAGGGCGGCAACAACAACGCCTACTGCCAGGACAACGAGACGAGCTGGGTCGACTGGAGCCTGCTCGGGAAGAACGCGGCACTCGCCGACTTCGCGCACCGGCTCATCGACCTGCGCCGCTCGCGGCTGTGGTTGCGACGCGATACCTTTCTCAAGGGCGCGCAGCGTGCGGCGACCACGCGCGACGTCGTGTGGCTGCACCCGTCGGGGCGCGAGATGAGCGACGCGGACTGGAACCACACCGGCCTGCGCGCGCTCGCGATCCTGATGAACTCGGGCGCCTCGACCAGGCGGAACCTGACCGGCGGCGACCTGCTCATCGTCTTCAACGCCGACGACGCGCCGACCACCATGACCCTGCCGCAGGCCGTGCAGGGCGACCACTGGAGCGTGCTGTTCGACACGATGGACGACGTCCAGCCCGCGACGACGCGGGTTTTGCGGTGCAACGAAGCGCTCATCATCGGGCCGCGCAGCACGATCCTGCTGGAGTCCTGCACCGCGTAGCGCCGCCACAACAACGAACCCGCGCGGTCGGCGCGCACGAGTGAATTAGACACAGGCTGTACAAGATTTTCCCTGCTTGCGAGGGCGGGGGATTGGTGGCATCGTCGCCGCAAGTCCCTACCCGTGCGTCGACAAGCCGGGCCCGGACTTTCCGTCGAGAAATTTTCGGAGCCGCGTTAGGGGAATGCTCCGCCAAGGCCCAGCCGATTGACCCCAGGAGTGTGTGTCAATGTCGCGCTCTTTCCTTAGTCTTTTCCGTTCCTCCGCCCTGGTCTCCGTCGTCGCGCTCGCCGTGACGGCGTGCGGTGGCGGCAGCAGTGGTTCCGCCGACCTCGGGGGAGGCGGTGGCGGCGGTGTCGTCGTCGACAAGCCGGTGACGGTCACCGAGACCTTCAACTTCAGCGCACCCCTCGGCTACTTCGTGGTCGGCAGTCCGCCGATCCACGCGCGCTTCCTCGGCGGCGTGGCCGCGAACAACGGGGCGTGGATCGTCAAGGACGGCACCACCGCGACCATCAACTTCGCGACGCCGGCGGACAACGTGAAGTTCTCCGCCAAGGACGACACGGTCACCGCCAGCGCCGGTCTCGGCGCGTCGAAGACCCACGCGCCCGGCGCGAGCAAGTTCGACGTCGCCACGTACGTGCGCGGCAGCGTCTACAGCGACTGGGCGGCGGATGCCGGCAACCAGCTGGCGGACGTCTCGGCCAACGTCGGCGAGGTCACGCTCGCCATCGCGGCGGGTTCGTACGAGTTCAAGATCGCCGACGCCGGCTGGGCGCTGATCAACTGCGGTGCGAACTCGACCAGCGACACCGTCGCGGTCGGCTCGACCTACACCATGTCCTGCGGCACCAACCCGGGCAACCTGAAGCTCGACCTCGCCGCGGACGGCAACTACAAGTTCAGCGTCAACTCGGCCGACACCAACGCGCCGACCGTGACCATCACCAAGGTCACCTCCGGCGGCGGCGGTGGTGGCGGCGGTGGAGGCGGCGGCACGCGCGCCTGCGGCCTGACCAACCAGGGGCTCGACAACACGGCGCCCTACGGCGTCGCGATGTACGTGCGCGGCAGCGTCGCCAACGACTGGGCCGCGGCCCCCGACAACCAGCTCTGGCAGTTCGGCGGCAACCTGCTCAAGGTCGAACTGCAGGTCGACGCGGGCGCCAAGGAATTCAAGGTCGCGGACGCCGGCTGGCAGAACAACTGCGGCGCCGGCGACTCCGACACCGTCACCGTCGGCAGCGCCTTCACCATGGCCTGCGGCACCAACCCGGGCAACCTGAAGATCGACATCCCGACCACCGACTGCTACGAGTTCGCCGTCAACGCGGCCAACAAGGACGCGCCGGTCGTCACCGTCAAGAAGGCGAATCTCAGCACGGGCGGCGGCGAGACGCCGAGCGACAGCGGCGAGATCCGCATCTACGGCAAGGACGTGCTGACGCCGGGCTCCGCCGAGACCCTCATCAAGACGGTCAAGGGCGCGGGCACGATCAGCGTCGACCAGACGCAGGCAGGCGGCGACAAGCGCATCACCCGCATCGAGATCCAGAACCTCGGCACCGCGGGCGACCTGCGCATCGACGACTTCCAGTGGACGTCGAACCCGAAGTTCAAGCCGGCGGCGCAGGCCGTCGACGTGTACTACCGGCGGGCGTCGGGCGGCTACGCCTCGACCAACGTCACCATCGGCGGCAAGCAGTACGCCTGCACCGCGACGACCAGCGACGCGTACGGCTGCGTCGTGAAGGGCGTGCCGCTCTATCCGTACCAGAACGTCAGCATGGACGTGACGAACGGCGGCGGCTCGCCGGAAACGATCGTCTTCAACGTCGACACGGCCACGCGGCCGGTCTACGCCTTCTCCGGCATCCCGGAGGCGCGCATCGGCACGCCGGGCACGGGCAGCGGCGCGGCCGCCGTGCCGAAGGCCAATGAAGTCATCCTGTTCTACAAGCGCAAGGCCGACGACTACGACGGCTGGGGCCTGCACCTGTTCCCGAAGGATCCGGGCGGCGACGCGTGGACGACGTGGGCCGGTCCGCTGACGCCGGAAGGCGTCGACCCGGTCTACGGCGCGTATTTCCGCATCAAGCTGCCGCAGAACCAGAGCCCGGCGTACAGCAACAACCCGCCGGCCGCGGCGTCGTTCCCGAACGTGCTGGGCTTCATCCTGCACAAGGGCGACACCAAGGATCCGGGTTCCGACCAGGAGATCCGCATCGCGACCGACGGCAACATGGTGTTCGTCGTCTCGGGCGTGACGGACGTCAGCTCGACGCCGCAGTACTACGCCATCGTCAAGCCGGTGAACTACGGTGCGCACTGGGTCCTGAAGGACACCGTGCTGTGGAAGGCGCCGACGGGCGTCACCGTCGCGTCGGTCGACATGCTGTACTCGCCGGATGCGTCGCTCACCAACAACGTGACCGGCGGCTTCGACGGCAACTACGTGACGGTGCACCTCGGCGCCGGCACCAACCCGCAGATCGAGTACCTCAAGGATCTCTCGAGCTACCCGGCGTATTCGCTGCCGGCGAGCTCGGTGGCCAATGCCAAGGCCATCGCGCGGTCGCAGGTGTACATCGTCGGTCGCAACGCGAGCGGCGTGATCACCTACGTGACGCGTGCGCAGATCCAGGGCGCCCTCGACGACCTCTACTACGAGGCCGCCAAGGACGTGGTGCTCGGTCCGTCGTACTCCGGCGGCACCCCGACGCTGAGGGTCTGGGCGCCGACGGCGCTCACCGACCCGGGCGTGACGGCGCAGCTCTACAACGCGGACGGCTCGGCGTTCGGCGACCCGGTGCCGATGACCCTCGACCCGGCCACGGGCGTGTGGAGCGTGGAGGGCGATGCGGGCTGGAACCGCAAGTTCTACACCTACACGCTGCGCACCTACTCCAACTACGGCGACACGCTGCTCACCAACACCGTGTCCGACCCGTATGCGGTGAGTGGCAACGTGGACGGCGGCCGCAGCCAGATCGTCAACCTCGACGACGCGGACCTGAAGCCGGCCGGCTGGGACTCGATGTCCAAGCCCACGCTCGAGGCGCCGGAGGACGCCGTGCTGTACGAACTGCACGTGCGTGACTTCAGCATCGCCGACACCACGGTGCCGGCGGCCGACCGCGGCAAGTACACCGCGTTCGACGTGGCGGGCACGGCGGGTCGCCAGCACCTCGCACAGCTGCAGGCCGCGGGCCTCACGCACGTGCACGTGCTGCCGGCCTTCGACATCGCGAGCGTGCCGGAGAACCCGGCGGCGCGCATCGACATCGACGACCCGGTGCAGAAGCTGTGCGACGCGGTGACCGACGCCGCGAGCCTGTGCTTCAACCCGGCCAACGGCGCGAAGTCGATCCGCCAGCTGCTCACGGAGATCACGGCGACCGGCCCGACCTCGCTGCAGCAGCAGCAGATCATCGGCTGGATCAACCAGGTGGACGGCTTCAACTGGGGTTACGACCCGTATCACTACGGTTCGCCCGAGGGCAGCTACGCCAAGGACGCGAACGGCGCCGAGCGCGTGCTCGACTTCCGTCGCATGGTGAAGGGCCTCAACGACCTCGGCCTGCGCACGGTGATGGACGTCGTGTACAACCACACGGCGCAGTCGGGCATGGGCGAGAAGTCCGTGTTCGACAAGATCGTGCCGGGGTACTACCAGCGGCGCGACATCGTCTCCGGTGGCGTGACCAGCAAGCAGTGCTGCAACGACATGGGCACCGAATGGAAGTTCGGCGAGAAGCTCATGTTCGACACGGCCCTGCGCTGGGTCAACGCGTACAAGGTCGACGGCTTCCGCTTCGACATCATGGCCGCGCACACCAAGGACCAGATGCAGCGCCTGCTGGCGGCCACCCGCGCCGTCAACCCCGCCTTCTACATCTACGGCGAAGGCTGGAACACGGGCGGCGGCCAGGACGACAAGCGCTACGTGTCCGCGCGCCAGGACAACCTGGCGGGCACCGGCATCGGCTCGTTCAACGACCGCATCCGCGACGCGGTGCGGGGCGGCGGCTGCTGCGACAGCGGCGCCACGCTGGTGAACGCGCAGGGCTGGGCGAGCGGCCTGTGGTACGACCCGAATTCGGCGAACTCGGGTTCGGCGGGGGAGAAGACCTCGCTGCTGAACCAGACGGACCGCATCCGGGCGCAGATCGCCGGCGGCATCAAGTCCTACAGCTTCCAGAACGCGGCCGGCTCGACGGTGGCGGGCTCGACGCTCGGCTCGTATGCGGCCGATCCGTCCGAGATCGTCAACTACGTCGAGGTGCACGACAACCAGACGTACTGGGACATCAGCCAGTTCAAGCAGCCGGCCGGCACGCCGACGGCGGACCGCGTCCGTGCGCAGAACGTCGGCACCTCCGTCGTCCTGCTGGGCGAGGGCGTGCCGTTCCTGCACGCGGGCCAGGAGATCCTGCGGTCGAAGTCGACGGACACGAACTCGTACAACTCGGGTGACTGGTTCAACGACATCGACTGGACGCTCTCGACCTCGAAGTGGGCCGTGGGCCTGCCGCCGCAGGGCGACAACCAGGGCAGCAAGGCGCAGGCCATCGCGGCGCTGGGCGACCCGACGGCCGCGACGACGCAGGCCGACCGGCAGTTCGCGTTCGACGTCACCAAGGAGTGGCTGAAGATCCGCAAGAGCTCGGCGCTGTTCCGCCTGCGCACGGCGGACCAGATCAAGTCCCGCATGACGATGCTCAACACGGGGCCCAGCCAGCAGGCGGGCGTGATCGCCTATCGCCTCGACGGCTGCTCGAGTCCGGAACTGCCGGGCCAGCCGTACGGCGCGGTGGTCACGATCTTCAACCCGACGAAGAACTGGACGCAGCTGCAGCTGTTCAAGGACGAGACCTTCACGCTGCACCCGGTGCAGGCGAACGGCGTCGACGCGGTGGTGAAGACCGCCACGCACGACGCGTCCAGTGGCTTCCGCGTGCCACCGCGCACCACGGCGGTGTTCGTGAAGAGCGCCCAGTCGAGCTGCTCGCCGTACGGCGTGCCGATCTTCGTGCGCGGCCTCGCGGGCGACTGGAGCGCGAACCCGGCGCGTGAGCTCACCTACACCGGTGGCACGTCCTACGCGCGCGACATCGCCGTCGTGACCGGCGCGCAGCAGTTCAAGATCGCCGACAACGACTGGACGGCGGCGTCGAACTGCGGCGCGGGCGCCGGCGGGCTCGACGTGCAGGTCGGCAAGCCGTCGACGCTGCTCTGCGACGCCAGCTCGGGGAACATCAACTGGACGCCGACGTCGGCCGGGGACTACACGTTCTCGCTCGATGCGACCAGCATGGTCAACCCGGTGCTGACGATCGGCAAGGTGGCGCCGCTCGGGGCGACGACCCTGTACGTCCGCGGCGTGGCGGGCGACTGGGGCACGACCAACCCGATGAAGTGGGACGGCGTGGGCACCTACCGGGCCGAGATCCTGAACCTCGCGGCGGGCGCGTCGCAGTTCAAGATCGCGGACGCGGACTGGGGCGGCAACAACGGCGGCGCGAGCAACTGCGGCGCCGGCGCGACCACGACCGTGACGGTCGGCACGCCGTTCACGCTGAACTGCAACAACAGCTCGGGCAACCTCGACATCACGCTCGCGACGGCGGGCTCGTACCTGTTCGCGGTGGACGGCTCGAACCCGGCAGCCCTGGTGCTGACGGTCGAGAAGATCCCGTTCACGGCGGCCCTGTACGTGCGCGGCCTCGATGCCGACTGGACGGATGCAGCGTCCAACCGCATGTCGTACCTCGGCAGCGGCGTGTACAAGTACTCGAAGAAGCTCGGGGCGGGCGCCCAGCAGTTCAAGATCGCCGACTCGGGCTGGACCGACGGCACGAACTGCGGCACCGGCACGGCGCTCACGCCGGGAACGCCGCTGACGCTGAAGTGCGCCGGACCGGGCAACGACAACATTCCCTTCAACGTGGCGAGCGGCGGCTTCTACGACTTCCTGATGGATGCCACCGCGCCGGCCGCACCGGTGCTGACGGTCACGGGACCGTGACGCGGCACCGCTGACTGGGCCACACTCAGGCCCGGCACCCGCGAGGGTGCCGGGCCTTTTCATGGGTGGCGGAATCGGACACAGCGTGGGCAAGCGCAAACGCAACCAGCCGGCGGCCGTCGCGCCGGCACCGGCGGAACCCTCGCGCCAGGCGCCTGCGCCGCGGCGGCTGTGGGCCTTTCGCGCGATCGTCGTCCTGCTGCCGTTCCTGCTGCTCGGGCTCACCGAGATCGGTCTTCGCCTCGGCGGCTTCGGTCACGACCTCGAGCCGCTGTTCATCGCGAGCCCTGAGCACCCCGACTACCTGCAGGCCAATCCCCGCGCGGTGACGCGGCTCTTCACCGAGCCGTCGCAGGCGCCGAACGTCAGCATCGAGACGGCGTACTTCGCCGCGCACAAGCCGCCGGGCACCTTCCGAGTGTTCGTGCAGGGCGAGTCCAGTGCCGCGGGATTCCCGTATGGCCTCGGGGCGTCGCTCGCGGGCGTGCTCGACCAGCGCTTCGAACGGGCGTTTCCCTCGCGCGACGTCGAGGTCATTTCCACCGCGATGTCGGCGGTGAATTCCTATGCGCTGCTCGACTTCGCCGACGAGATCCTCGCGCAGCGGCCCGATGCGATCGTCGTCTACGTCGGTCACAACGAGTACCTCGGCATCCTCGGCGTCGGCTCCAGCCTGCGCATGGCGTCGCAGCCCTGGCTGACGCGCGCGTTCCTGGCGGCGCGCGAGTGGCGGCTGTTCCAGCTCATGAGCCGCGTGCTGAAGATCGCCGGCGCGCAATCGGCGGGGCCCGTGACCCGCGGCTCCGACACGCTGATGGCCCGCGTCGCCGGTGAGCGCTCGATCCGCCTCCACTCGGAGCTCTACCAGCGCGGGCTCGAGCAATTCAGCAGCAACCTCGGTGCGTTGCTCGAGAAGTACCGCCGCGCCGGCGTGCCGGTGTTCATCGGCACGCTGGTCAGCAACGAGCGCGACCAGATGCCGCTCGCGTGGCTGAGCGGCGACGAGGGCGATGCCTCGGGCGCGGCCAGGACGGCGTACTACGCGGCGCAGGATGCCGAGTCGGTGCCGCACTACGACGTGGCGCGCGAGGGCTACGCGTGGGCCCGCGACCTCGACCCACTGCGTTTCCGCGCGCCGTCCGACGTCAATCGGCGGATCGAGGAGCTGGCCCGGACCCATGGCGCGACGCTCGTCGACACGCATCGCGCGTTCGTCGAGGCGAGCGAGCACGGCCTCGTCGGCCACAACCTCGTGCTCGAGCACGTGCACCCCAACCTCGACGGCTACTGGCTGCTCGCCAACGCGTTCTTCGACGCCATGGTGACGAAAGGCTTGCCGGGACAGCCGGAGGTCGTGGTCGATGCGGCGGCAACGAAGCGCGAGATGCCGGTGAGCGACATCGATCGCTGGCTCGGCGAGTACAAGGTGCGGCGCATCGAGGCGGCGTGGCCGTTCACGTCGCAGAGTCGGCTGCCGGAACTGCCCGAGCCGAAGACGGAAGGCGAGCGCCTCGCGATGGCCGTCTACCGCGAGCAGATGTCGTGGCCCGAGGCGCAGGACCGGTTGCGGCAGTACTACCAGTCGACGGGCAATGCGGCCGAAGTGGCGCGCGTCTCGGGCATCCTCGCCGATGCCTTCCCGTTCGAGCCCGGCATCCAGTTCCAGACCGCCGCGGCGTTGATCGCGGTGTCGAGGCCCGCGGATGCCCTGCGTTATGGGCGCCGCGCCGCCAGCCTCGCGCCGAACGATCCCAACGCGCTGCTGGTCGAGGCGCACGCACTCATCCTGACCGGTCGCCGCGACGAGGGTCGCGCCGTGCTGGAGCGCGTGCTCGCGATCGACCCGGCGAACCCCACGGCGCGCAACGTGCTCGGCCAGTTGGCGGCGGGCGCTGCGCAGGGAGGCAACCCGTGAAAGTCGTCAAGCAGACCGAGCGCTACGTGATCCTCGACGACGTGCTGCCGCCCGAGCAGTTCGCGCTGATGCTGGAGTACGCCGCGCGCAGCGACTACGCGCGCAACCCGCGCTGGATCAAGCCCTGGGACCTCGGTGACGAGATGCCGTGGCAGACGGGCGAGACGGTGTACACGAAGGGCAAGGCGCTGCACGAGCAGGACCCGCGCCGGGCGTACCCGACGGGGCAGGCCGTGGACCTGCTGCTGAAGAAGATCCTCGAGTCGAAGTTCTATCGCGAGAAGGTGCCCGACACCTACGTCACCGCGCGCACCTACCTGCACCCGCCGGGCTCGGGGCTCGACTGGCACGACGACGAGGGGCGCTTCGCCGGCGCCTACACCTACTACGTGCACCCGCGCTGGCATGCGTCGTGGGGCGGCGAGCTGATGATCGTCGAGGACGCGCTCGGTCGCGACCGGCTGCCCGAGAAGCGGCACATGAAGGACGGGCGCGTCGAGACCGTCGCAAAGACCTGGGACGTGCTCACCAAGGACGATCTGTCCACGATGCTGATGGACGGCGCGACCAGCACCGAGTTCGTGTTCGCGAGGCCCAACCGCCTCGTGTTCATGGTCGGCGGCACCTGGCATCGCGTGAACGTCGTGAAGCGCAACGCGCCGTTCCCGCGCGCGGCGATCGCCGGCTTCTTCCTCGGCGAGAACGACGACGTCCCCTTCTGGCGATAGGGGACATTCCTCTTATTTCCGACCTCCTCGGAAGAGAGGAATGTCCCCTATTTTTTCATCTGGGCGAGCCAGTATTGGGCGCGCTGCTCGTTGGGGTGCCGGGCGAGGATGGCCTCGAGGGTCTTCACGGAGTCGGCGGGATGACCGGAGCGCGCCTGTGCCTCGGCGAGCGACAGGGCGTATTCGACCGGCTCGCGGTTCAGCTGCACGGCGCGCTGCAGGTAGGGCAGGCTGCGCTCGGGCGCGTTGGCCCGCAGCAGCAGGTGCCCGGCCGTGTATTGCACGTTGTCCTGGGTGACGAGGGCATCGGCGAGGTTCGCCGCGACGCGCACGGCTTCGGGCGTGTTGCCGGCCTGCTGGTAGGTCGCGAGCGCATTGGTCATCGTGTCGGCCCACGTCAGCCGCTTGCTGAACCACGCCTGCGCGAGCGCTTCGATGGGCGAGGCGGGCGGCGGCGGCACCCAGTCGCGGCGCCGCTCGACGAACGGCCAGTCGTTCTTCAGCACCTCGATGCGGTACTCGCCCGCCAGCCGGTCGATCTCGGTTACCGGAATCTCGCGGCGCGCGGTCGCGTCGTCGATGGCGACCTCCGGCACGCCGAGGCGCGCCGTGAGCGGCGCGACGTAGGTCGTCGCCAGCAGGAAATAGCCGTCGACGTTCGGATGCACGTGCTCGAGCATCAGGTCGGCGCCGATGATGCCGTCCCGCGACGCGCGACGGAACGCGTCATGCACCTCGACCACGGTGGCGCCGTCCGCCTTGGCCACGTCGCGGATCACCGTGTCGAACGCCTCGGGCGCGCGGAAGCGCAGTTCGTCGCGATCCTTCGCCGCCACGTATTCCGACCGCGCGTCCTCGAACTTGCCCGCCGCATCCAGCGTCCGCGCGCGTTCGTAGTGGCGGGCCGCCGAGTCCTCACCGCCGACGGTGCTCACGAACGGGGCCTGGTCGCGCTCGTTGCTGGCCAGCGTGCCGACGAACACCGGAACGCCGGCCGCGCGGTACTTTTGCAGCAGGCGGTCGAGGTTGCCGCGGAACTGCTCGAGGCCCTGCTGGTAGAGCGGCGAGCCGTAGGGGATCGATCGCTCGCGCGCCACGCGCGACATCAGCGTGCCGTCGGCATTCGATTCGGGAGGCGGGGCCGCACCGGCCGACGACACGAGCTTCTCGAGCGCGCGGTAGAGGTGCAGGTGGCGCAGGGCCGCGACGGCGCGCGCCAACGTCGGCGAGCGTGCACTGACGTACGACGAGCCGACGCCGCCGACGCCGAGGTACTCGTTGTGGCCGGTGTAGATCACGATCGCGTCGGGCTGCATCGCGAGGATCTCGTCCGCGAAGTCGAGCAGCACGTAGCTCGTCACCGCCGCCATCGCGGTGTTGATGACCTCGATGCGCCGGCCCGGATACATGCGCTGCAGGCGCTGCTGCAGCAGCGCCGCGGGCGAGGCCCAGCGCCCGTACGGGAAGCCGGCGGCGCTCGACTCGCCCTGCACGACGACGCGGAACGTGCCGGCAGGCTTGCGCGCCGGGAACCACTGCGTGTCGATGGCGACGCGCGGCGCGAGGCGCGGGTCCGGGAAGAAGCGCTGGATGACCGCCTCGTTCGGCTGCAGGTAGCCCGGCGCGCTCGCGACCGGCACGAACAGCGGTTCGCGCTGGCCGATACCGGCGATCCGCAGCCCGGCCTCGACGAGGGCGAGCAGCAGGAGCGGGCTCAGGACGGTGATCAGCAGGAGCAGGCGCTGTCGTCGCACGCAGTCCTCGCGGCTGGCAGGGTCTTTCTTGTAGATTCGCACGCTCGCAGGGAGCTGGCGTGAAGCGCATCCTCGGCCTGTCCGCATATTATCACGACGCTGCCGCGGCCCTCGTGGCCGACGGCCGCATCGTCGCGGCGGCGCAGGAAGAGCGCTTCACCCGCCGCAAGCACGATGCCGCGTTCCCCGCGCACGCGGCGCGCTATTGCCTCGAGGCCGCGGGCTGCCGGCTGCGCGACCTCGACGCCGTCGTCTTCTACGACAAGCCCTTCCTCAAGTTCGAGCGCCTGCTCGAGACCTACCTCGCCAGCGCACCGCGCGGCCTGCGCTCGTTCGTCGCCGCGATGCCCGTGTGGGTCAAGGAAAAGCTGTTCCTCAAGTCCGAACTGCGGCGCGAGCTCGAGGGGCTCGCCGGCGCGTGGGGCCAGTTGCCGCCGATCCTCTTCAGCGAGCACCACCTGTCGCACGCGGCCTCCGCGTTCTACCCGAGCCCGTTCGAATCGGCCGCGGTGCTGTGCCTCGACGGGGTCGGCGAGTGGGCCACGACGTCCGCGTGGCTCGGCCGGGGCGCGCAGTTGCGACCGCTCTGGGAACTGCACTTCCCGCACTCGCTCGGCCTGCTGTATTCCGCGTTCACGCAGTACACCGGGTTCAAGGTGAATTCCGGCGAGTACAAGATGATGGGTCTCGCGCCCTACGGCGAGCCGCGCCACGTCGACACCATCCGTCGCCACCTGATCGACGTGAAGCCCGACGGCACGTTCCGGCTCGACCTGCAGTACTTCGACTACGCGACCGGCCTGCGCATGACCAACGCGCGCTTCGAGGCGCTGTTTGGCCGGCCCGCGCGCCGACCCGACGAACCCGTCGACCAGCACACGATGGACGTGGCCGCGTCGATCCAGCAGGTCACCGACGAGATCGTGCTGCGCCTCGCCCGCACGCTGCGCGCCGAGACCGGGGAGCGCCATCTCTGCCTCGCCGGCGGCGTGGCGCTCAACTGCGTGTCGAACGGGCTGCTCGCGCGCGAGGGCATCTTCGACGACCTGTGGATCCAGCCGGCGGCCGGTGACGCCGGTGGCGCGCTCGGAGCGGCCCTGGTGGCGTGGTATCGCGAGTCCGGTGTGGCGCGAGTGCCCGTGACGCCCGACGCGATGCAGGGCAGCTACCTCGGCCCGGCCTGCGGCGACGAGGAGACCGAACGCTTCCTCCTCGAGCAGCAGATCCCGTACCGGCGCCTCGGCGACGACGAGCGCGCCGAGACCGTCGCACGCCTGCTGGCCGTGGGGCGTGTCGTCGGCTGGATGCAGGGCCGCATGGAGTTCGGGCCGCGTGCGCTCGGCAACCGCTCCATCCTCGCCGACCCGCGCAACCCGGCGATGCAGCGCGAGCTGAACCTCAAGATCAAGTTCCGGGAATCATTCCGGCCGTTCGCGCCGGCCGTGCTGGCGGAAGCCGTCGGCGAGCAGTTCGAACTCGATCGCCCGAGTCCCTACATGCTGCTGGTCGCGCCGGTGCGGGCGGCCCGGGCGCCGGCGCCGGGCCTCGCCGGCATGGAGCGCCTGCGGGCGATCGAGTCGCCGCTGCCCGCGGTCACGCACGTCGATCGCAGCGCGCGTGTCCAGAGCGTGGATCGCGGCACGAACGCGGCATTTTATGAGCTGATCGACGCATTTCGCCGCGAGACCGGGGTCCCGGTGCTGGTCAACACCTCGTTCAACGTGCGCGGCGAGCCCATCGTCTGCACGCCGGCCGACGCGTACCGGTGCTTCATGGCCACCGCCATGGACCACCTGGTCATCGGCCCGTTCCTGCTCGACAAGACCGCGCAACGCGCCGACCACCCGCTGCTGGCCGCGAGTCGCGAGTTCGAGCCCGACTGAGGTGCCATGAAGACACTCGATCGCACCGACCATCGGGGCCTGCGCTGGTTCGCCATCGGACTCGCGCTGCTGCTGGTCGGGTTGTTCTGGGGACTCGCGCCCTGGCTGGCCGACCGGCCGCGGCCGCTGTGGCCCCTCGTCGCCGGCTGGGTGCTGCTGACCCTCGCGTGGGTCTGGCCGCCGAGCATCTGGCCGATCCACCGAGCGCTGGTGCCCGTCGCCCGCGTCCTCGGCACGATCAACACCTGGCTGCTGCTCGGCGCCGTGTTCTTTGGCATCCTGCTGCCACTGGGCTGGGTCCTGCGCCGGCTGGGCCGCCTGCAGTACCGCACGGGCTTCGATCCGGGCGTGTCGACCTACCGCGTGGAGGTGCCCGAGTCGCACGCCACGCGCCTCGAGGAGCCGTTCTAGATGGGCGAATTCCTGCGCGACCTCTGGCAGTTCATGAAGGTCCGGAAGAAGGTCTGGCTGCTGCCCATCGTGCTGGTGCTGGTGCTGCTCGGCGGGCTTGTGGTGATGAGCCAACAGTCGGCGCTCGCCGCGCTCATCTACACGATCTTCTGACGCGCCCGCAGAGACGCGCGCAATACGCTGAAATCCGCGATTCCTGCGGGTTTGGCAAGCATTTGTTCAGGGTTGATTTTTTGCGATGCACCGTGCAACGCTGCCGGAACGCCGCGCCCTTCGGGCGCAGCAGAACTACAACATCAGGTCAGTCCAGGCGATGCGCACACGGAGGGAGTGGGGAGCGATTGCCATCGGCTGTCGGCAGGGCGGCGCCGTGCGTCTGCTCGGCCGTTCGGTGGTGCTGGCCGCGCTGCTGGCCCTCGCTGCCTGTGCCGGGTCGTCGCCTCCGAGTGCCGCCGCCGCTGCCCCGACCGCCCGAGGCATGGTCCACGTCACGCCGCAGCGCGACTGGTCCGATGCCGTGCTGTATTTCGTCATCCTGGATCGCTACGCCGACGGCGACGGCAGCAACGACGACAAGGTCGACCGCAGCAACCCGGGCGGCTGGCACGGCGGCGACCTGAAGGGCCTCACGCAGCAGCTCGACGAGATCGCGAGCCTCGGTGCGACGGCGCTCTGGATCACACCGGTCGTGAAGCAGATCGACTATTGCCCGCCGTCGCAGGCGCCGACCGGCGTCACCGTGCCGGGCGGCTGGTTCGAGCACTGCGCTTTCCACGGGTACTGGGCCGACGACTTCACGAAGCTCGATCCGCATTTCGGCAGCGAGGCGGACCTCAAGGCACTGGTCGACGCCGCGCATGCGCGCGGCATGAAAGTGCTGCTCGACGTGGTCTACAACCACGTCGGCTACGACGCGAGCTACACCCGGGACCCGGCGACGAAGGACTGGATCCGCACGAAGCCGGTGGAATGCTCGACCGACGCGCTCACCTGCCAGGTGGGCGGCCTGCCGGACCTGAAGACGGAATTGCCGGCGGTGCAGGACTACCTGCTCGCGGCGCACCTCGGCCTCGCGAAGCGCGTCGGCCTCGACGGCTTCCGCCTCGACACCGTGAAGCACGTCGATCACGACTTCTGGCGCCGGCACCGTGCCGAGACGCGCGCGCAGCTCGGCCCGGATTTCTTCCTGCTCGCCGAGGTCTGGGGCGGCTCCGCGACCGTGCTCGAGGACTATTTCGTCGACGACGAGATGGATGCCGGCTTCGACTTCACCTTCAAGGGCAGCTGCGAGAGCTTCGTGCAGGGCAAGGGCCGCACCATCGCCTTCGCGTCGTACCTCGAGAAGCGCCACAAGGTCCACGAAGGCCACCTGCTGGCGCACTACCTCTCGTCCCACGACGAGCCGATGGCGTTGTCGAACCTCGGCGGCGACAAGCAGGCGTTCAAGCTCTGCGTCGCGCTGCAGATGACCTCGGTCGGCATCCCGACGATCTACTACGGCGAGGAAGTGGCGCGCGGCGGCAGCACCTGGCCGCTCAATCGCGGCGACATGCCGTGGGGCAAGCGGGCCGTGCAGCCGGGCAAGGGTCTCGCGCGCGACGAGGACCTGCGCGGCTACTACCGCAAGCTCATCGAGTTGCGCCGTGCCAATCCCGCGCTGTCCGCGGGCACGTTCAAGAAGCTTTCCGCCGACAGCGACCTGCTCGTCTACGAGCGCACCGATGCGGCGAGCGGCAACTCCGTCGTGGTCGCGATCAATCGCGGCAAGACCACCATCACTTCGGTCGTCGATGCCCCGGCTGCCTGGGGTGCGAAGGCGAAGGCCACCGAGGCCCTGAGCGGCGCGACGGTCGACGTCGACCTCGGCCGCATCGCAGTCACGGTGCCCGCGCGCACCGCGGCCGTCTACCTCAAGAAAACCTGAGCGGAAACCGCATGGCCCGAATTGCATTCCAGGGGATCGCGAAGCGCTTCGGCGACGTGAGCGTCATCGAGCAGCTCGACCTCGAGATCCACGACCACGAGTTCATGGTGTTCGTGGGCCCGTCGGGCTGCGGCAAGTCGACCGCGCTGCGCATGATCGCGGGCCTCGAGGAACCCAGCGAGGGCCAGCTCGTCATCGGCGACCGCGTGGTCAACGACGTGCACCCGAAGGACCGCGACGTCGCCATGGTGTTCCAGAGCTACGCGCTCTACCCGCACATGACGGTGCGCGAGAACATCGCGTTCGGCCTGCAGATCCGCAAGGTGCCGACGGACGAGATCAACCGGCTGGTCGACGAGGCCGCCGGCATCCTCGGCCTCAAGCCGCTGCTCGACCGCAAGCCGAAGGCGCTGTCGGGCGGCCAGCGCCAGCGCGTCGCGCTCGGTCGCGCGATCGTGCGCAAGCCGGCGGTGTTCCTCTTCGACGAGCCGCTGTCGAACCTCGATGCCGAGCTGCGCGTGCAGATGCGCGCCGAGATCGCCAAGCTGCAGCACCGCCTGCAGACGACGACGGTGTACGTCACGCACGACCAGATCGAGGCGATGACGCTCGGTCACCGCATCTGCGTGCTTGCGCCGATGGGCAAGGAGCGCAGGAGCAATCTCAAGCAGGTCGGCACGCCGCTCGAGCTGTACGACCGGCCGCAGAACGTGTTCGTGGCGCGCTTCATCGGCACGCCGAACATGAACATGCTCAAGGCGACGGTGAACGGCGACGGCACGCGGCTCGAGACGCGCGGCTTCGACGTGCCGGTGCCGGACAACTGGCGCGCCGGACTGAAGCCGTATGCGGGCAAGCCCGTGCTGATGGGTATCCGCCCGGAGCACGTGGGCGAGGCGGCGGCGCACAACTGGACGCTGACGGCGACCCTCGCCGGCAACATCGACATCGTCGAGACCATCGGCCACGAGGTCATCGTGCACTTCAAGGCGGGCGAGGACACCGTGATCGCCAAGCTCGGCGCGCACCACATCCCGCGGTTCGGCGAGCGCATCGAGCTCGCCATGGACTGCAACGCCATCCACCTCTTCGACCCGGACACGGAACAGCGGCTGCCCGGCTGACGGCGGCCAAGCCAGCGGAGCTACGGTCATGACTCGCAATCGCATCGGATTCCTCGCCTCGGCGCTCGCCGCCGGCGCACTGCTGCTCGGCAACCTCGCGCAGGCGGCCACCGAACTCACGGTGTGGCACGCCTACCGTGGCGACGAGAAGACGGCCTTCGAGAAGGTCGTGGCGATGTACAACGCGCAGCAGAAGGACGTCGTCGTCAAGACGCTCGCCGTCCCGTATGACGCGTATGCCGACAAGATCTCGGCCTCCGTGCCGCGCGGCAAGGGCCCGGACGTGTTCATCTTCGCGCAGGACCGCCTCGGCGGCTGGGTCGAGGCGGGCCAGACGATCGAGCCCATCGACTTCTTCCTCGACGACAAGGTCACCTCGCAGCTCGTGCCCGGCATGATGAAGGCGATGACTTATCGCGACACCGTCTACGGACTGCCGCTCAACTACAAGAGCATCGCGATGATCTACAACACGGCGCTGGTGAAGAGCCCGCCGAAGACGACCGGCGAGCTCGTGAAGCTCGCGAAGTCGATGACCGATGCGAAGACGGGCCGCTTCGGCCTCGCCTACGAGTACTCGAACTTCTTCTTCCACGCCGCGCTGATGAACGCGTACGGCGGCCAGGTGTTCGGGCCGGGCGCCGTGCCGACCATCGACCTGCCGCAGAACGTCGCGGCCGTGAAGACCATGCTCAAGTGGTACAAGACCGACGGCATCCTGCCGGCCGATCCGTCGTCGACGCTGATCGCGAGCCTGTTCAACGAGGGCAAGGCGGCGATCGTGTTCTCGGGCCCGTGGTTCCTCGGCGAGGTGCAGGACAAGGTCAAGTACGCGGTCGCGCCGCTGCCGACCGTGGACGAGGCGGGCGGCAAGCCGATGCGCCCGTGGCTCACCGTCGAGGGCGTGTACGTCTCGGCCGGTTCCGCCAACAAGGAAAAGGCCTACGACTTCGCCTCCTTCCTCGTCAGCAAGGAGGCCGCGCTGGTCCTCGCGCTCGAGGGCGGCCAGCTGCCGACCAACAAGTCCGTGTACGACGACCCGCGCGTGAAGGCGAACCCGACCATCCAGGGTTTCCGCAAGCAGCTCGAGACCGCCATCCCGATGCCCAACTACGCGGAGATGACCCTGATGTGGTCGCCGGTGACGACGGCGATGAACAAGATCGTGAAGGGCTCGTCGACGCCGGAGCAGGCGTTCAAGGAAGCGCAGGACACCGTGAAGACCAGCATCTCCAAGCTGCGCAAGGGACGCTGAGCGGGACCCGATGGCCGACCTCGCGCACCTGCAGTCCGCCCGACGCGCCGTGGCCGATACGCCGGCGCGCCGCGCGCTGCGGTTCGTGCTGCAGCCGGCGGTGCTCGGCCTGCTGCTCGCGCTGCTCGTCACCGCGCTGCTCGGCGACTGGTTCTATCGCCAGGCCGCGGGCGGGCTCGCGCAAGGCGGCCAGTCGCGCGCCGCGATCCTCGAGGGCTCGGCGTTGGCCGAGTTCGTCGCCGCGCGAGTCGCGGCCAGTCCGGACGATGACGCGGCACTGCAGGCGGCGGTGGCGGACTGGGCGGCCCGCTCCCCCGGCGACGATCGCGTGCGGGTCGTGCGCATCGGCGGCGCGCGCCTGCTCGCCTCGACCTATCCGACCGACCTGCAGGGCGAGCTGCCGCGCCGCCTGACCAAGGAAGAGAAGTGGCTGTTCGACCTCGGCAAGGAGCTGCGCGCTGCCGCCGACACGAACCGTTCCGAGGGCGTGTTCCGCAAGCCGCAGATCGATGTGGCACGTCCGGGCGACCAGCTCCTGCGCGTCACCGTGCCGTACGTGATCGACGGCGAGATCGCCGGGTTCGTGCAGCGTGAGAGCGCGGTGGCATCCGCGGCCGCGGCGACGCCTGCCGCGCCGGGCCCGCTGACGCTGCTGGTGCTGCTGCCGGTCGCGCTGCTGCTCGGCCTCGCTTTCTTCGTCAATCGCGACGGGCAGGGGCAGGGTGCCACGCGGTGGATCCTGTTCGCCGTCGCGCTCGGCCTGTTCGGCGCCGGCACCTACGCGTATGGCACCCGGGCCGTGGGCGGGCTGCAGTCCTTCGCCGCATCGGGCAATGCGGACATCGCCGCCCAGTTCCAGGCGCTGAAGTCGCGCGTCGCCGGGCTCGGCACGGATCTCGCGGCGGATCCGGCCCACTGGGACGTCGACGTGTTCCAGCGTCCGCGCGCGCTGCTCGCGGCCGACGGCACGCCGGATGCGACGGCCGCGGCGCGGTCCCTCGCCGAGGTCGTCGGTCCCTTCCAGCGCTCGCTGTGGGGCAACCTCGCGCTCGGCGGCGTGATCCTCGCATTCTTCGCGCTCGGCGCGGCCCGCAAGCTGCGCGAGACGGTGTCCGAATACCGCGCGGCGTATCTCTACGTCACGCCGGCCATGGTCGGCATGCTCGTGCTGGTGTTCTTCCCGTTCCTGTACGGCATCACGCTGTCGTTCACGGGCCAGACCATCTTCAACACCAACCTGCCGCTCAGCGACCTGTGGGTCGGTGTGCAGAACTACGTCGACATCATCGGCGACACGGCCGTGGCGAAGCACACGGCGGCCGGCTGGGTGATCAACTACCAGAACTTCTACTGGACGCTGTTCATCACCATCTGCTGGACGGTGTCGAACGTCACGGTGGGCGTGGTGCTCGGCATGATCCTCGCGCTCGCGCTCAACACGCCGGGGCTGCGGTTCAAGGCCGTCTACCGCGTGCTGCTGATCCTGCCCTGGGCCATCCCGAACTACATCACCGCGCTGATCTGGAAGGCGCTGTTCCACCAGCAGTTCGGCGCCATCAACCAGGCCATCCAGATGTTCGGCGGCGAGCCGGTGAAGTGGTTCGACGGGGTGTTCACCTCGTTCCTGACCGGCCTCGCGACCAACGGCTGGCTCAGCTTCCCGTTCATGATGGTCGTCATCCTCGGCGGCCTGCAGTCGATCTCGGCCGACATGTACGAGGCGGCGACGGTGGAGGGCGCCAGCCGCTCGCAGCAGTTCTGGCGCATCACGCTGCCGCTGCTGAAGCCGACGCTGGTGCCGGCGGTCGTGCTGTCGGTCGTGTGGACCTTCAACATGTTCAACGTGATCTACCTCGTCTCGGGCGGCGAGCCGGCCGGCGCCAACGAGATCCTGATCACCAAGGCCTACAAGATCGCCTTCGAGGAGTACCGCTACGCCTATTCCGCGGCGTACTCGGTGGTGATTTTCCTGATCCTGCTGGTGTACGGCGTGTTCCAGACGCGCATGACCCGGGCGACCGAGGCGGTGAACGCATGAGCGACACCCGCCGCAAGACCGATGCGCCGCACGTGCTGCTGCACGTGTTCCTGGCGACCTTCACCCTGCTGGCGATCTACCCGGTGCTGTGGGTCGTCAGCGTGGCGTTCTCGGGCACCCAGAACCTCGCGTTCGCCGACGTCCCGCCCGACCCCGGGTTCCTGGACCGGCTCCGGGCCATCGTCCCGTGGCCCGAGACTGTGTCCATCAAGAACTTCGTGGACGTGCTGACCGAGCAGCCGTTCCTGACCTGGCTCATGAACAGTGCCATTGTCGCAACAGCCACGACCGTGGTCGGGGTGTTCCTGGCCTGTACGGCCGCCTATGCGTTCTCCCGGTTCCGGTTTCCGGGCCGCCAGGCCGGCATGATGTCGTTCCTGGTGTCCCAGATGTTCCCCGGCACGCTGCTGCTGGTGCCCCTGTACATCATCATCGTCAGCTGGCTGAAGCTCGGGAATTCCTTCATCGGGCTGGTGCTGGTCTATTCCGTCACGGCCATCCCTTTCTGCGTATGGATGCTGAAGGGATACTTCGATACGATCCCGCTGGAGATCGAGGAGTCGGCGATCATGGACGGCGCCTCGCGGCAGACGATCTTTTTCCGGATCATCCTGCCCCTGGCGAAACCGGCCGTCGCGGTGACCGCGCTGTTCTCGTTCATGACCGGATGGAACGAGTTCATCCTGGCGGCGACCTTCCTCGAAGAAGAGGCCAAGTACACGGCGCCGGTGGGGCTGAAGTTTTTCGTGGGAGGGTTCACCTCGCAGTGGGGTTACTTCGCGGCCGGATCGATCATCGTGTCGGTGCCGGTCGTCGTGCTGTTCCTGTTCCTGCAGAAATACCTCGTCTCCGGGCTCACGGCCGGCGGCGTGAAGGGATGAAGAACCGGGCCCCCGCGGGGGCGTCGTACCAGATTTCAGAGAGGGACTTGCAATGAACACCAAGGCTCGCGTTTCCACGATTGCGCTGGCGATGGGGATCGCGCTCGCGGGCGCCGTACGCGCCGACGGCGTGAAGTTCCTCGACCCGACCGGCGACGACAAGGGCCCGGGCACCTACACCTATCCGACGGACGCGGTGTACACGCCGGGTTCGTTCGACCTCGTCGAATTCGAAGTGACCTCGGGCGACAGCCCCGACGTGCGCGTCACGGTCAACGACCGCCTCGCCGATCCGTGGGGCATGGGCGTCGGCTTCGCCACGCAGATGGTGTTCGTCTTCATCGACACCAAGGAAGGCGGCCACACCGAAGGCTTGCCGGGCACCAACGTGCAGTTCGCGCCGGACAGCGCGTGGGACAAGGTGATCATCCTGTCGCCGCAGCCGCAGTCGCGCGTCATGGCCGAGGTGAAGGCCAAGGCGGCCAACCTCGCCGCCGACATCATCGTGCCGCGCCGCACCGGAGGCGCCGGCAAGACCATCAGCGCCAAGGTGAAGCTCGACGAGCTCGGCGGCGGCGATCCGTCGAAGTGGGGCTACCAGGTGATCGTGCAGTCGAACGAGGGCTTCCCGGACAAGTCCGACCTGCTCACGCGCAAGGTCAACGAGTTCGAGGGCCAGCACCGCTTCGGCGGCGGCAACGACGGCGACTGCGACCCGCACGTGATGGACATCCTCGCCCCGAAGGGCGAGGGCAAGCCCGAGGAGGCGCAGGCACAGTACGACATGCTCAAGTACGAGTGCGGCGCCGACGGCAGCTCGGTCAAGAAGGCCACGCTCATCATGGTGCGCAAGTAACGCCGGGATTCGAAGGGGATGACCATGAATCTTCGCAACCTCTCGCTGGCCGCCGCCATGTCGGTCGCGCTCGGAGCGATGCCTCAGGCAGCGCGCGCCGGCACGGACGAAGGGCAGATCAAGTGGTTCGGCAGCATCTACGCCAAGTTCCTCGACGGTAACCGCCGCACCGAGGCCGGCCTGTACTCCAACGCGGAGACGACGCCGGGCGAGGGCGGTGGCGACCAGGGCCAGGGCATCGAGTTCGAGCTGATGTTCAACGCCCAGGTCTCCAAGCAGGTTGAGATCGGCGGCCGCATCCACAGCCGCTTCAACAAGAACTACTGGGCCAACTACGGCGGCTTCGCGGTGCCGGACAGCAACACCACGAACTGCGGCGAGGACGACCCGCGCTGCAACCAGTACATCAAGCTGCGCGGCGCCTGGGCCCGCATCACCCCGGGCTACGACTGGATGGACTCGCTGACCATCGGCCAGAGCGACTGGGGCATGTTCGACGCCTGGACGCAGGGCAAGTACCGCTACATCGACCGCGACAACATCGGCGGCGTGCTGCTGCAGGGCTCGGCGCTGGGCAAGAAGCTGCGCTGGGACGTGGCGCGCGTGTCGCTGCCGAACTGGGACGGCGTCGGTTACAGCACGGGCACCTTCGGCACGGACATCTACACCAACGACGCGAACTACGTCGGCCAGCTGAAGTACACGCCGAGCCCGGACTGGAACGCGACCATGATCGCCATGTACGCGCGCGACCAGGAGCTCGAGAAGAACGACCCGAACCCGCTCAACGGCACCGGCACGCGCACGGCGTACGACAACTCGGTGTTCGCGTTGAAGGGCCAGTACTCCGGCTTCGGCTTCATGGACCTGAAGGGCGCGGTGTACTTCAGCGACTACAACGTCAACGACACGAAGTGCGACGGCACGCTGAACGGCAACTGCCGCTTCAGCCCGCTGCCGCAGAAGAGCACCAGCGACACGGCCTGGCTGATCAACGTGGACTTCAACCGCGTGTTCATCGACGGCCTGTCGCTCTCGGCGCAGATCTTCGACATCGGCTCGGACTACGTGTCGGCGACGGCCGCGCGGCGCGAGGCCGACGTGCTGCTCACCGAGGGCCAGGAAGGCACCTGGCAGTGGGGCCGCCCGGACTACAACTACGGCAACCGCGCCAACAAGAACGCCATGGCCGGCCTCGGCTGGGGCGGCTGGAACGGCGAGGTGCAGCAGGTCGTCTCCGGCATGGCCGACAACGACTTCACGGACTTCGATGAGCCCGTGGCGTACTCGGTCATCGGCTGGAAGGGCATCACGCTGGTGCCGAAGTACAGCTACGGCGACTGGCAGTTCTCCGGCGAGTACAGCTACATCGACTTCAACACCAACTGGCAGGCGTGCGGCGGGCAGGACAAGGACACGGGCTGCTCGACCTACATGCGGCAGGAAGGCACGCACTCCTGGGGCTACGGCGGCGACTACCGCTCGCCCTACGCGCCGTACCAGGACCGCCTGATGCAGATCCTGGCGCTGAAGGCGAAGTACACGCTCGACCTCGGCAACGGCGTCGACCTCATGGCGCGCTACAAGTACATCTCGGACGAGGACAAGCGCGTCACCAAGTCGAAGTTCCTGACCGATGCGTACGACGGCTATCCGAGCGCGGTGAAGAACCCGAACTGGATCCCGAACGTGGGCCTCGGTGGCTGCGTGAGCTGCGACGACCGCCAGGCGGACTACGACACGTACGGCTTCAGCGTCGGCTACCAGGTCAACCCGGACCTGTACGCGACCCTGATCTACGAGCTGAACACGGTCGAGCTGATCGACGGCACGGTCGACGTGGCGCCGGTCGGCCTCGGCTTCGAGGGCAGCAACGACTTCGGCTGGGCCGAGTACGTGACGGGCAAGACCACGAAGAACCGCGTGGCCCTGGACTTCAGCTACTTCCTCTCGGGCGTGGAGTTCGGCGGCACGATCGACTACTTCTGGGGCACCTACGACCCGAGCTTCTACACCGATTCGAACGGCAAGCGGGTCAAGCTGATCCCGGGCGTCGGTGTCGACTCGATCGCCACGCCGCTCGGCGACATCCCGATCGACTCGGTGCACCTCGGCCAGTACCGCATGAAGATCTTCATGAAGGTCAGCTTCTGATTCTTCTGGCATGATCTCCCCGGGGCGGTCACGTTCGCGTGGCCGCCCCGATTTTTCGGGGACCCCATGACGCGCCTGCCCGGTTCCTTGCCGTCCATCCTGTTTGCCGTCGCGCTCGCGCTGGCGGGCGGCCCCGCACCGGCGGACGAGCTGTTCTCGCTGTCCGACGTCCGCGGCGACGACGATGGCAACGGCGTACTCATCTACCCGAATCGCGACGACCTGATCAAAGGCGACCTCGATCTCGTCAGTGTCTCCGCCGAGCAGCGCGCCGACGGCATCTGGTTCGTCGTCGAGCTCGGCCAGCCGATCCGCAGCCCGGTCGGGCGCGTGACCGAGATCGGCCAGACGCCGATGGAGAAGATCGCGCGCAACGGCTTCTACACCTTCAACGTCGACATCTACATCGACAAGGACCGCGTCACCGGCTCGGGCCAGACGGGTACCGTGCCGGGCCGCGAGGTCACCGTCGACCGCGCGGATGCCTGGGAGAAGGCGATCGTGCTGACGCCGCGGCCCGACATCGCCCGCACGATGCTGCAGATGTACTTCGACGACGTGCTCGAGACCGACCTGCGCAGCCGCAAGGGCCGCGTGTCGACCGAGGACCTCGAGGGCCTGCAGGCCAACTCGTCCGCCAGGGTCGACGAGCTGTTCTACTTTCCGAACAAGGTCCGGGTCGCCGGCCGTCGCATCGAGTTCCTGGTGCCGAGCGAGTGGCTCGGCGGCGTGCCGCAGAAGTCCTGGGCGTACACGGTCATCGTGACCGGCGCCGATCTCGACAAGCCCAGCCGGCCCGGCCAGCTGGGCTCCGACAAGCAGGTCATGCTGACGATGGGCGTCGCGCGCGGCATCCGCTGGTCGCAATGGGGCATCCGCTCCGACGCGGACGAGGCGACGCCGCCCGTGATCGACCTGCTGTCGCCCGATCCGGCGGCACAGAAGCAGATCCTCTCGACCTACGACATGACCATCGGCAAGCTCGCGGCGGTGCCGGGCATCGCGCCCGACGGCAGCCCGTCCGCACCCGGCTCGGGCGAGGAGCCGCCGCCCGACCAGCTGGCGAAGATCCAGATCCTCGCGCCCGCCGAAGGCACGGCACCCAAGCCGGGCACCGAGCGCCGCACGGTGCCGGCGCGCCTGCGCACGCTCAACCAGCTGCTCGCCGAAGGCCTGATCACCCAGGACGAGTACAACGAGATGCGCAAGAAGATCCTCGCGGAGTTGTGATGCTCGATTCGTTGCTCGACAGCCTGGCAAGGAGCCGGGGCATCGGCGATGCCTACTACGACTACCGCGGCGAACTGAAGCCCTTCAGCGCGCGTACCAAGACCGCCATCCTCGCGGCCATGGGCTGCAACGTCACCGACGCCGCGGCCATCCAGCACGAGATCGACGAAGCCGACGCGGCGCGCTGGCGGGCTCTGCTGCCGCCGATCGCCGTGCTGCGGCCGGGGCGCACCGGGGTGGTGGTGGCGGTGGCGGACAGCCTGCTCGAACAGGCGCTCACGTGGATCGCGACGGCGGCCGACGGCAAGCAGCGTCGTGGCTCGGCCCGCGTCGGCGAGCTGCAGGAATTCGAGCGCCGCGAGCTCGACGGCCGCGGGGTGACACGCCGCCTGCTCTCCTTGCCGGAAGACCTCGCGCGCGGCTACCACACGCTCGAGGTCGCGCTGCCGGCCGGACCGCGGGGCGATTGCACGCTGATCGTCGCGCCGGCACGCTGCTTCGAGCCGAAGGCGCTGGCCGCCGGCGAGAAGCTCTGGGGCGTCGCCGTGCAGCTCTACACGCTGCGCTCGCGCGACAACTGGGGCATCGGCGATTTCGCCGACCTGGAATTCGTGGTGCGCCACTGCGCGCTGCACGGCGGGGCCTTCGTGGGCCTCAATCCGCTGCACGCGCTGTTCCCCGCGAACCCGCGGCACTTCAGCCCGTACAGCCCGTCGTCGCGTCATTTCCTGAACGTGCTGTACATCGCGCTGCCGCACGTGCCGGAATTCGCCGAGTGCGCCGAGGCCCGGCGCCGGGCCGCCGAGCCGGCATTCCTCGCGGGGCTCGAACGTCTGCGCGCGACCGACGAGGTGGACTACCCGGGCGTGGCCGCGATGAAGCTGCCGCTGCTGCGACTCGTCTACGACCACTTCGTGCGCGAGCACCTGGCCCGCGGCACGGCGCGGGCCCGCGCGTTCCTCGCCTACCAGGAAGAGCGTGGCGAGCCGCTGCGGCTGCACGCGCTGCACGACGCCATCGACGCCCATCTGCGCGCGCAGGACGAGCAGAAATACTGGGGCTGGCCGGTGTGGCCGCCGGAGCTGCGTCATCCCGGCAACATCGGCGTGCAGGTGTTCGCCGCGGCCAATGCCGAGAACGTGCGCTTCCACGCCTGGCTGCAATGGGTGGCCGACGACCAGCTCGCGGGCGTGCAGCGGCTCGCGGCCGAGCTCGGCATGCCGATCGGCCTCTACGGCGACTACGCCGTGGGCGTGAATCCGGCCGGCTCGGAGACGTGGTCCGACCAGTCCGTGTACCGCATGGGTGCGGGCGTCGGTGCGCCGCCGGATCCGCTCGCGCTGAAGGGCCAGGACTGGGGCATCCCGCCGCAGGACCCGCACGCACTCGTCGAGGCGCGCCTCGTGCCGTTCCGCCACCTCGTCGCCGCCAACATGCGCCACTTCGGCGCGCTGCGGCTCGATCACGTCATGGCGCTGTTCCGCCAGTGGTGGGTGCCGGTCGGGCTCGGCGCGACCGAGGGCGGCTACGTGCACTATCCGCTCGACGACCTGATGGCGGTGCTCGCGCTCGAGAGCGAACGCGCGCGCTGCCTCGTCGTCGGCGAAGACCTCGGCACGGTGCCCGACGAGATGCGGCGCGCGATGGCCGAATACGCCGTCTACCACTACAAGGTGCTGCTGTTCGAGAAGGCCGCCGACGGCGGCTTCCTGGCGCCGGCCGACTACGTGCGCCGCGCGATCGCCACGGTGACGACGCACGACCTGCCCACGCTGCGCGGCTACTGGGAAGGCCGCGACCTCGCGCTGCGCGATCGCCTCAACCTGTTCCCGGGCGAGGAGATCCGCCACTACGTCTACGACGAGCGCACCGCGGATCGGGCGCGACTCGTCAAAGCGCTCGAGGCGGCGGGCCTGCGCCCCGAGGCCGCGAAGTCGGGCGACTCGCCGTTCAGCGAGGAGCTCGCGCGCGCCATCCAGCTCTACCTCGCGCGGAGCGCGGCAGCGCTCGCGGTGCTGCAGATCGAGGACCTGATCGGCATGATTGATCCGGTCAACGTCCCCGGCACCAGCACCGAGCACGCGAACTGGCAGCGCAAGATCACCGACGGCATCGAGGACGTGTTCGAGGACGAAGCCATCGCGCAGTTCCTCGAGGACGTCCAGTTCGCGCGTTCGTCCTGACCCGCCGCGAGGATCCCGACATGCGCATGCTTCCCCTGTCCGTGATCGTGCTGGCCGTCCTCGCCGCGATGCCACTGCAGGCAGCCGACGAGGTCTCGCCGCCGGCCAGCGAGTGGCGCAGCTACTGCCAGTCGTACCTCAAGGCGATCGACGGCGACACCACGGTGGACGACCGCGACATCACCTACTGCCTCGGCGTCACGCAGGGACTGCTGAACGGCATGAAGATCGGCGCGCAGCTCGGCGCGCTCAGCTTCGGCTCGCGCATGGCCGTGAACTACAAGCTCGACCCGAACGACGTGTTCAAGCAGTTCCAGGCGCAGGACCCGGCGCGGCTGCTCGGCATCTGCGCGCCGCCGAAGGCGACCACGCCGGATTACGTGCGGGCGGGACTCAAGTACCTCGAGAAGTCGCCGGAGCTCGCCAAGCGGCCGATCGGCGAGGTGTTCTACGAGGCCATGCAGGCGAGCTTTCCCTGCAACTGAGCGCGTGCCTCAGCGCGCGGCCTGCTGCTGCGGGGCGAGGTTCCACACGCCCTGCGCGTCGGGGCAGGCCACGGTGCGGCCTTCCGCGAGGCCGAACGCGCCGTGCGCGATCAGGCGGAACTTGCGGCACCCGTTCTCGTAGCGCTCGTGGCCGAGCGGCGTGAGCTGGAAGCTCACCTGCGTGTTGGGATTGACCCAGGACACGTTGTCACCCGCGGCGGCCAGTTCGAGTGCGTGACCGACGCAGGCGCGGTCGGTGTTGTCGAGGCGACGGCCGATGTCGGCGCCGACCACGGCCCCGATGACGGCGCCGACGGCGACGGCGGCCGCGCGATGCTCGCCGCTGCCCGCCTGCGCGCCGATCGCGCCGCCCGCGGCCGCGCCGAGCACGGCGCCCAGTTCGGCGCGATTGCAGGATCCCGAGCGCACGCCGTAATCGGCGTCCCAGTGACGGCCGCTGTACCCGGCATAGTCCACGTCGTGCTGCTTGTGCCAGCCCTGGGCGGGCGCCCAGGCGGGCGGGGCGGCCAGCGCGAGGCAGGGCAGCGTCAGCATCAGCACGAGGCCGATGCGGCGCAGGATCCGCCGCGTGCGCGGACTGAGGCTGTGCCGCCGGGCGACGAGGTTCATCAGTTCCGAGTGGACGATGGCGACGTTCATGAGCACCCCCTTGCGGGACACCGGGTGGCCGGCTGACCGGCCGTTCGGTTCCGACACGCTAGCGTCCTGCGGCCCCGGGGTCCGCTGCGATGGCCCGTGTCGTGACCGCGGTCACGGGTGTCGAGTCGCTTAAGTCAAACGCGGTAAGCTCTGCGTCTCATTTCGACGGAGGTCACCCATGCGCCACATCCCCTTGTCGCGCCGCGCGCTGCTGGCCCAGACCGGTGCCGTGCTCTCGGGCCTGGTACTGTCCGGCGGGTCCTCGAACGCTGTGGCCTCCACGAAGGGCGCCGCGAAACTGCCGGCCGCCGCCGCGGGCATCGTTCGGATCGGCCGGGACCTGGCGGTCAACCGCCTCGGCTTCGGTGCCATGCGCATCTGCGGGGACGGCATCTGGGGCGATCCGGCCGACCCGGCCGAGTGCCGTGCGGTGCTGCGCCGTGCGGTCGAGCTCGGCGTGAACTTCATCGACACGGCCGACGCCTACGGGCCGTACGTCAGCGAAAACCTGATCGCCGAAGTGCTGTCGCCGTACCCGAAGGGCCTGCTGGTCGCGACCAAGGGCGGCCTCGTGCGACCCGTGCGCGAGAAGTGGGACCGCGACGGGCGGCCCGAGCACCTGCGCGAGGCCTGCGAGGCGAGCCTGAAGCGCCTGAAGGTCGAGCGCATCGACCTCTACCAGATGCACGCGCCTGACCCGAAGGTGCCGTACGAGGACTCGATCGGCGAGCTCGCGAAGCTGCAGAAGGAAGGCAAGATCCGGCACATCGGCGTGTCGAACGTCGACGTCGACCAGCTCGCGAAGGCTCGGGCCCTGGTGGAGGTGGTCTCGGTGCAGAACCGCTACAACGTGGCGGACCGCTCGTCGGACCCGGTGCTCGCGGTGTGCGAGCAGAACGGCATCGCGTTCATCCCGTGGTCGCCACTGTCGCAGAACCCGCGCGAGGCCGGCGACGAAAATCGCAAGGCGCTCGAAGCCGTGGCGGCGAAACGCGGCATCTCGGTGCCGCAGGCCGCGCTGGCCTGGCTGCTCGCGCGCTCGCCGGTGATGCTGCCGATTCCGGGCACGTCGAAACGCGCCCACCTCGAGGAAAACGTCGCGGCCGCGGCCGTGCACCTGACGGCTGAAGAAATGAAGGAGATTGGCTGATGGCTGTGGACCTGCCGCCGCCGGCGGTATCGCCGGGCGCGGAAGTCGTCGTCGTGGCGACGCGGATTGCGGAAGACCGGACCAACCTCTCGGCATCGACGACGGTGCTGCAGGGGCAGGACCTGCGGGATCGTGGCGCGACGGACCTGCGGTCCGCGCTCGCGCTGGTGGCGGGTGTCGACATCGCGCCCGGCGGTGACGGCGGACCGGCCGCCGCGGTGCCCGAAATGTGGGGCTTCCGCGAGTTCGACGCGTTCCTGCTCGTCGTCGACGACGTGCCGTGGGGCGGTGCGTTCAATCCCGACACCATCAATCTCAGCCTCAAGGACGTCGAGCGCATCGAAATCCTGCGCGGCGCGGCGCCCGTGATGTACGGCGCCACGTCCTTCGTCGGCGTGATCCACGTCGTGCACGCGAAGCCGGGCTCCGGCGGGACGCGCCTTGGCGTGTCCGCGGGCTCGGAGGGCAGCGGTGGCGTGAGCGGCGCCATCGACCTGCCGCAATGGGCCGGCTTCGATTCACGCGTGGCGCTCGATGCCGAGCAGCACGGCCTCTCGGATGACCGTGCCGACTTTCGGCGCCTGCACGGCTCGTGGCGCAACCAGCGCGATCTCGGCGACGGCAAGCTGCGACTCGACTTCGACGTGTCGGACGTCGACCAGTCGCCGGTCAGTCCCGTGCCGCGGCAGGGCCCGCGACTGTCGCCGCTCGTGCCGATCGACGCAAACTACAACCCGCGCGGCGCGCACATCGATCCGACGCGCTACACGATGAACGTGGGCTATACGGCGCCGACGGCGCTCGGCGCGTGGTCGGTGCTCGCCTCATACGGCCACACGGAGACCCGGACCGAGCGTGGCTTCCTCACGGACCTGTCGGCGCCGTTGTTCGAGGCGCAGGGCTTCCGCACGAAGACGACGCAGGACGACATGTACCTCGACGCCCACACTGAGATCCGCTCGGTAGAGAACTTCGAGTTCGTGCTCGGCGCCGACTACCTCTACGGCGACGGCGCATCCCACGGCGGCGACTACGACTACGACGTGGCCCAGGACGGCTCGGGCGCGCCCCGTGCCGGCCAGACCGCGCTCAACAGCGACATCCGCATCGACGTGACGCGCAACTTCGGCGGCGTGTACGGCTATGCAGCGTGGCAGCCGACCGCGCGCCTGCGCCTCGATGCCGGGCTGCGCTGGAATCTCGTGCACGAGTCGCGCGACACGTATGCCGAGGAGTTCGGCAGCCCGCCGGAGCGCGGCTCGGACTCCGCCCGCACCAGCCGCCTGAGCGGCAGTGCCGGCGCCGTGTTCACCGCCTGGAGCGACGGCGCCGACGACCTGAAGTTCTTCCTGAGCTATCGCGACACGTTCAAGCCCGCGGCCGTGGACTTCGGCCTCGAGGCCGAGCCCGACATCCTCGAGCCCGAGACGGGCGAGAGCTTCGAGGCCGGTGCGCGCGGCGCGTTCTTCGACCGGCGCTTCGAATTCGAATTCGAGGCCTTCCAGATGGACCTGAAGAACCTCGTCGTGCCGACGCAGGTCGGTGGCTTGCCGGCCCTGGAGAACGTCGGCTCCGAGCGGTTCCGCGGCCTCGAACTCGAACTGCGCGGCCGGGTGGTCGACAACCTGTTCGCCCGCGCGGCCTGGAGCCTGCACGATGCGCGTTTCCAGGACTACCTGCGCGACTTCGACGGCACCCTCACGCAGCTGCGCGGCAACCGGCAGGAGATGACGCCGCGCGATCTCGGCGCCCTCGGCCTCGTCTGGGCACCGCCGACCGGCCTCGTGGCCCGGGTGGACGTGCGGTACACGGGCGACCGGTATCTCAACAAGCGCAACACCGCGCTCGCCGACGGGTTCACCAGCTGGTCGGCCGGGCTCGGCTGGCGCACCGCGAACTGGGAACTTCGCCTCGACGGCGAGAATCTATCCGACCGACGCGACCCGGTGGCCGAGAGCGAGATGGCCGATGCGAGCTATTATCGGCTCGAGGGACGTCGCGTGTGGCTGACGTTCGAGTTCAAGCGCTGACCTGGAGAGAGCGACATGAGCAAAGGCATGGACCGTAAGAAGGAAGACAGGAAGAAGCCGCAGAAGACGCTGAAGGAGAAGCGCGCCGAGAAGAAGGCGAAGAAGGGCGGCTGAAATAGGGGACATTCCTCTTTTTCTGCTCGATCAGAGAGAGAGGAGAAAAATAGGGGACATTCCTCTTTTTCCCGGCGAACGGAAAAAGAGGAATGTCCCCTATTTTTTGGGAGTGCGCGGCAGCCCGGTGTGCTGCGTGCGGAAGGGGCGGGCCGAGGCCTTCGCGGCGGGCGCCGCCCCGGGCTTGCGCCTCCCTTCGTGCGCGCGGCCCGTGCCGATCGGCTGATACGTCGGCACGAGGTGCTGCTTGCCGTTGCCGATCAGGTCGGCGCGACCCATCTGCCGCAGCGCGTCGCGCAGCAGCGGCCAGTTGTTCGGGTCGTGGTAGCGCAGGAACGCCTTGTGCAGGCGCCGCTGCCGCGTCCCCTTCGGGATGACGACGTCCTCCGAGCGGCGCGTCACCTTGTGCAGCGGGTTCTTCCCCGAGTGATACATCGCCGTCGCCGTCGCCATCGGTGACGGCAGGAACGCCTGCACCTGGTCGGCGCGAAAGCCGTTCTTCTTCAGCCACAGCGCCAGCTCGAGCATGTCCTCGTCGCGCGTGCCCGGGTGCGCCGCGATGAAGTACGGGATGAGGTACTGCTCCTTGCCCGCCTCCTTCGAGTACTTCTCGAACATCGCCTTGAAGCGGTCGTACGTGCCGACCCCGGGCTTCATCATCTTCGACAGCGGTCCCTCGGAGATCGCCTCCGGGGCGATCTTCAGGTACCCGCCCACGTGGTGCTGCACGAGTTCCTTCACGTACTCCGGCGATTCGACGGCGAGGTCGTAGCGCACGCCCGAGCCGATCAGCACCTTCTTGATGCCGGGCAACGTGCGTGCGCGACGGTACAGCTTGATGAGCGGCGTGTGGTCGGTGTTGAGGTTCGGGCAGATGCCGGGATACACGCACGACGGCTTGCGGCACGCGGCTTCGATCTCGCGCGACTTGCACGCGACCCGATACATGTTTGCCGTCGGTCCGCCGAGGTCGGAGATCACACCGGTGAAGCCGGGCACCGTGTCGCGGATCTGCTCGATCTCGCGAATCACGGAGTCCTCCGAGCGGTTCTGGATGATGCGGCCTTCGTGCTCGGTGATGGAGCAGAACGTGCAGCCGCCGAAGCAGCCGCGCTGGATCGCGATCGAGAAGCGGATCATCTCGTACGCGGGAATCTTCGCATTTCCGTAGGACGGATGCGGCACGCGCTGGTACGGCAGCTCGTAGATTGCATCCATCTCCTTCGTCGTGAGCGGAATCGGCGGCGGGTTGAGCCACACGTCCGTGTCGCCGTGGCGCTGTACCAGCGCGCGCGCGTTACCGGGATTCGCTTCCTGGTGCAGGATGCGCGACGCGTGCGCGTACAGGATCGGGTCGTCGGCGACGCGCTCGTACGCGGGCAGGCGGATCACGCTGTGATCGCGGTCGGCGGTCTTGGGCAGCCGTCGGTGGAAGCGCAGCGGAGCGGTGTGCGCGACGACGTCCCGTCCTTCCGGGCCTGTCCCGGAGGACGCCGTAAACCCGTCCCTGGGGGCTCCGGCCGCGCCGTCCATGGCGCGGACGGCCTCCGGGACAGGCCCGGAACGCCGAGCCGCCGTCGCCGCGTGGCGCTCGCGCGCCTCAGCGACGTCGTCCCCTTGAGCCTCGCGCTCCGCACCGGCAGCCACCGGCTCCATCGCATACGGATCGATCGGCGGATTGAGCGGACCCGGCGTGTCGATCTCGGTCGAATCGATCTCGACCCAGCCCTCCGGCAGCGCCTTGCGCACGAACGCCGTGCCGCGCAGGTCGTCGATCGCCTCGATGCTCTCGCCGCGCGCGAGGCGATGCGCGATCTCGCAGATCTGCCGCTCCGCGTTGCCGTACACGAGCAGGTCGGCCTTGGAATCCATGAGCACCGAGCGCCGCACCTTCTCCGACCAGTAGTCGAAGTGCGCGATGCGCCGCAGCGACGCCTCGATGCCGCCGATCACGATCGGCACGTCCTTGTAGGCTTCGCGCGCGCGCTGCGAGTAGACGATGACGCAGCGGTCGGGCCGCGCGCCGCCGGCGCCGTGCGGCGTGTAGGCATCGTCGCTGCGGATGCGGCGATCCGAGGTGTAGCGGTTCACCATCGAATCCATGTTGCCGCCGGTGATGCCGAAGAACAGGTTCGGCCGGCCGAGCTTCAGGAAGTCGTGCGTCGAGTGCCAGTCCGGCTGCGCGATGATGCCGACGCGAAAGCCCTGCGCCTCGAGCACGCGGCCGACGATCGCCATGCCGAAGCTCGGGTGGTCCACGTAGGCGTCGCCCGTGACGATGACCACGTCGCAGGAATCCCAGCCGAGCGCGTCCATCTCCGCCCGCGACGTCGGCAGGAACGGCGCCGGGCCGAAGCGATGGGCCCAGAACTTGCGGTGGCTGAAGAGGTCGCGGGCGGGTTGCATGGGTGCCGATTCTAGTGACTTCGCGCTGGACTGTTCGCAGCCGACCGCGCACGAGAGGCAGGCACTCGCGCCGCCGTGCCGGGCGCGGGGCCGGCCGTGCGTCAGCGCCGGGCGGTCAGCAGGAAGACCGGGTAGTCGCCCTGCGGCTTCTGTACGACGCTGACCCGGGCCAGCCGCACGTCGCGGAAGCCCGCGGCCACGGCCGATTGCGTGAGTGCGTCGCCGTCGAAGCCCGCGTGGTACACGCCGGTGTTTTCCTCGTGGAAGCTGCCGTCCTCGCGCTCGAGGTCGGCGATCGCGAGGAAGCCGCCGTCCTTCAGTCCCGCATGCAGCTTGCGCAGCAGCGCATCGACATCGCGGATGTGGTGCAGCGTCATCGAGGAGATCACGCCGTCGTACACGCCCGGCAGCGGCATCGCCTCGATGTCGGCCTCGATGACGTCCACGGGGCAGCCCAGGGCCGGCAGCTTCGCGCGCAGCTGCACATTCATCGAGCCCGACGCGTCGATGGCCGTGATCCGGCCGGCATGCGGCGCGATCCGTTCGAGCAGCAGCCCCGTGCCGGAGCCGACGTCCAGCAGGTGTGCCGCGCGATCGACGGTCACGGCGCGCAGGATCCCGTTCGCGATGTTCGCGACGTTGTCCACCCGAGCCGGATTCTGGTCGTAGCTGCCGGCCCTGGTTGCGAAATGGTCCACGCTCATCGCCATGCTCCTCGCCGTCAGACGAGGCTGTGGTACACCTTCTGCACGTCCTCGTCCTGCTCGAGCTTGTCGATCAGCTCGAGCACCTCGTTGGCCTGCGCTTCCGGCAGCTCGGTCGGCGTCTGGCAGATGTATTCGTGCTCGGCGGAAATCGGATTGATGCCCCGGTCCTCGAGCGCCTTCTGCAGCGTGCCGAAGTCCTCGAACAGGCAACGCGCCACCAGTTGCGGCTCACCTTTTTCGCCGGTGCTCTCGCCGAATTCCTCGAGGCCGTGGTCGATCAGGTAGAGCTCGAGGTCGTCCTGGTCGATGCCCTCGGGGTTCAGGCGGAACACGCCCATGCGCTTGAACTGGAACGCGACGCTGCCGGTGGTGGCGAGGTTGCCGCCGTTCTTGTTGAACGCATTGCGCACCGAGGCGACCGTGCGCGTCGGGTTGTCGGTGGCGCACTCGACCAGCACCGCGACACCGTGCGGCGCGTAGCCCTCGTACATCACTTCCTCGAAATTGGCCGCGTCGCGGCCCGAGGCGCGCTTGATGGCCGACTCGACCTTGTCCTTCGGCATGTTCACGGCGCGCGCGTTCTGGATCACGCGGCGCAGCGCCGGGTTCGAATTCGGGTCGGGACCGCCCTTCTTGACCGCGATCGTGATTTCCTTGCCGATGCGCGAGAACTGCTTGGCCATGCGGTTCCAGCGGGCGAACATCGCATGCTTGCGAACTTCGAAAATGCGTCCCATGGCGGCTCTATTAAAATTGTGTCGCCGGGAGGCCCGGCGTAAGGGCGCGCAGCCTACCTGAGCGGCGTCCAATTGGCACGCCGGGGGGTGTACGCATGGCCCTCCGATTTATCAATCAAGGGTTTTCAATCCGGTTAAAATAAATCGAGAAGATCATATTTTGATCAGAAATATTGTACAAAATGGCGGGCAGACCGGATCCGGGTACGGGCCGTCTCATCGAGCCGCGAGAGACAATCCGTGGGTCCCGCGGTGCATGCCTGTTCCAGGTTCCGCGCGGACGGGAGAGCGACGTTGAGCCTCTACCACCACTGTGTCTTTCCCTATCTGCTCGATTTCGCCATGCGCAGTAAAGTCTGGCGCCCTCTGCGCCGGCGCACGCTCGCCGATGCGCGCGGACGCATCCTCGAAATCGGTTTTGGCACGGGCATGAACCTGCGGTACTACCCATCGTCAGTGCGGCGCATCGAGGCGATCGATCCCGACGTGGACCTCGATCGGTTCTCGGCGCCCCGCATCGCGGCGTCGGACATCGAAGTGGACTTCCACCACCTCGACGCCGAGCACCTGCCGTTCCCGGCCGATTCGTTCGACACCGTGACCTGCACGCTGACCCTGTGCTCGATTCCCGACGTGGAGCACGCGCTCGCCGAAGTGCGCCGCGTGCTCAAGCCGGGCGGCCGCTTCCTGTTCCTCGAGCACGGCCTCGCGCCCGATCCGCGCGTCGCGCGCTGGCAGCATCGCCTCACGCCGCTGCAGAAGCGCATCGGCGGCGGCTGTCACCTCGACCGTCCCACGGCACGACTCGTCGCAGGCAGCGGCCTCGCGCTCGAAGGCGTGCGAAACTATTACCTCCCACGCTTGCCGCGATTCGTCGGTTACATGACCGAAGGTGCGGCGCTCAAGCACTGACCTGACGAAGGACTGGTTATGACCTCGAAGCTCGAATCACGGGCGACCGTCGCAGCACTCGTTGCATTTGGCATTGCAGCATCGCCGCTGCGGGCCGCGGTCGCCGAAGCCCTGGCGCCCGGCGCCGCCACCGACGGCGGCCAGCTGGAGGAAATCATCGTCACGGCGACCAAGGTCTCGCAGGACCTGCAGAAGACTGCCGCGGCGATCACCGCCCTCGACGGCGAGGCGCTGGTGTTCAGCGGCATCACGGACATCCGCGCGGCGCAGCAGTTCGTGCCCCTGGTGCGCTTCCAGGCCGAGACGTCGTCGACCGAGATCTACATCCGCGGCGTCGGCAGCACGCTCGACCTGCCGCAGATCGACACGCCCACCGCGCTCAACTTCAACAACGTGTTCATCCCGCGCGAGGCGACCAGCGTCCCGCTCTACGACGTCGACCAGATCGAAGTGCTGCCGGGCCCGCAGGGCACGCTGTACGGCCGCAGCGTCATGGGCGGTACCGTCAACGTCACCTTCCGGCGCCCGACGCAGCAGTTCGAGACGCTCGCGACCGTCGAAGCCGGCAATGCCTCGCTCGTGCACCTGAGCCTCGCGCAGAACCTGCCCGTCACCGACACCTTCGCGATTCGCCTCGCGGGCGACTACCTGAAGCACCAGGGTTACATGACCTCCGGTGCGGATTCGCAGAACGACTGGGGCGCGCGCGTGTCCTTCCTGTGGCAGCCGACGGAGGACCTCACGGCCTACCTCTGGCTCGCCGCCGTCGACAAGAACGGCCATCCCGCGAACCTCGTGGTGAAGGGCGTGGACCCGAAGACCGGGCAGCTCGATCCGGATGCCTACCTGCAGTCGAACCCGTGGAACGACCAGTTGCCCGAGCCGTGGGGCTCGATCGCGGAGGCCAACCTGTTCGGCCAGCCCAAGGCGCAGGACCAGCACTACGACAACTCCATGGTCGGCGGCGAACTCGACTACGCGCTGACCGATGCGATCACGCTCACCTACATCCCGTCCTATCTCGACATGTACACGTCGGCGGACTACTGGCTCGGCGCGTTCCCCGGCGACCAGTCGAACGGCTACCGCCAGCAGACGCACGAACTGCGGGCCACCGGCCAGCACGGCTGGGGCAAGTGGCTCGCCGGCCTGTACTACTACGACCTGACGAGCCACGGCATCTTCTCGTTCGGCGGGTTCGACCTGTCGACCGCGCTGTTCCCGGTGAGCATCGTCGACGAGAACCACCTGCGCGGCAGTGCGTTCTTCGGCGAGGCGACCTACTACCTCAGCGACCGGCTGCGTGTCACGCTCGGCGGGCGCTACCAGAAGGACGACCGCACCGCGAACGGCCGCTACTTCGACGGCTTCGGCCTCGCGCCGTACGACTACGACGAGGGCTTCAGCAACTTCGACTACAAGGCCGGCGTCGAATTCGACGTGAGCGACCACGTCATGGTGTACGCGCAGACGCAGACGGGGTACCAGCCGGGCACGTTCAACGGCTTCGCCAGCACGCCCGCGCTCAGCAATAGGGTCGACTCCGCCGACATCACGGCCTACACGCTCGGCAGCAAGGCGCGCGTGTTCGACGGCCGCCTGCAGGTCAACGACGAACTGTTCTACTACACCTACGACAACCTCATCGCCTCGGCCTATAACACGGTCACCAACTCGAACCTGAGCTTCAACGTCGACAAGGCCACGATCTACGGCGCGCAGGTCGACCTGATCTGGCTGCCGACCGACAACGGCCGGCTCAACCTGAACGTGGGCTACCTGCACGCGCGCACGACGGACTTCCAGGTGCCGCCCAACACCGTCACCTGGGACGGTCGCACGAGCTTCGACGGCTACCAGATGCAGTACGCGCCGGACTGGACCGTGAATCTCGGGTACCAGCACGACTTCCACCTCGGCGCCGGCTACCTGCGGGCGGCGTTCAGCACGCGCTACGAGAGCGCTTTTTACGCCGACTTCAGCCACACGCCGGGCGGACACCAGGACGGCTACACCAAGACCGATGCCTCGCTGACCTGGTTCGCGAACGACGAGCGCTGGAGCTTCGGCGCCTGGGTGCGCAATCTCGAGAACGAGGCGGTGATCGCGGCGACGGCCGGCGGCAGCAATTTCCCGCCCCTGCCGGAAGGCGCCACCGCGTTCGTCGAGGCCCCGCGTACTTACGGAGTCCGCCTGACACTGTCCCTGCACTGAGCCTGGTCCCGCCTGTTGTAGCAAAGAAACAACATCGACTCCCAAAGCGCCGCCGCGGAATTGGCGGGGGTCGTTGTTGTTGCGCTGCAAGGTGACGGCGTCCGAAATTCCACGTACAAAGCCTCCCACGCAAGCGGGGGAGACCGAGCGCGAAGCCAGAATCGCGCGGGACCAGGGAGACCCGACCGGGGGGTACAGGGTCGGTTAAGGAAGACGGCTGGAGAGCCGCGAGTGACGATCACTCGCGGCTTTTCTTTTTTTGCGACAGCCCGAGTGTTCACCGCGCCGACCCGCCCGGGCAAAGCGCGCCCGCGACATACACTCATGACGTATCGATCACGGAGATCCGCGATGAGATCGAGCGTCCTCGCTGCGTGCGTGCTGGCCCTGGGCACCCTGCTCGGTGGCTGCCACGCGCACTTCAATGACGACGATGTGGTGTCGCAGACGGTCGGTGCCGATTTCTTCGGCGCCGGCGGCATGCTCAACGTCACCGAACCGGTCGCGGGCGACGCGCTGCTCGCGGGTGGCCACGTCGCGGTCGCCAGCGAAGTGAAGGGCGACCTCATCGTCGCCGGAGGCGAGGTGTCGGTTGCCGGCAATCTCGGCGACGATCTCTATGCGGCGGGTGGCAACGTCAAGCTCGACGCGATCGTCGCCGGCAACGCGCGCATCGCCGGCGGCGACGTCGCGGTGGGCCCGGCCACGGTGGTGCACGGCGCGCTCTCGCTCACCGGCGGCAACGTCGATTTCGACGGCGATGCCCACGATTACCTGCAGGTGTCGGCCGGCCGGATCCGCATCAACGGCACGGTGCAAGGCGATGCGACCCTGCGCGGCGAACAGATCGAGATCGGACCCAACACCCGCATCGACGGCAAGCTCATCGTGCACTCCTCGAAGCAGCCCGAGGTGCCGGTGGGCGCGCAGATTGCCGGCGGTGTCGAGTTCCATGCGGCGTCGCCCGACCAGTACTTCGACGAGCAGACCGAGCACGTGCGGGCCGTCGCCCACGGCGTCGGCAGCGTGCTGTGGTTCGTCGGCGTGTTCCTCGCCGGCTCGCTGTACCTCTTCGCGTTCCCGGTGTTCTCCTCGCGCGCGGCGCGGTTCATCGGCGAGTCGCCGCTGCAGGCGCTCGGCATCGGTTTTGCCGTGCTGGTGTGCGCGCCGGTGGTCGGCGTGATGCTGCTCGTCACGGTGATCGGCATCCCGCTCGCGCTGCTGCTGGTGCCGATGTACCTGCTGCTGCTGTTCCTCGGCTGGGTCACCAGCGCGCTGTTCCTCGGCGAGCGCGGACTCGCGCTGCTCAAGCGCTCGCCGCCGTTCGGCACCGGCTGGCGCCTGCTCGGGTTCCTCGTCGCGCTCGGCTTGCTCGCGGCGCTCGGCGCGGTCCCGGTCGTCGGCGGGTGGCTCACCTTCATCGCGCTGGTGCTCGGCGTCGGTGCGCTGGTGTGCTGCGCGTGGACCGGTCGCGCACGGACGGTGCAGGCGATAATCTGAGGGCATGACCCTCCGCGAGCGCCTCGCCGACATCGCTGAAACGCCCTGGCCGTCCGTCGACACCCTCCCGGGTGCGGCGACCGTCGCCTTCATCCTGTGGATGCTGGCGGAGGCGACGTTCGGCAATCGCTGGGTACCGATCCTGGATTCCGCCAACCTCGCGTTCCACGAGGCCGGGCATCCGCTCGTCGGGCTCCTGTCCTCGCGCCTGGCGGTCTACGGCGGCACGCTGTTCCAGCTGGCGATTCCGGCCGCCGCGACCTATGCATTCTGGTCGCGCCGCCATACGCTCGGGTTCGCGCTGTGTCTCGGCTGGACCTGCGAAAACCTGCTCAACGTCGCGACCTACATGGGCGATGCGCGCGCCATGCAGTTACCGCTGGTCGGCGGCCTCGACCCGGCCGACGCCCACGACTGGCGCGAGATCTTCGGTCGCTGGGGCATGCTCGACCTCGACACGACCTGGGCCGGACTCAACCGGCTGATCGCCTGGGCCGTGGGCCTCGGCACCTGTCTCTGGGTGCTGCGGCGCTGGCAAGATGGACGTGAGTAAGGCCGCCCACGCGGCACAACGGGAGCACGCATGAATTTCTGGCCCATGGTCCTCGCCATCGTCGTCGGTGCCGGCCTGACGATCCAGGTCGGCATGAACGGCACGCTGGGCACCGCGACGGGTTCGTCGCTCTGGGCCGCGGTCGCAAACTTCCTCGTCGGGCTGGCGGGACTCGTGGCAGTTGCACTCGCCAGCGGGTCGCGGATCGCGCCCGGTTCGGTGGCGAGCGTGCCGGCGTGGGCCTGGTTCGGCGGCCTGCTCGGCGCGGCGTACGTCGCGTCGGTGACGTTCCTCGGCCCGCGCCTCGGCGCCGTCGCGCTGCTCGCGCTGGTGCTGCTCGGCCAGATGGCGACCGCACTCGTGGTCGATCACTTCGGCATGGTCGGCTTTCCGCAGAACGCGGTCACGCCCTCGCGCCTGCTCGGCGTGGTCCTGCTCGCCGTCGGTGCCGTGCTGGTCGTGCGTCGCTGAGTCCCAGGCAGGAGGCATTCCCATGGCCCGCACCCCGTCCACGATGCTCGAACTCGGCACGACGGCGCCGTCGTTCCGGCTGCCGGACTGCGACGGCCGGTTGCACGGCCTGGACGATTTCGCCGCGGCTCCGGCGCTGCTGGTGGTGTTCATGTGCGAGCACTGTCCCTTCGTGCGGCACATTCGCGGCGCCCTGGCTGCGTTCACGCGCGAGTACGCGCCGCGCGGCCTCGCGACGGTGGCGATCAATGCCAACGATCTCGAGAAGTATCCGGAAGACGGTCCCGACGCGATGCGTCGCGAGCAGGCGGAACTCGGCTACGTGTTCCCCTACCTGATCGACGCGAGCCAGTCCGTCGCGAAGGCCTATCACGCGGCGTGCACGCCGGATTTCTTCCTGTTCGATCGCGACCGACGACTCGCCTACCGCGGGCAGTTCGATGGCAGCCGACCTGGCAACGCCGTGCCCGTCACCGGCGCGGACCTGCGGGCCGCCGTCGACGCGCTGCTCGCGGGCGCGCCGCTGCCGGCCGAACAGCGGCCGAGCCTCGGCTGCAACATCAAGTGGAAGCCGGGCAACGCTCCCGACTATTTCGCAGGCTGACCGCCGCGCGCCGGAAACTCGAGCGCGATGTGGCGGAACATGTCCGTCACCGTGCGGACGCCTTCCTCCGGTGAACCATCGCGCGTCTCGGCGGTGATCATGCCCCGCCACAGCACGCCACCCCCGTCCGGATTCTCGGCGAGCAGGATCACCGTGCCCTCGCGCACGACGTGCTCGGGGGGCAGCTCGGACAAGGGCGGCGGCTGCGTCGCGCTCGGGCTCAGCACCGAGTTGGGCGAGGGCGCGCCGATGCGCCGCTCCTCGGCCGGCACGATCTTGCGCTGACCGGCGACCTGCCAGGACACCAGCATCTGGGCTGCCTGCGGCGTGGCGGCCTCGGAGTAGCCCTTGCGTCCGAGTTCGGTGCGCACCACCGAGCGCAGCGCCTCGTCGACCTGTCCGCGCAGCGCCGGATCGATCATCGACGGCGTGCCGAGCTCGCCACCGGCCACGTAATACGTCGCGCGCGCAGCCACCCGCGCCTCCGGGGCCTCGTACGATTCCACGGTCCAGGGCGAGACACAGCCCGCGATCAGGGCGGACGCCAGCCACGCCAGGGCCATTCGTGTCAGGGACTTGTTCATGGGAGGCATTTCCACTTGCAGCCACCGGCCGTGCCGCGAATTGTGCGCCGGCCCGACGGCAGACGTTGCAACTTCTGCGCATTGTCCCGCGGCGCATTCCGGCGCAGGCTGACTCTGACACGAGGAGAAAGCCATGAGCCGTATCCGCATCGTCGTGGCCGACCAGGCCGAAGCCATTTTCTACGACGTCTCCTCGCTGCGGACCCGTCCGCACGAGGTGGGGCGCATCACCGATCCGGCAGCCCACCTGCACGCCCGCGACCTGGCGAGTGACCGCCCGGGGCGGACGTACGAGAGCGTCGGCGGGGCGCGGCACGCCGTGGGCCGTGAGAACGACCCGCGACGCCAGGAAGCCGTGCGCTTCGCGCGCCGCATCTCGCGCCGCCTCGACGACGCGCGCCGCAGGGAAGAATTCGAGGAGCTGATCGTCGTCGCGGGCCCGCCGTTCCTCGGCGTGATGCGCGACGTGCTGTCGAAGCCCACGCGCGCGTGCGTCGTGCACGAAGTGCGCAAGGACCTCGTGCATCGTCCGCTCGAGGACCTCCGCCGGCACCTGCCGTCCTCGGCCGCCGAGCTGCGCCCGTCCTGACGAATCCAGACTTCGGTCACAGGCATTCTGTGACCGAAGTCTTGCGATCGGGGCCATTTTTGGCGCTTTGGCCACCTTGGCGCATACTTGCCCACGGCTAAGCCATTGAGAACGCTGGTGTCCCGAAAGCTGGTTGGGGGCGGCATAGCGCCTCGCGCGATGGACGGCGCGCTGTCATGAAAACGGTCCTGCTGGCCTACGAACGCGAACAGGATTTCGCGGCGATCGAGACGTTCCTGCAGAAACACGGACTGCAGGTCGCGCGTGCGCGCACGGGTGTCGAAGCCATCGATCAAGTCCGTCGCGATGCTCCCCACTTTCTCGTCAGTGACGTGCTGCTGCCGCGCCTCGACGGTTTCGCGCTGTGCCGCCGCGTCAAGGAAGATCCCGACCTGCAGCACGTCCCGGTGCTGCTGTTCTCGCTGCGCGTCGAGGGCCCGAAGTACGAGTCTTTCGCCGCCGAAGTCGGCGCGGACCGCTTCCTGCCCAAGGGTTCCACGCTCGACGACCTGCTGAAGGCGATCACCGAAGCCGCGCCCGGCTCGGGCACGGTGCGCATGCCGGTGCTGGTGCCGGAGTTCATCGAGAAGCGCGAGCAGGACCGTCGCAAGATCGAGAACGTCGAGAAGCAGCTGCAGGACCTCGAGGCCGCGAACGCGAAGCTGATCGAGGCCGAGCGCGTCGCGCGCGAGCGGGCGGAGCACGAAGCGAAGGCGCGCGCGGAATTCGCCGCGTCGGAGTCGGTGCGCATCAAGGACCTGCAGACCCGCATCCGCGATCTCGAGGCGGCCCAGCAGCACCTCGTGCAGTCCGAGTCGCGGGCACGCAGCTCGGCCGAGGAGAAGAGCGCCGAGGTGGCCAAGCTGGCCCTGCTCGAGTCGCGCCTCGCCGAGATCCAGAATTCGCGCGTCCGCATCCAGACGGCCGCGGCCGACATCGAGCGCGTCTTCATGGCGCAGCCGCTGCCGACCTTCCTGTGCGACATGGAGACGCGCAAGCTGCAGCTGGTCAACGACGCCGCGGGCGCCCTGTTCGCCGTCGAGCCCGAGAAGCTGCGCGGCCGCGCGGTCGCCGACCTGCTGCCGGATTTCGAATTCGGCGACGACGTGATCCGGCCCGTCGACGTCGCCGTGGCGCGGCCGGACGGCTCGCGCATCGCGCTCGAGGTGCGGCGCCGCTCCGTGTCCTTCAATGGGCGCGCCCACTGGCTGATGACCCTGCGCGACGTGACCGACGAGCGTTCGAGCCAGGCCCAGGCCGCGGCGGCGGACCTGCGCGCGCAGGCGCTCGACCAGTTGCCGGCGGCCTGCGCCGTCACCGACGGCGAGGGTCGCGTGGTCTACGCGAACCCGGCCTTGCATCGCCTGCTCGGCGTGGAGCCGGGCGCGCTCGAAGGCGCCACGCTGGCGCAGTTCGAGGTCAAGGGTGCCGATGAGACGACGGCGCGCCATCCGGTGCTCACGGGCGGCGAACTGCCGCCGCACGACACGCGCTGGCGCCGGCCCGACGGCTCGATCATCGACGTCGAAGTCGCCATGCGCGCCGCGGGCGAGCAGGGCGCGGCCATCGTCACCGTGCGCGACGTGAGCCAGCGTGTGCGCGCCGCCGAGCGCAACGACCGCGATTCGCGCCGCGTGCTCGGCCTGCTCGAGCTGGCGCAGCGCGCGCACTCGCTGACCGAGAGCGAGCTGCAGGGCCACTCGATCGAACTGCTGCAGGAGCTGACCGGCAGCGCGGCCGCTTACGTCTTCCTGGCGCAGGCGGATGCCGCGCAACTCGAATTGAGCGCCAAGCGCGACCGCACGTCGACGGCCGACACGCTGTCGGTGATCTCGCGCTGGCGCGGGCCCGCCCCGGGCGGCACGGCCCTGCTCGAGTGCTTCAGCACGCAGCGGCCGGTTGCGCGCGAGACGCCGGAGGAAACCGGAGCGTTGTACTCGGCCGGCCTGCCAAAGGCACTGCAGCGCCAGCTGGCGATGCCGATCGTCGACGGCGGCCGCCTGGTCGGCGTGCTGCTGCTGGCCGACAAGGACCGGCCGTACGACGAGGACGACCGCCGCCACGCCTGGCAGGTCGGCGACAGCCTGTGGAAGCTGCTGCGTCGCCGGCGCTCGGACGCCGAGGTCGTCAGCGCCATGGACCACATGGAGCGCGTGATGTTCGGCGCGATCGAGACGCTCGCCGCGCTCTCGGAATCGCAGGACGGCTGCAAGCTCGGCCGCTCGCGCCGCGTGGCCGAACTGGCGGCCGGCATCGGTGTCGCACTCGGGCTCCCGGGTCACACCGTGCGCGGCCTGCGCGTGATCGCCCAGCTCATCGACGTCGGCATGCTGCAGATCCCGCGCGAGCTGCTGTGGCGGCCGGGCGTGCTGACCGCGGCGGAGTTCGACCTCGTGAAGACCCACGCCGAGCGCGGGGCCGAGTCGCTGAAGCGGATCGAGTTCCCGTGGCCCGTGGCCGACGCGGTGCGCCAGCACCACGAGCGGCTCGACGGCTCGGGCTATCCGCGCGGCCTGAAGGGCGAGGAGATCCTGTTCGAGGCGCGCATCGTGGCGGTCGCCGACGCGATCGAGGCGATGCTGTCGCCGCGCCCGCAGCGCGCCGCCCTCAGCCTGCACGCCTGCATCGAAGAGCTGCAGGTCCAGGCCGGACGCCGCTATGATGCCCGGGTGGTCAAGGCCGCCGTGCGGGTGCTGCGCGATCGCGAAGTCCCGGCCGACGCGGCTGCAATGGCGGTGTCCGACCAGCGCATCGCCTGAGGCGAGCGTATGCACCTCGAGTTCTTCGGCGCGGCCGGTGAAGTCACCGGCTCGTGCCACATCCTCTCCATCGGCGGTCGCACCGTCCTGCTCGACTGCGGGCTGATCCAGGGCGGCGAGCACCCGGACACGCGCAATCGCGATCCCTTTCCGTTCGACGCCGCGCAGATCGACGCGGTGGTGCTGAGCCACGCGCACATCGATCACTGCGGCCGGCTGCCGCTGCTGCGCAAGCGCGGCTTCCGCGGTCCCATCTATGCCACGCCGGCGTGCCGCGATCTCGCCCGCATCCTGCTGGCCGACTGCGCGGCCATGTCGGAGCGCGAGGCCGAGCGCGAGAGTCGCAAGCGTTCGCAGAAGGGCAATGCGCGCAGCGTCGAGCCGCTCTACACGGTCGACGATGCGGCCCGCACGCTCGAGCTGTTCCGCACCGTGCCCTACGCCCGCGCGACCGAGGTCGTGCCCGGGCTCGAGGTCAGCTTCGTCGACGCCGGCCACATCCTCGGCTCGGCGAGCGTGGTGCTGCGGCTGCGCGAGAACGGAGTTGAACGCCGCGTCGTCTTCAGCGGCGACCTCGGCCAGTACGATTCGCCGATCCTGTGCGATCCCGAGGCGGCCGTGCCGGCCGACCTCGTGGTGATGGAGAGCACCTACGGCAATCGCCTGCACCGCGAACGGGCCGACACGCTGCGCGAGTTCGGCGAGATCCTGCTGAACGCGAGCCGCGATGGCGGCAACGTGCTGATTCCGGCGTTCGCGGTCGGTCGCACGCAGGACGTGATCTACGAGCTCGGCATGCACTTCGACGCCTGGCGGCTCGGCGACTGGCAGATCTTCCTCGACAGCCCGATGGCGATCGAGGCCTCGCGCGTCTACTGGGCGCACACCGAGCTGTACGACGCGGAAGCGCGCGCCGCGCGCCTGCGCGTGGGCGACCTCGCGCCCCTGCCGAACCTGCGCCTGTGCCGCACGGCCGACGAGTCGATGGAGATCAACCGCGTGCGTCACGGCGCGATCGTCATCGCCGGCAGCGGCATGTGCACCGGCGGACGCATCGTGCATCACCTCAAGCACAACCTGTCGCGGCCGGAGTGCGACGTGATCTTCACGGGCTACCAGGCCGTCGGCACCCTCGGCCGCGCCATCGTCGATCGCCGCCCGACGGTGCGCATCCACGGGTCGCCGGTCGAAGTGCGGGCGAAGATCCATACGCTCGGCGGCTTTTCGGCGCACGGCGACCAGGCCGACCTGCTGCGCTGGTACGGCGGGATCCAGGGCAAGCCGCCGGTGTGGCTGGTGCACGGGGAAGCCGACGGCGCCGAAGGACTGCGGCAGGCGCTCGGCCAGCAGGACGTGCGCGCGGAGATTGCGCGACCCGGCCAGCGGCTCGATCTCGCGACGCTCGGCTGATCTCTCAGCTGTCGAGGTTGAAGCGCATGATCAGCGTCGAGCGCTGGGTCGCCGGCTGACCGTTCACGAGGCGCGGCTTGAAGCGCCAGCGCGACAGCGCATCGGTCGCCGAGCGGTCGAAGACGCCGCGCGGTTCGGCGCCGACGACCTCGATGTCCCGGACCGTGCCCGACGGCGTGATCGTGAATTCGAGCTGCACCCAGCCCTGCGTGCGGGTCCTGAGCGCGCTGACCGGGTAGACCGGGTCGGTCACCTCCAGGCGTTCGAACGATTCCGCGGGCAGCACCACGGCGCTGGCCGTCGCCGGTGCCGCGTCGGCTTCCGTGGCCGCGGGCGTCTCGGTTGCCTCGGGCTCCGGCGACCGGTCGTAGCCCGCGATCGGCAGGGACTCGACCTTGCGGGCGTAGATGCGCGGGCGCGGCGGCGCCGTGTCGCCGGCATTGACGATGCGCGCGGCGAGCGGATCGGGCCGCACGACGATCGGCGCGGGTGGCGCTTCCTTGGCGGGGACAGGTTCCGAGCCGGCGACGGACGGCAGGCGCGTGACCGGTCCGCGCAGCGAGACCGCGGGCAAGGGCAACAAGTCCGCGCCCGGGCTGCGCGCGGTCAGCGAGGACGTCGAGGTGCCCGAGGCCGTCGCACTCGTGAGTGCGGAAGGATTGCGGGCCGATGCGCGCACCTGCTGCACGCCCGACGTCGACGCCGGGGCCGGTGCCCTCGACACGGTCGGTGCCTGGCTCGACGGCATGCTCGCCAGCGATGTCGCCGCGACGGAGGGCGCGGGCGTCGGGACCACGACGGGAGCCGGAGCCGGCGGCTTGGGCATCTTCTCGCGCACCAGCGCGGCAAACTGCACGGCGGGGCCGCGCTGCGGATCGACTTCGAGCACGCGACCGACCAGCCGGCCGGCTTCCTCGACGTGGCCCTGGTCGAGGGCCTGATGAGCCATCGCGAGGACGTGCTCCAGCGTGGAGTCGAGTCCCGCACGTGCTTCGGCGTTGTCGGGCTGGGCCAGCACGACCGCGCGGTAGAGATCGAGCGCGTTGCGGCCCGGCGGGGCTTCGTAGCGACCCGCGTCGAGCGCGGCACGCGCCCGCGAGAGCACCGGATTCGCGGGTCGTGACAGCGGCGCGGCGACCGGTGCGGGTGGCTCCGCCGGCGTCGGCGCGCTCGCCACCTCCAGCGAGGTGGGCGGTCGGTCGTCGACGAACACCGAGAGCAACAGCACGAACAGGGCGATGGCGAACGCGCCGAAGACCCACTTCAGCGGCTCGAAGCGGCTCGGCAGCGTCGTCACGTTGTCGGGGATGACCAGCGCCGCCTGCGGCGGTCCCTCGCGCTTGGCGCGGTGCTGGCGAATCGCGGCCTGCAGGAACATGCCCGCGCGCCGCGCGGACAGCGGCTTGTGCATGTAGCGATAGACGAGTCCCTCGCTGACGAGGTGCGCGAGGCGCGGTTCGTCTTCGCGCAGGCCGGCCGCGCACAGCACGACGTCGGGGAACTGCGCGAGGATCTGGTGCACGAGCAGGTCGGGCTGCACGGTCACCGACGCGAGGTCGATCAGCAGGACGCCGCAGCGGCCGGCGACCAGCAGGTCGACGGTCTCGGCGGCCGAACGCGCGCGCCACACGGGGCTGCGTTCGCCGATGGCGTCGCGGATGGCGTCGAACAGTTCGGGTTCGTCGGACAGTACGACGACGTCGACCGGCGCCCCGTTCAGGGCGGCGTCGGCGTCGAGATGGGAAGTGCGAAGTGGAACGGGTCCGGCCACGGGCGGTATTGCGCGCCATGGACGGCCGGCGGTCCAATGCCCGATGCCGAAAACCTGAAGCATTTCAAAGTTCAGCAATATTCCGGACGGGCCGGCTCGGAACCGCGTGCTGACGCGGTGCAGCAATTTCGCGATTCCCCCCGACTCGACATATTCTGAGGCCGCGAGCATGATCGGCCGCGGACTGCGGTCAGGCAGTCCACCCACAGACAGCGAAGGCCATGCCATGGGGAGCAGGGTTTCGTTCACCTCCCGGCTCGCGCGCAGCCAGCGTCAGGCGCTCGAACACCTGTTGTTCTTCAATCAGTGCCAGGACCGCGTCGTCCAGCAGATCGTCGATGCCATCGACAAGTTCGGACCGCCGGAGATCGTCGAGGAAGGCGAGCACCTGCGCGTGCGCGTCGCCGGCCTCGCGGACGTGCAGTGCCTGTTCGCGACGGACGACGAGTCGGGCCGGCCGCTCGGCGTCGCGCTGTACATGCGCGCCGACCTCGAGCACATCACGGTGCTGCACATCGGACTCAGCGAGGAGTTCTGCTCCGGCGGCCGCCTCGGCGACTACAACCTGCTGCTGCGCCTGATGAAGGAAATCCGCCGCTCGAGCCGGCGGGTCAAGGGCGTGCGGCGGGTACGTGTGCTCTACGGCGCGCAGCGCGCGCGGGCGCTGGCCTGATCAACCGCCCGGTGCCGGCTCGCCGCGCAGGTCGGCGATCATCGCGCGCACGGTCATCACCTGTGGTCCGCCCTTGACCGCGTACCACTCGCCCTCGTAGCCCCACCAGTCCCAGCACCCGTTCGGGTTGAGCGGCTGGAAACTCGGCACGAGCTGCGGAAAGAGCAGCACGATGTCGTTCGCGGCGGCCGTCTCGAGGTAGCCCGCGCCGCGCACGAACGCGTCGCCGACGAACGAGCGACCCTGCCGACAGCCGTGGAACACGACGTGCAATCGGCACGACCGTCGCGAGCCCGCGCGGCACTGGCGCGGCACGAAGACCCATCCATGCTCGGCGAACGACTCGCTGCCGCCGGCCTCCGCGTACGGACGCTGGTCGAATTCCATCAGCTCGCCAGACGCCACCGCCCGCGCGGGATGCAGCGGACCGTAGAGGTGCTCGAGCAGGGCGTGCGCCCCGTCGAGGCCGCAATTGCCGAGGTAGGGCGACTCGCTCCGGTCGCAGGCGCCGGCCTGCGCGGAACGCGTCGGGAACGTGTGCGCCGCGGTCGGGTGCTCGATGCGCTGGACGTTGTCCGGCGCGACGAACAGCGTGTAGTAGGCGACCAGCGCATCGACCACCGGTCGGGACACGGTCTGGTCGGCGGCCCCGTGGAAGATCCACACCCGGTCGTCGGCGAGGTTCGCGATCGGATCGATCGCGTCCTCGAGCGCGAGCCGGCTGGTCGCCTCGGCGAGGTCGTCCGTCGGGATCGGTTCACCGCCCGCCATGCAGCGCCCGAGCGCGCGACGCATGGAATTCTCGGCGCAGTAGTACGGGCCGGCCGCGACGATGCCGGCGCCGTGCACCACGCTCGACCACGCGACGTGGAACTGCACGGCCATGGCGCCGCCCGAGGAGAGGCCCGAGACGGTCACGCCGTCGGCGGCGAGGGGCAGGTGCGGCAGCCGGCCTGCGGCGGGGCCGGGTGCCTCCGGCTCGCTGCACCCGGCCAGCGCCGCCAGGACGGCGAGCAGCGCGACGGCGCCGGACCGACGGCAGCGCGGAGACGGGATCTTCAAGCGACGGGTCCTGCGTGGGGAAGATTCGATTCTGGTGGAGCCTCATTTCGGGTGCAACGAAGTTTGAAATCACGGTCAAAGCCCACTACCTTGCCACGACGCCGATGACGACCACGACCTGGATCGATCGCTATTACCCGTCCCGCGACGGGCTGCGCCTGCACTACCGCGACTACGGCGCGGCAGGGGCGACCGAGCGACCGCCGGTGCTCTGCATCGCGGGCCTCACCCGCAACGCGCGCGACTTCGAGGACCTCGCGCCGCGCATCGCCGCCCGGCACCGCGTGCTTTGTGCCGACCTGCGGGGGCGCGGTTATTCGCAGCACGACCCGAAGTGGCCCAACTACCACCCGGCCACCTACATCGAGGACCTGCAGCGACTCCTCGACCACGCGCAGGTCGGGCGCCTCGTGCTGCTCGGCACGTCCCTCGGCGGCATCCTCTCGATGGTGCTCACCTCGCTGCAGCCGGAGCGCGTCGCAGGCGTGGTCTTGAACGACATCGGCCCCGAGATCGCACACGAGGGACGCGAGCGCATCGCCAACTACGTGGGACGCCATCCGCCGGTGCACTCCTGGGACGAGGCGGTGGCCCAGGCCAAGGCGACCTACGGCCTCGCGCTGCCGGATCTCACCGATGAACAGTGGCTCGTGCACGCGAAGCGTGCCTACAGCGAGGTCGACGGCGTGCCGCGCCTCGACGCCGATCCGATGATCGGCATGGCCGTGCGTGCGGGGTCCGGCAGCGACGAACCGAACCTGTGGGCGACCTACCAGGCGCTCGGTCCCGTGCCGACCCTGGCCATCCGCGGCGCGACGTCGGACATTCTCTCGGCCGAGACCTTCGACCGCATGGCCGACGTGAAGCCGGACCTCGTGCGCGTCACGGTCCCGAACCGAGGGCACACACCGCTGCTGGATGAGCCTGACAGCCTCGACGCCATCGACGCATTCCTCGCCCGGGTCTCGGAGCCGTAGGCCCTCGCGTTGGACCCCGCGTCCGGATCCGGCCGTCGTTCCATCGCTCAACAGGCGCTGCGCTGGCTGACGCGTCTCGCGCTCGCGGGCCTCGTGCTCGCCTCCGTCGCGGCGTGGCTGGCGTCGCTCGGCTGGCCCTTCGAATTGTTCGTGCACTTCCGGCTGCAGCTCGCCGTGGCCGCGGTGCTGCTCGTGCCCCTGCTGTGGCTCGCGCGGTCCCGCGTCGGCGCCCTGCTGGCCGCGGCGATCGCGGCCCTGCACGGATTGCCCGAGGCCCATGGATTACGGGCTGCGCCACCGGCGCCGACCTGCGCCGGCACGACACTCGACGTCGTCGCCGCCAATGTCGAGTTCACCAACCGCGAACCGTCGCGCCTGCTGGACTGGGTCGCGAAGCGATCGCCCGACGTCGTCGTGCTCGAGGAAGTGACCCCGTCGTGGACGGCGGCGCTGTCGCACGTGGACGGCTACCCGTACGTGCACGTGCTGCCGCGCAACGATCCCTACGGCATCGCTCTGCTCAGCCGCTGGCCGCTCGCGTCGTTCGCCGCCGTCGATCTCGCGGGCGATGGACTGGCCTCGTTGAGCGCCGTCGTGCAGGTGTCCGGCCAGTCCGTGCAGCTGTATGGACTGCACACGCGCTGGCCGGTGCTGCCGGCACTGGCACGCCTGCGTGACCGCTCGTTCCTCGCGCTGGCGGCGAGCGTGCGCGCGCAGACGTTGCCGACCGTGGTGGTCGGCGACCTCAACGTGACCGCGGATTCGCCGGCCTTCGCGCGCCTGCTCGCGCAGTCCGGCCTGCAGGACGCCTACGCCGGCCGCGGCTGGCAACCCACGTGGAGCGCGGACTTCTGGCCCCTCGCGCTGCGCATCGATCACGCGCTGGTGTCACCGGAGGTGTGCGTGGAACAGGCGCAGGTCGGACCCGACATCGGCTCCGACCACCGGCCGATCGCCGTGCGCCTGCGCTTGCCGTCCGGTTGAAGCCGTCAGTCGCCGAGGATGTCCGTGGCGCGCCGGCCGCGGAAGCGACGGCGTTCCGGCTGTTGCCAGGATGAACGTGGCCGGCCATTGTCGATGGCCCTGCGCGGGCCGACGCGCCGGTCGTCGAAATGACGATAGGTGCACTGGCACTGCTCGGGCCGGTCGCACGTGGCGAGCGGCAGGCGTGGCGCATCGGCGGAGAGGAGTCGTTGCGAACTGAGTTCGTGCACGGCCGGACAGGCCGCCGAGCCGCCGACGATCGACACGCAATGGAAGCGCAGGCGAGATCGGGCGTCCGTCATGACCAGTTCATTCCCTTCCCGGCCGACGACATCAAGCTACCGGCTTTCCCCTGCCGGCGCCAGTACGGCGCGAACGCCTACTCCGCGGCGAGCGTCTCGCCGGTTGGCGGCGGGAACTCCCGGCAGCATTCGACCAGCCAGGCGCGGAACCGCACGACCTTCGGCAGGCTGAAATTCTCGGGCGGCGCGACGAGATGCCAGGCGCTGCGCTGCTGCACGCTCGGCAGCATCGGCCGCACGAGCCGGCCGGCCGCGATGTCGGCGGCGACCAGCGACCAGCGCGCCAGCGCGACGCCCTTGCCCAGCTCGACCGCGGCCAGCGAGGCGGCGGAGTCCTCGATCACGGGCGTGCTGTCGGCCCGCGTCGTGTCGCCGCCGACGCGGCGCAGCCAGTCGACCCACGGCTCGGAACGGCTGTGGATGAGCGGATAGCGGGCGAAGTCGGCGAGCGTGTCGATCGGGCCGAGCTTGGCCAGCAGGGCGGGGCTGCAGACCGGGAAGACCCACTCGTCGAGCAGCCGCTCGGACTTGAGGCCGCTCCACTGGCCGGAGCCGTAGAGAATCGCGGCGTGGAAGTCGTCGCGACCGAAATCGAGTACCGCGCGGGCCGGGCCGAAGCGCACCTCGATCTCCGGGTGTTGGCGCGTGAACTCACCGAGGCGCGGCAGCAGCCAGCGCTGCAGGAACTCGCTCGGGACGCTGAGGTTGAGCATGCCGCCGACGCGCTCGCGGCGGATGCGGTCGACGGCGCGGCGCATCTCGTCGAGGCCGCGGCGCACGCCGGGGAGCAGTTCCGCGCCTTCCTGCGTGAGCGCCACGGCGCGCGTGTGTCGGCGGAACAGCGGCACGCCGATGTCGGCCTCGAGCGACTTGACCTGTGCGCTGACGGCGGCCGTGGTCACCCCGAGTTCGCGTGCCGCGGCCGTGAAGCTGAGGTGCGTCGCGACGGCCTCGAAGACGCGCAGGGCATTGAGCGGCAGGCGGTCGGTTTCGGTCGGCATCCGTCGGGTTTGGAGTAAAATGTCGGTTAACAATACTTTCGAAACACCTTGCAGGCAAGGCGTGTCGATGGTCTCTGTCGAGGGAAACTGAAAAAAGGAGGTCGCCGTGACCGAGCCCGGCCCCGCGTACCAGATCCGTCCGGCCCGGCCGGAGGATGTCGACGCCATCATCGCGCTCGTGCGCGAGCTGGCGGAGTTCGAGCGCCTGCTGCACGAGGTCCGCATCGGGCCCGATGAACTGCGCGCCCACCTGTTCGGCCCCCGGCCCTACTGCGAGGCGGCGCTGGTGCACGTCGGCGAGGACGTGGCCGGCTTCGCGCTCTGGTTCCACAACTACTCGACCTTCGTCGGCCGGCCCGGCCTGTACCTCGAGGACCTGTACGTGCGCCCCGCGTTTCGCGGCCAGGGCCTCGGCGAGGCGCTGCTGCGCCACATCGCCGGCCTCGCGGTCGAGCGCGGCTGCGGTCGCCTCGAGTGGTCGGTGCTCGACTGGAACCAGCGCGCGATCGGGTTCTATCGCAGCATGGGCGCCGTGCCGATGGACGAGTGGACGGTGTACCGCGTCGCCGGCGACGCCCTCGTCCAACTCGCCCGAAAATAGGGGACATTCCTCTCTTTCGGAAAACAGGGGACATTCCTCTTTTCCGGGCACGCGGAGAAACAGCGGCGGCGGAAATAGAGGAATGTCCCCATTTCAGGAGGTGGCATGGGCAAGCGGCAGAACTTCGCGACGGGCACGGCCTGGGAGCCGATCGTCGGGTATTCACGTGCGGTGCGCGTCGGCGCGCACGTGTGGGTTGCCGGCACGACCGCGACCGGTCCGGACGGCAAGCTGGTCGGGGTCGGCGACGCCGGCGCGCAGACGCGCCAGGTGCTGGCCAACATCCGCGCCGCCCTCGAGCGGGCCGGTGCCGGGCTCGAGCACGTGGTGCGAACGCGCATCTACGTGCGCGACATCCGCCAGTGGGAAGCAATCGGTCGCGCGCATGGCGAGTACTTCGGCGCCATCCGGCCGGCCACGGCGATGGTCGAGGTGAGCGGGCTCGTCGACCCGGACATGCTGGTCGAGATCGAGGCCGACGCGTACATCGAGTAGGCCCGCGCCGCTGAATCCGCGCCCGCCGGGTCGCCGAATTCCGTCGGCACACAGGAGAGTCCCATGTCCCACGCCCGCCGCGGCGGCGTGCTCGCGATGCTCACGCTCATGTTCGCCGGCTGCACCTCTGCCCCCACCGTCCCGCCCGTGCCGCGCGTCGACCTGCCGCGCTTCATGGGCGACTGGTACGTCATCGCCAACATCCCGACGCCGCCGGAAGAGGGCGCGTACAACGCGGTCGAGTCCTACCGGCTCGATGCGAACGGCACGATTGCCACGACGTTCACGTTCCGGGAAGGCGGCTTCGACGGACCGCAGAAGACGATGCGTCCGCGCGGGTTCGTGCGGCCCGACACTGCGAACGCGGTGTGGGGCATGCAGTTCATCTGGCCCATCAAGGCCGAGTACGTCATCGCCCACGTCGATCCCGAGTACCGCGAGACCATCATCGCGCGCAGCCGGCGCGACTACGTCTGGATCATGGCCCGCACGCCGGTGATCCCGGACGCCGACTACGAGCGCCTGACCCAGCGGGTGCGCGAGCTGGGGTACGATGTGGGCAAGCTGCAGAAGGTCCCGCAGCGCTGGTGATGCGGGCGGACATCCCCCGCCGCCCGTCGCGCCACCGGAGGTTCCCATGAAGACACTCACCGTCATCCTCGCGACCCTGGCCACGTCGATCGCCTGGGCCGCCGATCCCGCCCCGCCCGCCGCTCCGGCCGCTGCGGCGGCTCCTGCCGCCGCCGCCGTGCCGCTCGTCTCGCAGGACGCGCTGCTCGCGCGCGAGGCGAAGCACGATCCGACGCTGTTCCTGCTCGACGTGCGCTCGCCCGAGGAGTTCGCGCAGGGCCACGTGCCCGGCGCGGTGAACATTCCGCACGACCAGGTGGCCGCGCGCCTCGCGGACATCCCGAAGGACAAGGACGTGGTGCTGTACTGCCATTCCGGGCGGCGCGCCGGGATCGCCGCGGGCGTGCTGCAGTCGCACGGCTACACGAAGCTCATGCACCTCGACGGCGACATGATGGGCTGGACCGCGAAGGCCCGTCCCGTCGAGACGGGCGCGGCGAAGCCCTGAGGCCGGTCAGCCGAGGGCCTGGTCGAGATCCGCGACCAGGTCGTCGGGGTGCTCGAGGCCGATCGATACCCGCAGCAGGCTGGCGGGCGTGCGAGTGTTCGGGCCCTCCATCGAGGCGCGGTGCTCGATCAGGCTCTCGACGCCCCCGAGGCTGGTCGCGCGCGTGAAGAGCTTCACGCGGGCCGCGACGGCGAGTGCTTCCGGGGCGCCGCCCGGCACCTGCAACGAGAGCATTCCGCCGTAGCCCCCCTGCATCTGCCGCGCGGCAATCGCGTGGCCCGGATGCCCGGCGAGTCCCGGGTAGTAGACTTTCTCCACGCGCCGGTCCGCCTGCAGGAACGAGGCGACGGCGAGCGCATTCGCCGACTGCGCGCGCACGCGATGCGGCAGCGTGGGCAGGCTGCGCAGCAGCAGCCAGCATTCGAACGGCGAGGGCACGCCGCCGGCGGTGCCCTGGTACTCGCGAATCCCTGCGAGCATCGGGAGATCTTCGCGCGCGATCACGAGGCCGCCGAGCACGTCGCTGTGGCCGCCGAGGTACTTGGTCGTGCTGTGCATCACGAGGTCGGCGCCGAGGGCGATGGGTCGCTGCAGCACCGGGCTCGCGAACGTGTTGTCGCAGCCGAGCAGCGCGCCGCGCGCATGTGCGAGACCAGCGAGCGCGGCGATGTCGCTCAGCTTCAGGAGCGGATTCGACGGTGTCTCGAACCACAGCAGGGCCGCTCCGGGCGCGAGCGCGCGCTCGACCGCGGCGAGGTCCGTCGTGTCGACGAACTCGACCGCGACGCCCGAGCGCGGCACCACCTCGCGCAGCTGCTTGAGCGTGCCGTGGTAGCAGTCGCTCGAGCAGACGATGCGACTGCCCGGCGCCACCTGCGCGAATACGGCCAGCGTCGCGGCGGAGCCCGACGCGAAGGCCACCGCGCAGCCGCCGCCTTCGAGCGTCGCGACCGCACGTTCGAGCGTCGCGCGGTTCGGGTTGTCGGCGCGCGAGTAGTAGTAGCCATCCGGGTAGCTGCCGTCGGCGGCGCGCGCGAAGGTCGTCGTCATGTGCAACGGGTCGCGCACGGCGCCGAATTCGCGCTGCGCGGTGCGCCCTGCGTGGATGGCCAGCGTCTCGAGCTTCATTGCGGCACCTCGTATTCCTGCAGGCTGACGACCAGCATCCCGGGACCGCCGTGCACGCCGAGCGCGCTGCCGAGCGGCACGACCCGACCGTAGACCACGTTCTCGCCCTGCAGCCGGCCGAGCAGCCATTCGCCGTCGGACGCGCAGTTCGCGTGACCGACCAGGACCCGGTAGCGCATCGTGGAGCGCATGCGCCGGCGCACGAAGCGAGCGAATTTCTCGCGCAGGTGATGCCGTCCGAACAGGACCCCGCCGCCCGTCACGCGGCCGCGCCGGTCGGCGTGCAGGATCGGCATCAGCTGCAGCGCATCCGCGACCGACTTCACCCAGCGCGGCAGGCGACCGCCGCGCACGCCGTACTCGAGCGAGCCGACCAGACCGAACGTCAGCGTGCGCGAACGCATCGCCTCGACCGCCGGCACGATGCGCTCGAGCGGCCAGCCGCGTTCGGCGCACTCGGCTGCGTACATGGCGAGCAGCCCCTGGCCCACGGACGCGTTCATCGAGTCGACGACGCGCACCTGGCCGTGCGTGGTCACGCGGGTGGCCGCGGTCTCGGCCGCACCGCAGGTGCCGCTCACCTGTCGCGACAGGTTCAGCGAGAGCACCGACGGATAGTGCGAGGCGAGGAATTCGAACTGGCGCCGGAAGTCGCCGGGCGGCGGCTGCGACGTCTTCGGGTGCTCCGGATTGCGCTGCAACTCGGCGTAGAACTCCTCCGACGTGATGCCGACCTTGTCGAGGTAGCTGTGCGCGCCGAAGTGCAGCCGCACGGGCACCATGTGGATGCCGAGGCGGTCCATCTCGTCGTCGGGAATGTCGGCCGCGGAGTCCGTGACCACCGCGACCTGTCGCCCCGTGAGGTGCGCCGAATGCTGCTGGCGCTGCATGTCGTCGGCCTTCTCGGCCGACACCGTGCCGTAGCGCGCGGCGATGCGGAACACCTCGGCCGGGTCGTTGACGTGCACGTGCACGCGCACCTTGTCGTGCAGCCCCGCGACGACGAGGCTGCTGCCGAGCACCGCGAGTTCCTCGCGCAGGTGGCGCCGGTCGACGTCGTGGCCCGTGACGATGCACTCCGTGCAATAACGGTGCGCGAGGCTCTCCTCCTGGCCGGCGGTGATCTCCGCGCCGGCATCGAGCACCGCGGCCGACTGCACGTTCGGGTCCTCGTCGCTGCCGCTCTCGAGGTAATCCGTCACGCCGGCGATCAGTTCGACGAAGCCCTGCGCGCCGGCATCGACCACGTTCGCCCGCCGCAGTGCCTCGAGCTGGAAGCGCGTGCGCTCGAGCGATTCCTGCGCCGCCTGCACGCCCCGCTGCAGCAGCCCGCGGAAGTCGCGCAGGCCATCGCGGCGTGCCTGCTGCAGCGCATGCGCGAAGTCGGTGAGCACCGTGAGGATGGTGCCCTCGCGCGGCTCGCTGAGGCTCTCGCGCGCATACTCCGCGCCACCGTGCACGCCGTCGGCGAAGTCGTCGGGGCTCAGGCGGCCGAGGTGCCCGAGCCGGTCGCACAGCCCGAGGAAGAACTGCGCGAGGATCGCGCCGGAATTGCCGCGCGCGCCGTCGAGCGCGGCATCGGCGACGCGCGTCAGCATCTGGCCGGCGTGCGCGTCCGGCGATTTCTGCAGCGCGCCGAGCACGGCGCTCATGGTGAGCGCGAGGTTGGTGCCGGTGTCGCCGTCCGGCACGGGGAACACGTTGATCTTGTTGAGGTGCTCCTGCCGCGACAGCAGTCGCAGGATGCCGGCCTTCAGGGCCCGGCTGAGTCGCAGTCCGTCGAGAGAGTCGGCGTCCAGCGCCGCGACCGATGCGCTCACAGCCCGGTCCGCGGCATCAGTGCGACAGCAGGAAGCGACTGCCGCGATAGGTGAGGACGGCCCCCGTCGGCGTGATCTGCTCGACCGTCGGGCCTTCCTGCATCGTGTCGCCCTCGCGGTACTTGTGCGAGTTGACGAAGATGAAGCGCTCGGCGGGCCGGGTCGAGTACACGTGCAGGTCGAGGTGCAGCGACGGCACGCCGCCGCTCGCCGTGATCTCGTCCGCGGATGGCAGGGCGGCCTCGGACGGTGACGGTCGAGGGGCGGCCGGCGCGGGTGCCGTCGTGCGCGACTCGGCCGCAATCGCGCGTTCGACGACGGACTGGGGAATCGGCTCGTAGCGGACGGAGCCGCCGCCGCCGATGGTGGTCACGCCACCCCCGGCCGAGGCTGCGCCGGGTGACGCGCGCGTGACGGCGGGAGGCCCGGCCGGCACGGACGCTGCGCTCGCAGCGATGCCGGCATCGATGTCCTGTGCGCCGCCCGACACCTCGGCTTCGAGTGGATTGCGGCCCGGGGCGACGGCGGGCGGCGCTGACGTCCGCAGGGTCGGCTGGGGCTGCGCCTCGGGAACCGTGGCGGGCTCTTCGACGGCAGGCTGCGTCGCTGCCGCTGTCGGCGCGACCGTCGGCGCCGCCGCCGTGGCAGTCGTCGCGGCCTCGCCGGAGTCGGTGTGGCTCGAACGGCGCAGCATCAGCACGCCGATGGCGACCAGGTTGACGATCAGCAGCGCGACGACGGCCGTGGCCCAGACGTTGGATTTCGGCTTGCGCGGCGCCGCCGGGATCTCGGCGAGTCCGGGTCCCGTCTTCTGCTGGCGCTCGTGCTCGGACTTGCGCAGCGCGTCGAGGATGAAGGACATCGTTCAGCCTCCCGCCACCTGCGTCACGATCGTCGGCGAGCCCGTGGCGTTGAGCACCGTGTCGAGCACGATCTGGGTCTGCACGCCCGCGACGCCGTCGATGTTCAGCCGGTGTGTGCGCTGGAAGTCCTGCACGAGCCGCACCAGGTCGTCGTCGTAGTAGTCGTTGCCGCCGCCGCCCGGAAGGCCCTGCGCGCTGCGCAGGCTGTCGCGCAGCCAGCGCACGTCCGCGCCGCGCATGCCCGGCGTGAGCGCCTTGGCGACCGCGATCGGCGGACGCCACAGCAGCAGGAAGTCGCCGAACCAGTAGCGCGAGAGTCCGGCGATGGACACGGCGTGGGGCTGGCCGCCGAGGTCGATCGTGGCCCGATCGTCGTCGAGCGCGGTCAGCACCACCTGGTGCGTGCGGCCGACGTCGTCGGTGAGCGTGAGGATGGCCGGACGATTCAGCGTGCGGATCTGCGCCCACGAGCCCTTCTGGAACAGGCACTCGAGGCCCTGCTTGCTCGCCTGGTCGCAACCGCGTCCGCCCGTGGGCACGTATCGCGCGCCCCACAGCGCGAACAGCTTGCCGAGCGCGGCTTCGGTCGTCGTGTCGTTGCCGTTGGCGGCGAGCATCTGGTCGAACGGCACGGCCGGCGCGGGCTTCGGCGCGGCGGGGGCGGGCGCAGCCGTTGCTGGACTGGGGTTCGTGGTCGCCGCCGCCTTTTCCCGTGCGGCCGGTGTGCTGGCGGCGACGGTGGCCGTCGCCGGGCGATGGAAGAAGGTCCAGGCGCCGACGCCTGCAATGGCGAGGGCCGCAGCGATGGCGCCGGCCGTCGCCCACTTGAGCCACGGTGCCGGCACGGGGCGACCGTAGACCTCCGATGCCGCCAGGCGGATGTACGACGCGCCGACACGGTGGTCCTCGCGCGTGAACGCGCCGAGCAGCGCGCGATCGGCCATCACGTTGATGACGCGCGGGATGCCGCCGCTCAGCCGGTAGATCTCGCGCAACGCGCCCGGCGTGAACGCCTCGGCGGTCGCGCCCGCGACGCGCATGCGGTGCTTGACGTAGCCGCCGGCTTCTTCGAGCGACAGCGGGCTCAGGTGATAGCGGCCCGTGATGCGCTGCGCGAGCTGCCGCAGGTCGGGCTGGTCGAGGAGGTCGCGCAGCTCGGGCTGGCCGATCAGGATGATCTGCAGCAGCTTGGTGGTCGCGGTCTCGAGGTTGGTCAGCAGGCGCACCTGCTCGAGCGTCTGCGCGCTCAGGTTCTGCGCCTCGTCCACGATCAGCACCACGCGGCGGCCGCGCGCATGCGTCTCGAGCAGGTAGCGGCCGAGCAGGTCCATCAGGGTCTTGGTGCTGCCCTTGCCGCCCTCCGGCACGTTGATGTGCAGCTCCTCGCAGATGGTCAGCAGGAACTCGGCCGGCGTGACGCGCGGGTTCAGGATCAGCGCGACCTCGGCGTGGCCCGGCAGCTGCTCGAGCAGGCTGCGGATGACCGTGGTCTTGCCCGTGCCCACCTCGCCGGTCAGCTGGATGAAGCCGCCGGCCTCGTTGATGCCGTAGAGCAGGTGCGCGAGCGCCTCCGCGTGCCGCTCGCTGAGGTACAGGTAGCGGGGGTCGGGCGTGATCGCGAACGGCTTTTCCTGGAGCCCGAAAAAGCTTGTGTACATAGGTAGTTATGCCGCAGGGCGGCATCTGACCGGGGGCCCATGATGCCTGAGCGGACCCGTTTGCGGGAGGGTCCCCTACTTTTCCGGTTTCTCGAGCGAACTGGCGCGCGTCAGGGCCACCGACCCGAATTTCTGGCGGATCTGGTCGACGGTCGCGTCGAGCTGCCGGTTCTTCGTCGACTGGGGCGCGGCGAACAGGTCCGGCTGGACGTCCGGTCCGAGCTCGCTCACCCCGACCCCCAGCAGCCGCAGGGCGGCCCGCGGCTGCTCGCGCAGCCACGTGTCGAGCAGTTCGGCGGCGATGCGCGCGATGACCCGCGTCTCCTGGGTCGGCGGCTCGAAGTGCCGCTGCCGCGTGTACGTCGTGAAGTCCTTGCGCCGAATCTTCACTGTCACGCAGCCCGCCACCAGCTCCCGGGTCCGCAGGCGCGCGCAGGTCTTGTCGGCCAGCCGTGCCAGCTCGGCCTGCAGTCGCGCGCGGTCCGCGATGTCGGTCTCGAAGGTCTCCTCGGCGCTGACCTGCTTCTCGTCGAGATCGGGGATGACCGGGCGGTCGTCGATGCCGGCCGCGCGCTGCTGCACTCGCTCGGTGTAGCGACCGAAGATCGGGCGCAGTCGCGCCGGCGCGGCCTGCCGCAGGTCGCTGAGCGTGTGGATGCCGAGCGCTTCGACTTTCGGCGCGGTCTTCTCGCCGAGCCCGAAGAGCTTGCGCACCGGCAGGGGATCGAGCAGGGCGGTGACCTCGTCCGGTCGCACCATCACCAGCCCGTCGGGCTTGCGCAGGTCGGATGCGATCTTGGCGACGAGCTTGTTCGGCGCCACGCCCACCGACGCCGTGAGCTCGGTGCGCTCGCGGATGCGTCGCTTGATCTCGCGCGCGATGTGCGCGGGCTCGCCGAGCGCGGCGAGGCTGCCCGTGACGTCGAGGAACGCCTCGTCGAGCGAGAGGCCCTGCACCAGCGGCGTGAACTCGTGGAACACGGCGAAGATCTCGCGCGACACCGCGCTGTAGTGCGACATGCGCGGCGTGACGCAGATCGCTTCGGGGCACCGCCGCAGGGCTTCGCGCGTCGGCATCGCCGAGTGCACGCCGAACCTGCGCACCTCGTAGCTGGCGGCCGCGACGACGCCCCGGCCACCGCTGCCGCCGACGATCACCGGCTTGCCGCGAAGCTCGGGGTGGTCCCGCTGCTCGACGGACGCGTAGAAGGCGTCCATGTCGACGTGCAGGATGACGCGGTCCGTGCTCACGGCGCGGGGCTCAGAGGGTGAGCGCCGTGTAGAACAGCAGGCCGACGCCGGTCAGGGTGAGGAAGAACAGGTAGCCGACGCCGAGGATCGAGTACTTCACGAGCGTGACGAAGCGGCCCTGGCCGTAGACGCGGCGCATCGCGCGGTACAGGTAGTACGGCACGTAGAAGATCAGGATCACGATCAGCAGCTTGCCGGCCGAGTCGAGGATGCCGCCGACCCCGCCCGGCCCGAGCAGTCCGGCTATTCGTTCGAGCAGGACCACCGCCATGCCGCCGAGGAAGAAGAAGGCGTGGTAGTGGACGAAGAACAGCAGGTGCTCGACGTAATAGCGTCCCGAGCCGAGGTACAGCACGTACATCAGACCGGCGATCAGCGGCAGGAAGATGAACATCATCTTCGGGACGTTGTCGTAGAGCGCCCGGCCGAAGCCCTTCGAGTCGTTGACGATCTTGTTGCAGGCCTGGCGCAGCCGCGGCTCGTACTTGCTCGTGAGCGGGCCCAGGCTGACCTTGAAGTTGTCGGGCGAACACGGGTTGGCCACCACGCGATCCACGGCGCTGACCTGCTCGGTCGTCATGCTCGCGAACTCGCGTTCCATCTCGGCGCGGGCGCGCGACTGGTCCTTCTCCGGCAGGCGCTTGACGATCGTGTCGACGATGCGCTGTCGCTCCGGATCGAGCTTGGCATCCTTCGCGGCCGGGGCCTTCGAGTCGGCCGGCTTCGCGGAGATGCCCGGAGCCGGCGGCGCCTTGGGCAACCCCGGGGAACTCGTGCTGCCCGACGACGGTTTCGCGCCCGCGGGCGCCTCGTCTACCTTGTACTGCAGGTTGGCGCCGTCGTCGCCGACCTGCAGGTGCAGGTCCGCCCCGGGGTCCGCGCCGCCGATCGTGGTGCTCAGGAAGAAGCCCACGCTCAGGATCAGGTACATGCGGAACGGCGGCGTGTAGCGTGCGCGCCGGCCGCGCAGGAACTCCTCGGTGAGCAGGCCCGGCGAGAAGGCCAGCGGTCGCAGCGTGCGCCACAGGCGCGAGTCCCAGTTGAGCGCGTCGCCGACCACGTCGCGCAGCAGGCTCCACAACGACAGTACGCGCACCTTCGCGCGCTGGCCGCAGTGCGCGCAGTGCTGGCCGGTGAGCACCTCGCCGCAATTGAGGCAGTTCTCGGTCGAGACCTTGCCGCGGATGAACTCTTCGCGGTGCGCGAGCACGCGGCGCTCGGTGCTGTAGCGCTCGCCGAACTTCGACACGCCCTGGGCGCGCATGCGCGGGGCGTGCTCGCGCAGGTAGGTGTCGAGTGCGGCCTGGTCGCGCAGCCGGTACTGCACGATTCGGCGGACGCGGCCGGCCGGCGCCGACGCATCCTCGAGGATCTCGGCCGAGCGGAAGCCGTCGATCTGCAGCAGGTCGGCGATGTGATCGCGCAACCACGTGTCGAACGGGCCCTCGATGGCCGCGTCGGCTTCGAGGTTCACCTCGTAGAGGACGGTCTCGTTGTCGTCGGCGGGCTTCACGGCCGCAAGAGTAGCGCAAAGCGGGTAAGCTCCGCGCATGACGACGCTGGATGCGAGCGAGGTGCGGCTCCACTACCGCTGGGACGAACTGCACGGTGGTCCGCCGCTGGTGCTGGCCCACTCGCTCGGTGCGTCGCTCGACATGTGGTGGCCGCAGGTCGAGGCGTTCTGCACGCGGTTCCGCGTGCTGCGCTACGACAGTCGCGGACACGGCGGCTCGTCGGTGCCGCCCGGGCCTTACCGCATCGACCAGCTCGGCGGCGACGTCCTGCGGCTCCTCGATGCGCAGGGCATCGAGCGGGCACATTTCTGCGGGCTCTCGATGGGCGGCGCGGTCGGGATCTGGCTCGGGGCGCATGCGCCGGAGCGGATCGACCGGCTCGTCCTCAGCAACACGTCGGCGTGGTTCGGTGCCCCCGAGCCGATGACTGCCCGCATCGACCTCGTGCGGCGCGAGGGCCTCGCGGCGGTCGTCGACGCCACGCTCGAGCGCTGGTTCAATCCGGCGTTCCGGGCGGCCGAGCCCGTCTCCGTGCAGCGCATCCGCGAGCAGATCCTGGCAACTTCGCCGGACGGTTACGCTGCGTGTTGCGCCGCCATCCGCGATCTCGACCTGCGCGAGGACCTCGGGCGCATCCGGGCGCGCACGCTCGTCATCGCCGGCAGCGACGATCCGTCCTCGACGCCGGCCGCCGCGCTGGCCCTCGCGGCCGCGATTCCCGGCGCACGCTGCGTCGAGCTGCCCGCCGCGCACCTGTCGAACATCGGCGCCGCCGCCGCCTTCAACGCCACCGTCCTCGGCTTCCTGGAAAAATAGGGGACATTCCTCTTTTTTTTGGCAGCCGGGAAAAAAGAGGAATGTCCCCTATGTCAGGCGATGTGGCGCTGCGAGGCGGGCGCATCCGCAGGACGCGCGCCGGCTGCGAGGTCCTCGGTGTCGAAGTCGTCGACGTGGAGAATCTCCATGACCTTGCGGTCGTAGTCGCGCAGCAACTGCGCCTCCTGCGGCGAGACGAGCGCGAGTGACAGCGCCTGCTCGATCTGGCCCGGCAGGTCGAGCGCCGTGATGCGCCCGGTCTTCACGCCCTCGACCCGGATGCGCTTCTCGAGCGGCTCCGCGCTCATCGCCAGCACCAGCGCCTCCTGCAGCAGGCCGATCGGGTTGCCGGGCTCGACCGTCTTGTAGATGCCCTCGGCCAGCCGCTCGCGCGACTCGCTCGGCACCATCAGCGGCTCCACGATCTGCCGCCCGAGCCGGTCACTGGGCGCGAAGTACGTGCGTCCGCGCGGGAAGATCACCAGGCGCATCGCGCGCGCCAGCCAGCGGTTCGGGAAGTTGCGCAGGAAACCGTGCAACTGTTCCTGCGCGCGATAGAGCAGCGTGCGGCAGGTCCACTCGACCAGCGGCAGGTCCGCTTCCGGCCGTCCCTGGTTCTCGTAGTGCTTGAGCACCATCGACGCCATGTACAGCGCCGAGAGGACGTCGCCCAGGCGCGCCGAGAGGTGCTCCTTCTGCTTCAGGTAGCCGCCGAGCGAGAGCATCGCCATGTCGGTGGCGAACGCAAACTGCGCGCTGAACTTGTTGATGTGCTGGTAGTAGCGGCGCGTCGGCCCGGCGTCCGGCGTCGCCGAGTAGCGTGCGAGCGTCGCGGCCATCACGAACGAGCGCGCCGCGTTCGACAGCGTGTAGCCGATGTGGCCGAACAGCGCGCGATCGAACTGCGCGAGGCTGCGTCGCTTGTCCTTGTCCTTGGCGGCCGTCATCTCGCGCAGCACGTAGGGGTGGCAGCGGATCGCCCCCTGGCCGAGGATCATCAGGCTGCGCGTGAGGATGTTCGCGCCTTCCACGGTGATCGCGACGGGCACCACCTGGTGGCCGCGGCCGAGGTAGTTGCGCGGGCCGAGGCAGATGCCCTTGCCGCCGTGCACGTCCATCGCGTCGATCGACACCTGTCGCGCGAGCTCGGTGCAGTGGTACTTGAGCATCGCGGCCGGCACGGAGGGCTTCTCCCCGCCATCGATCGCGCCCGTCGTCACCGAGCGCGCCGCGTCGCAGATGTAGGCCGCGCCGGCCATGCGCGTGAGCGCGGCCTCGACGCCCTCGAACCGGCCGACGGGCTGGTTGAACTGCTTGCGAATGCGGGCATACGCCGTCGAGGCGTACACGCCGGCCTTCGCGCCGCCCGTCGCGCTCGAGGGCAGCGAGATGCACCGTCCGACGGACAGCTGCTCGACGAGCATGCGCCAGCCCTGGCCGGCCATCGCCGGCCCGCCGATGATGCAGTCGAGCGGCACGAACACGTCGTGGCCCTGGAGCGGGCCGTTCTGGAACGGCACGTTGAGCGGGAAATGGCGACGACCGATGGTCAGGCCCGGCGTGCCGCGCGGAATCAGCGCGCAGGTGATGCCGTAGTCGGTCTTCTCCCCGCCAAGCAGGCGCTCGGGGTCGTACAGCCGGAACGCGAGTCCGATCACCGTCGCGACCGGCGCGAGCGTGATGTAGCGCTTGGAAAAATTCAGGCGCAGGCCGACGACCTCGCGACCTTCGTACACACCCTTGCAGACGAAGCCCGTGTCGGGGATCGAGGCCGCATCGGAACCGGCGCGTGGCGCCGTCAGCGCGAAGCACGGCACTTCCTCGCCCCGCGCGAGCCGCGGCAGGTAGTGGCTCTTCTGCGCCTCGGTCCCGTAATGCAGCAGCAGCTCCGCCGGCCCGAGCGAATTCGGCACCGCCACCGTCGACGACACGGTGGCGCTGCGGCTCGCGAGCTTCACGAGGACGCACGAGTGCGCGTACGCGGAGAACTCGAGTCCGCCGTAGCGCTTCGGGATGATCATCGCGAAGAAGCCCTGCTGCCTGATGAAGTCCCAGACCTCGGGCGGCAGGTCGGCGCGACGGTGCGTGATGTCCCAGTCGTCGACCATGCGGCAGAGTTCCTCGCACGGGCCGTCGATGAACGCCTGTTCCTCGGCCGAGAGGGTCGGCGCCTTCGCCGCGAGCAGCTTCGACCAGTCGGGCCGCCCGGTGAACAGCTCGCCGTCCCACCACACCGTGCCGGCCTCGAGCGCCTCGCGCTCGGTGTCCGACATCGTCGGCAGCAGCCGGCGATAGACGCGCAGGAAGGGCCGCGTCACGTACTGCAGCCGCACCGCGTCGACGTTCAGCAGGGCGAGCGACGCGAACGCGAGCCAGCAGACGATCTGCCAGGCCAGCGAGCCGTGGCCGAAGAGGCTGTAGGCGACGAGGGCCACGCCCGCGGCGAGGGTGGCGGCGCGCAGCGAGACGCGCTGGTAGGCGAGGATCAACGCGCCGACGAGGATCAGCCCGGTCCAGACGAGGGTCATCACGCTGGCGCCTCCCATGCGATCGGCGGGGCAGTCGCCCCGTGGCCGCCCGATGATGCGCCATCCGGACCGCGACGGCACCACCCCGGGGCGCCGCGCGAGATCAGCGTCCCGGTGTCAGGGGGCGAGGATCCGGTCGACCGATTCACGGATGGCCGCGTCGAGCCGCGATCGATCGATCCCCGGTTCGCGCACCGCCCGCAGGACCAGCCCCTCGACCACGAACTGCAGCTGCAGTGCACGCGCCGCCGCGACCTCCGGGGGGAACCCCAGGCCGCCCTCGCGGGTGTCGCGGCGGAACCAGGCCTCGAATTCCTCACGCATGACGCCGTCCGACTCGCGCAGCGCCGCGGCGATCTGCGGATCCCGCGTCGCCTCCGCGCTCATCTCGAGGAACAGCGCCGGGTTCATCCCGCTGCGCTCGCCGACGCACCAGTGGTCGAACGCGTCGAGCAGGGCGGAGGTCATGTCGCCCGAGGACTGCAGCGTGCGGATGCGGCAGCGCTTTTCCTCCAGCTGGCGCTCGATGATCGCCAGCACGATCGCGTTCTTGTTCGCGAAGTACCGGTACATGAGGCCGGCGCTCATCTGGGCGGTGTCGGCGATGTTCGCCATGCTCGCAGCATGGAAGCCGTGCTCGATGAAGCACCGCAGGGCCGCGCACAGGATGCGGTCCCGCTGCTCGTCCGCGCGCTTCGTCTGCCGGGTCGTCACGGCTGCACCGTTCATGGCGTGTGTTCCCTCCAGCCGCCGCCGAGCACCTTGAAGAGCGTGACGCGATTGGACTGCTCGGCCCGCCGCGTCGTGATGAGCGCCTGTTGTGCGACGTAGAGCGTGCGCTGCGCGTCGAGCCGCGTGAGGTAACTGTCGCGGCCGGCGCGGTACCGGGCATCGGACAGCGCCTCGGACTGCGTCGCCGCGTCCACCACGGCCGCGAGCGCCGTGCGCTGGTCGGCGAGCGTGGATTCCAGCGCGAGCGAGTCCGCGACCTCGCGGAACGCCTGCTGGATGGATTTCTCGTAGCTGGCGAGCGCGATGTCACGGTCGGCCTTCGCCACGCCGAGGTTGGCGCGCAGCCGTCCGCCTTCGAAGATCGGCACGCGAACCGAGGGGATGAAGCTCCAGGTCTGCGTGCCGCCGTCGAACAGGCTCGACAGCTCGCCGCTGGCCGAGCCGACCGCGCCCGTCAGCGTGATCGACGGGAAGAACGCCGCGCGCGCCGCGCCGATGTCCGCGTTGGCGGCGCGCAGCAGGTGCTCGGACTGCAGGACGTCCGGGCGGCGCAGGAGCACGGTCGACGGCACGCCCGCCGGCAACGGGTCGAGCTCCGTGACCGATTCGCCCAGCCCGGCCGGCAGCAGGGCCGCCTCGACCGGCGAGCCGACCAGCACGTCGAGCGCATTCACGTCCTGCGCCACCTGTCCTGCGTAGCGCGCCGCATCCGCGCGTGCACTTTCCACGAGCGTTCGCGACTGGCTCACGTCGAGCGCCGACACGGCACCGAGCTCGTGTCGCTTCTCCGTGAGGGCATGCGACTCCTCGCGGGTGCGCAGGGTCTCGCGCGCGACGCGCAGCTGGTCCTGGTCCGCGGCCAGTGTCAGGTAGGCGTTCGCGACCTCTGCGATCAGCGCGAGCTGGGCGCTCCGGCGCGCTTCTTCCTGGGCGAAGTAGCGCTGCAGGGCCGCCTCGCTCTGGTTGCGCACGCGCCCGAACAGGTCGAGCTCGAAGCCGGTGACGCCGAGGTCGGCCGTGAAGGCTTCGCTGGTGCCGGCATCGCCCCCACGCCGCGTCATGGTGCCGACGGCGTCGATCGACGGCACGCGGTCGGCGCGCTGCACGCGATACAGCTGGCGCGCGCGCTCCACGTTCAGCACGGCCACGCGCAGGTCGCGATTGCCGGTCAGCGCGCGGCCGATCAACTCCTGCAGGTGGGGATCGGTGAAGAACTCGCGCCAGCCGATGTCGGCGGCGGTGGCGCCCGCGGCGGTCGCCGCCGGCGAGGCCTGCGGCCAGGTCGCGGGGATGCCCGAGTCCGCCTTCGGCAGGGCCGGTTCGAGCACGCCGCACCCGGCGACGCCGAGCAGCGTCGCGAGCGCCAGTGCGAGCGGGGCCGGATTACGCATGGTCACCTCCCGTCGAGGCGGCCGCACTCGCATGTGCCTGGCCGCCGCGCACGAGATAGCGCTCGACCACCACGAAGAACAGCGGAATGAAGAACAGGCCGAGCGTCGTGCCGACGACCATGCCGCCGAGCACGCCCGTGCCGATGGCGCGCTGCGCACCGGAGCCCGCGCCCGTCGCGAGCGCGAGCGGCAGCACGCCGAGCCCGAACGCGAGCGAGGTCATCAGGATCGGCCGCAGGCGGTCGCGCACGGCCTGCATCGTCGCCGCGACGAGGTCCATGCCGGTCCGCAGGTTCTCGGTGGCGAACGCGATGATCAGGATCGCGTTCTTGCTGGTCAGGCCGACGGCCGTGAGCATCGCCACCTGGAAGTACACGTCGCGCTCCATGCCGCGCAGCGTGTTGGCGAGCGTGGCGCCGAGGATGCCGAGCGGCGCGACGAGCAGCACGGCGGTGGGGATGGTCCAGCTCTCGTACAGCGCCGCGAGGCACAGGAACACCATCAGCAGCGACAGCGTGTACAGCATCGGCGTCTGCGAGCCGGCCTGCCGCTCCTGGTAGGACAGCGCGGTCCACTCGACGCCGAGCCCCTTTGGCAGCTGCGTGACGAGACGCTCGATCTCGGCCATGGCCTCGCCACTGCTCACGCCGGGCGCGGCCTCGCCCTGGATCTCGAGCGCGGACACGCCGTTGTAGCGCTCGAGGCGCGGCGAGCCGAAGTCCCAGCGCGTGGTGGCGAAGGCGCTGAACGGCACCATCTCGCCCTGCGCGTTGCGCACGTACCAGCGCTGGAAGTCCTCGGGGGACATGCGGTACGGGGCGTCGGCCTGCAGGTAGACGCGCTTCACGCGCCCGCGATCGAGGAAGTCGTCGATGTACTGGCCGCCCCAGGCGGCCGCCAGCGTGCTGTTCACGTCGGCGATCGAGACGCCGGCGGCCGCCGCGCGCTGCGTGTCGACGTCGACGTGGAACTGCGGCTGGTCCTCCTGGCCGTTCGGCCGCACGTTCGCCAGCTTCTTGCTCTGGCCGGCCAGGCCGAGCAGCTGGTTGCGCGCCGCGACCAGCCCGTCGTGGCCGAGCCCGGCGTTGTCGGTGAGGAAGAAGTCGAAGCCCGTCGCCGTGCCGAGTTCCGGCATCGCCGGCGGCGCGAACGCGAAGGCCATCGCGTCCTTGATCTGCATCAGCGCGCCCATCGCGCGACCCGCCACGGCCTTGACGTGCTGCGCGGCGTCGCGGCGCTCGTCCCAGTCCTTGAGGTTGATGAAGGCGATGCCGTTGTTCTGGCCGGTGCCGCCGAAGCTGAAACCCTGCACGGCGAACACCGACTTCACGGCGGCCTGCTCGTGCTGCAGGAAGTACTGCTCCAGCTGCGTCATCGAGTGCATCGTGCGTTCCTGCGTGGCGCCGACCGGCGCCACCACCTGCGCGACCAGCGAACCCTGGTCCTCGTCGGGCAGGAACGCGGTCGGCAGGCGCACGAACAGCACGCCGAGCAGCCCGAGCAGCAGGACGAAGATCGCCAGGTAGCGCCCGCTGCGGCCGAGCATGCCGGTCACGCCGCTGCGGTAGCGCGCGCTGCTGCGGTCGAACCACTCGTTGAACCGGCGGAAGAACCCGGTCTCGCCGTGGTGGTGGCCCTTCTCGAGCGGTTTGAGCAGGGTGGCGCACAAGGCCGGCGTCAGCACGATGGCGACCAGCACGGACAGCGCCATGGCCGCGACGATGGTCGCGGAGAACTGCCGGTAGATGATGCCGGTCGAGCCGCCGAGGAACGCCATCGGCACGAACACCGAGGCCAGCACGAGGCCGATGCCGATGAGCGCGAAGGTGATCTGGTCCATCGACTTGCGCGTGGCTTCGAGCGGCGACAGCCCTTCCTCGCTCATCAGGCGCTCGACGTTCTCCACCACGACGATCGCATCGTCCACCAGGAGACCGATGGCGAGCACCATCGCGAACATGGTCAGCATGTTGATCGAGTAGCCGAGTACCGCCAGCACGCCGAACGTGCCGAGCAGCACGATCGGGACCGCGATGGTCGGGATGAGCGTCGCCCGCAGGTTCTGCAGGAACAGGTACATCACCAGGAACACCAGCACGATCGCCTCGGTCAGCGTCTTCAGCACCTCGACGATCGACTTGCGCACGAACGGCGTGGTGTCGAAAGGGACGACGGCTTCCATGCCGGCCGGGAAGTACGGCTTCATGCGCTCGAGCTGGGCCTCGACGGCGCGGGCGGTCTGCAGCGCATTGGCGCCGGTGGCGAGCGAGATGGCCACGCCGGCGGCGGGGTACTTGCCGTTGTAGCGGCTGATGAAGTCGTAGGTCTCCGCACCCAGTTCGACGCGCGCGACGTCACCGAGCCGCAGCACCGATCCGTCCGCATTGCTGCGCACGACGATGGCGCGGAACTGCTCGGCCGTCTGCAGGCGCTCCTGCGCACTGACGGTGGCGTTGAGCTGCTGGCCCGGCACCGCGGGCGTGCCGCCGAGCTGGCCGACGGTCACCTGCGCGTTCTGCGCCTGCACGGCTGCGACGATGTCCGAGGTGGTCAGCCGGTACGTCTGCAGCTTGCCCGGGTCGAGCCAGATGCGCATCGCGTACTGCGCGCCGAACACCTGGACGTTGCCCACGCCGGGCACGCGCGACAGCGGATCGACGACGTTGGCGATGATCCAGTCGGCGATGTCGGCGCGGTTCATGCGCTCGTCGTGCGAGATGAAGCCGACGATCTGCAGGAAGCCGCTGCGCGACTTGCTGACGTTCACGCCCTGGCGCTGCACGGCCTGCGGCAGCAGCGGCATCGCGAGCTGCAGCTTGTTCTGCACCTGCACCTGCGCGATGTCCGGGTCGGTCGCGTTGTCGAACGTCAGCGTGACGCTGGCGCGGCCGCTCGCCTCGCTCGTCGCCGACATGTAGATGAGGCCGTCGAGGCCCTTCATCTTCTGCTCGATGATCTGCGTCACCGAGTCCTCGATGACCTTGGCCGAGGCGCCCGGATAGCTCGCCTGGATGCTGACCGACGGCGGCGCGATGTTCGGGTACATCGACACCGGCAGGCGCGTGATGGCGACTGCGCCGAACAGCATGATGACGATCGCGATGACCCAGGCGAAGACGGGCCGGTCGATGAAGAAGCGTGCCATGTCGAGGGCCTACTTCGCCGCCGCCGCGCCTGCCGCCGGCGGTGTCGGCTGGGTGCCGGCCTCGGTCGGCTGCACGGGCGCGCCGGGGCGGATCTTCTGCAGCCCCTCGACGATCACCCGGTCGCCCGCGGCCAGCCCGTCCTCCACGAGCCACTGGTCGCCCACCGTGCGACTCACGCGCACGCTGCGCACCTCGACCTTGTCGTCCTTGCCCACGACCATTGCGGTGGCCTGTCCCTTCATGTCGCGGGTGATGCCCGGCTGCGGGACGAGCAGGGCGTCTGCCCGCTCGCCGTCGCCGACCACGGCGCGCACGAACATGCCGGGCAGCAGGACGTGCTCCGGGTTCGGCACCACGACGCGCAGCAGGAAGCTGCCCGTGCCCGGATCGACCGTGACGTCCGAGAAGGCGAGCTTGCCGTCGTGGCCGTAACGCGTGCCGTCCTCGAGCAGGATCTCGACCGGCAGGTCGCGCGAGCCCTGCAGGCGGCCCGCCGCGAGCGCGTGCCGCAGCTCGAGCAGTTGGGCGCTCGACTGGCTGAGGTCCACGTAGATCGGGTCGAGGCGCTGCACCGTGGCGAGCGCGTCGGCCTGCTTGGCGGTCACCAGCGCACCCTGCGTGACCGACGACTTGCCGATGCGTCCGTCGATCGGCGAGGTGATGCGCGCGTAGCCGAGCACGACCTGCGCGCGGTCCGCGGCGGCCTGCGCGGCCTTCACGTCCGCTTCCGCCTGGCGCAGCGCGGCCGCGGCGTTCTCGTCGTCCTGGCGGCTGACGGCGTCGATCTTCACCAGCTCCGCGCTGCGCCGCGCGTTGAGTTGCGCAGTGACGAGCGTCGCCTGGGCCCGGGCCAGCGCCGCGCGGGCACTCTCGGCATCGGCGCGATACGTCGCGTCCTCGATCTGGTACAGCGGCTGGCCCGCCTTGACCAGGCCGCCTTCGGTGAACAGCCGCTTCGCGACGATGCCGTCGACCTGCGGGCGGACCTCGGCGACGAGGTACGGCGAGGTGCGCCCCGGCAGCTCGCGGGTCAGCGTGACCGTGCGTGGCGCGAGCGTGACCACGGTGACCGGGGCGGCCATCGAGCCCTGCGGCGGGCCGGCCTGCGGGCTGCAGCCGGCCAGCATCGCCACGACGACGGAAAGGGAAACGCGGGCCCGGGGGCCGGTGGGCTTGGACATGGGGAAACTGCCTCGGGGGAGCGCGCGCAGGCGTGCGCGCGGGACTGCATGGCGCATAGAATGAACGATCATTCTACCCGCGTCAATGGGAACGAATCGCAAGACGCTGTCCCTGTGACCGCGCCCCGTCGGGACGGTTCAGGCCGGCAGCGGGTGGTGGCCGTTGTGCTCGTCGCCGGCGCGCAGCGTCACGGGCAGGATCACCAGCTCGACGCCGTGGTCATTGAGGATGCGCTGCATGGCGAGTGGCGTCTGGCTGTGCAGCCAGCGGTTCCACCAGTGTTCCGTCTCGAACACGAGGCGGCTCGCGAAGAACACGCTGTTCGGGAACTCGTCGCGCACCTGCAGCGACAGCCGCTCGAGCTCGAGCAGCCGGTCGCTGCCGTAGGCGTCGTACCACCGCGAGGCGCGGCCCTGCACGTGCGCGAAATTCACCAGCGCATCGAGCGTCGCCCGCGTCTCGTACTGCAGCGTGGTGAGCGACTGCTCGCTGCCGAACGACTCGCTGTCGACGATGCCGACGCTCACGAACACGAAGTTGCGGAAGTGGCCGGGGAACAGCTTCTCGACGCGCTCGACCGTGTGCAGGCCGATGCCGCGGTTGGCGCTCACGAGGAACACGGCCGTCGGTTGCGTCGGGTCGATCGCGGGCGGCGCGTCCGTGAGGTCCTGCATGCGCCAGCGGTGCTCGCGCTCGAAGCGGCGGGTGAGCCGGCGCACCCAGCCGTAGTGCCTGCGGATCAGCAGGCCGATGCAGACGACGATGGAAGTGATGCCGAGCGTGATGATGCCGCCCTGCAGGAAGCGCTCGATGACGATGACCACGAGGATCGCGAACGTGATCAGGAGTGCGAAGCTCGACAGCACGAGCCGCCGCCTCGCCAGCTCGTCGTCGCGGCGCTGCTTCCACCAGTAGATGGTGAGGCCGAGCAGCGAGAGCGTGAAGGTGATGAACACGTTGACCGTGTAGAGCACCACCAGCAGCGCCACCTCGCCGCGGGTCCACACCAGGATCGCGAGCGCCGCGATGCCCATCAGCAGTACGCCGTTGCGGGTCACGAGGCGCGAGGACAGCGCGCTGAACTGGTTCGGCACCCAGCGGTCGACGGCCATGTTGGCCAGCACCGCCGGGCCGCCGAGGAAGCCCGTGTTGGCGGCCACGAACAGCAGCGCGCCCTCGAACAGCAGCACGATCAGCAGCAGCCAGTGGCTCAGGCCGCCCGACAGGCCGAAGCTGGCGATGATGCCGCGGAACACCTGCGCATTGAGCGTCTCGTGGGTCTGCACCGGCGGGACGTCCCACAGCAGGTACAGCAGGATGATGCCGCCCGCGGTGATCGACAGCGACAGCGCCATCAGGAACATCGTCCACTTGCCGGTGCGGACGCGCGGTTCCTTCAGCATGTTGATGTTGTTGGAGACCGCCTCGATGCCGGTGTAGGTACCGCCGCCCAGCGAGTAGGCCTTCAGGAACAGCGCCAGCACGAAGAAGCTGCCCATCTGCGAGCTGAGGTCGTGCGTCTCCTGGATCGTCTGCGCGAACTCGACGTGCAGGCCGGACCCGTGGCTCGCGATGCCGTACGCGATCAGCGCGAGGTGCGTGACCACGAAGCCGATGAAGATCGGCGCGAGCACCTTGATCGACTCGCGCATGCCGCGCAGGTTGAGGTAGATCAGCACGATGATGATCGCAATCTCGACTTCGAGCTTGATCACCTGCTGCGAGGCGGCGAACAGGCTGAAGATCGCGTCGACGCCGCTCGCGACCGAGATCGCGATGGTGAGCACGTAGTCGACGACGAGTGCGGCGCCCGCGACGAGGCCCGCGTACGGCCCGACGAGCTTCGTGGCGACCTTGTAGCCGCCGCCGCCGTTCGGGAACAGCTCGATCACCTGGTTGTAGGCGAGCGAGATCACGAACACCGTGAACGCCGTGGCGAAGGCGAGGTACAGCGCGAGCTGGCTGTGCGGCCCGAGCGCAATGAAGGCTTCGGCCGGGCCGTAGGCCGACGACGACAGGCCGTCGGCACCGATGCCGATCCACGCAAGGAACGCCGCGAGCGCGATGTGCTGGCGCGTCCCCGGCGCCATCGGGTCGCGCGGAGGACCGAGCAAGACGTCGCGCAGGCGACGCTTTTCGGGCGCGTTCATGGGGTGGATTGCGGGGGGGGGTGGGGCGCGGGGGGCTTAGGCCCCCCGCCGCCGGTGGCTGTGGTTACAGCAGGTCCTTGACGCCGTCGCGCTCCTCGAGGAGCTCCTTGTGGGTCGCTTCCATGCGCGCGCGGCTGAAGTCGTCGATGGCGAGGCCCTGCACGATCTCGTACTGGCCGTTCTTGCACGTGACCGGGTAGCCGTAGATCACGCCTTCCGGGATGCCGTAGCTGCCGTCGGACGGGATGCCCATGCTCACCCAGGGGCCGCCGGCCGGCGTGCCCATCACCCAGTCGCGCACGTGGTCGATCGCCGAGGAGCCCGCCGAAGCGGCCGACGACGCGCCGCGCGCCTTGATGATCGCCGCGCCGCGCTGCTGCACGGTCGGGATGAAGGTTTCCTTGTACCAGGCATCGTCCACGAGCGAGAGCGCCGGCTTGCCGGCGACCGTCGCGTGGTGCAGGTCGGGATACTGCGTGGCCGAGTGGTTGCCCCAGAGGATGACCTTCTTCAGGTCGGTGACGTGCTTGCCCGTCTTCTCCGCGAGCTGCGAGAGCGCGCGGTTGTGATCGAAGCGCACCATCGCGGTGAAGCTCTTCGGATTGAGGCTCGGCGCGTTCTTCATCGCGATCAGCGCGTTGGTGTTGGCCGGGTTGCCCACGACCAGCACGCGCACGTTGCGATCGGCGACGGCGTCGAGCGCCTTGCCCTGCGCGGAGAAGATCTGCGCGTTGGCGAGCAGCAGGTCCTTGCGCTCCATGCCCGGGCCGCGCGGGCGCGCGCCGACGAGCAGCGCGACGTGGCAGTCCTTGAACGCGACCTTCGCATCGTCGGTCGCCACGATCTTGTTCAACGTCGGGAACGCGCAGTCGTTCAGCTCCATCACCACGCCCTGCAGCGCGCCGAGCGCCGGCGTGATTTCGAGCAGGTGCAGGTTCACCGGCTGGTCGGGGCCGAGCATGGCGCCCGAGGCCACGCGGAAGGCGAGGGCATAGCCGATCTGGCCGGCCGCGCCGGTGATCGCGACGTCGACAGGGGTCTTCATGAAAACTTCTCCGTGAGGCGTCTGTGGGCCGAACTGGCGGGCGCGTCTGTGGAGGGGCCGCGCATTTTACCGCGGTGCAAAGGAGGCGGACCGTGCGTAAACAACGCCGAACGGTGCGTTTCGGACTTGCTTTAGTTGTGGTGTTATAGTTAACTACAACACCAGAGAAGCTTGCTCCCTCGGTTGCATCGGGGCGGACGGTCCCCAGGCCATCGTAGCCGCCCGTTTCCGATGCAACCGCCTTTCTCGACGGCGGAAACCGACAGTCCGGCCCTGTCCGAACTTGGTGTTCTGCTACAGTAATGCAGCGCACCACCCCCACGAACCCGCGTGCGATGGAATCCCACTGGCAGGACAACCAGCCGATCTACCGCCAGCTGCGCGACCGCGTGGTGGCCATGATCCTCGAAGGCACGCTGGCCGACGGTGATCCCCTGCCGTCGGTACGCTCCGTCGCTGCGGAGCACCGCTCAACCCGCTCACGGTGCTCAAGGGTTACCAGCAACTCGTGGACGAGGGCCTCGTCGAGAAGAAGCGCGGGCGCGGCATGTTCGTCACGTCGGGGGCACGCGCGAAACTGACGCTCGACGAGCGTGATCGATTCCTCGCCACTGAATGGCCGCGCGTCGTCACGCGCATCGAGCAGCTCGGCCTCGATCCCGCCCAGCTGCTGGCAGCCATCAAGAAGCCCTGATCGCACCATCGCGCGTCGCCGTTTGACGATCCGCAGGGGCGGTGCTTATGTCGCTCGCAGTCTCTGGGGGAACGGGATCTGCGCGCCATGACCAACGTTGATCAACGCTGACGCGCCGCTGCCTGCCGCGGACCGCTGCTCGGGTTTCGGGCGTTTCGTCGCCGGTGCCGCGTGGCTGTCGGCCGTCGCCTTCAGCCTGCACTTCCTCGCGGCCGTCTGCTGTACTACCATCAGCCGAGTCCTACCTGGGCCGATGCTCCTCCTGGGATCGCCGGGGCTGGCTCTACGCTCACCTGCTGGCGAGCGTGACCATTCTCGTGACGCTGGCGCCCGTGGCCTTTCGCCTGCTGCTCAGTCTCGCGATCGCCGTCGGCATCGCGCCTTCACCGCGCGTGATCGCCGCGCTGCTCACGGCGAGCTGGCTGCTGCCGCTGACCGCGTACGAGGTCCTCGGCCGCGTGCGCCCCGCGGTGAACGCGGGCGTCCTGCGGCGGCCCCTCGAACGAGTTCCGGAAGCCGTGTGACGTCTTGCCCGACGCATCGGAGGGACCGTGCCCTACGCCTATCTGTCGCTGGCGGTTGCGCTCAACGTGGCGGCCTACGCGATCTTCAAGTACCTCGCGCCCCTCGAGCACGACCTCGGCTGGGCGACGCTCTTCGCCCTGGGCCTGGCCCTCGGCGCCGGGAATCTCTTCTGCTTCACCCTGGCGCTGCGCAGTGTCCGGCTCTCGGTGGCCTACCCGGTGTTCTCGGGGGGCAGCATCGTCGGCATCGCGGTGCTCGCGGCGCTGGTGTTCAAGGAACACATGACGACCGTTCACGTCGCGGGTGCCGCGCTGATCATGCTGGGCATTGCCGCGCTCAGCGCGTAGCGCCCTCGCCCGGACGCCGCGAACCGCAGGCTTCGTCGCGATGGAGGCAGCCATGATCGTCCGGTCCATCACGTTGTTCATCGCCCTCGTGGTGCAGAACGTCGCCGCTTCGACGTGCGACCTGCACGCCGAGGCCGGCAAGCAAGTCGGATCGTGTGGCGCACTCGTCGAAGACGAACCGACCACGCTGTCGATCGCGCCGGCCACGGCGATCACCAGCGGCACCTGGCAGCAAGGCGAGTCGCCGCTCGCCCTCTGGAGCGGATCGATCGTCGTCGGCCAGTACCCCGCGACGCCGGTCGAAATCGAGGTGTTTTCCAGCGGGTCCGGCGCGATGCGGACCGCGTTCGGCTGGTTTCCCGTCGCGCACTTCGCGTCCACGCCGGGCGACCTGCACTTCGACGTCGATGCCGGCCGGGAGGTGCCGCCGTCCGCGGTCGATCGGCAGATCGTGCAGCGCGCCGCGCAGATCCTGTCGTCCGTTGCCGCCTGGAACCGCTCCGACACCCGTGATTGCCCGGCGACCGCCACGACCTGGAGCATCTACTGCGCCATGATGAAGGCGACGAGCGAGGCGGCCGGGGCGTTCCACCACCGACGTCCCGCGCTGCAGGTCGTTCGCGCGATCGTCGACGAGCGCACGGCCGGTCGTCCCTATGAACATCGACTGATGGACTACAACAACGATCCGACGACGCGCCTGGCCGACGTCCAGAGCCTGTTCGCCGAGGCGTTGAAACGCATCGACGCGGCACAGGTCCCCTGAGTCGGGCATGGCGACGAGGCACTCGCCGTCAAAGGGTCGAACGCAGCGCCGGCGCGGACCGATCGCGCTGCTCGTGTTGCTGGCCCTCGTCGGCTGCACGCAGCTACCGTACCGTCCGGTGCCCGACGCGCTGCCGACGCCGTCGCACGCCGTCGTCTTCGACATCGACGGCACGTTGACGCCCGCCGTGATCGCGGTCTTCGAAGCTCGCACCGACGCTGCGCGCGCCGTACATGCGTACGCCGACAAGGGCTACGCGATCATCTACCTGAGCACGCGGACGGGCTGGCTGTCCGCGGGCGTGCCCGACTGGCTGCGGCGTCACGGCTTTCCGGAGGGCAGCGTCCACGTCGCGCAGACGGCGCAGGAGCGCGACCACCCGGACGACTACAAGGCGGCGCTGCTGCGCGAGTTCCACGCGCGGGGCTGGGTCGTCGACTACGCTTACGGTGATTCGTCCACCGACCTCACGGCCTACGCCGCCGCCGGCGTGCCCGCGGACCACGTCTTCGCGTTGCGTCGTCGTGGCCAGGCTGTCTGCCAGGCGGGAGCATCGGCCGCGTGCCTCGACGGCTGGAGCGGGCACCTCGCGTACATCGAGTCCTCGGTGCCGCGGGTCGACGCACCGGACGCGTCCGGCCACGCGGCGCAGTGAAGCGCGTGCGGGCGACGCTCAGCCCGGCAGCTTCGGCTCGATCGCGGGCGGCACCAGCTTGTACATCACCGGCGTGATCAGGCCCCCGAGCAACGTCGAGGCGACGAGGCCGGCGATGATCACGATCGCCAGCGGCGAGTAGAGTCCCGAGCCCTGCAGCGCCAGCGGCAGCAGGCCGCCGATCGCCGTGGCCGAGGTCAGCAGGATCGGCAGGATGCGGATCTCGGCCGCGCGCGCGATGGCCTGCTCGAGCGGCACACCCTGCTCGCGCAGCTGGTTGGTGAAGTCCACCAGCAGGATCGAGTTCTTGATCTGGATGCCGATCAGCGCGACCAGGCCGATCGTCGCGGTGAACGACAGCGTGTAGCCGGTCAGCAGCAGGCCGACGAGGCCGCCCGCCACGCCGAGCGGGATCACGCCGGCGACGATCAGCATCGAGCGGAAGCTGCCGAACTCGAGGATCAGCACCGCGAGGATGCCGAAGATCGCGACCAGCACGGCCGGGCCGATGCCGCCGAAGCTCTCCTGCCGGGCCTCCACCTCGCCGCCCGCGCGGAACGCGTAGCCGGGCGGCAGCTGGATCGCATCGAGGCGCTTGAAGATGGCGCGCGTCACCTTGCCGGTGTTGTAGCCGTCCTGCGTGTAGCCCGTGATCACGACTTCGCGCTCGCGGTTGTGGCGGCGGATCAGGCTCGGCGCCGACGTGAAGCGCGGGCTGGCGAGCTGGCGCAGCGGCACCGGATGGCCCGTCATCGACGCGACCTCGATCACGTTCAGGGCGTCGAGCGTCTGCCGGCCCTGCATCGGCAGGCGCAGCGTGATGTCGTATTCGTCGCCGTCGCTCTCGCGGAACTTGCTCGCGTTGAGGCCGGCCACCGCGGCGCGCACCGTGCGGTCGACGTCGACCGGGGCCACGCCGAGCAGCGCGGCCTTCTGCGTGTCGATGCCGAGGTCGAGGTCCGTGCGCAGGCGCCGCGCCGGATTGTCGATGTCGCGCGTGCCCGGGGTGGCCGCCATCACCGTCTCGGCCTGCGCCGCGATCGCCTGCAGCTGCAGCAGGTCCGGGCCGCTCACGGCCACCTCGATCGGTGCCTCGATCGGCGGCCCGTTCTGATAGCTCTCCAGCAGGATGCGCGCGCCGGGATACTTCGCGAACACGTGCCGCATCTCTTCGTAGAGCCTCGGGCTGCGGCGCGGATCGAACTCGTCCAGCTCGGCGAACACCTCGGCGACGTTCGCGTTGGTCTCCTCGGGGAAGATGTTGTAGTACACGCGCGGGTTGCCGTGGCCGAGGTTGGCGAACCACTGCCTGATTTCCGGATGCCGCGCGAGCTCGGCCTCCACGTAGCGCAGCGCGCGATCCGTATCCGCGATGCTGGCGCCGTTCGGTGTCTCGATCGTGATGCGGAACTGCGGGATGTCCGCGGCCGGAAACAGACTGAAGCCGATCACCGGAACCAGGGCCAGCGAGGCCGCGACGAACCCGAGCCCCAGCAGCAGCGTCCGGCGCGGCGCTGCGAGGCTCTTCTGCAGCAGCGGCACGTAGCTGCCGTGGATCGCGCGATGCACCCACTGCAGCACGCGATTGCCTTCGCCCGACTCGCCCTCGGGTCGCAGGATGCGGCTCGCGAGGAACGGGATGACCGTCATGGCGACGAACAGCGAGGCGGCGACCGTGTACAACACCGCGGCCGGCAGTGAGCGGATGAACTTGCCGGCGCCCTCGGGCAGGAACAGCAGCGGCAGGAAGGCGAACAGCAGCGTGACCGTGCACCCGAGCACGGCGAGCGCGATCTGGTCGGTCGCCGAGATCGCCGCCTGGAAGCGCGAGTAGCCCTCGCGCAGGTGGCGCGCGATGTTCTCCACCACCACGATCGAGTCGTCGACCAGCAGGCCGAGGGCGAGCACGAACCCCGCGATGGACAGTTGGTTGAGCGAGAGGCCGGTGAAATAGAGCGCCGAGAGGCCGATGGCCAGCGACAGCGGGATCGAGATCATCACCACCACCGCGGCGCGCCAGCCGAGCGGCACGAGCGTGAGCAGCACCAGTGCGATCGCGATCGCGAAGTCGATGCCGAGTCGGCCCAGGCGGTGCGCGACGTTGCGCGTCTGGTCGAAGCCGCGCTCGAGCGTCACGCCGGGCGGCAGCGTCTTCGCGAACGCGGCGAGACGTGCATCGATGCCGTCGCGCACCGCGAACACGTCGACACGGTCCTTCGCATTGGCGGTGACGAAGATCGCGCGCCTGCCCTTGTAGCGGCCCGTGTAGAGCTCTTCGGCATTGGCCCAGCCGACGTCGGCCACGTCGCGCACCTTGACGATGCGCCCGGCGCTGCTCGCGACCACGGTTTGCGCGATCTCCTCGAGCGAGTCGTAGCCGCCCGAGGTCTTGAGGTTGTACTTGCGCAGGCCGACGTCGACGGCGCCGCCCGGGATGGTCGCGTTCTCGCCGCGGATCGCGCCCTCGATGCGCCCGAGGGTGACGCCGGCGCGACCCATGCGCTCGAGGTCCACGGCGACGCGCACCTCGGGCTGCGGCACGGCCCACACCTGGCTGCGGCGCACGCCGGGCACGGTGTCGAGTTCGTCCTTGAGCGCGTCACCGAGGTCCTTGAGCTGCGGGTAGCTCGCGGTCTCGCTCACCAGCGCGATCTGCGCGATGTTGACGAGACCCGAGCCCGCCTTGCGCACCTCGAGGCCCGCGATGTCGGCCGGCAGCTGCGCGCGGATGCGGTTCACCTCGCGCACGACCTCGTCGTACTTCTCGTCCGGGTCGGTGCTCCACTGGAACTCGACCTGCACGACGCCGACGCCGTCCATCGAGCGGCTCTCCATCTTCTTGATGTCGTCGAGTTCGTTGATCGCGTCCTCGATCGGGTCGACCACGAGGCGTTCGATGTCGACCGGGTCGGCGCCGGGGTACACGACCACGATGGTCGGGATCGGCACGTGGAACTCGGGGTCCTCGGAGCGCGGGATGCGCGACAGCGAGCTGAGGCCCATCGCGATCAGCAGGCCGAAGAGCACCAGCGTGAACTGCCAGCGCGTGACGCTGAACGCCCAGATGCGCATGCGCGCGGCTCAGCCCTGCGGGCCGACGACTTCGACGGGATGCCCGTCGGTGAGCCAGGCCGCGCCGTCGGTGATCACCCGCTGGCCGGGCTCGAGGCCCGCTTCGACGATGACGCGGTCGCCGACGATCGGACCGACGGTGACCTGCCGGCGCTTCGCGACCTTGCCCGACGCGTCGAGCACGTAGACCGTGCCGGTCGCGCCGCTTGCCTCGACCAGCGAGGTCACCGGCACCAGCGTGCTGGTGGCCGCGGCCTGCGCCGGCCGCGACAGGCCGAGCGTCACCTTGGCGACGAGGCCGCGCGCGAAGCGGGCGCCGTCCGGAGCGACTTCGATCTCGACGTCGAACGTTCCCGTCGTCGGGTCCGCCGCCGCCGCCACGCGCGTCACCTTGCCAGGGAACGGCTGGCCCGGGAACGCATCGAACGTCACCTCGGCCGTGTCGCCCACGTTGACGCGCACCGCGTCGCGGTCGGCGAGGGCGGCCCGCACGATCCAGCCCGTGTCCGTCGAACCGAGCACCAGCACCGGCTGCCCGCCGGCCACCAGCTCGTTCGCTTCGGCGAGTCGGCCGAGCACGACGCCGTCGGCCGGTGCTTCGATGCGGGCGAACCGCGCATTGAAGCGCACGGCATCGAGGTTGGCCTGCGCGACCTTGTAGGCCGTCGTGAGGTCCTGCACCTGTTCCTCGGTCGCCACTTCGTCGGCGCGCAGGCGGGCCGCGCGCTCGAGGTCGCGCTGGGCCTTTGCGACGGCTTCGCTCGCCTGGGCCACCGACGCGTCGATCTCGCCGCGCTTCAGCGTCGCGAGCACCTGGCCGCGCGTCACGCGGTCGCCCACGTCGACGCCGAGCCGCTCGATCACGCCGCCGGCCTTGAAGGCCAGCCGGACTTCGTCGCGCGGCGCGAGCACGCCGACGGCCCGCACGCTCGAGGCGACCGCGACGCTCTCGACGGGCGCCGCATGGACCGGGGCGGCGGGCGTGCCCGACGGCTCCGCGACATGGTCGCGCTCGGCGCAGGCCGCGAGCCCCAGGACGAAAGTGAGCAGGGCGAGGGGGGCGACTCTCATCGGGCGGGCTCCGGGTCGAGGCGACGCGGGTCGCCGATGGCATATTCGAGTTCGGCCAGCCGGCCGAGGAATTCCGTGCGCACGCGGTTCAGGTTGAGCTGCGCGTCGGTGTAGGCCCGCCGCGCGTCGATGAACTCGGCCTGGTTGATCTGGCCGAGGTCGCGTTTGCGGGCGGCGATCAGGAACGCGCCCTGCGCGGCCTCGGTGCGCTTGGCCGCGGTGTCGAGCGAGGCATCGGCCACCTCGAGGTTCTCGTAGGCCTGCTGCACCTCGAGCCGCACCTGCTGGGCCGCGAGATCGCGGGTGGCGCGCAACTGCTCGGTGAGCGCCTTCGCCTCGGTCAGCGCCGCGCGATCGCCGCCGCCGCGGAACGCGTTCCAGCGCAGCACCAGCGAGGCGAGCACGTACTTCTGATCTTCGCCGAACCCGTAGTCCTCGCCCTGGATGCCGGCCTCCGCGCCGAACGCGAGCGTCGGGCGGAACGCCGCGCGCGCGAGGTCCTCCTGCGCCTGCCCCGCCGCGATCGCGGCGTCGAGCCCGCGCAGTTCCTGGCGCCGGTCGGTCGCGAGCCGCTGCAGCAGCGCGACGTCCGGCTTGCGGCCCGCGATGCGCTCGATCAGGCGCGTGCGGAAGCGCTCGACCGCGGGCCCGTCGATCTCGGCGCGCGGCAGCGGCTCGTCGAGCGGCTGGTTGCGCAGCAGGTTCACGTAGCTCTGCGCGATGCGCACGCCGGAGCTCGCGGCGATGCGCTGCTGCTCGATCTCGAGCACGTCGGCCTCGGCGCGGTAGACGAGGTCGCGCGTGATCTTGCCGTTGCGGTACAGGCTCTGGTTCGCGTCGAGGTTGGCCTGCGCCGCCTCGCGGGTCGCCTCGAGCACGCCGACCACCTGCTGCGCGGCGAGCCAGCGGTAGTAGGCCTGCTTGGTGTCGCGCACGACGCGCGCGCGCAGCGCGGCGAGGTCGGCTTCGGAGCGGGCGACGAGTTCGCGGTTGGCGGCGACCGCCGGCCCGAGTCGAGGCTCGTACAGCGGCTGCGTCACCACGAACTTGGTCTCCTGCTCGTGGTCGCGCAGCAGGTCGATGGACTGGTTGCGGATGCGCGGGAACTGCGGCGGCTGGCCCTGCTGCGCCAGCAACTGGTCCAGCGTCTCGTAGACGGGATTGAGCAGGTCGCCGACCGGGATCTCGATCGAGCGGCCGCCTTCGGCCATCGAGTAGCGCGCCGCGAAATCGAGCGCCGGCAGGTAATGCGCCCGGGCCTGGTCGAGTGCCGCCATGCGCTGCGCCACGGTCGCCGAGCCGACGCGCAGTTCGAGGTTGGCGGCGAGGGCGTCGTCGACCACGCGCTGCAGGCCCTCCTCGACGGTGACCGCCTCGGGCGTGGGCACCGGCGTGGCGGCCGTGGCGTGCGCGACCACGCCCATCGCGGCGATCAGCGCGAAGCAGCGACGGAGCAGCAGGGCGGGGTGCGACACGGGACCGGCTCCGTCAGGGCCGCAGCGAGCGCAGTGCGAGATCGACCGAGTGGTCGATGAACGTCTGCAGCGGGATGCCGTCGCGCTCGATCAACCATCCCTTGGTGGTCGCGATCTGGATGAGGCCGTGAGTGAAGGCCCACAGCGTCAGCGCGGTCGCATACGGATCGCCGAGGTCGGCGCGGATCGAGCCGTCCGCCATGCCCTTGCTCAGCGACTCGACGATGACGTCGTGCACGCGGTCGCCGGTGTCGATGCACGCGGCCTCGTTCTGCGGGATCTCCTCGCCCTCGCGCCGGTGGGCCTGGAAGCGTGCGCAGGCGTCGAAGTAGTGCGGCACCTCGCGCGCGAAGGCGAGATAGGCCTGGCCGATGGCCGCGACCTCCTCGATGCCGGTCGCGCGTCCCTCGCGGGCCGCCTCGAAGCGGCGGCGCAGTTCCTCGAGCGCCCGCTCGACGAGGCCCATGTGCAGGTCGCCCTTGTCGCGGAAGTAGACGTAGAGCAGGGCGCGGCTCAGCCGGGCCTTGCGCGCCACGAGGTCCATGGTGACGGCGTCCCAGCCGCACTCCGCATAGACGGTCTCCGCCGCATCGAGGATCTCGGTCCGGCGGCGGTCGCGTTCTTCCTGGCGTCGCTCGGTGATGTAGGTCATGGGGCCATGTTGCACCGCAATTGACACCATGTCAAAGAATAGACGCTTGTACAAGAACGAGATGGATCCGGACAATGCCCGGGCGCCGGCGGACGAGGTGGCCAGGGCCGCTTCGATGGCTTCGATAGCCATGTCCTGTTGGTCGGACCGAGTCCAATCCGCACAATGGCCGCCAACGAAATCGTGCGGTCCTGCTGAGGAGTTGCCATGCACAAGACCCGGATCGACCTGCCCGCGAAGACCCGCGCCAAGCTGATCGAGCTGCTGAATGCGCGGCTGGCCGACGCCATCGACCTGCAGCTGCAGGCCAAGCAGGCCCACTGGAACGTGAAGGGCCCGAACTTCATCGCGCTGCACGGGCTGTTCGACACGCTCGCCGGCGAGCTCGGCGGCCCGATCGACGACCTCGCCGAACGCATCACGGCCCTCGGCGGCGTGGCCGAGGGCACGGTGCAGGTGGTCGGTGCGCGCTCGAAGCTCGACGCCTATCCGCTCGAGCTCACCGAGGGGCGCGCGCACGTCGATGCGCTGGCCGCGGCCGTGGCCCGCTTCGGCAAGAGCGTACGCAAGGCCAGTGACGACGCCGCCAAGGCGGGCGACGCGGACACGAGCGACCTGTTCACCGGTATCTCGCGCAGCGTCGACAAGCACCTGTGGCTGCTGGAGGCCCACCTGCAGGCGGATCGCTGAGCTTGTCGGCCGTCCGGATCCCGCACTGGAGCTGGATGGCTCCGCTCGCGGGCTGCGCGGCACTCGCCGGCGCGCACGCGGGCGGGGCCATGGTGCTCGTCCTCGCGCTGGCGCTCGCGGGCAGCGTGCTCGCGGCCGTGCATCACGCCGAGGTCATCGCCCACAAGGCCGGTGAGCCGTTCGGCTCGCTCGTCCTCGCGCTAGCCGTCACGATCATCGAAGTCGCGCTGATCGTGTCGCTGATGCTCTCGGGCGGGGCTACTACCGAGGCACTGGCGCGCGACACGATCTTCGCCGCGGTCATGATCATCCTGAACGGCATGGTCGGCCTGTGCCTGCTGGCGGGGGGCGTGCGCCATCGCGAGCAGAGCTTCGGCACGCGCGGCGTCAGCTCGACGCTGGCCGTGCTCGCCGCGCTGTCGGTGCTCACGCTGATCCTGCCCAACTACACGACCAGCGTCGCCGGCCCCTACTACTCGCCCGCGCAGCTGGTCGCCGTCGCACTCGTGTCGCTGGTTCTCTATGCGACCTTCGTGCTGGTGCAGACCGTGCGCCATCGCGACTACTTCCTGCCCCAGGGCGCCGCCGCGACCGACGAGGAGTCGCACGCGCCGAGGCCGAGCGGCTGGACCACGGCAGCGAGCTCGGTGCTGCTGCTGGTCGCGCTGGTCGCGGTGGTGCTGCTCGCCAAGGCCATCGCCCCGACACTCGAGGCGGCCGTGGCGTCCGTCGGCGCGCCGAAGGCGGTGGTCGGCGTGGTGATCGCGGCACTGGTGCTGTTGCCGGAAGGCGTGGCCGCCGTGCGCGCGGCCCGTGCCAACCGCCTGCAGAGCAGCATGAACCTCGCGCTCGGCTCGGCCCTGGCCTCGATCGGCCTGACGATTCCCGCCGTGGCGGTCGTCTCGCTCGTCTCCGGCTGGAACCTCGTGCTCGGCCTCGATGGCAAGTCGACCGTGCTGCTCGCGCTGTCGCTGCTGGTCGCGACGATCTCGCTGTCCACCGGCCGCACCACCGTGCTGCAGGGCGCCGTGCACCTCGTGATCTTCGCCGTCTACCTCGTGACGACGGTGATTCCCTAGCCCATCAGCAGGCGGCTCTCGGTCCGCGCCAGCTCCTCGGGCGTGCCCCACAGCACCAGCACGTCGCCTTCGCGCAGCCGCGTGTCCGGGGCCGGATCGCGTCCCGTGATGCCCTCGCGCCGGATCGCCGTCACGACCGTGTCGCCCTCGTGCAGGCCGAGGTCGCGGATGCTGCGCTCCACCGCGTAGGCGCCCGGCGGCAGCACGACGTTGCGCAGCTGCTGGCGGTGGCTGTGCCGGCCGTCGAGCATCGAGGCGTCCTCGCGCCGGAACACGCTGCGCAGGATGGCGTAGCGGTCCTCGCGGATCGCGTCCGTGGTCTCGATCACCTCGCGCGGCGGCACCTTCAGGAACAGCAGCACGTGTGAGACCAGCGAGAGGCTGGTCTCGAAGATCTCCGGAACGACTTCGGTGGCGCCGGCCTGCTGCAACGACTCGAGCCGCGTGTCGTCCTCGGTACGCACCAGGATCGGCAGGTCCGCGCGCAGGCGGCGCACCGCACGGACGATGCGCAGCGCCGTCGACGGATCGTCGAAGGTGATCACCACCACGCTCGCGTGCTCGAGACCGAGCGCGCGCAGCACCTCGACGTGCGTGGCGTCGCCGTACACCACCGGGTCGCCGGCCTGGCGCGACTCGCGCACGCGGTGCGGGTCGAGGTCGAGCGCGATGAACTCGAAGCCGCTGCGCTCGAGCACGCGCGCGAGGTTCTGGCCGACGCGCCCGAAGCCGCACACGATGACGTGCTCGCGCCGGGCGAGTTCCCGGGTCGCCGCGTTCTCGAGCGCGACTTCCGAGGTCGGCGTGGTCTCGCGCCGCAGGATCCGGTCCGCGATGCGGCCGTTGTAGCGCACGATCAGCGGCCCGACGAGCATGCTGAGCGCGACTGCGGTGAGCAGAGCCTGCACCATGCCGGCCGGCACCGCGTCGCCCTTCAGCAGCAGCGTCAGCAGCGCGAAACCGAACTCGCCGCCCATGCTCACCACCAGGCCGGTGCGCAGCGCCTTGCGGGCATTCGGCACGAACTGCCGCACGATCAGCCCCACCAGCGCGACCTTGACCACCAGCAGCACCGCCAGCACCAGCAGCACGAGCGGCAAGTGTGCGAGCAGGTCGGCGAGGTCGAGCAGCATGCCGACCGAGACGAAGAACAGGCCGAGCAGGATGTCCTGGAACGGCTTGATGACGGCCTCGGTCTCGTGGCGGAACTCCGTCTCGGCGAGCAGCATGCCGGCGAGGAAGCCGCCGAGGGCCATCGACAACCCGAGCGCGTGCGTGGCCCAGGCGCCGCTCAGCACCACGAACAGCACGGTCAGCGTGAAGGTCTCGGTGCTGCGGTGGCGCGCGATCTCGTGGAACAGCGGGCGCAGCAGCCAGCGGCCGGCGGCGAGCACGACCAGCAGCGCGACGAGCGCGCGGCCGACCATGCCGAGCAGCCACTGCGGGCCGAGTGCGATCCCGCCGTCGCCGCCGGCGGTGGCGAGGGCGAGGAAGGGCGCGAACGCGAGGTCCTGGAACAGGAGGATGCCGACCGCGAGGCGCGCGTGCGTGCGATTGATCTCGAGCTGGTCGCCGAGCTGGCGCACGACGATGGCCGTCGAGGACATGGCCAGCGCGCCACCGATCACGATCGACGGGGCGATCGCCACGCCGGCGGCCCACGCGATGACGGAGAAGGCCGCCGTGGTCAGCAGCATCTGCAGGCCGCCGACGCCGAGCACCTCGGACTTCATCGCGACCATGCGCGCGAAGGAGAACTCGAGGCCCAGCGTGAACACCAGGAACACGATGCCGATCTCGGCCAGCAGCCGGACGGCTTCGGCGTCGGACACGAGCCCGAGCGCGTGCGGGCCGAGGGCCATGCCGACCACCAGATAGCCAAGGATGGGCGGCAGCTTGAAGCGCCGCACCAGGCTCAGCACCAGCAGCGAGCCCGCCAGCAGGATCAGGATCTGCGAAAGGAAGTCGCCCGTCATCGGTCCTCGCGCGCGGCTGCCCCGATGCTAGCATCCGCGCGGGGGGTGGCCTGCAATCTGGAGTAGCGAAGGATGAGTGAAGCTGTAGTGGCCGCGAAGGCCCCGATCGCGGTCGACGTCGAGGCCGGCAAGACCTACTGGTGGTGTTCGTGCGGCAGGAGCGCGAAGCAGCCCTTCTGCGACGGCTCGCACAAGGGCAGCGAGTTCACGCCGGTCGAGTACGTCGCGACCGAGTCGAAGCAGGCCTGGTTCTGTGCGTGCAAGCGGACGGGCGCATCGCCTCTCTGCGACGGCGCCCACAAGCGTCTCTGAGGAGGAATCGCGGCGAGGCCGGCGGCATGGCCGGCCCGCCCGATCAGGCGGCGAGCATCTCGAGCCGCTGCTCCAGCTCGCGCTGGTCCTGCACCACGCTGCAGTTCGCCGGCAGGTCGCGGGCATTGACGGAGTTCGAACCCCCGCCGCCCAGCCAGATCGGAATGCCGGGACCCAGTTCGCGAGCGATGCCCGCGAGCAGTGCGGGAACCTTCGCGACGTCGTCGAGCATCACCACGCTGATGCCCACAGCGATCGCGCCCACCTCGCGCGTGTAGCGCGCGATTTCGTGCGGCGGCAGGTCGGCCCCGAGGTAGTGCACCTTGTGGCCCTGGCTCGCGCAGATCATCGCCGCCATCAGCAGCCCGAGTTCGTGCCGCTCGCCCGGCAGCGTGGCGAAGACGATCGGCGGGCGATGCGCACTGCGGTCGTAACTGTCGAGCAGCAGGGCGACGTGCTTGCGGATCGCGGCGGACACCATGCGCTCCTGCGCGATGCTGATCTCGCCGCGATGCCAGCGTTCACCGACTTCCTGCAGCAGCGGGCGCAGCACGCTGCGCGCAAGCTGCGGCGGCGGCAGCATCGCGATGGCGAGCGTCAGCGTCTGTTCGCATTCGGAGGCGCGGAAGCGCTGCGCCGCTTCGAGGATGCGCTGCACGAACGCATCGCAGGTGGCCTGCAGCGGCGCGCTGCCCGTGCCTTCGAGCAGGCTCGCGAGCTGCGGATCGCCGAGTTGCGCGAGCCGGCCGATCGGGTGGCCCTGTTCCGTCGCTTCGCGCAGGCGCCTGAGGCGCAGCACGTCCTCGGGCCGATAGACGCGCCGCCCGAGGTCGTCACGCTGCGGGCTCACGATGCCGTACCGGCGCTCCCACGCGCGCAGCGTTTCGACGCTCAGGCCCGTGGCCTGCGAGACAGCCTTGATCGAATACATGGACGAATCTTTCCCGCTGCCGGTCGGTTTGTAAAGGTTTTGTACAGGATGAATCTGGACAGAGTCTTGACGATTGACTCGGAATTGCGGAAAGTCTCGGTGGAATGACCCCCGCTCGGGCGAAACCTCGGTTTCGCCCTTCTTTTTTCTCGCGAGCAGCGGATTTGGATTCAGGCGGGCAGGCGCAGGATCGGGTGCTGCCCCGTCGCCTGGCGCAACACCATGTCGAGGAATTCGGTCGAGGAGATCGGCTCGCCGAGCAGCCGGCCCTGGCCGTACTGGCAGCCGCTGTGCAGCAGGAAGTGCCGCTGCTCCTCGGTCTCGATTCCTTCCGCGATCACCTGCAGGCCGAGGCTGCGGCCCATCTCGATGATGGTCCGCACGATGGTGGCATCGTCCGGGTCGGTTGCCGCGTTGGTGACGAACGAGCGGTCGATCTTGAGCGTGCCGATCGGGAACTGCTGCAGGGCGCTCAGGCTCGAGTAGCCCGTGCCGAAATCGTCGATCGAGAGGTGCACGCCCATCGAGCGCAGTTCATCGAGCAGCGGCAGCGTGCGCTGCGTGTCCATCATCAGCGTCGTCTCGGTGATCTCGAGTTCGAAGCACGACGGCTGCACGCCGTGGCGTTCGAACACCGACCGGCAGCGCGGGATGAAGCTCGCCTGGCTCAGTTCCTTGAGCGAGAGATTCACCGAGACGCGGCCCGGGTCGGGCACCTTCTGCTGCCAGCTCGCGTAGTCCTGGCAGACCTGGTTCAGCACCCAGGCGCCGATGTCGAGGATGAGGCGCGATTCCTCGGCGAGCGGGATGAACTGCGACGGCGCGATCTCGCCGTGGCCCGGCAGGCGCCAGCGCAGCAGCGCCTCGGCGCCGATCACCTGGCCGCTGCCGAGGTCCACCTTCGGCTGGTAGCGCACCAGGAACTCGTCGCGGTCCAGGGCGCGACGCAGCTTGCTCTTCAGCAGCAGGCGCTCGACCGCCGCCGCGTTCATCTCCGGCGTGTAGAACGCGTGGCAGCTGCGGCCCGCGCGCTTGGCGTGGTACATCGCGGCATCGGCATTGCGGATCAGGTCGATCACGTTGTCGGCCTGTTCCGGGCAGAGCGCGACACCGACGCTCGCGGTCACCTCGACCTCGTGCTCGCCGAGGTGCAGCGGGCGCGAGATCTCGCCGAGCACCATGCGGGCGAGACCGCTCGCGAGGTCGCGGCGCGACACTTCGCCGTCCGAACTCTCCGCGAAGATCGCGAATTCGTCGCCGGCCAGGCGGCCCACGACCGAGTCGCGCGGCAGCGCGCCGGCCAGCCGCTCGCTCACCGTCTCGAGCACGCGGTCGCCCGCCGCGTGGCCGAAGGTGTCGTTCACTTCCTTGAAGTTGTCGAGGTCGATGTACAGCAGCACGAGGCCGCGCGCCTGCCGCGTGGTGCGCGCGATCGCCTGCTGCAGCAGGTGCTGGAACTGCATGCGGTTCGGCATCTTCGTGAGCGCGTCGAACCGCGCGAGGTAGCGGATGCGCCGCTCGGCCCGCTTGCGTTCCGTGATGTCGCGCAGCACCAGCACGTGGCCGCGCACGTCGGGGCGGTCGCTCGAAAGCGGCGAGGCGCTGACGGACACCGGAATGGTCTGGCCGCGCGCGGTCTGCACGACCGTCTCGCCCGGCTCGCCCGATACCCGGGCGAGGCTGAAGCCGGCGCGCTGCGGCTCGGCCAGCAGCGACTCGAACGAACGGCCCACGAGCTGTCCCGGCTCGACACCCATCAGCAGGGCGGCCGCGCGGTTCTCGGTGCGCACGCAGCCGTCCGGCGCCACCACCAGCACGGCGTCGCTCATGCTGTTGAGCAGCACGTCGAGGTAGTCGCGCGTGATGGTCGTGACGCTGAGCGTGCGGCGCATGCGCTCGAGCGAGGCCTCGAGCGGCCCGAGTTCCTCGACACCGCTCGCGGCCACGGGCGTGAGGTGCGTGCCACGGCCGATCGACTCGGCGGTGTCGATCAGTTCCGTCACGCCCTCGTCGATGCGGCGGATGCGTCGCCACGTCAGCCACATGGCCACGATCGTGACCGTGCTGCCCGCGAGCAGTGCGATCCACATGCGCAGCAGGTGGCTGCTGCGCAGCCGCTCGCCCAGCAGTGCCTGCGCGTGCTGCAGAGCCGCTGCGGTTTCCGGATGGGCGTCGCGCTCGAGGCCCGCGAGCAGGTCGCCGACCAGGTGCTGCTCGAACAGTCCGCCCACCGCCGCCATCAGCGCGACGCCGAGCGTGAGCAGCGCGCCGAGCAGGCCCAGCGCGAGCAGGTAGCGACGACGGAGGCTGATGTTGCCCATCTGCGGATCGAGGACCCCGCGACTGCGCCCGGGTGCCGTCCCCTGTTCTTGCTCTTGTTTCCCTGCGACTGGCTCCGGATCATACCTGCGCGGCGCGGTGGCGCAATCCGCGTGCGACGGCGGCCTCATTGTGGAAATTTTTCCGACACTCGACGCCGCCCGCGCTGCCGGGGAGGGGGCGGCTCCGGTATCCTTGCGCCCGGACACCCGCACCCCATGAACGAACTCGAACTTACCGGCCGCGCACGCACGCACATCGTCGATCTCGACGCGCCGAAGTGCGCCCTGCACTACGAAACCGTCGCGTCCTTCCTCGCCATGCGCGACGACGCGGCCCGCGCGGGCATCGACCTGCGCGCGGTCTCGAGCTTCCGCGATTTCGACCGGCAGCTGATGCTGTGGAACCGCAAGTGGCGGGGCGAGCGGCCGCTCTACGACCGCGAGGGAGTCGAACTCGAGGCCGGGCGCCTGTCGGAAGCCGAGCGCGTGGACGCCATCCTCTGCTGGTCGGCGATTCCGGGCGGCAGCCGTCATCACTGGGGCTCCGACATCGACGTCATCGATGCGGCGGCGCTGCCCGCGGGCTACGAGGTCCAGCTGCTGCCGGGCGAGTACGCGCCCGAGGGCATTTTCGGGCGGCTCACGCACTGGCTCGATCGCCACATGCGGCACTACGGGTTCCATCGCCCGTATGCGTCCGATCGCGGCGGCACGGGCGTCGAGCCCTGGCACGTCAGCTACGCGCCGGTCGCGCGGCGGGCCATCGAGGAGCTGTCGCTGCCCGTGCTGCGACGGGCGATCGCCTCGAGCGAGCTGCTGGGCAAGGAGTTCGTGCTCGACCGCCTGCCCGAGATCTACACGCGTTTCATCCTGGCGGTCGACGCGCCCCCCGCCTGATCTGCGTGTCGCGGAAGCCGCGCACGCGCCCGAGGAACCAGGTCGGGAACCAGCGCTTCAGCGCCCACAGCAGCCGGTATTCGCGCGGCCACACGATGTAGAGCCGGCCCTTTGCCACGGCGGCGAGGATGGCCTGCGCCGCTTCCGTCGGGTCGTGGCCCGAGTGATCCATCAGCTGGTGCGCCATGGCGTTCTCCTCCGACGGCGCCCGCATCGTGTCGAGCAGGTGGGTGCGGAAGAAGCCCGGCATGGCGCAGGACACCTGGATGCCGACGGTGTCGAGCTCGGCGGCGAGCGTCTCGCTGAGCGAGATCACCGCGGCCTTGGTTGCGTTGTAGGGACCCATCTGCGGCGCGGAGGCGAAGCCTGCCGAACTCGCGATGCTGAGGATGAGGCCGTGGCCCTGGCGCCGCATGGCCGGCACCGCTGCGCGGCATCCCCAGACCACGCCGAGCAGGTTGATGTCGACGATCCAGCGCCAGTCGTCGGCCGACACGACGTCGATGCCGCCCGCGACCGCCACGCCCGCGTTGTTCACCAGCACGTCGAGGCCGCCGGTCCGCGCACAGAACGCCTCGATCGCGCCGGTCACGAAGCCCTCGGAGGCGACGTCGCCGGCCCAGCGCTCGACGCCCGCCGCCCCGGCCGCCGCAAGTTCGGCCGCGGCCTCGTCGAGCCGTCCGGCATCGATGTCGACGATCCCGGTCCGCCAGCCATCGCGGGCGAATTCGAGCGCGAGAGCGCGGCCGAGGCCGCTGCCCGCGCCGGTGATGAAAGCGCGCTTTGCGGGAAAGCGCCGGGACAGTAAGGTAAGAGCCGGGGAAGTCGTCATCCGCACATCGTAGCCGCAAAGACGGCGGGTTCGTCATGTCAGGCGCCGAATTCCATTCCTACGTCGTGGTGGCCCTGGTCTCGCTCGCCATCGTCATCGGCTGCGTGCTGCTGCATTACGAGGCGCTGTCGGTGCTCACGGGCGTGTTGAAACGCATCCGCATCCGGCCTCGCCCGCGCATCCTCGTGATGATCCTCAGCATCCTCGCCATTCACGTCGTCGAGATCTGGGTGTTCGGCATCGGCTATTGGGGCCTGATCCAGAACCCGCTGCACGGCAAGCTGGTGGCCGTGCACCCGATCGGCCTGCTCGACGCGGTGTATTACTCGGCCGTGAGCTACACCACGCTCGGCCTCGGTGACGTGGCACCGATGGGCAACATCCGCTTCCTGACCGGCCTCGAGAGCCTTTCCGGCTTCGTGCTGATCGGCTGGTCGGTCTCGTTCACCTACCTCGAGATGGACCGCTTCTGGCGGGGGTGAGGATTGCGCAAGGTGCACACCGCCGAGTCCGTCGTCGAGATCGCCCACCTGCGCAACCTGCTGGAGGCCGAGGGCATCGCATGCCTGGTGCGCAATGACCGCCTCGGCGGCGTGGTCGGTGAAATCCCGTTCGTGGAGTGCTGGCCGGAACTGTGGGTCGTCGAGACGGGGCACTACCTCAAGGCACGGGCGCTGGTCGAGGAGGCCCTGCGCGCACCGGCGCACGCGTCCGACTGGCACTGCCCGCGATGCGGCGAAGACATCGAGGCGCAGTTCGCGATCTGCTGGAATTGCGGTGCGGAGGCCACCGGGGAGAAAGCGCCGTGAAATCGATCGTGATCGCGCCACGCTTCAACGGCCCGCACGGCTCGGGCAACGGCGGGTACGTGTGCGGCGCGCTGGCGGTGGCGGCCGGGCGCGACCTGCGCATCCGCCTCGCGGCACCGCCGCCGCTCGACGTCCGGCTGGACGTCGAAGAAGCAGGCACGACCGGCGCCTGTCGACTGCTGCACGGTGAGCAACTGATCGCGACGGGCACGCCGGCGTCACTGGATCTCGAGGTGCCCGCGCCACCTCCCTACGTCTCGGCGGTGTGGGCCTCGCAGCACTACGCCGGATTTCGCGACCACGTGTTCGCGGACTGCTTCGTCTGCGGCCCGCATCGCCGACGCGGCGACGGCCTGCGCATCTTTCCGGGGCAACTCGACAACGGCCTCGTCGCCGCGCCGTGGTTGCCGCCCGATTCACTCGATGGCGGCGACGGCAAGGTCGCGGTCGAGTTCCATTGGGCCGCGCTCGACTGCCCGGGTTACTTCGCGCTCACGCCGGGGCGACGCCGCATGGTGCTCGGCGAGATGCAGGCGCACGTCGACCGGCGCGTGCATCTCGGCGAAGCCTGTACCGTGATCGGCTGGAAACTCGGGGGCGAGGGCCGCAAGTTCCACGCCGGCACCGCGCTGTTCGACGAGGATGGCGAGCTCTGCGCGCGCGCCCGCGCCACCTGGATCGCAATCTAGGGGACATTCCTCTTCTTCGGCCCGACAAGGTGCTGCGAAAAAGAGGAATGTCCCCTATTTTCGGGACAGGTAGAGGGCGAACAGGCCGGCGCCGGCGAGCACCGCACCCGGCAGCCACGTCACGCCGATCGCGAGCCACAGCACTCCGCCGAGGATCGTGACCGACCCGACGATGGTGAGGTCGCGGCGACGCGCGCTGGTACGGATCTCCTGCCGCAGTTCCTCGATGCCGGCCTGCTCGACGCGGATGCGGAACTTGCCCTCCGAGGCCTGCTGCAGCACCTGCTGCACCATCTGCGGCAGCAGTCGCAGCGACTCGTTGAGGTCGGGCAGCTGGCGGCGCAGCTGCTGGGCGATCGTGCGCCCGCTGTAGCGCTCGGCGCCCCATTCCTTGAGGATCGGCTGCGCGGTCTTCCACAGGTCGAGCTGCGGGTAGAGCAGGCGGCCGAGGCCCTCGATCTGCAGCAGCGTCTTCTGCAGCAGGATCAGCTGCGGCTGCACCTGCATGTCGAAGCGCCGCGCGGTCTCGAACACGCGCACCAGCACCTGTCCGAACGAAATCTCCGACAGCGGCTTGTTGAAGATCGGCTCGCACACCGTGCGTACCGCGGCCTCGAGTTCGTCCACCCGCACGTAGGCCGGTACCCACCCGGAGTCGATGTGCAGCCGCGCCACGCGGTGGTAGTCGTGATCGAAGAACGCCAGGAAGTTCTCGGCGAGGTAGTGCTGGTCGCGCGCGTCGAGCGAACCCACGATGCCGAAGTCCACGGCGGCGTACACCGGGTTCTCCGGGTCGTCGACCTGCACGAAGATGTTGCCCGGGTGCATGTCGGCGTGGAAGAAGTTGTGCCGGAACACCTGCGTGAAGAAGATCTCCACGCCGTTCTCGGCCAGCCGCTGGATGTTGGTGCCGCGCGCGCGCAGTTCGTCCAGGTCGCTGACCATCACGCCGTGGATGCGCTCCATCACCATCACGCTCGGCCGGCAGTAGTCCCAGTGCACGGCGGGCACGTACAGCAGCGGCGAACCCTCGAAATTGCGCTTGAGCTGCGCCGCATTGGCGGCTTCGCGCATCAGGTCGAGCTCGTCGAGGATGGTCTTCTCGTACTCCTGCACGACCTCGACCGGCCGCAGGCGATAGCCCTCGCGCGCGTACCGGTGTGCGAGGCGGGCGATCACGTACATCACCTCGATGTCGCGCTCGATCTTCTCGCGCACGCCGGGGCGGACGACCTTGACCACCACGTCCTCGCCCGTGCGCAGCCGGGCGGTGTGCACCTGCGCGATCGACGCCGCGGCGAGCGGCTGCTCGTCGAACTGCTCGAACACCTCGGTCAGCGGCCGGCCGTAGGCCCGCTCCGCGATCGCGCGCGCCTCGGCGCCCGGGAAAGGCGGGACGCGATCCTGCAGCTTGGCCAGCTCGTCGGCGAGCTCCGTCGACAGCATGTCGCGGCGGGTCGAGAGCGCCTGGCCGAACTTCACGAAGATCGGGCCGAGTTCCTCGAGCGCGAGGCGGATGCGCTCCGCGCGCGAGCCGCCCTTGCGGCGCTCGAACCAAGTGGCGGGCGAGAGGTAGAACAGGTAGCGCAGCGGGCGCAGCAGGTGCGCGTCGAGGATGATCTCGTCCAGCCCGTGCCGCACGAGCACGCGCTGGATCTGCAGCAGGCGACCGACGGTGCGCAGGTTCATGGGCGGGAGGCCGGACGCCGCTTCGCCTCGAGTCGCGCGAGGCGGGCCTCGAGCCGGTCGGTGGCCTCGCGCAGTTCGTCGACCGCCTCGAGGAACTCCTCGATCTCGACGCGCACCGGCACGTCGCGGCCCTCTTCCTGCAGGTACTCGGCGACGTTGGTCGCGAAGGCGGCCGATGCCTTGCGGCCCCAGTCGAGCAGCCCGCGCGCGGTCTGCGCCACGCGCCGCGCCGCGACGTCGCCGATCACCCGCGCGAGTTCCTCCTCGACGTCGGGCTGCGACAGCTTCAGCAGATCGCGGAATTTCTGCGCGACCTCGGCATCGCCCTCGATGCGCACGCTGCCGCCGCGCAGGCTGTTCTCGGCGGCCGGACCGGCCAGCGCGAGCAGAGACAGCGGCGTGCCGGCGAGCGAGGCATCCGGCGCGCCTTCATGCCGCGTGGCGAGCACGAAGCGGCCGTCCTCGATGCGGCAGTGGATCGCGAGCGGCGTGCCCTGCGCGAGCAGCGACATCACCTTGCCGTCGAGCTGGCGGGCGAGGGACTTCGCCTTGCGGGACTCCGCGAGGTTGCGGTTGAGCGCTGCTTCGAGCCGGTCGAGGAGCATGGGTCAGTACCGGAAGCCCTTGTGCAGCGCGACGATGCCGCCGCTCAGGTTGTGGTAGCTGCAGTCCTCGAACCCCGCGTCCTGCATCATCGACTTGAGCGTGTCCTGGTCGGGGAAACGACGGATGGACTCGGCGAGGTAGCGATAGCTGCCGGGGTCGCTCGCGATGCGAGCGCCGAGCCACGGCAGGACGCTGAAGGAATACAGGTCGTAGACGGGCTTCAGGCCCGGTACCACGGGCTTCGAGAACTCGAGCACCAGCAGCCGGCCACCCGGCTTCAGCACGCGCCGCATGGAGCGCAGCGCCGCGGGCTTGTCCGTCACGTTGCGCAGGCCGAAGCCGATGGTCACGCAGTCGAAGCTCTCGTCGGCGAACGGCAGGCACTCGGCATTGGCGAGCGAGCAGCGCACGTTGCGCAGCAGGCCGCGGTCGAGCAGCCGGTCGCGGCCGACGCTCAGCATCGCGTGGTTGATGTCCGAGAGCACGACGAGGCCCTGCTCGCCGACCTGCTGCGCCATGCCCGCGCTGAGATCGCCGGTGCCGCCGGCCACGTCGAGCGCGGCCTGGCCGGGGCGCAAGCCCGTCTGCCCGAGCGTGTAGCGCTTCCACAGGCGATGCACGCCTGCGGACATCAGGTCGTTCATCAGGTCGTACTTCGTCGCGACCGAGTCGAAGACCTCGCGCACGAGCCGGGCTTTCTGCTCGCGAGGGACCTCGGTGTAGCCGAAATCGACGGAAGCGCCGCCGGGCGCTGGCTTCGGGGGGGCGGGTTCGTTCATGCGAACCGCCATTGTAAAGGGGTCTCAGCCCTTCTTGGGCAGTTCGGTGGGGTAGGGAATGCCGAGCTTGGCCAGCCGGGCGAGGTACTGGGGCCATTTCTCGGCCCGGGTGGCGCCGAGTTCGTACAGCCAGGCCCAGGTATAGATGCCGCTGTCGTGCCCGTCGTCGAACACCAGCCGGACCGCGTAGTTGCCGACCGGCTCGACCGACCGGACGTGGACGTCGTGCTTGCCGAGCTGCAGGGTCTCCTGGCCCGGACCGTGTCCACGGACCTCGGCGGAGGGGGAGTAGACCCGCAGGTACTCGAAGGGCAGCTCGAAGCTCCGGCCGTCCTCGAAGGCGACCTCGAGCAGCCGCGACTTGCTGCGCAGCTTGATCTCCAGGGGGCGCGGGTCGGCCGGCGTCAAAGGATGTACCTCGCGAGGTCCTCGTCGCGGGCGAGCTCGCCGAGGCTGCGGTCCACGTAGGCGGCGTCGATCAGGTAGTCGGCGCCCGACCGGTCGGAGGCCTCGTAGGACACCGTCTCGAGCAGGCGCTCCATCACCGTGTGCAGCCGCCGCGCGCCGATGTTCTCGGTGCGCTGGTTGACGTCGAAGGCCACCTCGGCGAGGCGGCGCACGCCGCTCGCGTCGAAGCGCAGCGTGACGCCCTCGGTCGCCATCAGGGCCGCGTACTGCGTGCAGAGCGACGCGTCCGGCTCGGTGAGGATGCGCACGAACTCCTCGACCTTCAGCGCCTCGAGCTCGACGCGGATCGGCAGGCGGCCCTGCAGCTCGGGAATCAGGTCGGACGGCTTCGACATGTGGAAGGCGCCCGAGGCGATGAACAGGATGTGGTCGGTCCTCACCATGCCGTACTTGGTGTTGACGGTGCAGCCCTCGACCAGCGGCAGCAGGTCGCGCTGCACGCCCTCGCGCGAGACGTCGACGCCCGACACGCCCTGGCGGCGCGCGATCTTGTCGATCTCGTCGATGAACACGATGCCGTTCTGCTCGGCGTTGCGCAGCGCCTGGACCTTCAGTTCCTCCTCGTTGACCAGCTTCGCCGCTTCCTCGTCGGTCAGCAGCTTGAACGCCTCGCGCACCTTCAGCCGGCGCGCGCTCGTGCGCTGGCCGCCCAGGCTCGAGAACATGCCCTGCAGCTGCTGGGACAGTTCCTCCATCCCGGGCGGCGCCATGATCTCGACGCTCGAGGGCACGGCGCGCAGCTCGAGCTCGATCTCGCGGTCGTCGAGCTGCTTCTCGCGCAGCATCTTGCGGAAGCGCTGGCGCGTGTCGGTGTCGCGCGCGGGCTCCGGCTCACCCGGGCTGAAACCCACAGCCGCCTTCGGGCGCGGCAGCAGCGCATCGAGCAGCCGCTCCTCCGCCGCGTCCATCGCGCGGTGACGGACCTTGTCCATCTCCTGCTCGCGGGTCATCTTCACGGCGACGTCCATCAGGTCCTTGATGATCGAGTCGACCTCGCGGCCGACGTAGCCGACCTCGGTGAACTTGGTCGCCTCGACCTTGATGAACGGTGCGTGCGCGAGCCGTGCCAGCCGGCGGGCGATCTCCGTCTTGCCGACGCCGGTCGGGCCGATCATCAGGATGTTCTTCGGCGTGATCTCGGTGCGCAGGCCCTCGTCGACCTGCATGCGGCGCCAGCGGTTGCGCAGCGCGATGGCGACCGCGCGCTTGGCCGCGGCCTGGCCGACGATGTGCTTGTCGAGTTCCTGCACGATCTCGCGGGGGGTCATGGACGACATCGTTCAGGCCCCCAGGGTTTCGATCGTGAGGTGGCGGTTGGTGTAGATGCAGATGTCGGCGGCGATGCCGAGTGACTTCTCGACGATGCTGCGCGCATCGAGCGTCGAGTTCTGCACCAGCGCGAGGGCGGCCGCCTGCGCGAATGGCCCCCCCGAGCCGACCGCGATCAGCTCGTGCTCGGGCTCGATCACGTCGCCGTTGCCCGAGATCACCAGCGTGTGCGCGACGTCGGCCACCAGCAGGAGTGCCTCGAGGCGGCGCAGGCTGCGGTCGGACCGCCAGTCCTTGGCGAGTTCGATGGCGGCGCGCGTCAGGTTGCCGAACTGCTGCAGCTTCGATTCGAAGCGCTCGAACAGCGTGAAGGCGTCGGCGGTGCCGCCGGCGAACCCGGCGATGACCTGGCCGTCGTGCAGGCGGCGCACCTTGCGCGCGTTGCCCTTCATGACGGTGTTGCCGAGCGTGACCTGGCCGTCGCCACCCATGGCGACGAGGCCGTGGCGGCGGACGCAGAGAATGGTGGTGCCGTGCGGGTCGAAACCGCGGGGGGAGTCGCTCATCGGGGGGTCAACCTTGGGCTTTGCGGCGGGCGCGGGGATGCGCAGCGTCGTAGATGCGGGCCAGGTGCTGGAAATCAAGGTGGGTGTAGACCTGCGTCGTGCTGATGTTGGCGTGCCCGAGCAGTTCCTGCACGGCGCGCAGGTCGCCCGAGGATTCCAGCAGGTGGGAAGCGAAGGAATGGCGGAACATGTGCGGGTGCACGTGCTCCGGCAGGCCCTGCTGGCGCGCCCAGCGCGCGATGCGCTTCTGCACGATGCGCGGGCCGAGTCGGCGCCCGCCGACACCGACGAACACGGCCGGCTCGTCGACGGCGGCGAGGGTCGTGCGCTCGGCGAGCCAGCGCTCGAGCGCGGCGCGGGCCTCGCGGCCCACCGGCACGATGCGCGCCTTGCCGCCCTTGCCGAGCACCCGCACGGTGCGGTCGCGCAGGTCGAGGTCCGGGAGGTCGAGGCCGAGCAGTTCGGCGAGCCGCAACCCCGAAGAGTAGAACAACTCCATGATGGCCTGGTCGCGCACGCCGAGTTGTTCGTCGCTGCGGAAGCTCAGCAGCTTCGCCATCGTGTCCGCATCGAGCGTGACCGGCAGTCGCTTGCGCGTCTTCGGCGCCTGCACGTCCGCGGCCGGGTCGTGCTTCAGTTCGCCCTCGCGGATCAGGTGACGGAACAGGCTGCGCACCGCCGAGAGGCGGCGCTGCACGCTGCGCGGCGAGAGCCCGCGCCGGTGACCCTGCGCGGCGAACAGGCGCACGTGCTGCGCATCGAGGGTGCGCCACTCGGTGATCGACAGTGCGCGGCAATAGTCGAGCAGGGCGGCGAGGTCGCGCTGGTAGGCGCTCGCGGTGTGCGGCGAGAGCCGCCGTTCGGTGCGCAGGCTCTGCAGGAAGCGGTCGACGCCGCCTTGCAGGCCTTCGCTCATGCGCCCCGGGCCGCGATCGCCTCGGTGATGATTTCGCCGATGCGGACCAGGAAGTCGGTGCTCATGGTCGGCAGGTAGCGCTCGGTGTCGGGACTCGCGATGGCGACCAGGCCGTACGCGCCGCGGTCGCCGAGCGGGATCAGCACGGTGGAGCCGACCTGGCTGCCCTCGCCGCCGAAGAGGTAGTCGCGCTGCGTGTCGCGGATCTGGCCGCTGCGCGGCCGCGCGGACTCGAAGAACGTCTCGAAGATGCGCAGCTCGGCGCTGCCCTTCGGCACGGCGCGCACGTGCGGGTTGTGCAGGCCCGCGAGCCCGGTCAACGAGAGGTCGGTGAGCACCAGCACCCAGTGCGACGCGCCGAAGTCCTCGCGCAGCGAGGCCTCGAGCGCGGCCACCAGGCCCGCCGCGTCGCGGGCGCGCAGCAGGCGGCGCGTCAGGCGATGCATGCGGTCGACGATCGCGTCGTTGGCGCGGCCGTTCTCGATCAGCTCGTACAGCTTCTTCTCGAGCGTCGCGTGCTTCTCGCGCAGCACCAGCACCTGCCGCTCGACCAGCGAGACCGCGGCCGCGCCGCGCTGCTGGTGTGGCAGTTTCAGCCGGGCGAGCACGCCCGGGTGGCGCTCGAAGAACTCGGCATGGGTCGAGAGGTACTCGGCGATCTGTTCTTCGGCCAGCGTGCCCGGCTCGACGCCGCGGATCGTCTGCTTGTTCATGCCCGTCTTTCCTCGCGCTCTGCGTCCCCGATGTCGACCTGTCCCACGTATGCGGTCTCGGCCGGTCCCGTGAGCCAGATCGGCTCGCCCGGGCCCGGCCACTGCACGATCATGCGCCCACCGGGCGCGTCGACGCGCACTTCCTCGGCCAGCGGCCCGTGGCGTCGTCCGACCGCCACGGCGGCACAGGCGCCCGTGCCGCACGCCTGCGTCTCGCCGACGCCGCGCTCGAAGACCCGCAGCCGCACGTGGTCCGGGGCCACGATCTCGAGGAAGCCGACGTTCACGCGCCGGGGAAACCGGGCGTGATTCTCCAACGCGGGTCCCACCGTGTCCACGGGCGCGGTGTCGATGGCGCGTACGCGGATCACCGCGTGCGGATTGCCCGTCGAGACGGCAGCGAAGTCGACCGGCCCGGTCGGCAGGTCGAGGTGGTAGGACGGCGCCTCGGCCTCGGCGACGAACGGCAGCGAGCGCGGATCGAAGTCCGGCACGCCCATGGCGACCGACACCTGGCCGTCGCCGCGCAGTCGCGCCCGCACCCGTCCGCCCGGGCTGTCCATGACGAACTCGCGGTCCCGGCGGCGGGCCCGGCTCGCGACCAGCCGCGCGATGCAGCGCGCGCCGTTGCCGCATTGTTCGACCTCGGAGCCGTCCGCATTGAAGATCCGGTAGTAGACGTCGGTGCCGTCGGCCCGCGGCGGTTCGAGCACGAGTGCCTGGTCGAAGCCGATGCCGGTGCGCCGGTCGGCGAGGCGACGCAGCTCCGCGGGCGCGGGCAGCTGCGACGGGTCGGCGGCGTCGAACACGATGAAGTCGTTGCCGAGCCCGTGCATCTTGGTGAACGCCAGTCGCATGCGGCAAGGATACCCGAGCCGGGGGTCAGCGCCCCGTCTTTGCCTGCATTTCGGCGAGGCTGGCCGCGATGCCGGCGCGCATGTCGGGATAGCGCAGCGGCACCCGCAGCACGTCGCGCATGCGGGTGTTGTCGACCCGGCGCGTCTCGTCGAGGAACGCCAGCATGGCGGGCGGAATCTGCGTCCGCGCCTCCTCGCGGGTCACGAGCCGCGGCGGCGGCAACCCGGCCAGTTCCGCCGTCGCCAGCAGGTAGTCCGTGGTCGACGCGTGGTCGCCGTCGGTGACGTTGAATGCGCCGCTCGCGGTGCAGCCGAGCGCGGCGATGCACGCGCTCACGAGGTCGTCGACGTGGATGCGGTTGCCCGGCCCCGCATCTTCCGGCCGCAGCGCGGGTTCGCCGCGGCGCAGGCGCTCGAGCGGCAGCCGGTCGGGACCGTAGATGCCGGGCACGCGCAGCACGACGCAGCGAACCCGTCGCGTCGCGCACCAGTCGGTCACGATGCGCTCCGCGGCGACCCGGCGCCGCGCTCGATCGCTGCCCGGCGCGAGTTCGGCGCGTTCCGTCACGACGGTGCCGCCCGTGTCGCCATACACGCCGGTCGTGCTCATGTAGACCACGGCCGTCGGGCTGGCCCTGCCGAGCAGCGCGAGGAAGCGGGCGAGCCGCGCGTCGGTCGGGCTCGTGTCCGCCGGCGGCACGAGGTAGAAGATCGCCGCGCCGTCGACGGCATTCGGCAGGTCCCCCGCACCGGACGTGCCCGCATCGAGGTCCGCCAGGACCGGTTCGATGCCGATGCCGCGCAGTGCCGCGGCACGCTCGTCGTTGCGGGCGAGGCCCCGCAGCGAGTGGTCGGGAACGAGGCGAAGCGCGAGCCGGGTGCCGACGTAGCCGCAGCCGGCAATGAAGCACCGCGGGCGATCGGGAGGACCGCTGGCGGGAGGAACGGGATCCATGGCACGAGAATACTCGAATGTGGTGCCAATAATGCCAATCATTCGCGTTGCATGGCATCCTGAGCACCCATGCCCCAGATCACCATCGTGCCCACCGGCCAGCGCTTCGCGGCCGATCCCGGCGAGACCGTGCTCGCCGCCGCGCTGCGCGCCGGACTCAACCTGCCGCACAGCTGCAAGGGCGGGCACTGCGCGTCGTGCTGCGTGCGCGTGCTGAGCGGCGATTTCGACTATCCGGGCGGCCGCCCGCCCGGCATTACGCCGGAGGAAGCCGACCGCGGCTACGCGCTGCTCTGCCAGGCGCGCGCGCTGACCGACCTCACGCTCGAGGCCCGCGAGATCCGTCCGGCGCTCGAGGCCGAGGTGAAGAGCCTGCCGTGCCGCATCGACCACATGGAGCGTCTCACCGACGACGTGATGGCGGTATTCCTGCGCCTGCCGGCGGTCGAGACGCTGACGTTTCGCGCCGGACAGTACGTGGACGTGATGCTTTCCGAGGGACGGCGGCGCAGTTTCTCCGTCGCCAGTGCCCCGACCGACGGGCCGCTGCTCGAGTTGCACGTGCGGCGTGCGTCCTCGAGCGGGTTCACCGGCCAGCTGTTCGACAGCATGCGCGCGGGCACGCTGCTGCGCATCGAGGGTCCCCTCGGCCAGTTCTGGTTCCGCAGCGAGTCGCGCCGTCCTGCCCTGATGGTCGGTGGCGGCACCGGCTACGCGCCGCTGCGCGCCATGCTGCGCCAGTTGCTGGCGACCGGCGACCGGCGCCCCGTCACGCTGTACTGGGGTGGCCGCACGACGGCGGATCTCTACGAAGACGTCTGGCTCACGAACGTCGCGAGCGTCCGTTCGTCGTTCCGCTACGTGCCGGTGCTCTCGGAGTCCGACAGCGAGTCGTTCGGCGCGGTGCGGACCGGCCTCGTGCACGACGCGGTGCTCGAGGATTTCCCGGACCTCTCCGGCCACGATGTGTACGCGAGCGGCCCGCCGGCCATGATCGAGGCGATCCGCACGGCGTTTCCGTCGCACGGACTGCCGCGCGACCAGCTCTTCTTCGACTCCTTCGATTACGCGCCCGACACGCTCGCGCGCATGCGGGACGCTGCCCGCGAGAAGCGCTGACCGCGCCTCAGTGACGTCGCAGCCGCACGCGCGGCAGCGACAGCCGGCGGCCCGCCGACCGCGTGACGCTGTCGCGCAACACCTCGCGTGCCCGGTCGCGCTCGCCGAGCTGCTCCAGCAACTCGGCCAGCAGCAGGCTGTGTTCGGAGTTCGGCCGGCGCGCGATGCTCGCTTCGAGATAACTGCGGGCCTTGCCGATCAGGTCCGCGCGCAGGCAGAGCTTGCCGCAGGTCGCGAGCAGGTCCGCGTCCTCGGGCCGCCGGCGCAGCCAGCCTTCCGCGCGCTCCAGCGGCCCGAGCGGATCGCTCGTCACCACGTCGCCGTACAGGCGCACCGCCGCGACGTCGTTCGTCTCGTCGATCAGTTCACGCAGCGCCTTCTCGGCATCGGTGTGCCGGTCGCACGCCATCGCCGCGCGCGCGTAGGCAACGATCGACTGCGGCAGGCGCCGCAGCACGCGCGGCATCTCCGACCACGCGGCCTCGAGCGCTGCCGCGTCGCGGCGGTCGCCCGCGGCGCGCACGGCTTCGAGCTGGGCCTGCGCGAGGATCTCGTTGACCTGCGCCTCGGGCAGTTCCTTGGCGCTGCGCAGGCGCGGCGCCAGTTCGCGCACGCGCTCGCCGCGCCCGAGCTTCTGGCAGAGCCGGGCCAGCAGTTCGAGGCCGCGCGAGTTGGTGTCGCCCGATGCTTCGAGCTGCTCGAGCGTCTGCAGCGCCGCCTCGTCCTGCCCGCGGCGCATCTGCATCTCCGCCAGCGTCACCAGCACGGCGGCGCGTTCCTCGGGCGCCTGTTCCTCGGCGCGCTGCAGCCATTCGTCGCGCCGCTCGACGGCGTCCTGCAGGTCGGCGGCCCGCGCGGCCACCAGGTAGTTCGCCGCGGCCGAATCGGCATCGGGTGCCGCGCGCGCGAGCAGCTCTTCGGCCCGCCGCCAGCGGCCTGCCGCGAGATCGAGCAGGCCGCGCTGCGTGTCGTCGCGGGCGCGGCGACGCCGGCGCTCGGCGCGCAGGGTCGCGAGCCGCCGCCGTGAAGTGAACGCCTCGACGATGCTGCGCGTGAGCAGGTACAGGCCCGCCAGCACCAGCAGGAACACCGGCACCGTGGTCTCGAAGAGGCCCCGGCCGAGGCGCACCGCGACGTAGCCCGGGTCGGCCAGCAACACGTGTGCCGCCAGGGCGCCGACCAGCAGCGCGGCGGCGATGACCAGCGCGCCCTTCATGGCGCCTTGGGCGGCGCGCCGCGGTAGACGCGCCGCAGCAGCTGGGCGGCCGCGCCGGTCTCGGGACGCGGCGGATCGATGTCGATGTTCGCCAACGCCGCCGCGGCCGTGCGTGCCGCCTTCACGTCGGCTGCGCGACCGTCGAAGAATTCCGCCAGCCACGCGTCGGCGGCGCGCAGCGACTGCACGTAGGCCGGGCGGTCCTGCTGCATCACGGCGATGCGCGCCGCGAACAGCAGCAGCTGCAGGTGCTGGCGACGCAGCGACTCCTCCTCCGCGGTGACGAGTCGCACGTTCGCGGGCTGCACGCGGCGCAGCGAGAAGAGGTCGTGCACGGCCTGGTTGATGCGGCGCAAGGCCCGGTCGAGTCCGCTCGCCGGCGCCTCGGCGGCCGGCACGCGGCGCGCGGATGCCACGGGCACGCCGAGCACGGGCAGCAGCGACGACTGTGCTTCGAGTGCGGTCAGGCGCGAGATCACGTCGGGGAGGTTCGGCACCGGCACCGCGCGCAGTGCGTTCAGCTCGCCGGCCAGCAGCTGGCGGACCTGCGCGACGTCCGGATCGGTGACGGTGGCGAGCCGGGCATCGGCCGATTCCATGGCGACGATGGCGGTCGGCACGTCGTGTTCGAGACGCAGGCGCCGGTCGGCGAGCTCGAGCAGGTAGAGCGCCTCGGCCCGCGCCCACGACCGCTGCGGCGCATCGGCCCGCGCACGCAGCTCGGCGACGGTCTGCCCGAGTTCATTGACCTGTGTCGGGATCTCGCGCAGCGAGCGGATTTCGGCCCGCACGCGCGCATCGGACTGGTCGACGCGCGTGGTCAGGGCCGTGAGTGCGCTGGCGAGGCGGTCCTGCGCGGCGCGCACCTGGACCACCTGGGCCTTCAGCTTGTCGATGCGGTTGTCGAACTGGCTGAAGCGCCAGTGCGCGTAGATCGCGAGCAGCAGCGCGAGCACCGCGAACACCACGAGCAACGGGCTCATGTTGCCGCCGGTGCGACGACTCTGGAGATCGGAGGTGAGGGACTCGATTTCGGTGGACATGGGCGTGACCGGCGAACCGTGCGCGCCCCGGCATCGTATCACGCGGCCGGACGATCCCCGGGCGGGCGGTCCCGTGAGGCGAGGGCCGCTAGCATGGCCGCATCCTCGGCCGTGGGTGCGACGACCAGCGCGCCGCGCCAGTGACGGTCGCGGGCCGCCTGCGCCACGCGGGCGCCCGGCAGCAGCAGCGCGCAGTCCCGCAGCGATTCGGCGAGCGCCGGCGGGACCATCCCGAGCAGTCCGTCGATGACCTCGACGCTGGTGACCGCCACCACGACGTTGCGCGCACCGCCGGCCAGCGCCCGCTCGAGGGCCGCGAGTGCCGCGGGATCGGGCGACGCCGGCACGCGCCGGTAGACCTCGGCGACGTGCACCGTCGCGCCCCGGGCCTGCAGTTCGTCGCGCAGCAGCTCGCGGCCACCGACGCCGCGCAGGATCAGGACGCGCCGGCCTTCGAGCGTCGAAAACACCGGCAGCTCGAGCAGGCCCTCGCTGTCGGCGCGACCTTCGGGCAGTGCGTGCACCACGACTCCGTGTGACTCGAGCGCGCGCGCCGTCGCGCGGCCGACGGCCGCGATGCGGCAGCGCGACGGCGGCGGCAGCTGGTCGAACGATGCCTCGACGGCATTGGCGCTGGTGTAGATCGCCCAGTCGTACGCGTCGGGCGCCGAGCGAGCGCGTTCGGCGGCGCCGAGCGGCACGCGTTCGATCTCGATGGCCGGCAGCGCGATGCAGGTCGCGCCCTCGCGGGTGGCGGCGGTGGTGAACGGCCCGGCCTGGCGACGCGGTCGCGTGACGACGAGGGTCAGGCCTGCGAGCGATGCGCTCACGTGTGCCCGGCGGCCTCCGCCTCGCGGCGCAGGCGCGCGAGCAGCGTCTCGGCACCGGCCGCCTGCATGCGCTCCGCGAGCTTGCGTCCGAGCGCCTCGGCCGCGTCCGGCGCTCCGCTCACGCGGTCGCGGTAGGTCTCGCTGCCATCCGGCGCGCCGACGAAGCCGCGCACCACCAGTTCGCCGCCTTCGATCGTCGCGTGCGCGGCGATCGGCGAATGGCAGCTGCCGAGCAGCTGGGCGGCGAAGGCCCGCTCCGCGGCCAGCCGCACGAAGGATTCCTCGTGGTGCAGCGCCGAAAGCGCGCGGCGCGCGTCCGCATCGTCCGCGCGGCACTCGATGCCGATGACGCCCTGGCCGACGGCCGGGAGCGACAGGTCGAGGTCGAGCTCCTCGGTCACGTGGTGGGCGATGCCGAGTCGCTCGAGGCCCGCGCAGGCGAGGAGGATGGCGTCGAGGTTGCCCTCGTCGAGGCGCCGCAGGCGGGTGTCCACGTTGCCGCGCAGCAGCTCGAGCTTCAGGTCGCGACGCGCGTGGCGCAACTGCGCCTGGCGGCGCGGGCTCGAGGTGCCGACCCGCGCGCCCTCGGGCAGGTCGGTGAAGCGCCGGTAGCGCCTGGAGATGAAGGCATCGCGCGCATTCGCGCGCGGCAGCGCCGCGGCGATGATGAAGCCCGGCGGCAGCTCGCTCGGCACGTCCTTCATGGAGTGCACGGCGATGTCCGCGCGGCCGTCCTGCATCGCGACCTCGAGTTCCTTGACGAACAGGCCCTTGCCGCCGACCTCGGCCAGTGCGCGGTCCTGCACGCGGTCGCCCTGCGTGCTCATCGGCACGAGTTCGACGGGGAGTCCCGGGTGCGCCGCGCGCAGCAGCGCCGCGACGTGTTCGGCCTGCCAGAGCGCGAGCTGGCTGCGGCGGGTGGCGATGCGGATCGGTTTGGCCAAGCGATGCTCCAGTGCGCGGCCCGCGGGCTCAGGCGCGTTCCTTCAGGGATTCCAGTTCCTCGACCTCGAAGCGGAACAACGCGACCAGCAGGCCGAGCACGATCGGGCCGAGGAACAGTCCGATGAAGCCGAAGGCGGACAACCCGCCCATGACTCCGACGAAGACGGCAAGGGTAGGGACTTCGGCGCGGCCCGAAATCAGCATTGGCCGCAGGAAATTGTCGACCGCGCCGACCACCAGCACGCACCAGCCCGCGAGGAAGGCCGCGTGGCCGGGCTGGCCCTGGGAGACGAGCCACAGCGCGCCCGGTACCCAAAGGAGCGCCGTGCCCACGAGCGGCACCAGCGCGAAGAACACGCCCAGCACGCCGAAGAGCAGCGGCGAGGGCAGGCCGGCGAACGTCCAGCCGATGCCGAGCAGCGCGCCCTGCGCGAGCGCGGTGAGTCCGATGCCCATGAACACCGCGCGGGTGACGTCGATGAGGTGCCGGTAGAGCCGCGAGCGGCGCTGCTCCTCGATCGGCAGCAGGCGCACGACCTGCGCGGCGATGCGCGGGCCGTCGCGCAGCACGAAGAACAGCACGAACAGCATCAGCAGGAAGCTCACCAGCGTGCCGAGCGCGCCGAGGACCACCGAGCCGCTCGACGACACGATCGCCTGCAGGAGGTTGCGCGCGCCGCCGACGATCCAGTCCTGCATCTGCTGCAGCGTCACGCCGGTGTACTCGCCGATCCAGTCGACCGCGCGCTGCAGCCACGGCAGGCGCGAGACGTCGAGGGCCTGCGCGCTCTCGAGCGTCGGCACGTGGCCTTCCAGCCGGTGCAGCAGCTGCGCCGCCTGGGCCGCCACCGCGCCGCCGATCGCCGCCACGGGCAGCAGGAAGAACAGCAGCGTCATGGCCGTGACCAGCCCGGCGGCGAGTCGCGGCCGGTCGCCGATCCGGGCCGCCAGGCGGGACGTGAGCGGCGCGAGCAGCGCGCCGAGCAGCACGGCCCACAGCAGCGGCTGCCACAGCGGCGAGACGATGCGCCACACGAGGAACATCAGGACCGCGATCAGCAGCAGCAGGCCCACGCGCGACAGGAACGCGCCCTGGCCGCCCGGCAGGGCGGAGGCTGCGCGCGTCGGCGATGTCCGGTCGTTGGCGTCGGTCGGCGGTTCCATGTCCTGCTCGGCGGCAACGGCCGCAACGGGTCGGGCCCGGCGAGTCGCGCGGGCCGGCGGATTCTGCGTCGGAGGCGTGGGTCCTGTCACGACCCGCGCGGGCGGGACGGCCTCAGTCCTTGCGGCGGGCGCCCGCGAAGAGGGCGTCCTTGAGGCGGAACAGCGTGGAGATGTCCTCGTCGCCGTGGCCCTGGGCGATCAGCTCGGCGTACTGCGCGAGCGTCGATTCGACCACCGGCAGCTCGACGCCGTGGCGGGCGGCCATGGCGCGGCAGATGCGCAGGTCCTTGTCGTGCAGGCGCACGCGGAAGCCCGCGGGATAGGCGTCGCGCACGATGTTCGGCGCCCGGTTGACGAAGTACCAGCTCGAGCCCGCGCCCTTGCCGAGCGTGTCGATGAGCCGGTCGAGCGGCAGTCCCTCGGCCTTGGCGAAGGCCATGGCCTCCGCGACGGCCTGGATGATGCCGGCGCACATGATCTGGTTGGTGGCCTTGGCGGCCTGGCCCATGCCCGTCGGGCCGAAGTGCGTGACCGTGCGGCCCATGGCCTCGAGCACCGGGCGGGCCTGCGCCACCGCGGACTCGCTGCCGCCGCACATGATCGCGAGCGTGCCGTCGCGCGCACCCTCGACCCCGCCGCTCACCGGCGCGTCGATGAATTCGCAGCCCCGGAGCGCGAGGCGCTGCGCGGCTTCGCGGGCCGTTCCGGCGCCGACCGTGGAGCAGTCGATGACCAGCGAACCGGGCTTCAGGCCCGGGGCGAGTGCATCGACCATCGCAAGCACGTCCGCATCCGCGGACACGCAGACCACGACGACGTTGCAGCTGGCGGCCAGTTCGGCCGGGGTGGCGGGGGCCGCGACCTGCAGTTCGGTCGCGAGCTCGTCCGCGCGTCCGCGCGTCCGGTTCCAGACGCCCTGCAGCAGGCCGTGCTTGTGGAGATTGCGGGCCATGCCCCGGCCCATGGCGCCGAGGCCGACGAATCCAGTGCGCAGCGTCACGCGGTCACTGCCCGGCGCAGAACTCGTCCATCACCTTCTTGGCGTTGGCGCGGGTCGCTTCCATCTCGGCGTCGCTCAGGTAGCGACGCTCGCCCTCGCTCCCGCCCTGCTCGTACAGGCGACGCGCGCTCATGTACTGCTCGTAGCGGTCGCGGGCATCCTTGCAGCGCTTGGCCTTGTCCTCACTCGAGGCCTCGCTCGAGGCCGGGGAGGCCGACGAACTCGACGACGCGGCGTTCAGCCGGTCCATCTCCTCGTCGTGACGGCGCTGCGCCTCGGCCGGGTCGGTCTGGTGCGTCTTCACGTTCAGGCGTTCGGCGGGCAACTGCTCCGGGCGATCCGTGAACACGGGATTGCCCTTCGCGTCCTTTTGCTTGTAGACCTCGCCGGCCTGGGCGGTCGCGCCGAGGACCAGCAGGGCAGCCACGAGCGTCAGGATGGGCTTCATACCGGGGGCCTCCATAGAGAGGCCCCGAGTCTAGCAGGAGCGGCCGCCGATGCCCCGTTCCGGCCCCGCAAAACGCGCGGCAGTTCAAAGATTCGCCCGCCCAAAAAAAAGCGGGCGCCGAAGCGCCCGCAAGCGGGGGAAGAAGGCGACCGAACCAGGAACCGGCCGCCTTCCACAGACACGGTTCAGCTGTAGGCGCGCTCGCCGTGGGACACGGTGTCGAGGCCCTCGCGTTCCTGGTCCTCGGAGACCCGGAGGCCGACCACGAGGTCCACGAGCTTGAAGGAGATCGCGGCGACCACGCCCGACCACACCAGGGCGATGCCGACGCCCCACAGCTGGGAGACGAACTGCGTACCCGTCGAGTACGGGGCGACCGCGTTGGCGACGTAGTCGTACACGCCGGTGCCGCCGAGGTCCGGGTTGCAGAACACGGCCGTCAGCAGGGCGCCGATGATGCCGCCCACGCAGTGCACGCCGAACACGTCGAGCGAGTCGTCGTAGCCGAGCTTCTGCTTCAGGCCGGCGACGGCCGCGAGGCAGAGGAGGCCGGCGATCACGCCGATCGCGATCGAGCCCATCGGGCCCACCCAGCCGCAGGCCGGGGTGATGGCGACCAGGCCGGCGACCGCGCCCGAGGCCGCGCCGAGCATGGTCGGCGTGCCGCGGTGGATCCACTCCGCACCCATCCAGGCGAGGGCGGCGGCGGCGGTGGCGAGGATCGTGTTGGCGAACACCATCGCGGTGAAGCCGTTCGCCTCGAGGCCCGAGCCGACGTTGAAGCCGAACCAGCCCACCCACAGCAGCGAGGTGCCGATCATGACCATCGGCACGTTGTGCGGGGCCATGGAGGCGCTGCCGTAGCCGACGCGCTTGCCGACCATGAGGCAGCCGACCAGGCCGGCGATGCCCGCGTTGATGTGCACCACGGTGCCGCCCGCGAAGTCGAGCGCGCCCTTCTGGAACAGGAAGCCCGCCGTCTTGAGCGCGGCATCACCCGCCGCCGCGTCCGTGTAGGCATCCGGGCCCGCCCACCACCAGACCATGTGGGCCATCGGCAGGTAGGAGAACGTGAACCACAGCACCATGAACAGCAGCACCGCGCTGAACTTCATGCGCTCGGCGAAGGCGCCGACGATGAGGCAGGGCGTGATGCACGCGAACGTGAGCTGGAAGATGAACCACGCGAACTCGGGGATGTACACGCCCTTGCTGAAGGTCGCGGCCACCGAGGTCGAGGTCATGCCCTTGAGGAAGAGACGGTCGAAGCCGCCGATGAAGTCGTTGCCGTTGGTGAACGCGAGGCTGTAGCCGTACACCGCCCACAGGATCGCGATCAGGCAGAACGTCACGAACACCTGCATCAGCAGGGAGAGCACGTTCTTGGAGCGCACCATGCCGCCGTAGAACAGCGCGAGGCCCGGGATCGTCATCAGGATCACGAGCACCGTCGACGTCATCATCCACGACGTGTCGCCCTTGTCGGGCACCGGGTCGTCGGCAAAACCAAGCGCGGGGGCGAGCAGCCCCGCGACGGTGAGCGCGATCGCCCAGGGGCGGCTGCGCGCGGCGGTCAACGTATTCACTGGCGTTCTCCTGTCTGTCATCGGTCTGTCTGGGTTGGGGGTGCTGTGCGGGCGGCGCGCGAGTCAGACGGCCTCGACGCCACTCTCGCCGGTGCGGATGCGCACGGCCTGGTCCAGCTGCGTCACGAAAAGCTTGCCGTCGCCGATCTTCCCGGTGCGGGCGACGTTGGTGATGGCCTCGATGACCTGCTCGACGATGCTGTCGTCCACGGCGATCTCGACCTTGGTCTTGGGCAGGAAGTCGACGCGGTACTCGGCGCCGCGATAGAGCTCGGTGTGGCCGCGCTGGCGGCCGAAGCCCTGCACCTCCGTCACGGTGACGCCCTGCACGCCGAGGTCGGCGATGGCCTGCCGCACTTCATCGAGCTTGAACGGCTTGATGACGGCGGTGATGAGCTTCATGCGAGCGGTCTCCGGCAGGCGTGTTCTGGGGCCGGGGACCTCAATGCAGGAAGCGTGCCACGGCCGGAGGCCGCGTCAGATCGCGCAATCCGTGGCGCGGGGCGGTGGCGTCGCACCAAAATGGAGCGGTGACGGCCCGGGCACGCCTCACCGCGGAGCGGCAGCCGGACCGCGCCCCGTTACACTACGCGCCTTCCTCCAGGACTCGACCGCCATGGCCTTCGACCCCCGCCTGATCGACGACATCGCCCGCCGCCTCGCCGGTGCCGTGCCCGAGAGCGTGTCCGCGCTGCGACGCGACCTCGAGACCAACTTCAAGGGCGTGCTGCAGTCGCAGCTCGCCAAGCTCGACCTCGTGACGCGCGAGGAATTCGACGTGCAGGCCAACGTGCTGAAGCGCACGCGCGCGAAGCTGGCCGCGCTCGAGAAGCGGCTCGCGGAGCTCGAGGGCAAGTAGCCCGCGCAGGCGGGGCCGACTCGCCTACCGTCGTCTTCGGCGGTCCAAGGTCGCACGCGCATCGGGACAATGGGGACATTCCTCTTTTCCCGGCGCTGCGGAAAAAGAGGAATGTCCCCATTTTCCCGGCGTGCCCTTGCGCGGACGGTCTCGCGACGAAGGTGCCGGCATCCGGGCGGAAGGAGCGTGGCCGTCGCGAGACGGCGCCCGCGCTGCGGCGTCCGACATGGACCGCCGAAGACGACGGTAGGCGAGTCGACCCCGCCGGACCGTCGCTCAGTGCAGCAGCTTCGGCCCGACGTCGATCGCGACGAACACGCCCATCGCGATCAGGAACACGCCGAACACGCGGCGCAACGTCGCCTGCGGCAGCCGGCGACCGAGTCGACGCCCGGTGAAGCTGCCGGCGATGCCGACGATCGCGACGCTCAGCAGCACGCGGTAATCGAGCGCGACCCCCTTGGCCTCGAGCACGTGCACGTACTTGAAGTAGCCGGTGAACGAATTCATCGCGATGACGACGAGACTCGTGCCGACCGCGTCGACCATGGGCACGGCGGCGACCAGCACCAGCGCCGGCACGATCAGGAAGCCGCCGCCGACGCCGACCAGCCCGCTCAGCAGGCCGACGCCTCCGCCGATCGCGACCAGCGAGGCCGGATGCGGCTCCAGGCCGACGGGTTCGAGCGGCTGGCTCACGAGCATGCGTACCGCGGCGGCCAGCATCACGGCGGCGAACAGCGCGAGCTGCACCGGGCCCGGCACCCAGTGCGCCAGCGTCGCGCCGAGCCAGGCCCCGATCATGCCGGGCAGGCCGAAACCCAGCGCCTTCTGCCAGTCGACCTGCCGCGCCCGCGCATAGGGCACGCTGCCGAATGCGGCGATCAGGCCGACCACCAGCAGCGAGCCGCCGATCGCCGCCTGCTCGGGCTGGTCGAGAAGATAGTGCAGCACCGGGACCGTGAGGATCGAGCCGCCGGAGCCGAGCAGGCCGAGGCTGAGACCGACGGCCAGCGCGCCTGCGATTGCCAGCAGCATGCCGCGCGCCGCGGACTCAGCGGGTGTGCCGTCCCGGGCGCGGCGTGCTGCAGTAGATTTCCTGCAGCACGGCCATCACGCGCGTCACCGGACCAGGCGGCAGGGAATAGTAGATCGTCTGCGCCTCGCGGCGCGTATCCACCAGCCCGGCCTCGCGCAGCAGCGCGAGATGCTGCGAGAGCGCCGACTGGCTCAGCTCGACGCGCTCGTTCAGCTCGCCGACGGACAACGGACCGCCGAGCAGATTGCACAGCACCAGCAGGCGCTGTTCGTTGCCGAGCGCCTTGAGGAGCTGCGCGGCATCGCCGGCGTGGCTGTGCATCTCGGCGATGCGCGTCGGGTCCGGCATGGGGGCGGCGGCGGGACGGGGCGAGCGGGCGGCGCGGGTCATGGGCTCTCCTCGATTCGGCGTCAGTATAGATCAGGCTTGACTAAATTAGCAATCGCTAATATTGTGCCTCCATCGCAACGGGAGGCTTGCCGATGCCCGCACAGATCACGCCGTTCCACCATGCGCCGACGGGCTCGTGGACCTACGTCGTGGTCGACCCGCAGACGCGGGCAGCAGCCATCATCGACCCCGTGCTCGACTACGACTGGCGGTCGGGTCGCAGCGGCACGGCCAGCGCCGACGTGGTGATTGCGCACTGCCAGGGTGCCGGCGCGCAGGTGCGCTGGATCCTGGAGACCCACGCGCACGCCGACCACCTCTCCGCCGCGCAGCACCTGCGCGAGCGGCTCGGCGGCCAGGTCGCGATCGGTCGCGGCATCCTCGAGGTGCAGCGCACGTTCCGCCGGATCTTCGGGCTGGGCCCCGAGTTCGCGGCCGACGGGTCCGACTTCGATCGCCTGCTGGCGGACGGCGACCTGTTGCCGCTCGGCGATCTCGGCATTCGCGTGCTCCCCGTGCCCGGGCACACGAGCGACAGCGTCGCCTACCGGATCGACGACGCCCTGTTCGTCGGCGACACGATCTTCATGCCGGACAGCGGCACGGCACGCTGCGACTTCCCGGGTGGCAATGCGGCGCTCCTGTTCCGGTCGGTGCGCTCGCTCTACGAGCTGCCGCCCGCGACGCGCGTGTTCGTGTGCCACGACTATTCGCCCGGCGGCCGGGCGCCGCGCTGCGAGACCACGATCGGCGAGCAGCGCGCGGCGAACATCCACGTCCGCGATGGCGTCACCGAGGAAGCCTTCGTGCAGATGCGCCTGGCGCGCGACGCCACGCTCGACGTGCCCAACCTGCTCCTGCCCGCGGTGCAGGTGAACATCCGCGCCGGCAAGTTCCCGCCGGCCGAGGCCGACGGCGTCCGCTACCTGCGCGTGCCGCTCAACGTGGTCGGCCGCCCGCTCTGAATCCTCCCAGCCCACAGGACCCGACATGACCCATCACGCTTCCTCCGTCACCGACGCCACGCCCGAGCAGGTGCAGGCCTGGCTCGCCCAGGGCCAGATCCTGCTGGTCGACGTGCGCGAGGTGCACGAGTACGCGGCCGAGCGCATCCACGGCGCGCTGCTGTTCCCGCTGTCGACGTTCGACCCGAAGGCGTTGCCGCAGGACGGCCGCAAGCTGGTGCTGCAGTGTGCCGGCGGGCGCCGCTCGCTCACGGCCGCGCACCAGCTGCTCGACGCCGGCTTCGGTCACGCGACGCATCTCGCCGGCGGGCTGCAGGCGTGGAAGGCCGCGGGCCTGCCGACCATCCGCATCGATCCGCAGACCGGCCGCGTCATCGACGCCGGCCGCTGAACCCGAAGGAGATCCAACCATGTGCATCGACAAGTTCGTGCTGCGTTTCGCCGGCTCGATGGTGCTGCTGAGCCTGCTGCTCGCGCATTTCGTGAGCCCGTACTGGCTGTGGTTCACCGCGTTCGTCGGCGCGAACCTGCTGCAGTCCTCGTTCACCGGCTTCTGCCCGCTCGCCATCGTCCTCAAGAAGACGGGCATGAAGAGCGGCGCCGCGTTCTGAGTCCGTCGTCCGGAAGCACACCATGACCCGTCACTCCGCCGCCTCGTCGTTCCCCCGCGCCTTGTTGCTCGTCGCCGGCCTCGCCGTCGGCCTGGCGATGGCGCACGCCGCGACCGCTGGCTCACCGCCGCTCGCCACCGTCACCGTGGGGCAGGGCGGAGCGGCCGAGCGACTGCTCGACGGCACGGTCGAGTCGGTGCACCAGGCGACGCTGTCGGCGCAGACCGCGAGTCGCGTGGCGGAGATCCCTGCGGACGTGAACGACGCGGTCGCAGCCGGCACCGTGCTGCTGCGCCTGCGCGGCGCGGAACAGGCGGCCGGGCTCGGCCAGGCCCAGGCGGCGCTGCAGGCGGCAGCCGCGCGTGAGCGCGAGGCGCAGGCCCGCTACTCGCGGATCAACGACATGTACGCACGCAAGGTCGTCGCCAAGGCGACGTTCGACGAGGCGCAGGCAGCGCGCGACTCCGCGGTCGCGCAACTCGAGGCGGCGCGCGCCGGCGTCGCTGCCGCGCGCGAGAACGTCGGCTACACCGAGTTGCGCGCGCCCTACGCGGGGGTCGTCACCCAGAAGTACGTGCAGGTCGGCGAGGCCGTCGGGCCCGGTGCGCCGCTCATGGCCATCGCCGCGCTCGATGCCTTGCGAGTGGTCACCGACCTGCCGCAGGGCGTGGCGGAACAGGTGCGCGCGCAGAAGAAGGCGACGGTGCTGGTCGGCGCGCAGCGCATTGCGGCCGAGGCCATCACCGTGTTCCCGGCGGCCGATCCGCGCACCAACACGTTTCGCGCACGCATCGAGCTGCCGGCGCATACCCAGGGACTCGCGCCGGGCATGCTCGTGAAAGTCGCGGTTGCTTCGACCGAGGCGCCGCGCCTGACGGTTCCGGCCGTCGCAGTGATCGAGCGCAGCGAGATGCGGGCCGTCTACGTCGTCGGCAAGGACGGTCGCGTGTCGATGCGCCAGGTTCGCCTCGGCCGCGTGCACGGCAGCGACATCGAGGTCCTGGCCGGCGTGGTGGCCGGCGAGTCCGTGGCCACGGATCCGGTCGCGGCCGGACTGCAGGCGCGCCAGGCGGCCACGGCCCATGAGTGAACGCCTCGGCATCAGCGGCCGGCTGGCCCGCTTCTTCCTCGACAGCCCGCTGACCCCGCTGATGGGGCTGACGGCGCTGCTCGTCGGCCTCTTCGCCGTGATGGTCACGCCGCGCGAGGAAGAGCCGCAGATCAACGTCACCATGGCGAACGTGATCGTGCCGTTCCCGGGCGCGAGTGCGCAGCAGGTCGAGAGCCTCGTCGCGACGCCGATGGAGAAGGTGCTGGCCGAGATCGACGGCGTGAAGCACATCTACTCGGTTTCGAAGCCGGGCGTCGCGGTGGTGACGGTGCAGTTCGAGGTCGGGCAGGAGCGGACCTCGGCCATCGTGCGGCTGTACAACGCCATCTATTCGAACCAGGACTGGCGCCCGGCCGGGCTCGGCGTGCTGCCGCCGCTCGTGAAGCCCAAGGGCATCGACGACGTGCCGATCCTCGCGCTGACGCTGTGGACGAAGGATCCGCAGCGGGGTGCGTATGACGTCCGCCAGGTCGCGCACGCGATCGAAGCCGAGGTCAAGCGCGTGCCGGGCACGCGCAACGTCTACACGATCGGCGGGCCCGACGAGACCGTGCACGTCACGCTCGATCCGCAGAAGCTCGCCGGGCACGGTCTGACGGTGGCCGAGCTGGTGGGTTCGCTGCAGGCGGCGAACGTCGTGCAGCACGCGGGCCAGCTGGTCGACCGGGGCGCGAACGAGCCGGTCCAGGCCGGCGACTTCCTCGCCAGCCGCGACGACGTGGCACAGGTGGTCGTGGCGGTCGACCAGGGCCGGCCCGTCTACCTGCAGGACGTCGCCACGGTGACGCTCGGCCCGGACCAGCCCGAGCAGTTCGTGCTGTTCGGCGCCGGCCCTGCCGCGGCCCAGAAGGGCGTCTCGCTGCAGGGCGAGGCGCCCGCCGTCACGCTGGCCGTGTCGAAGAAGCCGGGCGAGAACGCGAGCGACGTCGCCGACGCCGTGCTGAGTCGCGTCGAGCAGCTGAAGGGCACCTACATTCCCGACGGCGTCGAGGTGACCGTCACGCGCAACTACGGCGAGACGGCGAACGACAAGGCGATGAAGCTGATCCAGAAGCTGATGTTCGCCACGGCGTCCGTCGTGCTGCTGGTGTGGCTCACGGTCGGCTGGCGCGAGGCCGTCGTGGTCGGTGCGGCGGTGGTCATCACGCTCGCCGCGACGCTGTTCGCCTCGTGGGCCTGGGGCTTCACCATCAACCGCGTTTCGCTGTTCGCCCTGATCTTCGCGATCGGCATCCTGGTCGACGACGCGATCGTGATCGTGGAGAACATCCACCGCCACATGGCGCTCGGCCACGGCACGCTCGGCGAGCTGATCCCGCGCGCCGTCGACGAGGTCGGCGGGCCGACCATCCTCGCGACGTTCACCGTGATCGCCGCCCTGCTGCCGATGGCGTTCGTGAGCGGACTGATGGGCCCGTACATGAGCCCGATCCCGATCAACGCGAGCATGGGCATGCTCATCTCGCTCGCGATCGCGCTGATGTTCACGCCGTGGCTGTCGAAGCGGATGCTCTCGCACTCGCATGCCGTCGCGCATGGCGGCGACTCCGCGGGCGACACGAAGCTGCAGCGCTTCTTCGAGCGCGTCATGGCGCCGTTCCTGCGCGGCGAGGACGCCCGCAGCCATCGCCACAAGCTCTATCTCGCGGTGGTGGCGGCGATCGCGCTGGCCGTCTCGCTGGTCGTGGTGCAGTGGGTCGTGATGAAGATGCTGCCCTTCGACAACAAGTCGGAGTTCCAGGTCGTGGTCGACATGCCGGAGGGCACGGCGCTCGAGGAGACCGGGCGGCTGCTCGAGGAACTCGCCGCGAAGATCGCCGAGCGACCCGAGGTCACCGACTACCAGATCTACGCCGGCACCGCGGCGCCCATCAACTTCAACGGGCTCGTGCGGCAGTACTACCTGCGCAGCGGCCACGAGGTCGGCGACATCCAGGTCAACCTCGTGGACAAGCACCACCGCGACCTGAAGAGCCACGAGATCGCGCTCGAGGTGCGGCCCGCGCTGGCCGCGATCGGCAAGAAGTACGGCGCTTCGGTCAAGGTCGTCGAAGTGCCGCCCGGGCCGCCCGTGCAGGCCCCGCTCGTCGCCGAGGTCTACGGCCCGTTCCAGGAATCGCGCGAGCGCCTGACCGCGGAGATCCGCAAGGTCGTCGACACCAGGCCCGACATCGTCGACGTCGACGACAGTCTCGATGCCCCGCGGCCGCGCCTGGTCGTGGCCGTCGACCGGCAGAAGGCCGCCGTGCTCGGCATCAGCCAGGCCGAGGCGACGCAGGTCCTCACGGCCGGTCTCGCGGGCATCGACGCGACGTACGCACGGGTCGGGCGCGAGACGTACCCGATCCCGGTGCGGCTCGAACTCGATGTACCGGAGAAGGCCGACCTCGCCGGCGTGCTCGCCCTGCGCGTGCGCTCGCGCAGCGGTGCTCTCGTGCCGCTGTCGGAGATCACGACGGTCGAGCGCACGACCTGGGACCGCTCGATCTACCACAAGGACCTGTTGCCACTCGCCTGGGTGACGGCCGATGCGGTCGGCACGACGGACAGCCCCCTCTACGGCATGTTCGAGCTGGTGAGCGCCTTCAAGCGCGAGCTGCCGGCCGGCACGGACCTGCAGCAGTGGTTCTTCAGCCAGCCCGAGGACCCGTATCGGCCGAGCGTCAAGTGGGACGGCGAGTGGCAGATCACCTACGAGACCTTCCGCGACATGGGCCTCGCGTACTCGGTGGGCCTGGTGCTCATCTACCTGCTGGTCGTGGCGCAGTTCGGGTCGTACGCGGTGCCACTCGTGATCATGGCGCCGATCCCGCTCACCATCATCGGGGTGATGCCCGGGCACGCGCTGCTCGGCGCGCAGTTCACCGCCACGTCCATGATCGGCATGATCGCGCTCGCCGGCATCATCGTGCGCAACTCGATCCTGCTGGTGGACTTCATCAACCTCGAGGTCGCGCGCGGCCGGGCGCTGGCGGACGCGGTGATATCGGCTGCCGCCGTGCGGGCGCGCCCGATCGCACTGACGGCCGTCGCGGCCATGACGGGCGGCTTCTTCATCCTCGACGATCCCATCTTCAACGGGCTCGCCGTCTCGCTGATCTTCGGCATCCTCGTGTCGACCGCGCTCACGCTGGTGCTGATCCCGATCTTCTATTTCAGTTATCGCAACCGCAAAGCGGCCGCGGCCGCCCACTAGAGCAGGGGGAGTTATGGCACACGTCGTGATCATGGGAGCGGGCCTCGGTGGCGTGGCCTGCGCATACGAGATGAAGAAGCGCATCGGCAAGGCGCATCGCGTCACGCTGATCGGCAGCAATCCGTACTTCGAATTCACGCCTTCCAATCCGTGGATCGCCGTGGGCTGGCGCCAGCCTGAGCAGACGCGCGTGGATCTCGCCGCGCCGCTCGCGGCGAAGAACGTCGAGTGGATCGACAGCCTGGTGCAGTCGATCGACGCGCCGGGCTCGAAGCTCAGCCTGACGAACGGTCAGACGGTGGACTACGACTACCTGGTGATCACGACCGGTCCGAAGCTCGCCTTCGAGGAAGTGCCGGGACTCGGGCCGAAGGGGCACACGACCTCCGTGTGCACGCACGGCCACTCGCTCGAGTCGTGGGACCAGTACCAGAAGTTCGTGGCCGAGCCGGGCCCGCTGATCGTGGGCGCCGCGCAGGGCGCGAGCTGCTACGGCCCGGCGTACGAGATGGCGATGATCTTCGACACCGACCTGCGCAAGCGCAAGATCCGTGACCGCGTGCCGATGACCTTCGTCACCGCGGAGCCGTACATCGGCCACATGGGCCTCGGCGGCGTCGGCGACAGCAAGGGACTCATGGAGTCCATCCTGCGCCAGCGCCACATCCAGTGGATCACCAACGCCAAGATCGCCTCGGTCGAGGCCGGCACGATGCACGTGCTCGAGCACAACGACGACGGCTCCGTGAAGAAGGAGCACAAGCTGCCGTTCAAGCACTCGATGATCCTGCCGGCCTTCAAGGGCGTCGATGCCGTGGCGTCGGTCCCGGAGCTGTGCAATCCGCGCGGCTTCGTGCTCATCGACGAGCACCAGCGCAGCAAGAAGTACCGCAACATCTTCTCGGCCGGCGTGTGCGTGGCGATCCCGCCCGTCGAGCAGACGCCCGTGCCGACCGGCGCCCCGAAGACCGGCTTCATGATCGAGTCGATGGTGCACGCGATCTGCCTGAACATCGGCGCCGAGCTCGAGGGCAAGCCGGTCGAGGCGCGTGGCACGTGGAACGCGATCTGCCTCGCGGATTTCGGCGACACCGGCGCGGCGTTCGTCGCCCTGCCGCAGATCCCGCCGCGCAACGTCACCTGGGCGCGCGAGGGCAAGTGGGTGCACCTGGCCAAGATCGCCTTCGAGAAGTATTTCCTGCGCAAGGTGAAGACGGGCTCGATCACCCCCATCTACGAGAAGTACGTCCTCAGCACGCTGGGCATCGAGGCACTGAAGCAATGACCCGCATCCGCAGGCCGGCCATTGCCGTGGCCGTGGGCGCGCTGCTGCTGGGTTCCTGGGCCCGGGCGGAATCGCTCGACGAGGCCTGGGCGCAGGCGCTGCAGCGCGACCATGGGCTCGCGGCCGTGCGTGGCGAGGCCGACGCGGCGCGACTCGATGCTGCCGCGGCCCGCGCGCAGCGCTGGCCCACGCTCGCCGTGGGCGGCACGTACACCAAGCTCGACGATGCGCCGGCCTTCGATTTCTCGTTCACCGGCCTGCCGGTCGCGGCCCCGGAGATCTTCCGCCACGACGAGGTCGCGATGGGCGCGGCCACGCTGTCCATTCCGATCTTCACCAGCGGGCGCATCACCTCGGGCATCCGCGCCGCCGAGGCGCAGAGCCGTGGCGCGAGCGAATCCGCGAGCGGCGCCGAGGCCGACGTCAAGCTCGCCGTCGCGGATGCGTACGTGGGGGTGCTGCGCGCGCAGAAGGCGCTCGCGGTCGCCGACAGCAACGTCGCGAGCCTGCAGTCGCTGGCGAACGACGTGGGCAGCATGTTCGAGCGCGAGCTGGTACCGAAGAACGACCTGCTCGCCGTGCAGGTGGCCCTGGCCGATGCCCAGCAGGTGCGCCTGCGTGCCGCGAACGGACTCGAGCTGGCGCGGGCCGATTACAACCGGCGACTCGGCGAGCCGATGTCGCGACCGTGCGACTTGTCGGAGTCCCTGCCCGCGGTGGCGGGACTGCCCGAGGACGTCGATGCGTTGATCGCGAAGGCGCTCGAGCAGCGCACCGAACTGAAGGCGCTGGCCGCACGGGCCGATGCCTACCACGCCCTGGCGCGCTCCGAGCGCGCGCGCGTGCTGCCCCAGCTCACGCTGAACGGCGGCTACAACTACCTGCAGAACCAGTTCCTCGACGACGAGGAATTCCTCTCCGCGGGCGTCGGGTTCCAGTGGGCGCTGTTCGACGGCGGCCAGGCGCGCAAGCGGGCCGCGGCGCTCGACCGCAACGGCCAGGCGACCGAGGACCGGCGCCGCGACGCCGAGTCGCTGATCTCGCTGCAGGTGCGGCAGGCGTGGCTCTCGCTCGCCGAAGCGCAGGATCGCGTCAAGGTCTCGACCGCCGCGGTCGAGCAGGCCGAGGAAAACCTGCGCATCGCGCGCGAGCAGTACGGCGCGGGGCTCGGCACGCAGACCCAGTTGCTGCAGGCGGAGACCCTTCGCGTCGGCGCGCTCGGCAATCGCGACAACGCGGCGCTCGACGTCGGTCTCGCGCGATTGCGGCTGGCGCGCGCTGTCGGCGCGCTCTGACCGTCGGGCCGGTCAGCCGGCCAGTACGCGCCCCGGATTGAGGATGCCCTGCGGGTCGAGCGTCTGCTTGAGTCGCCGCATCAGCTCGAGCTCGCTCGGGCTGCGCGACAACGGCAGCCAGGGCTGCTTCTCGAGGCCGATGCCGTGTTCGGCCGACACGGACCCCTGCCGCGCGCCGAGCGGCTCGTAGATGCAGCGCTCGATGCCGTGTCGCGCCTCCGCGCTCGGCGGCCCGCACACGATGACGTGCAGGTTGCCGTCCCCGAGATGGCCGAACACGAAGCGCCGGTAGACGGGCCATTCCCGCTCGAGCCGTGCCATCGCGTCCGCCAGATAGGCCTCCATGTCCGCGAGCGGCAGGCTGATGTCGAAGGTCACCGGCATGCCGAGGCGGAACAGCTGCTCGACGTCGTCGCGCAAGGCCCACATCGATTCGCGCTGGGCCTTCGACGTGGCGATGGCCGCATCGGCGACCGTGCCACGCTCGATCGCCTCCCCGAGCGCCGCCTCGAATTGCTCCTGGTCGCGCGCCGGGTCGCCGCCCGACGACTCGATCAGCACGTACAGCGGGAATTCCTGCGCCAGCGGCGGCGTGCCCTTCGCCGGCGGCGTCGTCACGAGACGATAGAACTCGTTCCACATCACCTCGAAGGCGCTCAACGTGCCGCCGAGTGCGCCGTCCATGTGCTTCAGCAGCCCGGCCACGTCGGCGAACCCGCGGCAGGCGACCAGCGCGGTCTGCGTGCTGCGCGGCTGCTCGCGCAGGCGCAGCACCAGGCGCGTGATCACGCCGAGCGTGCCCTCGCTGCCGATGAACAGGTGCTTCAGGTCGTAGGCCGCGTTGTTCTTCAGCATGCGGTTGAGCGACGAGATGACGGTGCCGTCGGCCAGCACCGCCTCGAGGCCAAGCACGGACTCGCGCGTCATGCCGTAGCGGATGACGCCGTTGCCGCCGGCGTTGGTCGCCACGCTGCCGCCGATCTGGGCCGAGCCGCGCGCGCCGAAGTCGACCGGGTAGAGCAGGCCGTGCCGCTCGGCCTCCTCCTGCACGACCTGCAGGGCCACGCCCGCCTGCACGGTCATCGTGCGACCGACCGGGTCGACGCTCTCGATGCGATTCAGCCGCTCGAGCAGCAGGCCCACCTCGCCCGGCCCGGCGACGCAGCCGCGCACGAGCCCGGTGAGGCCGCCCATCGTCACGACCGGCTGGCCGCCCGCGTGGCACGCCGCCAGCACGCTCGCGACCTGCGCCGGATCGGCCGGACGCACGAGGGCACGCGCGCGGCAGGGACTGTGATCCGCCCAGCCGACGGCGCGCGCGAGGACGTCTTCGCCGGTGAGCACGTGTTCGGGTCCCACGATCGCTGCGAGCAAGCCTGGATCCATGGCGGTCTCCCTGCAGTCAGGCCGTCAGCAGCGCGGCGACTTCGCCGAACGCCCGGCACAGGCCATCGACCTGCGCGGCGGTGGTCGCCGGACAGATCAGCATCATGTTGTGGAACGGCGCGATCAGGCAGCCGCGATTGAGCAGCGCGAGATGAATCGCACGCTCGAGCCCCGGCGCGTGGGCCGCATCCGCCTCGGTGCCGTTGCGCAGCGGCCCCGGCGCACAGATGAACTCGATGCGCGCGCCAACCCGCACCACGTGCCACGGCAGTCGGTGCCGCCCGATCACGGCGCGCAGGCCGACGGCCAGGCGCTCGGCGAGCGTCTCCATGTGCTGGTAGGCCCCGGGGGTCATGACCTGCTCGAGCGTGGCGCGCATCGCAGCGAGCGCCAGTGCGTTCGCCGACAGCGTCGTGCCCATCCCCGAGTGACCCGGCGGCGTCACCGCCCGCACGGCATCCAGTCGCCGCGCGACTTCGTCCGTGAAGCCCCAGACGCTGGCCGGGACGCCACCCGCGATCGGCTTGCCGAGCACGAACAGGTCGGGCTCCAGTCCGAACGCGCGTGTGTAGCCGCCGGGTCCCGTCGAGATCGTGTGGGTCTCGTCGATCAGCAGCAGCGTGCCGGTCGCGCGGGTCAGGCGCCGCAGTTCGGCGTGGTACCCCTCATCCGGCAGCACCATGCAGCAGTTGGTCATCACGGGTTCGGCAATCACGCAGGCCACGTCCCGGTGTGCGAGCGCCTGCTCGAGGGCCGGCAGGTCGTTGAATTCGACGACGCGCGTCAGCGCCGTCAGGTCGCCCGCCTGGCCGAGCAGGCCGGGCCGGTGCACCGGACGGCCATCGATGAGTCGCACGTACGTCTCGTCGACCGTGCCGTGATAGCAGCCGTTGAAGACGAGGATCTTCTCGCGCCCGGTCACGGCACGCGCGACCCGCAGCGCGAATCGATTCGCGTCGGTGGCGGTCGTCGCGATCTGCCAGTGCGGCAGCCCGAAGCGCCCGGCGAGCAGCGGACCGATCGCGAGCGCATCCTCGGTCGGCAGCATGTAGGTGAGGCCCCGGTCGGCCTGGCGACGGAGGGCTTCGGCCACGGGGGCCGGCGAGTGGCCGAACATCGAGCCGGTGTCGCCGAGGCAGAAGTCCGCGTACTCGTGTCCGTCGATATCGCGCAGCGTCGAGCCGCGCGCCTCGGCGACGAGGAACGGGAATGGCATCGACCAGTCCTTCATCCAGTGCATCGGCACGCCGTCGTAGAACCCGTCGATGCCGTGGCCGGTACCGAGCTGCGAGCGCGCGTGGCGCGCCGCGTACGTGGCGGATTCGGCCGCGAAGAGCGCGGCGATGCGTCCGGCCGGAAGGCCGCCGGTGTTCTCTTGCGTCATGGTGCGGAACCGGTCGTGCGAGGGTCGCACGCCATTGTACGCAGGGCGGTCGCGGCGCGTCGCGCGCCGCCGGGGCTCAGGCCTGCGGCCGGTCCGTGCGTTCGGCCGGTGCCTCGACGCGTTCGAGCCAGGTCTCCTTCCAGAACGGGAAGATGGCCCGCGGGCACTGCATGCGCCGGTCGCTGTAGCGACCCTCGCACCAGGCGCCGTCGAGGATCACGCTCTGCTCCTTGAACTCCAGCATCGCGCCCGACCGCTCGTCGACGATCCGGCGGACCGGCGAGCGGACGCGGAACACCTTGCCGCAGTGGGGCACTTCCTCGGCGTCGAAGTACATGCCGCGGTTCTTGTTGGTGCGATCGAGCGTGGTCAGGATCTCGGCATACGGCCGCACGCGCACCAGCTCGCCCGCCTTCAGGTTCAGCGGACGCGACGGTGTCTGCACGCCCGCCGGCACGCTGCCGCGCAGGCGGGGATACGGCGGACCGCCGACCAGCTTCTGGAAGGCGTCGTAGACCTGGATGAGCCGGTAGGCGAGGGTCGAGGACAGGGGCTCGACGCGCTTGATCAGCCCGTACCAGAACACGTAGACCGCGCCGTTCACGAGCCGGCGCAGCCCGACGTTGCGCGAGGTGTAGTCCTCGACGTACTGGCGCAGGTCCCACCACTTGAGCGGCGTGGTGAATTGCGGCAGCAGCGTGGCCTGGCAGCGGTAGCGCGGCGCTCCGTCGCGATCGCCGGTGGCGCGCGTCGCGGCCTGCACCTGGGTCTCGGTGCAACCGCCCGTCGACCCGGCCGACGCGGATTCGCCCGGGCGCTTGAGCCAGGCCTCCTTCCAGAAGATCAGGCAGGCAGCCTCGCAGCCGTCGTGGGCCGCGCCGTCGCAGCGCAGTTCCTTCAGGTGGACGGTCGCCTCGAGGCGGCGCCCGCCGGTGCGGTTGACCGTGTCGCAGGTCTTGTGGGCGCGCGCCATCACCTCGAAGCGCTGGCCGCAGTGGCGGAACATCTCCGGCATGAACGGCAACTGGTCGAGTCGACCCTCGGCATCGAGCGTCGCGAGGATCTCTTCCTTGCTGCGGACCTCGACCCAGTCCCCGGCGCGCAGGCTCACGTGGGCATCCTTGCCGCGTCCCGCGGCGGAGTTGCCGCGGCGTGGCGGCAGGCGGCGAGGCGGTCTGGCAGGATCATGCGGGCAAATTACAGGATCGCCCGCGGACGTGCCAATGAGCCCCCCGTCTCCCGTCGCAAGGTGTTACCTGCGTCACTCCGCACCTGCCCGGCGCGGGACTGTGAGTCGTTTCACCCTGCCTGCCCGGGGCGTGTGCGACACTGTTCTCGTTCAGTGCCGCGTGACCCGTCCGCGGACCCCTTGCAACTCGACGGGCGGGGACCCGTCGGTGTCGATTCCGGACTCGGAGCGTCGCGCGCGATGACATTGCCATGGCTCGGCGAACTGTGGCGCTACCGGGAACTGCTCTATTTCCTGGCCTGGCGCGACGTGAAGGTCCGCTACAAGCAGGCGTCGCTGGGCGCAGCCTGGGCCGTGGTGCAGCCGTTCTTCACCATGCTCGTGTTCACGCTCTTCTTCGGCCGGCTGGCCGGGATCCCGAGCGACGGCGTCCCGTACCCGCTCTTCTCGTTCTGCGGACTCGCCGTCTGGACCTGCTTCGCGGCCATCCTCAGCCAGGCAGGCAACAGCCTGGTCGCGAACTCGAGTCTCATCACCAAGGTGTACTTCCCGCGGGTGCTGCTGCCCGCGGCGGCGGCGGCCAGTTGCCTGCTGGACCTGGTCGTCGCGCTGGCATTCCTCGCGGCGATGATGGTGTATTACCGCGTGTCGCCCGGCGCCGCCATCGTGTTCGCCCCGGTGCTGATCGCGATGATGGTGGTGCTCGCACTCGGGGTGAGCATGCTGCTGGCGGCGGTCAACGTGCGCTTCCGCGACGTGAAGCACGTGATTCCGTTCCTCGTACAGCTGTGGCTGTTCGTCACGCCGATCATCTACCCCATGTCGTTCCTGCCGGCGGACTATCGCCGCATCGCGGCGCTCAACCCGATGACAGGCATCGTCGAGGGACTGCGAGCGAGCCTCCTCGGGGTCGGCACGCCCGACTGGGGCCTCATCGGCGTGTCGGGTGTCGTCAGCGTCGCGCTGTTCGTGCTCGGCATGCTCTATTTCCACGGCGCCGAGCGCCGGTTCGCCGATGTGGTCTGAGCGCGCCGCGGACGGGAGACGCGCATGAGCGACGTCATCGCCGTCGACCACCTGTGCAAGCGCTACGACATCGGCGCCCTGCAGCGCTCGACCATGCTGCGCGAGCAACTGGCCGCGCTCGTCCGGAATCCGTGGCGCCGACGGTCCGCCCAGGACGTCGTCCAGGCACTCGACGACGTGTCGTTCCGCGTCGCGCGCGGTGAGATCGTCGGCATCATCGGCGCGAACGGCGCCGGCAAGAGCACGCTGCTGAAGATCCTGTCCCGCATCACCTACCCGACCACCGGGCGCGTGCAGGTGAGCGGGCGCATCGCCTCCCTGCTCGAGGTCGGCACCGGGTTCCACGAGGAGCTGACCGGGCGCGAGAACATCTACCTGAACGGCTCCATCCTCGGCATGAAGC
>JBGAHO010000097.1:0-2733 GCA_044226195.1 Steroidobacteraceae bacterium
GGGTCAGGCGCCGCATGCCCTCGCCCTCCGAACCCAGCACGATCGCGGTCGGCCCCGTGAGGTCGACGTCGTACAGCGTCTGCCCGGCGTCATCCGCCGTCCCGACCAGCCACACGCCCCGTTCCTTCAGGTCGCGCAGCGTGCGCGCCAGGTTCACGACCGACACGAACGGCACGGACTCGGCAGCCCCGGCCGCCACCTTGCGGGCCACGGGCGTGAGGCCCGCCGCGCGATCCCTGGGGGCGATCACCGCCGCCACGCCCGCCGCGTCCGCACTTCGCAGGCAGGCGCCGAGGTTGTGCGGGTCCTGCACGCCATCGAGCACGAGCAGCAGGGGCGACGCGCCGGCGGCTTCCAGTGCCTGCTCGAGCTGCGTCTCGGGATCGCCCGCCTGCGCCTGCAGTTCGGCCACCACGCCCTGGTGACGACCGCCGTCGGCGAGCTTGTCGAGCAACCCCGCGTCCGCCGGCGCGACCTGGACGCCGGCACGCTGCGCCAGTGCGCGGATCTCGCCGAGCCGTGCATCCTCGCGCGCCGACGCGAGCAGCAGCCGGCGGATGCGCTGCGGACTGCGCATCAGCATCACGCGCACCGAGTGGATGCCGTAGGTGGTCGCGGTGGACATCAGCGCCGCCTCCGGCCGGAGCGCAGGAAGCGCGGCCGGCGCTCGGTCTCGCGCGTACCCGCGAGTTCAAAGTCCACGCGCCGGTCGTCGAGCGAGACGTTGCTGACGCGCACGCGCACGCGGTCGCCGAGCTTGAACACGGCGCCGGTGCTGCGGCCGACGAGGCGGTAACCGCTCGCATCGCGCGTGAAGTAGTCCTGGCCGAGCGCCGACACGTGCAGCAGGCCGTCGACCTGCAGACCGTCGAGTTGCACGAACAACCCGAAATCGACGACGCCCGAGACGATGCCGTCGAACTCCTCGCCGACGCGCTCCTGCATGTAGTAGCACTTGAGCCAGGCCACGGCACCGCGCGTCGCTTCATCGGCCCGTCGCTCGCGGAACGAGCAGTCCTGGCCGAGCGCCGGGAACGCGCCGTGCCACTCGATCAGCTGTTGCGGGTCGCCGCCGCGCAGCACCTGCCGGATGCCGCGATGGACGACGAGGTCCGGGTAGCGGCGGATCGGCGAGGTGAAGTGCGCGTAGTGCTCGAGCGCGAGCCCGAAGTGCCCGATGTTGCCGGGCTGGTACACGGCCTGCGGCATCGAACGGATGATCGCGGTGGAGATCAGCGGCGCGTCGGGTCGATCGCCGATCTTCTGCAGCAGGTCGCGCAGGTGCTCGGGGCGAACCTCCTCCGCCGGCGGCAGCCACAGGCCGAACTCGCGCAGGAACTGGCGCAGCGTCTCCAGCCGGTCGATCTCCGGCAGGCCGTGCACGCGATACAGCGTCGGGACCTTGTGGCGATCGAGGAAACGCGCGGCCGCGACATTCGCGGCGATCATGCACTCCTCGATCAGGCGGTGCGCATCGTTGCGCGGCGCCTCGACCAGCGCGGCGACCCGGCCCTGCTCGTCGAACTTCAGCTTGAGTTCGGGCGTGTCGAGTTCGAGCGCGCCGCGTCCCGTCCGCGCGTGCGTGAACGCCTTGTAGACGCCGTGCAGTGCGAGCAGGCGATCCCGCAGACGTTCGATGCGCTCGCCGCGCGGCTTGTTCGGCTGCTCGAGAAATGCACCGACTTCGTGATAGGTGAGGCGCGCCTTCGAACGCATCACGCCTTCGAAGAACCGCGAGCGGGTGATGCGCCCGTCGTCCGTCACGCGCAACTCGCAGCACAGGCACAACCGGTCTTCGTCCGGGACCAGCGAGCACAGTCCGTTCGACAGTGCCTCCGGCAGCATCGGCAGCACGCGATTCGGGAAGTACACGGACGTGCCGCGCTCGCGGGCCTCCCCGTCGAGCGGGCTGCCGGGCTGCACGTAGTGCCCGACGTCGGCGATGGCGACGATCAGCCGCCAGCCCGTGGCGGTGCGCTCGCACCAGACTGCGTCGTCGTAGTCCCGCGCGTCCTCGCCGTCGATGGTGACCAGGTCGAGCGGACGCAGGTCCTCGCGGCCCGCGATCGCGTCCTGCGGAATCCGCCGACCGAAGGCTTCGGCCTCGGCGACGACCGGGGCGGGAAATTCGAACGGCAACGAATGCGAATGAATCGCAATGTCGACTTCCATGCCCGGCGCACCGTGGTCACCGAGCACGCGCGTCACGCGCCCGACCGGTTGTCCGAGGCGCGAGGGTTGCTGCGTGAGTTCGACGATGACCACCTGCCCGCTCACCGCGCCGCCGAGTTGCGTCGAGGGCACGAGCACGCGGTGCGTGATGCGGGGATTGTCGGCGGTGAGGTAGGCGACGCCCGCCTCGACCTGCAGGCGGCCCACGACCTCGCGCGTGCGCCGCTCGAGGACCTCGACGACCGTGCCCTGCGGCTTGCCGCGAAACCGGGCCGCCTCGATGCGCACCGCGACGCGGTCGCCGTGCATGACTTCGCGCATCTGCTGGCCAGGCAGGTGCACCGCTGCGGACGCATCGTCGGGCAGCAGCAGGCCGTCGCCGTTGCGATGCGCCTGCACCGTCCCGACCACGAGGCCAGGCAATTGCTCGCGCAGGCAGAATTGCCCACGGCGATTGGGCATGACCTCGCCGCGCCGGCTGAGGTCCTGCAGGATCGCCTCGATCTCGGTCGACCCGAGGCCGGCGGCGGTCGCCACCTCGTCGATGGGCCACGGCCGGCC
>JBGAHO010000062.1:0-21310 GCA_044226195.1 Steroidobacteraceae bacterium
AGGCCAAGCGGGCCCGCAAGCCGGGACAGGCGCCGTGAGCGAGCGCGACGTGCCCGAGGGCTTCGAACTCATGCCGCCGTTCGGTCCGTTCCACGAGCTGGTGGGGCCGATCTACTGGCGGCGCACCGAGGCGGGCTTCACGATCGGCCTGCGTGCGGTGGAGAAGCACCGCAACAAGGGCGATATGGTGCACGGCGGCATGCTCGCGATGCTGGCGGACACGGCGTTCACCTGGGCCAGCAAGCACTCGCGGGAACCGCCGATCGCGGCCGTCACCACGCAGCTGTCCGTGACGATGATGGGCAAGGCCGCCATCGGCGACTGGCTGGAGGCCCGGGTCGAGGTCCTGCGCTCGGGGCGGCGGGTCATATTCTCGACCCTCTATCTCTGGGCCAACAGCGAGCGGATCGGGCAGGCCACGGCGCAGTTCCAGGTCCTCGGCTGACGGCTCCCGGGCGGCGTGCCGGTCGTTCTAAAAATTGAACGACACGCGGAAATGCGAATATACTTTCGGCTCCAGATCCCCGGGGGACCGAGCCGAGCATGAGCGCCACGACCGTCGCCGAGCGCCTCGAGGCCGACGTCGTCATCGCGGGCGGCGGCAGCGCCGGCTGCGTGCTGGCGCGGCGTCTCGCGGACGCCGATCCGTCGTGTCGCGTGGTGCTGCTCGAGGCCGGCGAGACCGCGCCGGGATTCGTCACCGACATTCCCGGCATGACCGTGCGCCTGATGGGCCAGCCCGCGACGGACTGGTGCTATCCCGCGGAGCCCGATCCCAGCCTCGGCGGCCGCGTCCTCTACTGGAGCGGCGGCCGCATGCTCGGCGGCAGCAGCAGCATCAACGGTCTCGTGTACATCCGCGGCTTGCGCCGCGATTACGATGACTGGGCCGCGGCAGGCGCCAGCGGCTGGGCCTGGTCCGACGTCGAACCCTACTTTCGCAAGGCCGAGCGCTTCGAGGATGGCGGGCTGGAGTCGCTCGGCACGTCCGGGCCCTACACCGTTTCGCGCATCCGCTCGCTGCATTCGCTGACCGAGCCTTACGTGGCGGCGTGCCGCGAGATCGGCATTCCCACCCTCGATGACTACAACCGCGGCGATCGCGAAGGCGCGTTCGTCAATCTCACCAGCCAGCAGGGCGGCCGGCGCTCGAGCACCGCCAACCGGTACCTGCCGCCCGCGGCGCGTGGTGCGAACCTGCGCGTGCTGACCGGTGCGCGAGCGGAGCGAGTGCTGCTGGAAGGCGGGCGTGCCGTCGGTGTGCGCTGCCGGACGGGTGAGCGCAGCTTCGACGTGACGGCGAAGGCACAGGTGATCGTCAGCGCCGGGACGCTGCAGTCTCCGGCCATCCTGATGCGTTCGGGCATCGGCCCCGCGTCGCACCTGCGGTCGCTCGGTATCGAGACGCTCGTCGATGCGCCCGGCGTAGGCCGCAACCTGCAGGACCACTGCGGGCTCACGATCAGCAAGTTCGTCAACGTGCCGACGTACAACAGCGAGGCGAGCGGCCTTGCGGCGGTGAAGCACCTCGTCAACTACCTGCTGTTCCGCAGGGGCGCGATGGCCTCGGCGGCGGTGCAGGGCATGGGCTGGACGCGCAGCGACCCGTCCCTGCCCGAACCGGACATCCACCTCAACTGGCTGCCGTTCGGCGTCGACTACACCGTTTCGCCGCCGGCGCTGCACAAGCGTCCCTGCGTCAGTCTCGGGGTCTGCGTGTCGCGTCCGCACTCGCGTGGCGAACTGCGGCTGCGCTCCGCATCGGCCGACGACAAGCCGGTCATCGATCACCGACTGATCGGGGACGAGCGCGACATCGTGACCATTCGCCGGTCGATCCGGCTGATGGAGAACATCTTCACGATGCCCGCGCTGCGGGGCGCGGTGGTCGGGGCCTGCAACCCGTCGCGGTTGCTCGAGACCGATGCGGCGCTTGATGAATTCATCCGTGCGAACGCGGGGATCGGTTACCACGCCGTGGGCACGTGCCGCATGGGATCCGACGCCCAGTCCGTCGTCGATCCTCAGCTGCGTGTGCGTGGCGTGGAGCACCTGCGGGTGATCGACGCGTCGGTCATGCCGCGCCTCGTGAGCGCGAACACCAATGCCGCGAGCATCATGATCGGCGAGAAGGGCGCCGACCTCGTGCGGCGCGACCTGTCCCGCTGACGGAGGGGCCGTGGGCGATCTCGCATCCGTCCTCAAGGAGTTCGAACGGCTCGGCGGACCGCTCATCGACGGGCGGTGTCTCACGGTGACGCATGCGGGATCGGTCACCCACATCGATCCGAATTCCGGCGAGCCCGTGGCCGTGGCGCGCCTCGGCGGGGCGACCGAGATCGATGCGGCGGTGGAGTCGGCGCGTCGCGCGCAGCAAGCGTGGATGGCTTTGCCGGCCGCCGCTCGCGTGGCGATCCTGCATCGCTTGGCCAATCTCATCGAGCGCGATGCCGAGCGATTCGTCGACCTGCTGGCCGTCGACGTCGGCGTGCCGTCGTTCATGGGCGTCGACCTCGCGACGGCGTGGGTCCGGCACTTCGCCGGCTGGGCCGACAAGATCACCGGCGTCGCGGGCGACGCGACACTGGGCCCGGGCCTGTTCTACACGCGTCGCGAGCCCTACGGCGTCGTCGGCGTGATCATTCCCTGGAATCATCCGCTCATCGCGACGTGCCAGGTAGCGTTGCCGGCCATTGCCGCCGGCAATGCCGTCGTCCTGAAGCCACCCTCGGTCACGCCGTTCACCGCACTCAGGATCGGCGAACTCGCGATCGAGGCGGGGATGCCCGCCGGTCTCCTGAACGTGGTCCCGGGCGATGCCGAAGCGGGCGAGGCGCTGATCCGTCACCCGGGCATCGCGAAGATCAGCTTCACGGGTGGCGTCGGCACGGCCCGGCGCATCATGGCGACCGCCGGTGAAGTGCTGAAGCCCGTGTTCCTCGAGCTCGGCGGCAAGTCGCCCAACCTGCTGTTCGCCGATGCCGTGCTCGAGTCGCAGGTGCCGTTCTCGCTCCACTTCGCGATGGGCATGTCCGGTCAGGGTTGCGTCCTGCCGACGCGGCTGCTGGTGGAGGGAAGCGTCTACGACCGCGTGGTCGCGATGCTGACGGCGATGGCCAGCCAGTTCCAGATCGGTCCGGCGCTCGACCGACGCACGACCTTCGGTCCGGTGATCGACGGGAACGCCTGCCAGCGCATCCTCGGTGTGATCGATCGCGCCGTCGCGGGTCGTGAAGGCCGGCTGGTCGCGGGCGGCAAGCGCGTGGGCGGCACGCTCGCCCAGGGCTACTTCATCGAGCCGACGGTCTTCGCCGACGTCGATCCTGCGAGCCGGCTGGCGCGCGAGGAAGTGTTCGGCCCGGTGCTGTCGGTGATTCGCTTCGAGACCGAGGACGAGGCCGTGCAACTCGCCAACGACAGCGAATTCGGCCTCGGCGCCTACGTGCAGACGACGAACCTCGCCCGTGCGCACCGGCTCGCGGCGCGGCTGCAGGCTGGATACATCAACATCAACGGCTTTTCGAACATGGAGCCCGCGGCGCCGTTCGGCGGCTACAAGCAGAGCGGCTTCGGCCGCTTCGGCGGCAGTGCCGGGCTCGACGAATACCTGCAGCACAAGACCGTGTTCATTGCGGCCGGGGCCGGCCCGGCCTGAGGCGGAAAGAGACGATGGAATTCCAGCACGATCCGAGCAACGACGATTTTCGCCGCGAGGTGCGGCAGTTCCTGGCGGAGCACCTGCCGCAGGACATGGCGTGGCGCGGCCAGCAGGGCTTCCTGCCGGATCGCCACGACATGCTGGAGTGGACGCGCATCCTGCACGACACGCGCGGCTGGTCGGTGCCGGCGTGGCCGAAGGAGTGGGGTGGCACGGGCTGGACGGTCGAGCAGCGCTACATCTTCGAGGAAGAGTGCTACCTCGCCGGCGCGCCGCTGCAGAACCAGGCCGGCGTGCATCTCGTCGGCCCGGTGATCTGCAAGTACGGCAACGACGAGCAGAAGCGACGCTTCCTGCCGCGCATCGCGCGTGGCGAGGTGTTCTGGATCCAGGGCTTCTCCGAACCGGGCGCCGGTTCGGACCTCGCCTCGCTGCGCACGACGGCGATCCGCGACGGCGACCACTACGTGGTGAACGGACAGAAGATCTGGACCAGCTTCGGCATCTACGGCGACTGGAATTTCGTGCTGGTGCGCACCGATCCGGCGGCCAAGCCGCAGAAGGGCATCTCGTTCCTGCTGCTCGATGCGAAGAGCCCGGGCGTCACCATCCGGCCGCTGACCAGCCTCGAAGGCGCGCATCACCTCGCCGAGGTGTTCTACGACAACGTGCGCGTGCCGGTCGAGAACCTCGTCGGCGAGGAGAACGCGGGCTGGACCTACGCCAAGGCGCTGCTGTTCGACGAGCGTGCCTTCCTCGGCGCTGAGGCCCCGGCACTCAAGCGCTACCTCGCCAAGATCCGCAAGTACGCCTCGCGCGAGCGGGCGGGCGGGCGACCGCTGATCGAGGATCCGGTGTTCGCGCGCCGTTTCGCCGAGTACGAACTCGAAGTGCTCGCCATCGACATGACCGTGCAGCGCGTCCTGCATTCGCATGCCGAGGGCGCTTCGGCCATGTCGATCGGCTCGATCCTCAAGGTGCGCGGCTCCGAGATGCACCAGCGTCTCACCGAACTGCTGGTCGAGGTGATCGGCGATTACGGCCCGGTGTACTACGCCGATTCGAACGAGGAACACGAACTCCGCGGCCGACCGATGCCGGGGCCGGACTACGCGGCCGGGCTGGTCGGCGAACTCGTGTACCGCCGCGCCTGCACCATTTACGGCGGCACGGCGGAGATCCAGCGCAACATCATCGCCAAGGCGATGTTCGGACTGTGAGCGGCCAGCGATGAACTTCGACCTGAACGACGACCAGCGGATGCTGCAGGAAGGTGCGGCGCGCTATTTCGAGAAGTCCTACGACTTCCACCACCGCCTCGCGCTGGCGCGCACCGGCGGCGGGTTCTCGCGTGACACCTGGCAGGCCTTCGCGGACATGGGCTGGCTCGCGGCCGGCATCGCCGAAGCGCACGGGGGACTCGGGTTCAGTCCAATCGAACTGGCGGTCATCGCGGAAGAAGTGGGCCGCAACCTCGTGCTGGAACCGTTCACTGCCTGCGCCGTGCTGCCGGCGGCGGTGATCGCAAGGGTGGCTGAAGAATCCCAGCAGCGTGAGCGCCTGCCCGCCATTGCGAGCGGCGAGTGCATTTATGCCGTGGCGCTCAGCGAGCCCGCGGCGCGCGGTGATCCCGCCCGGGTGACGGCGCGGGTGACCCGACAAACCGACGGCTCGTGGCGACTCGACGGGCGCAAGTCGCTCGTGGTCGGCGCGCCCGTGGCGGATCGTCTGCTGGTGGTCGCGCGCGTTTCCGGCGCCGAGGGCAGCCTCGACGGCCTGGCGCTGTTCGACGTCGCGAAGGACGCGCCGGGCGTGAAGCTGGAGTCCGTCGCACTGGTCGACGGCACCCCGAGTGCGGACGTCGTGCTCGACGGCGCGATCGTCGATGGGTCGTCTTTGCTGGGTGTCGCCGGTCAGGCCGGCCCCGGCCTGCAACGCGCGCTCGATGAGGCCATCGTCGTGCAGTGCGCGGAGACGGCCGGCAGCGTCGAGGACGTACTGGCCCTGTGCTCGGACTACCTCAAGACGCGCAAGCAGTTCGGTGTGCCGATCGGCAGCTTCCAGGCCCTGCAGCACCGCATGGCCGACTTGGCCATCGAAGCGTCGCAGGTGCGAGCCAGCCTGCACCGCGGGCTGCAGGCGCTCACGACAGGCGCGCCCGAGCGCTGCAGCGTGGACGTCTCGGGCGTGAAGGCGCAGGTGCTGAAGAGCGCGCGCTTCGTGACGCAGCACGGCATCCAGTTGCACGGCGGCTACGGCATCACCGAGGAGTATCGCGTGGGTCACCACTGGCGCCGCCTGCTCGTCACCGACAGCCTGTTCGGCAACCACGCTTTCCACATCGAGCGCTACGCGCGACGCCTCCAGCAGGAACGTCCCCAGTAGCGGCCACTCGCCAACCGGAGCCCACCGATGTCCACCATGGATCCGTTCGTTCCGTCCCACGTGCCGCCCGAGCGTATCCGGGACGTCGATCTCTACAACCTGCCGGGCGCCCACGAGGACGTGCACCTCGCGTGGAAGAAGATCCAGGACGAGGCGCCCGCGGTGTTCTTCACGCCGCGCTATGGCGGCTACTGGGTCATCACCCGTGCCGACATCCTCGACCAGGTCTGGCCCGACTTCGAGGGCTTCTCGTCGCGCTCGATCGCCATCCCGCGCAATCCGCAGGCGCCGCCCCAGCTGCCGATCGAAATGGACCCGCCCGTCCACCAGTACTTCCGCCACCCGATCAATCTCGCGGTGTCGCCGAAGGCGCTGCAGCGGCTCTCCGAGCGGGCCCGCGCGCTCAGCATCGAGCTGATCGAAGGATTCAAGCCGAAGGGCGAGTGTGAGTTCGTGGCGGATTTCGCGGCCCACGTGCCCATGGAAGTCTTCCTTTCGATCGTCGACCTGCCGTCCACCGACCGGGAATGGCTGATCCGTCGAGCGGAGATCATGACTCGCGGCAGTTCGCTCGAGGCCAAGCAGCAGGCCCTGCAGGAGGTCTTCGGCTATCTCGAAAAGGTGATCCAGCAGCGCCGCGAGCAGCCGGGCGACGACCTCATCAGCCGCATCCTGCAGATCAAGGTGGGCGACCGTCCCCTGACGCACCTGGAGGCGCTCAGCGAATGCTCGCTGGTGCTGTTCGGCGGACTCGACACCGTCGCCGGAACCATGGGGTTCTTTGCCCGCTACCTCGCCACGCATCCCGAGCATCGCCGCGAACTCGCAAGCCATCCGGAGCGCATTCCGCAGGCCATCGAGGAGCTGCTGCGCCGCCATTCGATCCCGACCATCAGCCGCGTCGTCACGCGCGACGTGGAACTCGACGGCGTCACGCTCAAGGCCGGCGACTACGTGCAGCTCACGACCTGCTTCCACGGACTCGACGAGCGCCGCTGGGAGAACCCGCTCGAGGTGCAGTTCGGCCGGTGCGGTCCGACCGACCACATGGCGTTCGGCAAAGGCGTGCACCGCTGCCCGGGCGCGAATCTCGCGCGCGGCGAACTGCGCGTGTTCCTCGAGGAGTGGCTCAAGCGCATCCCGGAGTTCCGCATCAAGCCGGGTGCCGAAGCGGTAACCGCCACGGGCGCGGTGGCCGGGGTGCTGAGCCTGCCGCTGGTCTGGGACGTCTGACGCGCCCGGGACGTCGGGCGGTCAGATTCGCCGCGCGCCCGGGACGCCGTCGTAGCTGGCCCCACCGAGGCGGGTCACCAGCTCGGGCGTGGCGAAATAGGTGTTCTCGCTGCGCACGCGGCCCTCCGCGTCAAAGTGCACGACCACCACCATGCCCCGGTGCAACGGGTAGTCCTCCGTATATTCGAGCACGATGTGGTCGCTGCCCCAGCGCACCACGCGCGGGTCGTCGAGGGCGCGCAGGGTTTCGTCCGACAGCTCGGGCGACAGCAGGGGCAGGGCGCGCTCGTACATCGTGCGGACGGCTGCCCGGCCGTCGAGAATCCAGCCGGGAACCACGTAGCAGGGGTGGCTCGAGAGCGCCGCCATCAGGGCGTCGAGGTCACCTGCGCGCTCTCCGGCGATGTGCGCTTCGAGATACCGGCGTGCGTCGGGGTGCATGTCAGCTGATGAGGAAGCCGCCGTCGAGCACGATCGACTGGCCGGTGATGTACCCGCCCGACGGACCGACGAGGTAGAGCACCGCGGCCGCGATGTCCTGGCCATTGCCCATGCCGAGCGGCAGCCGGTTCGGATCGGCGCCGGGACCCACCATCGAACCGCCGGCGGCGAGGCGCGCCTGCAGGGTCTCGTGGAAGCGCGTCTTGCTGCGCACGGCGCCCGGGTGGACGGTATTGGCGAGGATCTTCTCGCGCGCGTAGTCGAACGCCACCGAGCGCGTCATGGCGATTACGCCGGCGCGCGAGGCGGCATACGCCGCATTGCCGTGCAGGACGGGATGCAGCGTGCCCATGGTCGTGACGTTGACGATGCGGCCGCCGTCCCCCGACGTGCGCATCAGGCGCACGCCTTCACGCATCAGCATGAAGGTGGAACGCTGATTCACGGACTGCTGGTCATCGTAGACGGCCAGCGGGGTCTCGAGCAGGTCCATGTTGGCGGTGACGCCGGCGCAGTTGACGAGGATGTCGAGACGACCGAATTTCGCGCGCACGGCCTCGAACAGCGCGACGACCGAGGTCTCGGACTCGATGTCGGTCGGCACGGCGAGCACGCGTTCGCCGCTCGGGTCCACGGAGTGCGCGAGCGCGTGAACCCGGTCCGGGTCCTTGTCCGCGATGATCACCGTCGCGCCGGCTGCCGCCAGCACCGGCGCCACGTCGGGCGAACTGCACGCGCCGCTGTCGCTGACGACCGCGACCTTGCCGTCGATGCGGAAGAGTTGCTCGAGGGTGATGCTCATGCCGGCCAGCTCAGCACGAGCCGCTCGACGCAGTTGACCTGGCCCGGTCCGTAGACCACGGGCTCGCCCGGCTTGACGGTGAAGTCCGGGATGCGCGCCAACCATTCCTGCAGGAACAGCTTGATCTCGAGCTTCGCGAGCAGCGAACCCGGGCAGCGGTGCGGACCCGCGCCGAAGCTGTTGTGCTGGTTGTCGGGCCGGGTGAAATCCACCTGCATCGCGTTCGGATAGCGGCGATCGTCGAGGCCGGCCATCAGCGGCGTGATGTAGACCTTGTCGCCCGCGCGGAAGGTGAGGCCCTTGTACTCGTAGTCCCGCGTCATCGTGCGCGCGGTGGCCGAGGGCGCGAAGCGCCGCATCAGTTCCTCGACGGCCGCGTCGACCAGGGTCGGGTTGTCGATCAGCTGCCGCCGATGCGCCGGGCTCGACGCCATGAAGTTGGCGATGAAGCCGAGCGTCGAGGCGACCGTGTCGAGGCCGCCGAACAGGATGACGAGCAGCATGCTCATGAGGTCGGTCGGGATGATCGGCTGGCCGTTCGGCTTCGAATGCACCACCGTGCTCAGCACGTCGTCCCCCGGATGCGCCTTGCGATCCTCGATGACGGGCATCAGGTAGGCCATCATCAGCGTCGCCGCCTCGTGCCGCTGCTGCGCATTGCCGCGCGTGGACATCTGCGCGTACCGCAGCAGCATCAGGCGGTCGTCCATCGGCAGGTTCGTCAGCCGCATGAAGATCGCGATGGGCAGGATCAGCGCGAAATCCGCCATGAACTCGCATTCGCCCCTGGGCTTGAAGCCCTCGATGAGGTCGACCGCGAACTGCCGGGTGAAGTCCTTCAGGTCGCTGATGCGCTTCGGCGAGAACCACGGGTTCAGGATCGCGCGGAACGGCGTGTGCTCGGGCGGGTCGGCCTCGAGCGGGAGCAGGCGCGTGGGGCGGGTGTTCGCCGGCATCGTCACGTCGCGCATCGAGAACGGATCGTGGTGGCGCTGCGCGAAGTCGATGTCCTCGTAGCGCGTGAAGAGCCAGTGGCCGCCGTGGTACGGCGCCCAGACGATGTCGGGGCCTTCGTGCAGCTTCTTCCACGCGCCGTGCAGGTCGGTGGTGCCGCCCGGCGGCGCGTGCACGTTGAAATCGACGACGCGGTCGGGCGGAACGTGCGCCGGGCGTGCGACCGGAGGCAGGGTCTCGTGGCTCATGGAATTCTCCCGACCGCTCGGGTCGTGCTCATCCGGCGAGATAGCCGCCGTCGACGTAGACACTCTGGGCCGTGATGCAGCGTGCGGCATCGCTGGCGAAGAACAGCACGGCGCGCGCGATCTCGTCCGGGTCGAGGATGCCGACCTTGAGCGGCATGCGGTTCTGCCAGTCCTCGCCCATCTTGCGCAGCGACTCGGGCGAGAAGCTCGATGGAATGGAGCCCGAGCCGCCGGGCGTGTTGGTGCCACCCGGACCGACCGCGTTGACACGGATGCCGTGCGCGCCGAGTTCGACGGCGAGCGAACGGGTCATTGCCGCCACGGCCGCCTTGGCGGCGTTGTAGTCGACCTTCCAGCGCACTGGGTGCGCCGCGGCGGTCGAGCTGATGTTGACGATCGAGCCGCCGCGACCCTGCTGCACCATCTGGCGCGCCACGGCCTGCGACACGAAGAACACGGCCTTCTCGTTGACGGCCATGTAGCGGTCCCACACCTCTGGGGTCAACGTGTCCCAGGTGTACCAGCCGCGCAGGGCGGCATTGTTGACGAGGATGTCGACACCGCCAAAGGCGCCGACCGCGGCCTGCACCAGGCGGTCGATGTCCGCGCTCGAGGAGACGTCCGCGACCTGCGCCACGGCCTTGCCACCCGCGGCACGGATCTCCGCCGCAACGGTGTCGATGTTGTCCTGCGCGACGTCCGTAACGACCACCGCTGCCCCGGCATCGGCGAGGCGCAGGGCGATGGCCCGGCCGATGCCGCGCCCCGAACCGGTGACCACGGCCGTGCGTCCGGCCAGGTCGAACATCTGTGGTGTCGTCTGCCAGGTCATGCGTCGTCTCCCCCCGTCGGGTCCGGTCGATGGTAAGGCAGGGGCGCTCGTGTGAAAATAAAAATGTTATTCGACAATGTGAACAGCGGAGGCCGCATGGACCTGTTCGACCTGACCGGCAAGGTGGCCGTGGTCACCGGCTCCACCAAGGGCATCGGGCGCGGGATCGCCGAGGCGCTGGCCGCGGCGGGCGCTCAGGTGGTCGTCAGCAGTCGCGCACAGGCCGACTGCGATCGCGTGGCCACGGAACTCAACGCCGCGCATCCGGGCACGGGCTGTTATGGGACGGTCTGCGACGTGGCCGACGCCGCATCCATCGCGGCCTTTGTCACCGCGATCGAGCGCCGCTCGGGCGGCATCGACGTGCTGGTCTGCAATGCCGCCCGCATGCCGAAATTGCAACCGTTCGGCGAGGTCGCCGACGACGAGTTCCTGGCCCAGTTCGACACCAACGTGGTGAAGGCGTTGCGCCTGTGCATGCTGGCGTCCGCGAGCATGCAGCGACGGGGCGGTGGCAGCATCGTGCTCATCGGCTCGCGTACCGGGATCGCGCCGGCGCCACAGCAACTGGCCTATTCCTGCGCCAAGGCGGCGGAAACGCACCTGGCGCGCAACCTGGCCCAGCACCTGGCGCCCGCCGGCATTCGCGTCAATTGCATTGCCCCCGGGCTGATCCGCAGCGATGCCTCGAGCGTCGTGTTCGACAATCCCCTGGCGCTCGCGGCTTTCGAGCGCGACATCCCGCTCGGCCGCGGTGGTGAGCCGCGCGAAATCGCGGGCGCCGTGGTCTTCCTCGCGTCCGCCGCCGGGGCGTACGTGACGGGCGCGACCCTTCCGGTCGACGGTGGAGTGGTGAATCTGCCGCGCTCGCCAGGGACCGCCAGCCCGACCTTCGACGCGACGCGCCGCTAGTTGCGATAGCTCGTGTCGAGGCGGTCGAGGCGGCGCAGCATCGCCGGCCACAGCAGCCGGTCGGCGATGTCGCCGAAGCTGCTCACCTGTCGGGTCACCACGTCCTGCACCGCCGCCGCGGGCACCAGGGGCACGGCATTGCCTGCCAGCGCCGCCACCTGGATCGCGCAGGCACGCTCGAGGAAGTAGATCGTCTGGAACGCGTCGCCCACCGACGTGCCCACGGCCAGCGTGCCGTGGTTGCGCAGGAGCATGGCGTTCTTCGTGCCGAGGTCGCGCACCAGGCGTTCGCGCTCCCCGAGGTCGAGGGCGATGCCCTCGTAGTCGTGGTACGCGAGCCGCCCGTTCATCAGCATGGCGGTCTGGTTGAGCGGCAGCAGCCCCTGCGCCTGGCTGGAGACGGCGATGCCCGGCACCGTGTGCAGGTGGATGACGCAGTGCGCGTCGGGCCGCGCCGCGTGCACGGCCGAGTGGATCGTGAAGCCGGCGGGATTGATCTCGACCGGCCGCGTCTCGAGCACGCGCCCGTCGAGGTCGACCTTGGCCAGGGACGAGGCGGTGATCTCTTCGAACAGCAGGCCGAGCGGATTGATCAGGAATTCCGGGCGCTGGCCGGGCAGGCGCACCGAGATGTGCGTCGCCAGCAGATCGTCCCAGCCGAACAGCGCCACGAGACGGTAGAGCGCGGCGAGTTCGATGCGCAGGCGGCGCTCGTCCGTCCCGGCGTCGCGGGTGTCTGCGCCAGCGTGACTGCAGGTCTTCTGCATCGGTCGTCCCTCCGTCGATCGAGTCACTCAGGAGTCCTGGACGCGCTTTTGCTGCGAGGCGCGCGTGAAGATCGTCGCCGCCGCGCCACTCGCCACGATCAACGCGATCGCGAGCCACGACCCCAGGCCGGGGTGATCCTGCCACAACGCCATGCCGATCAGGGTAGTGAAGATCACCTGCGAATAACCCAGTAGAGACCCCAGCAGCGTGTGGCCCCGCTGATAGGCGAGGGTCAGCAGCACCTGCCCGAGAGTCGCGAGCACGCCGACGGCCACCACGCACGCGACGCCGGCGGCATCGATGGCGGTCAGATCGGTCGTCAGGTACCACGGCAGCGAGCCGACGGTGGTGAAGAAGGCGAAGTAGGCGACGGTGCGGGAAATCGGCTCATCCAGCCGGCCCAGCGAGCGGATGTTCAGCGCTGCGATCGCCGCCGTCACGGCCGACGCCAGCGCCAGCGTGACCCCGAGCCACTGGGAACTGTGATAGGTCGGGCGGAGCAGGAGCAGGATGCCCACGAAGCCTGCGCCCATGGCCGCGACCATGGCGGGCGGCGGCCGTTCCCGATGCCGGATCAGCAGCATGCTGGCGAGGAACAGGGGCGAGGTGTAGTTGAGCGTCACTGCGGCCGCCAGCGGCAGCAGGGTGATGCCGCCGAAGTAGGCGATCATGCCGAGGAACCCCGCGCTGCCGCGCTGGAAGTGCGCGCGCCAGTGCGGCGTCCGGAATTCGACGCCCGTGAAGCGCATGTAGATCGCCATCATGGCCACCGAGATCACGCCGCGATAGAACAGCGTCTGCGCCAGCGGCACCCCGTGCTGCGCGGCGAGCTTGACGGCGGCCGCCATGAGCGCGAATGCCACGCTGGCACCGAGCATCCAGAGCGAGGCGTGGACCTTCGGTGCGGCGCTCATCCAGCGATGCGCAGTTGCTCGATGCGGCGCAGGGCGCCGGACGCATCGTCCACGAGGCGGTCGATGATGGCTTCGACCGGCTCGATCCGGTCCGCGAAGACGGCGGAATGGCCGAAATCGAGCATGCCCCGGCTCGCGTCACCCGTCCGGTATGCCTCGCGCGTCAACGCGCCGGTCACGTGCGGCCGGAACTGCTCGAAGTCCGTGATGCCCGCGCGATCGAGTTCCGCCACCGCACGGGCCGAGGCGTTGGCATAGACGCGGTGGTCGTCGCGCAGTGCGCGTTTCACGACGAGACTCTCGGTGCCGTCGGCGCCCGCCACGAGTTCCTTGTACCTGAGATGGATCCACAGCTCGTCGGCCACCAGCATGCGCGTGCCGAGGATGACGCCGTCGGCACCCATCGCGAGCGCGGCTGCGAGCTGGCGACCCGTGCCGATGCCGCCGCCGATCACCACGGGCTTCTGCAGCACCGCCGGGGCGTGTGCGGCCTGCACCATGGTGCCGATCTGATGGACGCCCGGATGCCCGCCGCACTCCGCGCCGACCACGATGATCGCGTCCACGTCGAGCCGGCTGGTGCTGACGGCGTAGCGGACCGCCGGCACCTTGTGGAGGACCTTGATGCCCGCCTCACGCAGCAGCGGCAGCAACGGTTCGGGACTCGCGCCCGCGGTCTCGACGCAGGCCACGCCCTCGTCGCGCAGCACGTCGACGTGCGCGCGTGCGCGCTCGAGGCCGCCGACCTGCCGCGAGATGTAGAGATTCACGCCGAAGGGCTTGCCATCGGTCAGTTCGCGGCACCGGCGCACCTCGTCGCGGAGACCTTCGGGATCGTTGCCCCAGCCCGCGGCGACGATGAACCCCATCGCCCCGGCATTCACCACGGCAGCGACGTAGCGCGCGTCGGACACGGCTGGTCCCATGCCGCCGCAGAGGATCGGGTGACGGATGCCGAGCAGTTCGGTCAGTCGCGTCCGGAACAGGGGCTCACGCATGTGTCGCAGGACCCGGGTGGCTCAGCTCGTGGCGCGCGCGGCGGCGCGCTTCGGCAGACGGGTGGCGATGAAGACGGCAACGATGCTCACGACCGCGATGTAGGCCATCGCCAGCGTGAACGCGTCGTCGGTCGGGTAGTGGGCGGTCGCGCCGGGTACGCTCACGGTCGAGGTGGCGAGCGTGAAGGCGAGGACCTGCGTGCCGATGCTCGCAGCAAACTGGCGCGTGACCGACAGCACGCCGGTGGCCTCGCTGGTGCGATCCGGCGGTGCGATCTCCACCACTAGGTTCGGCAGTGCCGCGAACAGCATGGCGATGCCGAGCATCTGCAGGTAGGCCATGGCCATCACGAACCACAGCGTGTCGTGCCACAGCGCGAGGGCGATCCAGCCAATGGCCGCGAGCGCCATGCCGAGCAGCGCCGCGGGACGCCCGCCGTGCCTGGCGGCGATGCGTCCGCTCAGCGGTCCGCCGACGAGGTTGACGATGATGAAGGGGGTGAAGAGCGCGCCGACCTGCGTGGCCGACACGCCGAGACCCGCGCCGGACTCGACCGGTTGCTGCAGCAGCAGCGACAGCAGCTGCGTATTCTGCAGCGCGCCGAGGCCGAACAACGCCATGCCGAGGTTCGCGAGCCCGATCTGCCGATGGCTCAGCAGGCGCACGTCGATCAACGGATCGGGGTGCGCGGCCTCGTGCCGGTACCAGAAGGCCAGCAAGGCGAGGCTCGCGGCGGCGAGACCCAGCGTGCCCGCGTGGAGCCAGCCCCAGCGCTTGGCACCTTCGATCGCGAGCAGCAACGCAGCGATCGCCGGCGGCAGCAGGACACCGCCGAGGATGTCGATGCGTCGATGGGACGAGGTCGCCCGCCCCGGGACGAACAGGGCGAGGCACACGAGGGTCAATGCCATCCAGCCGGCGCTGACTGCAAAGATCGTCCGCCAGCCGGCCTGGTCGACCAGCACGCCACCCAGCAGCGCGCCGATGCCGCCGGTGACTGGGGCGAGGGTGGCCACGATGCCGATGCTCGAGGGCACGCGGGCGGGCGGCAGCTGTTCGCGCACCAGGCCGAAGGCGAGCGGAATGGCCGCGGCCGACAGGCCCTGGATGCCACGGCCGACGATGATGCCGATCAGCGACGGCGAGAAGTAGCTGAGCAGCGCACCGCACAGCGCGACGCCGAGCACGATCATCAGCACGCGCTTGCGGCCGTAGAGATCGCCGAGCCGGCCCGACAGCGCAACGGACGAGGCCGCGGCCAGGTAATGGATGGTGACGGTCCAGAACACGGTGCCCGGATCACCAAAGGTCTTCACCAGCGCCGGCAGCGCGGAGAACAGCATCGAGATCTCGAGGGCACAGGCGCAGACCGCCATGCCGAGTGCCATCAGCAGCGCGGCCGAACGTTCCGGAGGACTCGTGGTCATGCGGGGTACCTCGGTGGTCCGATGGGTCAGGCGTGACGGATGACGATCTTGCCGACGTGTCGTGCCGCGGCGAAGGTCTCGAACGCGGCGCGGGCTTCGTCGAAATCGAACACGCGCTCGACGACCGGCCGCAACTCGTTGGCCGCCAGCGCACGATTCAGGGCCTCGAAATGCTCGCGGCTACCGACGCGCGTCGAATGCAGGCGCACGCCACGCATTGCGAAGGCACCCGCGGGAACCGGGCGAGCCGTGCTGTCGCGCACGCCGATAGTCACCAGCGTGCCGCCGGGACGGGTGGCCTCGATGCAGCCGAGCAGGAAATCACCGCCGGCTGTGCTCAGCGTCCAGTCCACGCCGGCACCGCCGCTCGCTTCGCGCACGGCCGCGGCCCATGGCGCATCCTTGCGCGCCACGACGACCTGTTGCGCGCCGATCGCGCGCAGTCGACCGGCCTTGTCCGGGCTGGTCGTGGTGGCGATGACGCGTGCTCCCGCCGTGCGCGCCAGCTGGATGGCCATCGTCGACACGCCGCCGGATCCCTCGACCAGCACGGTGTCGCCGGGCCGGACGTCGGCGTGGACGAAGAGCGAAGTCCACGCGGTGACGCCCGCGCAGGGCAGGGTGGCCGCTTCTTCAAACGACAGGTGCGCCGGCAGGGGCACGAGTTCTTCCTCGTGCACGACGGTCTGTTCGGTGAGCGTGCCGTCGTTCGGTCCCGCGCTGCGGCCGATGAAATTCATCTGTGCCGGCAGCGGACCGCGCAGCCAGTCGGCGTAGAAGATCGTCGCGACGCGATCCCCGGGCCGCACGCGGGTCACGTCGGGACCGACGGCAATCACCTCGCCGGCGGCATCGCTGCCCGGAATGCGTCGCTCGGGCAGCGGCAGCATGCGCGCGAGCGCGCCCTGCACGTCGAGCAACTCGCGATAGTTGAGCGAGGACGCGCGAACGCGCACCACGACCTGGTGTCCCGTCGGTGGAGCCGGGTCCGGCTCTTCGTGCAGGCCGAGGCCGGCGGGGCCCGTGTACGAATCGATGCGGTAGACCTTCATGGACGACTCCCCACGGATCAGATCACGTCGTCGCCACGCATCAGCACGTCGGTGCCGCCGTCGCACACGGGCACCTGGCCGACGAGATAGCGGTTGTCCGGGCTGGCGAGGAACGCGAGCACCAGTGCGAGGTCCTCGGGTTCGGCGGCATTCGCGACGGCCCGCGGCACGGCCTGCGCAAGCACGGCCCGCCCTTCGGCAGTCTCGAGCAGTGGAATCGTCATCGGGGTGCGGACCAGGCCCGGCGCCACGCCATTCAGCAGGATGCCGGCGCCGGCCCACTCCGGCAGCTTCGACGTGCGCCGGATCCAGCGCGTCACGGCGCGCTTCGACGCGGCGTACACCTGGCCCTGGCGATGGCCCGGCTCGACGTTGCCGGGCGCGGCGGCCACCACGCGTGCCTTCGTTTCGTCGCCGGCCAGGCACGCCGCGACGATGTCGGCATCGAACGGCAGGAATGACGCGGACGACGAGACGATGACGCAGCGGGGCGAGCGGCCGCGCGCGAGCAGGTCGCGCAGGCCGTCTGCGAGAGCGACGGCTCCGAAATAGTTGACCGACACCACGGCCGGTCCGTCCTGCGTCGACAGTCCCGCGCATTCGATCAGGGCGTCGAGTCCGTCGGGGAACGCGGCTCGTACGGCGGCGATCGCGTGGTCGCGACCTGCTCGCGTCGTGAGATCCGCCGAGACGTCCGTGCCGGAGAGGTCGACGCCGATGACACGCCCGCCGCGAGAGCGCAGCAACTCGACGGTCGCCTTGCCGATGCCGGAGCGGGCGCCGGTGACGACGTACGTGCGGGGGGAGTCGTGCGTGGCCATGGGGGCTCCTGGCAAAGATTGGATCAGCGCGGCGCGACGGCGAGCAGCACCTTGCCGCGCGCGTGACGCGATTCGCTGCGCTCGTGCGCGGTGGCACAGTCCTCGAGCGGGAACACCGAATCGACGGCCACCGACAGCTTGCCGGCGTCCAGCAATTCGGTGATGCGACGCAGGCGCTCACCGTTCGGGACCACTTGCGCGGTCGCGCCACGACAGCCGTGCGGCACGCCGTCGGCGTCACTCACCGGCGGCATCGCGATTGCCACGAGCAGGCCGCCCGCACGCAGCGTCGACCACGCGGCGGCGCGCGTGTGGCCGCCCGCACCCTCGAGCACGAGATCGAATCCTCGCAGCGCGTCGGCCCAGCCGTCGCGCGCATAGTCGACGCACTCGTGCGCGCCGAGCGAGCGCAGGAATTCGTGATTGGCCGGGCTGGCCACGGCGACCACGCGCGCCCCCGCGTTGCGCGCGAGCTGCACGGCGAACTGTCCGACGCTGCCGGCCGCCGCGGTGACGAGCACGGACTGTCCGAACTGCAACGCACCGAGATCGAAGAGGGACTGCCAGGCGGTCAGCGCCGCCAGCGGGACGGCCGCTGCGTGTTCGAGCGGGATCGCCCGCGGCGCCGGGGCGACGTGCGCGTAATGCACTGCAACAAGCTCGGCATAGGCGCCGTCGCGCGACATGTCGCACATTGCATAGACCGAGTCGCCCACACGGAATCCGTGGGCTTCCGGGCCCACGCTCTCCACGGTGCCCGCGACGTCCCAGCCGAGAATCGCCGGAAATTGCAGCGGCGCGAACTGCCGGTAATCCCCGCGCCGGAACTGCCAGTCGGCCGGATTGACGGCCGCGGTGTGCACGCGGATCCGCAGGTCGGCGGGTTGCAGTATCGGTTCCGGGGCGTTTTCGCAACGCAGCACGGAACGGTCGCCATAGTCGTGGATGCGCACGGATTTCATGACGCGGTGAATCCCCCGTTCGGCAGGGGACGGATCGCGCGCGTCGCCGCGTGGGCGAGGGCGATGCGTCCCTGTTGTATCTTTGCCGCATTGTTCATAAATATGAACGCCAGTCAAATATCCGTTGACGGCACCCGGGCGATACTTTAAAAACGAGCCCAGGTTCGATTGTTGTGCGCTCTTTTTTCGCAGGGGGAACCGTGAATAGAAAGATGATCCAGAGCACGGCTCGCGGCAGCCTGACGCTCGCAGCCGTGATTGCATCGGTGCTCGGCTCCGCGCAGGTACGCGCCGATGAAGACCAGGGCGCCACCGCTGCGGCGGGTGGCATCGAAGAAGTCATCGTGACCGCGCAGCGCAAGGAAGAGTCGCTGCAGGACGTTGCGCTGTCCGTCTCCGCCGTCAGCGCCGACTCGCTCGTGACGCGCGGCATCAATAACCTCTCCGACGTGCGTCCCGGCATGATCCCGGGCGTGATCGTCACGCAGTTCTCCGGCGGCCAGTCGGTGCTCGCGATCAACATCCGCGGCGTCGCCATGTCCGACCCGACGCAGGGCACGGTCGAAATGACGGTGCCCGTGTACATCGACGGCGTGTTCCTCGGCCGCGGCCAGGGCGCCGGCCTCGACCTGATCGAGCCGGAGCGCGTCGAAATCCTGCGCGGGCCCCAGGGCCAGTTGTTCGGCCGTAACGCCGAAGGCGGCGTGGTCCAGTTCGTCTCGCGCAAGCCGTCGGGCGAATGGGGCATGCGCGCGAGCGCCTCGCTCGGCAACTACAACGAGCAGTACTACCGCCTGTCGGTCGACCTGCCCGAGGTCGGTGGCTTCAGCTCGCAGCTGAGTGCGATCAAGCGCAGCCACGATCCGTACGTCGAGATGTCGCACACGTCGTTCTACCCGGGCGGTGAGACGCCGCCGGGACCGCACAACGGTCACGTGCTGCTCGACGAGTCGGGTTTCCGCGCCGCGGTCCGTTTCAACAACCACGACAACTTCGTGGCGGATTACGCGTACGACTACACCGACCAGTTCGCGACCGAAGGTCTCGTGACCTGGGTGCCGGTGGACATCAACGGGCGCCCGCCCGTGTCGTCGATGCCCGCCTATGACGGCAGCCTGCCGAGCAAGACCACCGACCAGTACTACAACCAGGGCTTCCGCCTGCCGGCCGACGGCCACTCGCTGACCCTCGACTACACGCTGAACGACAACATCCACCTGAAGTCGATTTCGTCGTACCGCACGACGGGTCGCCACGGCAGCAACACGCTGGGCCCCGGCCTGCCGGCCGGCGTGAGCTCGAGCGGCTTCATCTACACGCTGGCCAAGGAAGACCTCGACCAGAACCAGAGCAGCCAGGAATTCCAGTTCGTCGGCAGCTGGGATCAGTGGGACCTCACGGCGGGCGCGACCTACTACAACGAGCAGGTGCGCGACCAGCGTCGCAGCCGCCTCACGGGTCCCGGCCTGCAGGGGCCGGTCACGTTCATCCAGCCGGCCGGTGTCGCATTCTGCGTGAACTTCGCCCTGGATCCCTGCCAGGTCGGCAATAACGTGCAGTCCGCCGAGACCAACTCGTACGGTGCCTATGCACAGGCCAACTACCGTCCGGCGGCGTTGGACAACAAGCTGCAGTTGACCCTCGGCCTGCGCTACACGGACGACACCAAGGACGCCAAGCGCACGGTGCAGTTCTTCCCGCTCGCGACCCCGCTGCGCGCCAATTTCTCGGCGTCCCGCGTAGACCCGGCCGCGACGGTCAGCTGGAAGTTCACCGACGACATCCACACCTACCTGCGCTATGCCACCGGCTACCGCGCGGGCGGTGCGAACGTCCGCTCGTCGAACTTCACGAGCTTCAAGGAAGAAGAGAACGAGGCCTGGGAACTCGGCCTGAAGGCCATGTTCCTCGACCGCCACCTGCAGACCAACTTTGCGGCGTTCTACAACACCGTCAAGGGCGAGCAGCTGACGATCCAGGAGCAGCCGACCACCAACCCGTCGCTGACCAACACCTTCAACAGCCCGAACGACAAGAAGGTCAAGGGCATCGAAGGCGAGATTATGTGGGCGGTGACCGATCCGCTGCGCCTCGGCCTGAACTTCACTTGGATGGACGCCGGTCCGGACTGGCACGACATTCCGAACCCGTACGCGGCCGGCAACCCGCTGGCTCGCTTCTACACGGTCGCGGCACCGGAATGGACGGGTGCGTTCACGGTGGACTACAACCAGCCGCTCAGCCTGGGTGAGCTGGCCGTCCACGCGGGCTACGCCTACTCCGATGCCACCTGGTACACGCCGGGTGCGCAGCTGGTGGCGAGCTTCGGTCCGAACTACGAGCGTCCGGCGGGCAAGGGCAAGCAGCTCGACGCGCGCATCAGCTGGAAGAACATCGAGGCGACCGGCGGCCGCTGGGAGCTTGCCCTGTGGGGCAAGAACCTGACGGACGAGTCCGAGATCGTCTACGGGTTCGACGGCTGCGCCTTCGGTGGCGGCTTCTGCGGCTTCCGCCAGAACCCGCGCACCTACGGCGTCGAGGTGCGGTACGAGCACTGAGCCTTTCGTCCGGTAACGGATGAGAAGAAAGCGGCGCCTCGGCGCCGCTTTTTTTCGGCTCGAGGAAAGTGGAAGGAGAACCATTCATGGCCACGATCGGCAAGAACATGACCCGCCCGGCACACGTGCCGCCCGAACTCTTCGTCGACGTCGATACCTACGCGCCGCCGGGCGGCGAGCAGGACTATCACCAGGCGATCAAGAACATCCAGGACCGTTGCCCCGACATCTTCTGGGTGCCGTATCGCGGCGGCCACTGGGTGGCGACGCGCGGCGAGGACCTGGGTTTCATCCTCAAGAACTCCGAGACCTTCGGCTCGTACCCGAAGACGATCCCGAAGGAG
>JBGAHO010000063.1:0-20609 GCA_044226195.1 Steroidobacteraceae bacterium
CTTGTCGCTCTCGATCGCGCGTCGCTCGCGCCACTCGGCGAGGGCCCGGGCCGCGGCCTGGTCGGTCGCCGCCATCCGGCCGAGTCCCTTCAGCCGGCGCCACGCGTCGGCGGGTTCGATGCGATAAAGCGCCGTGTTGGCATAGCCGGCGGTCTCCTCGGCCGCCCAGCCCGCCCGACCCCGCGCGGCGAGGGCCGACTCGAGTTCCGCGTGCAGGGCGAGCAGGTGGTGCACGTCGTCCGCCGCATAGGCGAGTTGCTCGGGGGTGAGCGGGCGGCGCGACCAGTCGGTGCGGGTCTGGCCCTTGTCGATCGAGTGCCCGAGCTGCCGGGCCACCAGCTCCGCGTAACCCACCTGCGGCGCGAAGCCGAGCAGGGCGGCGGCGACCTGCGTGTCGAAGACCGGGCCCGGCACTTCGCCGCCCGCGAGGAACAGCACCTCGAGGTCCTGGCGGGCGGCGTGCAGGATTTTCAGCTTGCCCGGGTCGGCCAGCAGGGCGTGCAGCGGGGCGAGGTCCAGGCCCGCCAGCGGATCGACGAGGATGCAGTCGGTGGCGCTGGCCACCTGCACCAGGCAGAGCTGCGGGAAATAGGTGCGCTCACGCATGAATTCCGTGTCGATCGCGAGCCGGTCGGTCGCCTGCAGGCGGAACACCGCGGCCGCCAGGGCCTCGGGTTGGGTGATGAGCGTGGCTTCGCGCATTCGAACGGTATCCTGCGTGTAAAATCGCCGCTCCCCGAAGCCAGAACGCCGGCATCGTGAAAGCATTCGTCGAGCTGTTCCGCGACATCGTACTCTGGCGGAAGGGTCCGCAGGACCTGCCGGCCTCGGTCCTGCTGCTGTGGCTCGCCGCCGCCGCCTACGTCGGCGTCTCGGCCGTGCAGCTCGGCGTGCTCGGCGAGACGGGCCTCGCCTGGGTGTTCTTCCTGGTCTTCGACCCGCTGCTGCTGACGCTCTGCGTCTGGCTGATCCTGCGGCTGTTCAGTCACCCCGAGCGCTTCCTGCAGACGGCGACGGCCGTGCTCGGCACGGGCGCGTACCTCTCGGCCGTGCTCTACCTGCCGCTGCAGGTCGTGATGACGCTGCTGCACGCGGGCCCGGACAGCACGCTGGCGCGCGTCGTGGCGCTGGTGCTGCTCGGCACGTTCGTCATGGTGACCGGCCGCATCCTGCAGCTCGGTACCGACACCAACCTGTTCACGGGTGTCGCGTTCGCGCTGACGTATTTCTTCATCATCAACTCGCTGCTCAGCCTCTTGCCGGGCGGAGGATCCTGATTGCACCTGCACATCATCGGCGTCTGCGGCACCTTCATGGGCGGCATCGCGGCCATCGCGCGCGAGGCGGGGCACCGCGTCACGGGCTCGGACCGCAACGTCTATCCGCCGATGAGCACGCAGCTCGCGGCGCTCGGCGTCGACGTGATCGAGGGCTACGAGCCGGACCAGCTGAAGCTGAAGCCCGACGTGTTCGTGATCGGCAACGTGATGAGCCGCGGCAACGCGCTGGTCGAGGCGCTGCTCGACAGCGGCGCGCGCTACGAGTCGGGCCCGGAATGGCTGGCGCGCAACGTGCTGCAGGACCGCTGGGTGCTCGGCGTGGCCGGCACGCACGGCAAGACCACCACGACCAGCCTGCTGACGTGGATCCTCGAGCACGCGGGCCTCGCGCCCGGGTTCCTGGTCGGCGGCGTGCCGCTCGACTTCAACGTCAGCGCACGGCTCGGCGGTGGCCGGCATTTCGTGGTCGAAGCCGATGAGTACGACACGGCGTTCTTCGACAAGCGCGCGAAGTTCGTGCACTACCGGCCGCGCACCGCGATCCTCAACAACCTCGAGCACGACCACGCCGACATCTATCCGGACGTTGCCTCCATCCAGAAGCAGTTCCACCTGCTGTTGCGCACGGTGCCGTCGAACGGGCGGCTGGTCGTGAACGCGGCCGACCGCAACCTCGCGGGCGTGCTCGAGATGGGGTGCTGGACTCCGGTGCAGCGCTTCACGGCCGAGCCCGGTGTCGCGAGCGACTGGCGCATCGAGGCCGATCCCGCCACGGGGTATGGGAGCTTCACGGTGTTCCAAGGCGAGCGGCGCGTCGGCGACGTGCAGTGGAACATGCTCGGCCGCCACAACGCCGAGAATGCGCTCGCGGCGCTGGTGGCCGCCGAGCATGCGGGCGTCGATCTAGAGGCCTCGCTCGAGGCGCTGCGCCGCTTTGGGGGTGTGCGCCGCCGCCTCGAGGTGCGCGGCGTGGTGCGCGACATCACCGTGTACGACGATTTCGCGCATCACCCGACGGCGATCACCACGACGCTCGACGGCGTGCGGCGCAAGGCGGGACGCGGCCGCGTGATCGCCGTGCTCGAGCCGCGCTCGAATACCATGAAGCTCGGCACGCACAAGACGGCGCTGGCGGAGTCGCTGCGCGGCGCCGACCAGGTGTTCGTCTACCAGTCGCCCGAGGTGAAGTGGGACGTGGCCGATGCGATGCAGCCGCTCGGCAGCCTCGCGACCGTGCACAAGGATCTCGGGCCGCTCACCGAGGCGCTCGCGAGCGCCGCGCGGCCGGGCGATCACCTCGTGCTGATGAGCAACGGCTCGTTCGGCGGCCTGCACGAGCGCCTGCTCACGGCGCTGAGGGCACACGGCTGATGGCCGGGCCCATCGAGATTCCGCTGTTCCCGCTCGGCACGGTGCTGTTCCCGGCCGGGCCGCTGCCGCTGCGCATCTTCGAGACGCGCTACATCGACCTCGTGCGTCGCTGCCTGCGCGACGACACGGGATTCGGCGTGGTGATGATCCTCGAGGGCACGGAGGCGGGCGGCGGCCCCGCGACGATCTGCAACGTCGGCACCTACGCGCGCATCGTCGATTTCTCGCAGCAGCCCGACGGCTTGCTCGGCGTCCAGGCGCTCGGCGAAAAGCGCTTCCGCATCCTCGAGCGCCGGCGCGCCAAGGACAACCTGCACCTCGCCGACGTCGAGTGGCTGCCGGACGAGATCGAGGTGCCGCTGCCGACGGAGTTCGCCGAGTTGGGCCCGGCGCTCGAGCATGTCATCGAGCAGGTGGGCCCGCCGTACTCGGCGCTGCCGCGGCGGCTCGACGACGCGGGCTGGGTCGCGAACCGTCTCACCGAACTGCTGCCGCTCTCGCCGGGCCACAAGCAGCACTGTCTCGAGCTCGACGATCCGGTCGAGCGCCTGCGCTTCCTGCGCCCGCTCTTCGAGATCTCCATCGACAAGCAATAAATAGGGGACATTCCTCTTTTTTCGGCCGTCGCCCAGAAAAGAGGAATGTCCCCATTTTCGGAATGTCCCCATTTCCGGGTGAAGCGGGCGCAAAGGTGGGTGGCGCCACGCGCGGCCGTGGCATCGAATGACCGGGACCGGCGCAATCCCGCGCCGCGAGTCACGGAGCACTCGATCATGGACGACATCAAGGCCGCCGGAATCCTCAAGTCGCTGGCCACCGGCCTCAGCCCCGACGACGGCTCGAGCCTGCCGACCGGCACGCCGCTGCAATCGCCCGACGTCGTGCGGGCCCTGTTCCTCGCTGCCGACTCCCTCGAGGCGCGCACCCGGCAGTCCCGCCGCAATTCCAGCCTGCCGCGCAATGCCGGCAAGCCCTGGTCGGGCGAGGAGGACGAGCGCCTGCTCACGGCTTTCGACGGCGGCGCCACGGTCGAGACGCTCGCGCAGGCCCACGAGCGCACCCGGGCCGGCATCGAGGCGCGGCTGGTCAAGCACGGTCGCCTGCAGGCGGAGCAGGCGCCGGAGGCCCGCATCCGCTGACGAGGCCGGGGTCGCGGCCGGGCTAGAATCCGGCCATGACCGAGGCATGGCGGTTCCTGTTCATCCCGGTGTCGGGGCCGGGCGGTGCGGGCGAGTACTACCGCTCGCTCGCCATCGCGCGTGCCGTCGTGGACCGCTGGCCCGGCAGCGACATCAGCTTCCTCGTCAGCCGCGACGCCGACTACGCGCAGGGCGGTCCGTTCCCGATCCTGCTGCTCGATCGCTCGCCGACCTTCGAGAGCGCCGCGGTGATCCGCGCGATCCGCGACCTGCGGCCGCACGTCGTCGTGTTCGACAGCGCGGGTCGCGTCGACCAGCAGCAGGCGGCGCGACGGGCCGGGGCGCGGGTGGTGTTCATCGCGTCGCGCCCGAGCATCCGTCGCAAAGCCTTCGCACTGCGCCGCCTGCGCGCCACCGACCAGCTGTGGCTCGCCCAGCCGCGCTTCCTCGGCGGGCAGCTCACGATGTGGGAGCAGTGGAAGCGCCGCATCGCGCCGCTGCTCGACGTGCGCCTGCTCGAAGTGATCCACGAGCCGATCGACGAGTCCGCGACGCGCGCGCGCCAGCGGGCACTCGGTGTCGACCCGGGGCAGTACGTGCTCGCGTGTCCCGGCGGCGGCGGGGATTTCGGCAAGGGTCCGGACGCTCCGCGGCTCTATTTCGACGTGGCCGTGCGGGTGGCCGCGCAGGCGCGCCTGCCGGTCGTCGCCGTGCTCGGCGCGCGCTTCACGCCGCCCAGCCCGTTGCCGGCGGGCGTGCGCGTGCTCGGCACCGTGTCGAACGGCGAACTGATGGGGCTGCTGCAGGACGCGCGGCTGGCCATCGTCAACGGCGGCAGCCTGCTGATGCAGGCGATCGCGCAGGACACGCCCTGCGTCGCCGCGCCGATCGCGGACGACCAGCCGCCGCGCATCGCGGAGACGGCGCGCCACGGTTACGTGCGGGCGGCGGCACTCGAGCCCGGGGCGCTGGCGGAGGCCGCGCTCGACCTGCTGCACGACGACACGGCCCGCGACGCCTTGCGCGGGCACCTCGTCGAACTCGACCTGCGCAATGGCCTCGACGTGGCAGTCGAGGGGCTCGCGCAGCTGCTCCCGCGCGAGACGTTCGCCGGCTGACGCCGCCTACAGCGTGCGGAACACCTTCGCCGCCGCGGCGATGGTGGCGTCGATGTCGGCGTCGCTGTGCGCGGCCGACACGAAACCCGCCTCGAACGCGGACGGCGCGAGGTAGACGCCCTCGGCCAGCATGCCGTGGAAAAACTTCTTGAAGCGCTCGACGTCGCACTTCGTCGCATCGGCGTAGGAGTTCACCTGCGGCGCAGCGGTGAAGAAGAAGCCGAACATGCCGCACACGTGGTTGGTCGCGAGCGGCACGCCCGCCTGGCGCGCAGCGTCCTTGAGTCCGTGGATCAGCCGGTCCGTCGACGCGGCGAGACGAGCGTGGAAGCCAGGCGCCTCGAGGCCCTGCAGCGTGGTGAGGCCCGCGATCATCGCCACCGGATTACCCGACAACGTGCCCGCCTGGTACACCGGGCCGAGCGGGGCGATGTGCGACATGATGTCCTTGCGGCCGCCGAACACGCCGACCGGCATGCCGCCGCCGACGATCTTGCCGAGCGTGGTGAGGTCCGGCTTGATGCCGTACAGCTCCTGCGCGCAGCCCTTGGCGACGCGAAAGCCCGTCATCACCTCGTCGAAGATCAGCACCGCGCCGGCCTTCGTGCACTCCTCGCGCAGGCACTCGAGGAAACCCGGCACCGGCGGGATGCAGTTCATGTTGCCTGCGACCGGCTCGACGATGACGCACGCGATCTGCGCGCCGATCTCGCGGAATGCCGCACGCACCTGCTCCGCATCGTTGTACGAGAGCGTGACCGTGTGCGACGCGAGTTCCGGCGGCACGCCGGGCGAGGTCGGCACGCCGAGGGTCAGCATGCCGGAGCCGGCCTTCACCAGCAGCGAGTCCGAGTGGCCGTGGTAGCAGCCCTCGAACTTGACGATCTTCTGCCGGCCCGTGAAACCGCGGGCGAGGCGGATGGCGCTCATCGTCGCCTCGGTGCCTGAGCTGACCATGCGCACCAGCTCGATCGACGGCACGAGCTCGACGATCTTCTTCGCGACCACGGTCTCGAGTTCGGTCGGCGCGCCGAAGGACAGGCCGTCCGCGGCCTTCTCCTGCACGGCCTTGATCACCGCCGGATCGGCGTGGCCGAGGATCATCGGGCCCCAGGAGCCGACGTAGTCGATGAACTTGCGGCCGTCCGCGGCCCAGACGTACGGGCCCTTGGCCTTGGCGAAGAAGATCGGCTCGCCGCCGACGCCGCGGAACGCGCGCACGGGCGAATTGACGCCGCCAGGGATGTACTTGCAGGCTTCTTGGTACAGGCTCACGTGGGGCTCCATCGATGCAGGCCGGGCGAGGGCGGTATCTTACCAGCCACCTCGCGGGCGGCCGCGGCGCAACGTACCATGGCCCGTCCCGGCCGCCCTTGCGTGAAACACCGATGAAGACCTGGATGTGCGTGAACTGCGGCTTCGTCTACGACGAGGCGAAGGGCCACCCCGAGACTGGCGTCCCGCCGGGCACGGCCTGGGCCGACGTGCCGGCCGACTGGGTCTGCCCGGACTGCGGCGCCAGCAAGGACTCGTTCGAGATGGTCGAGCTCTGACGCCGCGCGGAGGTGCCCCGGATGTCGATGGACGACCTGCAGATGCTCGCCTCGCTCGGCGGGCTCGTGATCGCGGCGATCGGCCTGCCGCTGCTCTACGTGCAGCTGCGCGACGTGAAGCGCTCGCTGCGCAGCTCCACCCATGCGGCCATCTACCAGCAGGCGGCCGACGTGCGCGCTCACCTGATCGAATACCCGCAGCTGCGCCGTTATTTCTTCGACGGCGTGGACATCACCGCCGAGCACCCCGAGTACGACCGGGTCGTCACGCTCGCGGAGCTGTTCCTCAACTACCTCGAGCACATCGCCGTGCTCGGCGACAGCTTCGGTCGGGAGAACCAGCCGGCGCTGGCGCGCTTCACGCGGTCCACCCTGGAGCGCAGCCCGATCCTGCAGCGGCACCTCGCCGCGCACCGCGCCTCGTATTCGGACGCGTTGCAGCGCTACATCGACCGGGGCTGAGATCCGGCGGCGCGCTCAGCGCTGTTCGACGCGATAACCGCGCTGCTCCAGCAGGTCGACGACGCTGTTGCGCCCGACGAGGTGCAGCGCGCCGACCACCACGAGGTAATCGTCGTCGTCGTCGAGCAGGTCGACGATCTTGCCTGCCCACACGCGATTGCGGTCCTCGGTGAGCGGCTTGTAAAGCTCCGGGAACTGGTCGAAGCCCTCGCTCAGCACGCGCGCCAGCCGGTCGGTGTCGCCCGAGCGCCACGCCCCCAGCATGTCGGCGACCTCGCCGTCGAAGTCCGCCATCTCGTCGAGCGTCATGCGCAGGAAACGCTTCTGCTCGTTCATCGGCAGGCTCGCCAGCACGCGGAGTTGCTGCTCGGGCGTCTCGAGCCCGGTGATCGTCTTGTGATCGGCGATCGCCCGCCGCGTGAGGGTCTCCTCCACGCCGCGCTCGGAACTGAAGCCGCGCTGCGCCAGTTGCTCCTGCAGCATCGCCGTGGCGACGAACCAGGGCTGGAAGCGCTCGAGCAGCGCGAGATCGAGGCCGAGTCCGCGCGCCTTTGCGGCCAGGGCCGGGTAGTCGCTGCCGAGCACGCCCTGCAGCGTCTGGCCCGGCGGCAGCATCGCGAGGCGCTGCGCCACGAGCGCGATGGACGTCGGATCCGCCAACACGTCGTCCATGTCGAGTTCCATCACCAGGCGCTCGGCATCGCGATACGCGGCCTGCGCCTCGGGCGGCAGCCCGCCGTCCTCCGCGCGCAGCACGTGGATGGAGCCCAGCAGGTAGACGGTGTTGTGCTTGCCGGCGACCGCCCACAGCACGTGGTGTTCTCGCGCATGGCCGGCGAACGGCGCCAGCAGCGCGACGACTGCGAAGGTGGCGAGCGCCGTCGCGCGACGCCAGTCGTTCAATCGCGATAGTGCTCGAGCCACACGACCTCCGTGGCGATGCCGCCGTCGTCCTGCAGGTCGATCACGCGATACCCCGGCGGGCGATCGTCGACGACGAACCCGGGATCGCGCGGGCGGAACTGCATGCAGGTGGCCGGCGCGCACATCAGGCGCCGCTCACCGGGCAGGTAGACGTCGAGCGCCTGGTGCGCGTGGCCCCAGGCGATGCCGCGCACCTGCGGGTGACGCCCGACCCGTTGCATCAATGCGTCGCCGTCGCCGAGCCGCAGTGCGTCCATGCCGGCCGCGTCCATGACGATCGGCGGGTGATGCACCAGGATCAGGGTCGGCACCTCGCGCTGCGCCGCGAGCGTGCGGTCGAGTTCGGCGAGTTGCGCTTCGCCGAGCCGCCCTTCGCCGTTGGTGGCGCCGGCGTACCAGGATTCGAGTTGCACGACCTGCCAGGCGCCGAGTCGATGCGCACCGCCGATGCGGAACGGCGGCCGGTCGAGCCGGCGGCGCAATTCCTCCGGCACGTCGTGGTTGCCGGGAATCAGCAGCACCGGGCACGCGGCGTCGCCGAGCAGCAGTTCGACGGTGCCGTAGGCGGTGGGATCGTCCTGCACGATGTCGCCGGTCAGCGCGATCGCGTCGGCCGGGAAGTGGCGCCGTGCCGCGTGGGCGAGGCAGGCCTGCAGGCGCGGCAGCGTGGGGACGCCCCGCAGCTGGCCGTGCGGGTCGGCCAGCAGGTGCGTGTCGCTGAACTGCAGCACCCGGACGCTGTTCATCGTGCGGCGATCATGTCAGATTGGCCGCGCACGGAGGTAGGGCCATGACGAATCGCTCGATCTCGCTCACGGAATCGCTGTACGACTACCTGATCTCCGTCTCATTGCGCGAGCCGCGGCTGCTGCTCGACCTGCGCGAGGAGACGGCGGCGCTGCCGAATGCGTCGATGCAGATCGCGCCCGAGCAGGGACAGTTCATGGGCCTGCTGGTCCGGCTGACGGGCGCCCGCCGCTGCCTCGAGGTCGGCGTGTTCACGGGGTATTCGTCGCTCTCGGTGGCGCTCGCGCTGCCGCCGGACGGCCGGATCGTGGCCTGTGACGTCAGCGATGAGTGGACGTCCGTCGCGCGCACTTACTGGCAGGCTGCGGGGGTCGAGGACAAGATCGACCTGCGGCTCGCACCGGCCCTCGAGACGCTCGACGGGCTCCTCGCCGACGGCCACGCCGGCACCTTCGACCTCGCGTTCATCGACGCCGACAAGCCGAATTACCTCGCTTACTACGAGCGCGCGCTGGCGCTGGTGCGCGCGGGCGGCCTGATCGTGGTCGACAACACGCTGTGGAGCGGGCGCGTGATCGACCCGGAAGTGGCGGACGCCAGCACCGTGGCCCTGCGCCATTTCAACGAGGTGCTGCACGGTGACGAGCGCGTCGACCTCAGCCTCGTGCCGATCGGCGACGGGCTCACGCTCGCGCGCAGGCGCTGATCTCTTTCAGCCTGGAAGTTCCGCGGTTCACTTCGGGTGAGGGGGATCAACCTCGGCGCCCGCCCGAGCGGCGCCCTCAAGAGCGAGGCCCGGGGCAGGCGGCTGCCTGCCCCGAGTCCCGGAGGTCGTCGATCAGTACTTGTAGTGCTCGGGCTTGTACGGGCCCTGCACCGGCACGCCGATGTAGTCGGCCTGCTCCTGCGTGAGCTGCGTCAGCTTCACGCCGATGCGCGCGAGGTGCAGCTGCGCCACCTTCTCGTCGAGGTGCTTCGGCAGCACGTACACCTGCTTGTCGTACTTCGCGCCGTGCTTGAACAGCTCGATCTGCGCGAGCACCTGGTTGGTGAACGAGTTCGACATCACGAACGACGGGTGGCCGGTCGCGCAGCCGAGGTTCACCAGGCGGCCTTCCGCGAGGATGATCAGGCGCTTGCCGTCCGGGAAGATCACGTGGTCGACCTGCGGCTTGATGTTCTCCCAGGTGTACTGGCGCAGCGCCGCGATCTCGATCTCGCTGTCGAAGTGGCCGATGTTGCACACGATCGCCTGGTGCTTCATGCGCTTCATGTGCTCGTGGGTGATCACGTTCACGTTGCCGGTCGCGGTGACGAAGATGTCCGCCTTGTCCGCGGCTTCCTCCATCGTGACGACCTTGTAGCCTTCCATCGCCGCCTGCAGCGCGCAGATCGGGTCGATCTCCGTGACCCACACCTGGGCGGAGAGGGCGCGCAGCGACTCGGCCGAACCCTTGCCGACGTCGCCGAAGCCGCAGACCACGGCCACCTTGCCGGCAACCATCACGTCCGTCGCGCGCTTGATCGCGTCGACCAGCGACTCGCGGCAGCCGTAGAGGTTGTCGAACTTCGACTTGGTCACCGAGTCGTTGACGTTGATGGCCGGGAAGGGCAGCTCGCCGCGCTTCGCGAAGCCGTACAGGCGCTTGACGCCGGTCGTGGTCTCCTCGGTGACGCCCTTGATCGCGGCGAGGCGCTTGGAGTACCAGCCCGGGCTGGTCTCGAGGCGCTTGCGGATCGAGGCGTACAGGCAGGTCTCTTCCTCGTTGGTCGGCTTGGCGATCACCGAGGGATCCTTCTCGGCGCGCGTGCCGAGCATGAGCAGCAGCGTCGCGTCGCCGCCGTCGTCGAGGATCATGTTGGCGAGCTGGCCGTTCGGCCACTCGAAGATGCGGTGCGTGTATTCCCAGTACTCGTCGAGCGTCTCACCCTTGACGGCAAAGACCGGCGTGCCGTTCGCGGCGATCGCGGCGGCGGCATTGTCCTGCGTCGAGTAGATGTTGCACGAGGCCCAGCGCACGTCGGCGCCGAGCGCCTTGAGGGTCTCGATCAGCATCGCGGTCTGGATGGTCATGTGCAGCGAGCCGGCGATGCGGGCACCCTTCAGCGGCTGCTCCTTCGCGAACTCGTGGCGGATCGCCATGAGTCCGGGCATCTCGGTTTCGGCGATGACCATTTCCTTGCGGCCCCAGTCGGCGAGCTTCAGGTCGGCGACCACGAAGTCCTGCGGGGCATTGGGCGTAACGATGGCGTTCATCCGTCGGTCCTCTCTCGTTGACCGCGAAGATTCGGGCGGTGAAAGCCGGATGGATTCGCCCGCTCGACCTCCACGGAGGTCAGCGAGCGCGGTTGGTGGTTAACCAAGTGCCTGAGCCTGGCGGACGGACGTCCGTTGCAGCGCTCCTCAGGCGAGGTCGCGATTCTGCCACAAAATTGGGGACATTCCTCTTTTCCGCACCTGCCGGAAAAGAGGAATGTCCCCAAATTGCAGCCAATCCGGAAAAGAGGAATGTCCCCTTTTCCGCTTATGTCACAGGCCGGCGTCCTTGCGCAGGGCCTCGGCCTTGTCGGTCTTCTCCCAGGTGAAGGCCGTGAAGGTCTCGCTCTTGTCGACCTTCTTGCCGCCGATGTATTCCTTCCACTTGTAGGTGGCATGCACCGGTTCGCGGCCGAAGTGGCCATACGCCGCCGTCGCGCGATACATCGGGTGCACGAGGTCGAGCATCTTCACGATGCCGTACGGGCGCAGGTCGAAGTGCGCGCGCACCAGTTCCTCGAGCTTCTGCTGCGACACCCTGCCGGTGCCGAAGGTGTCGACGGTGATCGAGGTCGGCTCGGCCACGCCGATCGCGTAGGACACCTGGATCTCGCAACGGTCGGCGAGGCCGGCGGCGACGAGGTTCTTGGCGACGTAGCGCGCCGCGTAGGCGGCCGAGCGGTCGACCTTCGACGGGTCCTTGCCCGAGAAGGCGCCGCCGCCGTGGCGGGCCATGCCGCCGTAGCTGTCGACGATGATCTTGCGCCCGGTCAGGCCGCAATCGCCCACCGGTCCGCCGATCACGAAGTTGCCGGTCGGGTTGATGTGGAACTGGGTGTCCTTGCGGAGCCACTCCTTCGGCAGGACGTGCTTGATGACCAGTTCCATCACCGCTTCGCGCAGGTCTTCCTGCCGGACGTCCGGGTCGTGCTGCGTCGACAGCACCACGGCGTCGAGGCCGACGACCTTGCCGTTCTCGTAGCGGCAGGTGACCTGCGACTTGGCATCCGGGCGCAGCCAGGGCAGCAGGTTGCTCTTGCGCACTTCGGACTGCCGCTCCACCAGGCGGTGGGCATAGCAGATCGGCGCGGGCATCAGCGAATCGGTCTCGTTGCTCGCGTAACCGAACATCAGGCCCTGGTCGCCGGCGCCCTGTTCTTCGGGCTTGGCGCGATCGACGCCCATCGCGATGTCGGGCGACTGCTTGCCGATGATGTTGAGGATGCCGCAGGTGCGGCCGTCGAAGCCCACGTCCGACGACGTGTAGCCGATGTCGACGATGACGCCGCGGACCAGTTCCTCGAGATCGATCCAGGCTTCCGTGGTGACCTCGCCGGCCACGACCGCGACACCGGTCTTGACCAGCGTCTCGCAGGCGACGCGGGCGCGCTTGTCCTGCGCCAGCATGGCGTCGAGCACGGCATCGGAGATCTGGTCGGCGACCTTGTCCGGGTGACCCTCGGAGACGGACTCGGACGTGAAGAGGTAACTGTTTGACATCTCAAGCATTCCGTTAGGCGTTCGAGCCGCGAAGTATAGCCATCCGGACGGCCCGGACTGTGACGTTTTCGCCTTAATCTCATGCCCGTCCCGTGGCAAGCCGGGAAAATGGGGTGAATCGGGGCGCGCCGGCCCGCTAAAATACGAGGCTTTCCACGAGGTGCCTCTATGCCCACTCGCCGGCAGCTCGCCAACGCCATCCGGGCGTTGAGCATGGACGCGGTCCAGAAGGCCAATTCTGGACATCCGGGCATGCCGATGGGCATGGCCGACATCGCCCAGGTGCTCTGGTCCGATTACCTGAAGCACAACCCGGGCAACCCGGAATGGGCCGACCGCGACCGGTTCATCCTGTCGAACGGCCACGGTTCGATGCTGCTGTACTCGCTGCTGCACCTCACCGGCTACCCGCTCTCGATCGACGACCTGAAGAACTTCCGGCAGTTCGGCGCGCACACCGCGGGCCACCCGGAGGTCGACCGTCACCTCGGCATCGAGACCACCACCGGCCCGCTCGGCCAGGGCGTCGCCAATGCGGTCGGCATGGCGCTCGCCGAGCGTCTCCTCGCCGCGCGGTTCAACCGCCCGGGCCACGAGATCATCGACCACCACACCTGGGTGTTCCTCGGCGACGGCTGCCTGATGGAAGGCATCTCGCACGAGGCCTGCGCGCTCGCCGGCACGCTCAAGCTCGGCAAGCTGATCTGCTTCTACGACGACAACGGCATCTCCATCGACGGCGAGGTGCACGGCTGGTTCACCGACGACACGCCGGGCCGCTTCGAGGCCTACGGCTGGCAGGTGGTCCGTGGCGTCGATGGCCACGATGCCGAGGCGATCAGGCGCGCGATCGAGGTGGCGAAGGCCGAGACGACCAAGCCGACCCTGATCTGCTGCAAGACCATCATCGGCTGGGGCTCGCCGAACAAGCAGGGCACCGAGGCCACGCACGGCGCGCCGCTCGGCGCGGACGAGATCGCCGCGACCCGCAAGGCCATCGACTGGCCGTACGAGCCGTTCGTGGTGCCGGACGAGATCCGCCAGGGCTGGGACGCCAAGGCGAAGGGCGCGAAGGTCGAGCAGGCGTGGAACGAGCGCCTGGCCGCATATGCCAAGGCGTATCCCGACCACGCCGCCGAACTGCAGCGCCGCCTCAAGGGCGAACTGCCGGCGAACTGGCGCCAGGCCGTGGACGACTTCATCCGCGCGAACGTCGAGAAGCCGGCCGCGATCGCGACCCGCTCGTCGTCGCAGCAGGTCATCAACGTGCTGTGCGGCGCGATCCCCGAGATGCTCGGCGGCTCGGCCGACCTCACCGGCTCGAACAACACCAACCACAAGGGTGCGAAGTCGGTTACCGGCGAGGACATGACCGGCGACTACCTGCACTACGGCGTGCGCGAGTTCGGCATGACCGCGCTGATGAACGGCATTGCGCTGCACGGCGGCTTCGTGCCGTTCGGCGGCACGTTCCTGGTGTTCTCCGACTACGCGCGCAACGGCGCCCGCATGGCCGCGCTCATGAAGCAGCGCGTCGTGCTGGTGTACACGCACGACTCGATCGGCCTCGGCGAGGACGGCCCTACGCATCAACCGGTGGAGCACGTCGCCAGCCTGCGCATCATCCCGAATATGCGCGTCTGGCGGCCCTGCGATACGGTGGAGACCGCGGTGGCCTGGGCGGACGCCGTGGCTCGCAAGGATGGTCCGACGAGCCTGATCCTCACCCGCCAGGCCCTGCCGCCGATGTCACGGACGGACGTGCAGCGAGCCGATATCGCCAAGGGCGGCTACGTGCTGGTCGACAGCGCGGGCGCGCCCGAGTGCGTCCTCATCGCCACCGGGTCCGAGATCGCGCTCGCGGTCGATGCCGCGAAGGCGCTGACGGAGAAAGGTCGGCGCGTGCGCGTCGTCTCGATGCCGTGCCTCGAGGCGTTCGCTGCCCAGCCGGCGGCCTATCGCGACGCGGTGTTGCCGCGGGGCGTGGCCACGGTCGCGATCGAGGCCGGCGTGCCCGACGGCTGGTGGCGCTACGTCGGCGCCAAGGGCGCCGTCATCGGCATGACCACCTTCGGCGCCTCGGCACCGGCCAAGCAGCTCTTCGAGCACTTCGGCTTCACCAAGGACAACGTCATTCGCACCGTCGAAGGGCTGCTGTAACCCTTTCGTCTTCATTCCCGGGAGATCATCCATGGCTATCAAGGTCGGCATCAACGGATTCGGGCGCATCGGTCGCATGGTGTTCCGCGCGGCGACGCGCGACTTCGCCGACATCGAGATCGTCGGCATCAACGACCTGCTCGAGCCGGACTACCTGGCGTACATGCTGCAGTACGACTCGGTGCACGGCCGCTTCAAGGGCACGATCGCCGTCGAGGGCAACACGCTGGTGGTGAACGGCCGCAAGATCCGCCTGACCGCCGTGAAGGATCCCGCCGAACTGAAGTGGGGCGAGATCGGCGCGGACGTCGTCATCGAGTCGACGGGCCTGTTCCTCGACGCCGCCAGCGCGCAGAAGCACATCGCCGCCGGCGCGAAGAAGGTGATCATGTCGGCCCCGTCGAAGGACGAGACGCCGATGTTCGTCTACGGCGTGAACCACACGGCCTACAAGGGCGAGACGATCATCTCGAACGCGTCCTGCACCACCAACTGCCTGGCGCCGATCGCCAAGGTGCTGAACGACAACTGGGGCATCAAGCGCGGCCTGATGACCACCGTACACGCCGCCACGGCGACGCAGAAGACGGTCGACGGCCCGTCGAACAAGGACTGGCGCGGCGGCCGCGGCATCCTCGAGAACATCATTCCGTCGTCGACGGGCGCCGCGAAGGCCGTGGGCAAGGTCATCCCCGAGCTCAACAAGAAGCTCACGGGCATGGCGTTCCGCGTGCCGACGTCCGACGTGTCGGTCGTCGACCTGACGGTCGAGCTGAACAAGGAAGCGACCTACGAGCAGATCTGCGCCGCGATGAAGGCGGCCTCGGAAGGCCCGATGAAGGGCGTGCTCGGCTACACCAGGGACAAGGTCGTCGCGACCGATTTCCGCGGCGAGAGCTGCACCTCGGTGTTCGACGCCGAGGCCGGCATCGCGCTCGACAGCACGTTCGTCAAGGTCGTGTCCTGGTACGACAACGAGTGGGGCTACTCGAGCAAGGTGCTCGAAATGGCCCGGGTGATCTCGAAGTAAGCCAGGCCTCCGGCCGAAGGAAGACATCATGGTTCGCGTCCTGCGCATGACCGACCTGGACCTCAAGGGCAAGCGAGTGCTGATCCGCGAGGACCTGAACGTGCCGATCCACGACGGCAAGGTGACCAGCGACGCCCGCATCCGCGCGTCGCTGCCCACGATCCAGGCCGCCCAGAAGGCCGGCGCGCGCGTGATCGTGATGTCGCACCTCGGTCGCCCGGAGGAGGGCGTGCCGGCCGCCGAGTTCTCGCTCGAACCGGTGGCGGCGCGCCTGTCCGAGCTGCTCGGCGTGAAGGTGCGCTTCGTGAAGGACTGGCTCGGCGGCGTGAGCTGCGAGCCGGGCGAGATCGTCGTCGTCGAGAACGTCCGCTTCAACAAGGGCGAGAAGAAGAACAAGGACGAGCTCGCGAAGCAGATGGCGGCGCTGTGCGACGTATACGTGATGGACGCGTTCGCCACGGCGCACCGCGCCGAGGCGAGCACGCACGGCGTCGGCAAGTTCGCGCCGGTCGCGTGCGCGGGCATCCTGCTGGTCAACGAGCTGGAGGCGCTCGAGAAGGCGCTCGGCAGCCCGAAGCGGCCGCTGGTCGCCATCGTCGGCGGCTCGAAGGTCTCCACCAAGCTCACGGTGCTCGAGAACCTCGCCGGCAAGGTCGACAAGCTGATCGTCGGCGGCGGCATCGCCAACACCTTCCTCGCCGCGGCCGGCCAGCCGATCGGCAAGTCGCTGCACGAGCCGGACATGATCCCGATCGCCAAGGCGCTGCTCGACCGCTCGCGTGCCTCGGGCGTGGAGATCCCGCTGCCGACCGACGTGGTCGTGGCGAAGGAGTTCTCGGCGAAGGCCGAGGCGGACGTGAAGGCAGTCGGCCAGGTCGGCGCCGACGAGATGATCCTCGACATCGGGCCGGACACTGCCGAGAAGTTCGCGTCGGCGCTGAACGGCGCCGGGACGGTGGTCTGGAACGGCCCGGTCGGCGTGTTCGAGTTCGACCAGTTCGGCGAGGGCACGCGCGTGCTGTCGCTGGCGGTCGCCCGCAGCCCGGCGTTCTCGATCGCCGGCGGCGGCGACACCATCGCCGCGATCGAGAAGTACGGCATCTCGCAGGACATCTCGTACATCTCGACGGCCGGCGGCGCCTTCCTCGAGTTCCTCGAGGGCAAGAAGCTGCCCGCGGTGGAGATGCTCGAGCAGCGCGCGGCCGGCTGATTCCGCGCGGGTTGCACCAACACGGGGCTGGCGGAGCGATCCGCCGGCCCCGTTCTTTACTAAGCCTCGTTACGTCGTCACTATCGCGCGTCTATGCTGCGTAGAACCAAGATCGTTGCCACCCTGGGACCGGCCACGGACGTGCCCGGCGTGCTGGAGGACGTGATCCGCCGCGGTGCGGACGTCGTTCGCGTCAACTTCTCGCACGGCGAGGCGGGCGACCACGCCCGTCGGGTCGAGGGGGCTCGCCGCGCCGGCGACGCCGTCGGCAAGCACGTCGCCGTGCTCGGCGACCTGCAGGGCCCGAAGATCCGCATCGAGTGCTTCGCCGGCGGCCGGACGGTGCTCAAGGAGGGCGAGCCGTTCACGCTCGATCCGGACCTCGACCCCGACCGGGGCAGCAGCCGCGGCGTCGGCATGACCTATCGCGACCTCGCGAAGGACGTGCGGCCGGGCGACGAGCTGATCCTCGGCGACGGCCAGATCGAGCTGGTCGTGACCGCCGTGCAGGGCATGAAGGTCGAGTGCCGCGTGAAGACCGGCGGCGAGGTGTCCGACCACAAGGGCATCAACCGGCGTGGCGGCGGCCTCTCGGCCAAGGCGCTGACCGAGAAGGACCTCGAGGACGTCAAGCTGGCCGCGAAACTCGACGTCGACTACCTCGCCATCTCGTTCGTGCGCTCGGCGGCGGACGTCGAGGAGGCGCGCGCACTGCTGCGTGCGGCGGGCAGCGACGCGCGCATCGTCTCCAAGATCGAGCGCAGCGAGGCCATCCCGCGGCTCGAGGAAATCGTGCAGGCGAGCGATGCCGTGATGGTGGCGCGCGGCGACCTCGGCATCGAGGTGGGCTACGCCGAGCTCACGGGCCTGCAGAAGCGCATCCTCGAGACCGCGCGCAGCTTCGATCGCGTGACCATCACGGCCACGCAGATGATGGAGTCGATGATCCAGAGCCCGGTGCCGACGCGCGCCGAGGTCTCGGACGTCGCCAACGCGGTGCTCGACGGCAGCGACGCCGTGATGCTCTCGGGCGAGTCGGCGGTCGGCAAGTATCCCGTGCGTGCCGTCGAGGCCATGGCCGAGGTGATCGAGGGCGCCGAGAAGTACCAGCTCGCGCGCTACCGGCGCCGCGACCGCTACGAGGGCATGGTGGAGGCCTTCGACCAGGCCATCGCCCACGCGGTGATGTACACCGCGAACCACATGGATCTGGAGGCGATCGTCGCGCTGACCGAGTCCGGCTCGACGCCGCTGTGGATGTCGCGCATCCGCTCGGACATCCCGATCTTCGCCTTCACGCGCCACGAGCGCACGCGCCGGCGCGTCGCCCTGTACCGCGGCGTGTACCCGATTCCGTTCGACGTCACCCACGCCGATCCGGCGCAGCTCTACCGCGCGATCTCGAAGGAACTGCTCGACCGCGGGCACGTGAAGCCGGGTGACGAGATCATCCTGACGCTCGGCGAACTGTCCGGCGTGTCGGGAGGCACCAACACGATGAAGCTGCTCGAGGTGACGGCATGAGCCAGAAGAAATTCGTCGGCACGGACAGCTACGTCGCCACGGAAGACCTGATGATGGCGGTCAACGCCGCGGTGACCCTGGCGCGGCCGCTGCTGGTGAAGGGCGAGCCGGGCACCGGCAAGACGCAGCTCGCGGAAGAGATCGCGGGTTCGCTCGGCCTGCCGCTCTATCGCTGGCACATCAAGTCGACCACGAAGGCGCAGCACGGCCTGTACGAGTACGACGCGGTCTCGCGCCTGCGCGACTCGCAGCTCGGCGAGGCCAAGGTGCACGACATCGGCAACTACATCATCAAGGGCCGGCTGTGGGAGGCGTTCGAGAGCGACACGCAGGCCGTGCTGCTGATCGACGAGATCGACAAGGCGGACATCGAGTTCCCGAACGACCTGCTGCTCGAGCTCGACCGCATGGAGTTCTACGTCCACGAGACGCGCCAGACTGTGAAGGCGGCCAAGCGCCCGGTGGTGATCATCACCAGCAACAACGAGAAGGAGCTGCCGGACGCGTTCCTGCGCCGCTGTTTCTTCCACTTCATCCGCTTCCCGGACCCGGACACGATGACGCGCATCGTCGGCGTGCACTTCCCGGACCTGAAGCGCGAGCTGCTGTCGGAAGCGCTCAACGCGTTCTACAAGCTGCGCGAGGTGCCGGGCCTCAAGAAGAAGCCCTCCACCTCGGAGCTGCTCGACTGGCTGAAGCTGCTGCTCGCCGAGGACATCCCGCCGGAAGCGCTGCGCTCGGACGATCCGAAGAAGTCGCTGCCGCCGCTCTACGGCGCGCTGCTCAAGAACGAGCAGGACGTGCACCTGTTCGAGCAGCTGCTGTTCCTGCAGCGTCGACAATCGCGGTAGAAGCAGCGCGAGCCACGGAGGTTAGCGTCCACATGCGAAGCCGGTTCCCGGATCGGAATGCCGCCACCGCCGAAGCTCGGCTCCGGCGGGTATCTCCTGCCCGGGACCGTCCGCGGCATGGACGCTCCGGCCGCGCCGTCCATGGCGCGGACGGCCCGGGCAGGAGATACCCGCCAGATCCGGCACGGCAGTTGCTGCGGCATTCCGAACCCGAACGCGCGGCTTTGCCGCGCTGGCGCTGCGCCATGCTGACGCGCTTCTTCTACACGCTGCGCGACGCCGGCGTGCCGGTGTCGGTCACCGAGTACCTCACGCTGCTCGATGCGCTCGACCACCGCGTGGCGCAGTACAGCGTCGACGATTTCTACTTCCTCGCGCGCGCCTCGCTGGTGAAGGACGAGAAACACTACGACCGGTTCGACCGGGCGTTCGCCCAGCACTTCAAGGGCATCCAGCAGGTCTGGGAAACCCTGCAGAAGGAGTTGCCGGCCGACTGGCTGCAGAAGCTGGCCGAGCGGCACTTCACCGACGAGGAGAAGGCGGCGATCGAGGCGCTCGGCGGCTGGGACAAGCTCATGGAGACGCTCAAGAAGCGCCTCGAGGAGCAGAAGGAGCGGCACGAGGGCGGCAGCAAGTGGATCGGCACGCGCGGCACCTCGCCCTTCGGCCACGGCGGCTTCAACCCCGAGGGCATCCGCATCGGCGGCCCGGGCGGGCAGAAGCGCGCGGTGAAGGTCTGGGAGAAGCGCGACTACCGCAATCTCGACGACTCGATCGAACTCGGCACGCGCAACATCAAGGTGGCGCTGCGCAAGCTGCGCCGCTTCGCGCGCGAAGGCGCGGCCGACCAGTTCGACATCGACGGCACGATCGACGCGACGGCGCGCAATGCGGGCCTGCTCGACCTCAAGTTCCGGCCCGAGCGCCACAACGCCATCAAGGTGCTGCTCTTCCTCGACGTCGGCGGGTCGATGGACGCGCACGTGCGCGTCTGCGAGGAACTCTTCTCGGCCGCGCGCAGCGAGTTCAAGCACCTCGAGTATTTCTACTTCCACAACTTCGTGTACGAGTCGGTGTGGAAGGACGGGCGGCGGCGCTACTCCGAGCGCACGACGCTGCCCGAGATCATCCGCACGTACGGGCCGGATTACCGCGTGATCATCGTCGGCGACGCGAGCATGAGCCCGTACGAGATCATGCAGCCGGGCGGCAGCATCGAGCACTGGAACGACGAGGCGGGCGCGGTGTGGCTGCAGCGCCTGACCGCGCGCTTCCAGCGGCACATCTGGCTCAACCCGGAACCCGAGGATCGCTGGGACTACACCCAGTCGATCGGCATCACGCGCCAGCTCGTGGGGCTGCGCATGTACCCGTTGACGCTGGCCGGACTCGACCAGGGCATCCAGGCGCTGAAGAGCTGAGGGACGGGGTGGGGCGTCCCGCGGGAGCCTTGAAATGTCAGATGCGAATGATTATCATTAGC
>JBGAHO010000064.1:0-19148 GCA_044226195.1 Steroidobacteraceae bacterium
AGGGCCGCGAACCCGGAGTGCATCTCCGCGCTCACCGAGCGCGCATGGGCGCGGGCCGCGGAGTCGTCGGGCCAGCATTTGGAGCCGGCCAGTTCGTTGACGTATTCGCAGATCGCCAGCGAGTCCCAGATCTGCCGCCCGCCGTCGACCAGCACGGGGACGCGGCCCGCGGGCGAATACCGGGCGACGTCGTCCGCGAACGCCGGCGTGTCGAGCTGAAGGCGAATCTCGGTGAATTCCAGGCCGGCGTGGTGCAGCAGCAGCCACGGGCGCAGCGACCACGACGAGAGATTCTTGTCGCCGATCACGAGGCTGAGCATGGGACCCTCCGCGGGGTAGACCGGGCCTGGCCGGCAGGATGACGACCGGACCAGCCGCTGACAACCGCCCGCGCTTGCAACGCGCCGCGGCGTCCGATTACGCTGACTGCCGCAGCGTCATACAAGTACCCTAGGCGCATGTCGACAATCCGCGTGCTTCGACGTCCCGCGCGACCCCTCCGGACGTGGTGCCTGGTCCTCGTGGTCGCGGTCGGTTCCGCAGCCGCCGGACCCGTGGACGCCGATGTCGTCGAGTCGCCGCCTGTGCCGGATGGACCGGACAACGATCCGGCAATGCTCGTCATCGGCAATCGACCGATCCTGGAACTGCGTGCGGAGGTCCTCGGCGCGAGCCCGGCGGAGCGGGCCGAAGCCATCGCGGACCGCGCCCGCCTGTTGGTCGACCGGGGCGGACCCCTGCGCCTGACCACCCGGCCGATGGGTGAGGGGATTCTCGTCGAAGTCGACGGCCGCCCTCTGATGCGTGTGATGCCGGGCGACCTGGACGCGGAAGCCGGTGAGTCGCTGCAGCAGGTGGCGGCGGCGGCGGCAGCGCGTCTCGACACCGCGCTGGGCGAATTGCGCGAGGCACAGCAGGCGCGGACGCTGCTCCCGGCGGCGGGGCGTGCCCTGTCCGCAACCGCGCTGCTGGCGGCGCTGGCCTGGGTGATGTATCGAGCCTACCGGGCCCTGCGGCGGCGGTTGGTGGCCGCGGTGCAGCGCCGGACCGAGCAGGTCACGCCGTCCTGGTTCCGGCAGGTCTTCGGGCCGTCACTGCCCGTCGCAATGGTCCAGGTGCCTCTCCGGATCGCGGCCCTGTCGGTACTCGCGCTGGCCTGCTACGAGTGGGTGGCGTTCGTCCTGAAGCAGTTCCCGTATACCCGGCCCTGGGGAGAGGCGCTCGCGAGCAATCTCGCCGCCGGCCTCGGCCGGTTCGGCGGCGAGATCCTGCGTGCGATCCCGAACCTGCTGTTCGTGCTGTTGATCGTGGTCCTGGCGCGCATGGTCGTCCGTCTCGTGCGGGCATTTTTCCGCGCGGTCGCGGAGCGGCGCATCGAGGTCGGCTGGTTCGACGAGACGACGGCCCGCCCGACCGAGCGGCTGGTCACGATCGTGATCTGGCTGCTCGCGCTGGTGGCGGCCTACCCGTACTTCCCGGGCAGCGGCAGCGAGGCGTTCAAGGGGATCGGGGTCTTCGTCGGGCTGATGCTCTCGATCGGTTCGTCGGGCATCGTCAACCAGGCCGTCAGCGGACTGATGCTGATGTACACGCGATCGATCCGACCGGGAGAGTGGGTGCAGATCGGCGAGACCGAGGGCGCAGTCACCGCGATCGGGTTTCTGAGTACCCGCCTGCGCACCTTGCGGCAGGAGGAGATCAGCATTCCGAACGCCGTGATCGCTAGCAGCGTCACGCGCAATTTCTCCCGGCTCGCGGCCGAAGGCGGGCTGCGGGTCGCGACGAAGGTGACCATCGGCTACGACACGCCATGGCGCCAGGTTGAGGCGATGCTGGGGATGGCCGCGCAGCGGACCAGCTTGGCGGCCCCGGGCGCGAAATCCAAGGTGTTGCAGTCCGCCCTGCAGGATTTCTACGTCGAGTACACGCTGGTGGTGCCGATCGCCGATCCGGCGCGGCGCGCGGACCTGTTCGACGAACTGCACGGACACATCCAGGACGTATTCAACGAACACGGCGTGCAGATCATGTCGCCGAACTACGAGGCCGACCCCGCGCAACCCAAGATCGTGCCGCCGGCCGAGTGGTACCGGTCGCCCGCCGCGAAGTGATCCGGGCGCCTGCGCCGCGCAGCGGGCGGTGCGCGCGACTCAGAGCGTGTGGCCCTGCCGGCTGTAGTGCGTGCGCTCGTGGACGCTCTGGCACTCGAAGCACCGCGTCGCGAATGGCGCCGCCTGCAGGCGCTCGAACTCGATCTTCAGGCCGCATTCCTCGCAGTTGCCGTACTGTCCTGCGACGATGCGCTGGCGGGCCGCGTCGACCGCGCGCAGTTCGTCGAGGTCGCGGTCGATCTCCGCGAGGTTGACGTCGACCATCAGGTCGGCGAAGGAATCGTCCTCGAGGTCGTGCACTTCCGCGGCGATCTGGCGGTACTGCTCCGACTCGCTGCGGACCAGGATCGCGCGGATTTCCTCGCGCAGCTGGCGCGCACGCTCGTCGAGGTTCTTGCGCAGAATTTCCATCTGCCGGGGCTCGAGGCGGATTTTCATGGGCTGGCTCTCGGCATCCACACGTCGCAAGGATTGCCTCCGCGGGCAGCCGCGAACATACGCGGAAGGCGCAGGATTGCCCGCCATTTGCCCCGCTGGCGCGGTCCGCCTGCGGTTTGTTGGCGCCTGGCCTCAGTCCGGGGCCGAGCCCACGCCGTCGGGGAACAGCACGTCCTCGTACCCGAGATTGCGCAGGTCCGGGATGCGCATCGGGTAGAGGATGCCGTCCAGGTGGTCGACCTCGTGCTGGACGACGCGCGCGTGGAAGCCCGACACGGTGCGGTCGATCGGCAGGCCGTGCAGGTCGTAGCCGCGATAGCGCAGGCGACGGTAGCGGGGCACGAGGCCGCGCAGGCCCGGGACCGAGAGACAGCCTTCCCAGCCGTCCTCCTGTTCCTCGCCGAGCGGCTCGAGCACGGGATTGACGAGGAAGGTGCGCGGCACCGGCTCGGCGTCGGGGTAGCGCGGGTTGCGTGCGACCTCGAACAGCACGACGCGCAGCGACACGCCGAGCTGCGGCGCGGCGATGCCGGCGCCGTTCAGTGCGCGCATCGTGTCGAGCATGTCCTCGCCCAGTGCCTCGAGTTCCCGCGTGCCGTAGCGTTCGACGGGGGCGGCGACCTGGCGCAGGATCGGATGGCCCATGCGCAGGACGGGACGGACGGCCATGGTCGGTACTCCCGGGGGTGGTCTCGGCAGGCCGCAAGGTTAGACTATGCGTCCCGATTGGCAAGGAGCGGACCTTGGATCACGGCCTGCGGTGCTGGAAGTGCGGCGCGTCCCTGGCGGACTACAGCCTGCCGCTGCGCCGCCTCGAGGAATGCCGGGCCTGCCGCGCCGAACTGCACGTGTGCCGCATGTGCACGTTCTACGACACCGCCAAGGCGAAGCACTGTCGAGAGCCGATCGCCGACGAGGTCAAGGACAAGACCGCCGCCAATTTCTGCGACTACTTCCAGCCCACGCCGGCCGCCTACCAGCCCGGGGTGCAGTCCGCCGCCGACCGTGCGCGGGCCGACCTCGAGGCGCTGTTCGGCAAGAAGTAGCGTGCACCACCGATTCCACCAGGAGAACCTCATGCGTCTGTCCCGCGCGTTGCTCGTCGCCGTCGCCGCTGCCGTCACCACGCTCGCGGGTGCCGCCGAACCCGACGGCAAACTCACGCCCGTGCGTCCGGAGATCTTCGCGCCGGTCAAGCTCACCGCCGACCTGTCGACGCTGAGCGAGAAGGAACGTCGCATGCTCGGCCTGTTCATCGAGGCGGGCGAGATCATGGACGACCTGTTCTGGCGCCAGACCTACGGCGACCGGCAGGCACTGCTCGGGCGCGTGAAGGATCCGCGCGCGCGCGACTTCGTGATGCTGAACTACGGTCCGTGGGACCGCCTCGCCGACAACGAGCCGTTCGTCGCGGGCGTCGGACCGAAGCCACCGGGCGCCGAGTTCTACCCGCACGACATGACCAAGGAAGAATTCGAGCGCGCCAACCTGCCGGGCTCGCGCAGCGAGTACACGCTGCTGCGCCGCGATGCGAAGGGTGCCCTGACCGTCGTGCCGTTCCACGTCGCTTACCGCGACGAGGTCGAGCGGGCCGCGCGCAAGCTCGAGGAGGCGGCGGCCCTCGCCGAGGACCCGGGCCTGAAGAAGTACCTGACCCTGCGTGCCGCGGCGCTGCGCACGGACGACTACCGGGACAGCGACCGCGCGTGGCTCGACATGAAGTCGAACCGCATCGACATCGTGGTCGGGCCGATCGAGACCTACGAGGATGCCCTGTTCGGCTACAAGGCCGGGTACGAGTCCTACACGCTCATCAAGGACATGGAGTGGAGTCGCAGGCTCGCGCGCTACACCTCGATGCTGCCTGAATTGCAGCGCGGCCTGCCCGTCCCGGACAAGTACAAGGCCGAGCAGCCGGGCACCGACTCCGACCTCAACGCCTACGACGTCGTGTACTACGCAGGACACTGCAACGTCGCGTCGAAGACGATCGCGATCAACCTGCCGAACGACGAGCAGGTGCAGCTCGAGAAGGGCACGCGCCGCCTGCAGCTGAAGAACGCGATGCGCGCCAAGTTCGACAAGATCATGGTGCCGATCGCCGACGAGCTGATCGCCCCCGAGCAGCGCAAGCACGTCACCTTCGACGCGTTCTTCGCCGACACGATGTTCCACGAGGTGGCGCACGGCCTCGGCATCAAGAACACGGTCGATGGCAAGGGCACGGTGCGGGCCGCGCTGAAGGAGCAGGCGAGCTGGCTCGAGGAAGGCAAGGCGGACATCCTCGGCCTGTACATGATCACGAAGCTGCACGAGAAGGGCGAGCTCGCGGGCTCGCTCGAGGACTACTACGTCACCTTCCTCACCGGCATCTTCCGGTCCGTGCGCTGGGGCGCGGCCGAGGCGCACGGCCAGGCCAACATGGTGCGCTTCAACTACTTCGCGGACCGCGGCGCGTTCACGCGCGACGCGAGCGGCCACTACCACGTCGACATGGCGAAGATGCGCCAGGCGATGGATGCACTGTCGGCCGACATCCTCGAACTGCAGGGCGACGGCAACTACGCGGGCGTGCAGAAGATGCTGGCCGATCTCGGGGTCATCCACCCCCAGCTCGCCGGCGACCTCGCGCGGCTCGGCCAGCGCAGCATCCCGGTGGACGTGCGCTTCGAGCAGGGCAAGGCCGTCCTCGGCCTGAAGTGAGCGACCGATGACGGCCATCGAGCGGGTCATCGAGGGCCGGGCACGCGACCTCGGTGGCTTCGCGGTGCGGCGCATCCTGCCCGCGCCGGCGCGCCAGATGGTCGGGCCGTTCATCTTCTTCGATCACATGGGACCGGCGGTGTTTCCGCAGGGCCAGGGCGTCGACGTGCGCCCGCATCCGCACATCGGGCTCGCGACCGTCACGTACCTGTACGACGGCGCCTTCCTGCACCGCGACAGCCTCGGCTCGCAACAGGTGATCCGCCCGGGCGACGTGAACTGGATGGTCGCGGGTCGCGGCATCGTGCATTCGGAGCGCACGCCGGACGAACTGCGCGCGTTCGACGGCTCCTCGCGCGCGCACGGCATCCAGACCTGGGTGGCGTTGCCGCGCGAGCACGAGGAGTCGGCACCGTCCTTCGAGCACCACCCGGTCACGAGCCTGCCCAAGCTGCGTCGGCCCGGAGTGCAATTGCGCGTCATCGCGGGCGATGCGTGGGACAAGGTGTCGCCGGTGCACGTGCTGTCGCGCACGCTCTACGTGGATGCGACGCTCGAGGCGGGCGCGACGCTCGAGTTGCCCGGCGACCACGTCGAACGCGCCGCCTACGTGGCCGTCGGTCAGGTGGTCTGCGAGGACGTCGCCTACGGGCCCGGGCAGATGCTCGTCTTCACGACGGGTGCCGCGGCGCGCCTGTCGGCCAGCGAGGCATCGCGACTCATGCTGCTCGGCGGCGATGCGCTCGACGGCCCGCGTTACGTGTGGTGGAACTTCGTTTCGAGCGACCGCGAGCGCATCGAGCGCGCCAAGGTGGACTGGCGCGAGGAGCGTTTCGGGCCCGTGTCCGGCGACTCCGAACACATCCCGCTGCCGGAGGCCTGAGCCCCGCTCAGGGTTGCACCTGCGTGCCGCAGCCGCGGTACTCGCGTCCGCCGAACGACACGATCACCTGGTACGCGAAGGCTTCGCCGGACATGTCGTCCTGGCAGGCGGACTTGCGCAGCGTCGCCTGCAGTTCGCCCGCGTCCTCGTGGGCCGAGTAGACGAGTCCGCTCGCCTCGTCACCCGTGACCGCGGCGGCGGGGAACTCGTGCTTCTCCTGCCCGTAGCCCGTGACCCACGCCAGGCGCTGGCCGGGCCCCACCTCGAGCGACCAGCCCGGCTCGTTGCCGCGTCCGCTGTAACGCACGCCGCGCAGGCGCGCATCCTCGAGCAGGGACTCGACGCGGATCTCGCTGCACTTCTGCTTCGCCTGCCCCGGCGCTTCGAGCGTCGCACTGCCGCCCTTGGTCGACAGCGTGACGACGCCGTCGGTGTACTTCGCACCGGACGCGCCCGGCACGGACGCCAGCTTGTGCGTGCCGTCGTGCAGGTCGATCGCGATCGCGTTCTCGCGCCACAGATTGCGCGCCTTGAGGCGGGTGCCTGCGCAGTCCCAGACGTAAGCCCGCAGCACGCCCTCGGGCGGCTGTTCCTCCTGCGTCGCAGCCGTCGGTGCCGGCGTCGGCGTCGCTGCGGGCGCGGGCGGCGGCGAGGATTGCGGCGTCGGCACGGGTTCGTCCCGGCGATGGCAGGCGACGAGCAGCAGGCAGGCGACGGTGGCCGTCGCGACGAGGGCGGGGAGGCGGGTCGATGTCACGGCGGAGTCTCCTCGCTCGGTCCTTCTGAGCGGACGGGCAGTCTAACCCGCGGGCCCCGGGGCCATGGCCGGGGCGCGGCCGGCCCGCGCTGACGCCCCCTGGGAAAGCTCGGATCCGGCCGGAGGCAATGTCAGCCAATACAGCCACTTGGGATGCATCGTCCCCAGGATTGCTGCGCTGCCGCAAAAACCATGTTAAGTTCGGGACGACCGCCTGACAGGGGCGGTCCCCGGTCCCCGCGCCCCTTGGAACCCACACAGGTAAAGCGCATGAACGCCGTCACCCCGATGCCCGCCACGACCGCGCCCGACCGCCTGTTGCGCGACCAGAGCGTCGCCAAGCAACTGCTGTTCGGCGCAATCCTCGAAGAGAACGTGTTCCCGTACCCCGCGATCGGCGAGCGCGACCGCGAGGTGCTCGGCATGATCGTCGAGTCGGTCGACCGCTTCCTCGACGGCAAGGACGCCGAGTTCGCGAAGTGGGACCGCGATGCGCACCAGCCCGCCGAGTTCGTGCAGTCGCTGCGCGAGCTCGGGCTCTTCGGCCTGATCATCCCGGAAGAGTTCGGCGGTCTCGGGCTCTCGAACGCCGCGTACGCGCGCGTGCTCTCGGAGACCAGCAGCCACGACAGCTCGATCTCGCTCACGATCGGCGCGCACAGCTCCATCGGCATGAAGGGCCTGCTGCTGTTCGGCAACGACGAGCAGAAGTCACGCTACCTGCCGAAACTCGCGAGCGGCGAGATGATCGCGGCGTTCTGCCTGACCGAGTCCGGCGCCGGCTCCGATGCGGCGGCGATCCGCACGCACGCGAAACGCAACGACGACGGCAGCTGGACGCTGAACGGCGAGAAGATCTGGATCACCAATGGCGGCATCGCGGACTTCTACACCGTGTTCGCACGCACCGACGGACCCGAGGGCAAGATCACCGCGTTCCTCGTCGAGGCCGCGTGGCCGGGCGTGAGCCACGGCAAGCACGAGGACAAGATGGGCATCCGCGCGTCGTCGACCGCGTCGGTGGCCTTCGCCGACGTGCGGGTGCCGCCCGAGAACGTGCTCGGTGACGTCGGCAAGGGCTTCAAGGTCGCGATGGGCATCCTGAACAACGGTCGCACCGGCCTCGGCGGCGGCGCGGTCGGCGGCATGAAGGCGCTGATCCAGCGCTCGGTGGCGTATGCGCAGGAGCGCCGGCAGTTCGAGCGGCCGATCGCGGAGTTCGGCCTGGTGCGCGAGAAGATCGCGCAGATGACGGTCGACTGCTTCGCGGCCGAGAGCGCGGTGTGGATGGTCGCGCACTACATCGACGCCGGTTGCGTGGACTATTCGACCGAGGCGGCGATCACCAAGGTCTTCGCCAGCGAGGCGATGCAGCGCACCGCCTACGAGGCGCTGCAGATCGCCGGCGGCAACGGCTACATGCGCGACCTGCCCTACGAGCAGTACGTGCGCGACGCGCGCATCCTGCCGATCTTCGAAGGCGCCAACGAGATCCTGCGACTCTTCATCGCGCTCAGCACGCTGAAGGACGTGGGCGCGTCGCTGAAGGAACTGCGCTCCGCGCTCGGGTCGATCTTCAACGAGCCGATCAAGGGTTTCGGCGTGCTCTCGGGTTATGCCGAACGCCGATTCACGCGCGCCACCGGCATCGGCGGCGGCGGTCTCAAGACCCCGCTCGCACCGGAACTGCGTCCGCTGGCGGCGATCTACGAGAACTACGCGCGGGCCGCGGCCCGCGTGGCGGAAGCCTCGCTGCGCGCATACGGCAAGGGCATCTCCGAGCGCCAGTACGTGCAGAAGCGCATCGCCGACCTGCTGATCGACCTGTTCGTCGGCCTCTGCGTCATCTCGCGCGCGGACTCGCTGCTCGCGAGCCGGCCCGAGACGCGCGCGCAGGTGCTGCAGATCGCGCGGATCTTCACGCACCAGGCGCGTCGTCGCATGGTGCGCAACATCCGCGGTGCCGCCCACAACGAGGACGACGCCGTCGATGCGCTCGCGGGGGCCGTGCTCGAGCGCGGTCACTACCCGTGGGACGTACTGTAGCGTCGCCCGGGGTTCAACAGCCCGCGTCGCGCACGGCGGAACGCGCCTCGCGCCAGCGTTGCCACAGGTGGGCGGCCTGGCGCGCCGGGTAGCCGGCGCGCATGCGATCGTCCACCTCGTCGAGCGCCTTCTGCAGTCGCTCGCACTTCTCCGCCGTTTCCTGCAGCCCGCGCCTCGCGCTCGTGACTCGCGGGCCGGGTCGCGACGCGTGCGGGTTCGGCGACCGTCGTGGGCGGGCGGCCCGCGTCGGCGGGCGTGTACACGTCGAGGTTCCGCGCCTGCGTGAGTTCGCCACAAGGTCGATCGGCGTAGGTGACGACTTCCTGCCCGCGACACGTGTACACGAGGCGGTGCGCATGCTTCCCGCGCGCGGGTGCGGGCACCACGGACGTGGCGGCCCCGGCCTCCAGCGGCGCTGCGACCGGCACCTGCGAACGCGCGACCTGTGGCAGCGGCGCCGCGCCGACGACGAGCGCGAGCGCGAGCAGGGGGCGAGGGATGCGCATGGGGTCCTCCGTGACCATCGCGGGCGATGCGTGCAGGTTGCGCGCACGCGGTCGCGGCGTCGCGACGGTAATCGCGCGCGTTTGCAGCGAAAGGGCGGGAGCGACGCGCGGTGAGCGCGTCAGGCGCGGCCGACGTTCGAATCCGTGGGCGAGTGGAAGTACTGGCTCTCTTCGGCGAACTGCTCGACGAGGCGGCGCAACTCGCGCTGCCGGCCCTCGGCCGTGCTGATCGCGAGGCAGTCCTCGCACTTGGGGTCGCCGCAGGGCTGGCGAGTGTAGAGCCAATACTGCACGGCGCCGGCGAGCAGGCCGTCGGCGATGTCCCACAGGTCTGCCTTTTCGTCGGCCTCGGCGATCTCGTTGCCGAGATCGACCGCCTGCGCGAATGCGTCGTCGAACGGATTGCCTTGTTCTTGCATGGGTCTACCGGCGGGCGCGGCCGCCAACGGTGCGGATCGGGGACGCCGGCATCATACCAGAGCGGCCCCGGCCGGGCGTGGCGGAAATCGCCCGATTTCCTGCAATTTCAGGGGCTTGGCGGCCCTAGATGCCGGCCTTGGCGAGCGCGTCGACCAGCGACCGCAGGGTGGCGGCGAGGCCCGGATGGCCGGCCTCGAGACGCACGGCCGCGCCTTCCAGGACGTCGCCCGGGGGCTGGGCCGCGACCGGCTCGCCGCCCAGGGTGCGCTGGATGTCGGCGAGCACCGTCTCCAGCATCGCCCGGTCGTCGGCCGCGAGGCTGGGTGCCTCGCCGAGTTCGCGATGCAACTCGCGCAGGGTCTGCTGCAGTTCGCTCATGGGACCTCCGCCTCGCGCTGTGCCCTTCGAGTGTAACAGTGCCTCCCGCCAGCGCGTTCGTGGAAAACCGCCGTCGCTGACGCGCGCCCGCCCGCGCGTAGAATGCCGACCCGCCCACCCAAGGGAACAGGAACCGACATGCGTCACCGTGGATCGATGCCTTGCCTGCTCGCCGTCACGCTCGCCGCGCTCGCGGTACCGGTCGCCGAGGCCGACGATGCGCCGCGCGTCGAAATGACGCCGACGGTCGGGTACCGCATCGGCGGGCGCTTCGACGTGCAGTCGAACGCGACGGATGTTCCCGACACGTCGGTCGATGTCGGCGATGGCGCGGCCTACGGCCTCGACCTCGGGCTGTATCGCGACGCGCAGGGCTTCTACGAACTGCTCTACAGCCACCAGGGCGCGAGCCTCGACGCGAAGACCCCGGACCTCGATGGCCTCGACGTCGACATCGAGTACTACCAGTTCGGCGGCACGGCCTTTTTCCCGGAAGCGGCCGAGAAGGTCCTGCCGTACCTGTCGTTCACGCTCGGCGCGACGCGGTTCTCGGCTGCGGGCTACGATTCGGAGACGAAATTCTCCGGCACGCTCGGCGCGGGCGTGCGCGTCCCGCTCGGCGCCCATCTCGCGGCCGTGCTCGGTCTGCGGGGCTACCTCACGCTGATCGACTCGAAGACCGAGTTTCTCTGCGTCAGCAACGGCGGCGATGCCGGCTGCCTGCTGAAGGCTTCGGGCAGCACATTCTTCCAGGGCGAGGCGCAGCTCGGACTCGCGCTGCGCTTCTAGGCCGTGACCGGCGCGGGCGCGACGAGTTCGCGTCCCTGGCCGTCGTCGAAGATGACTTCCCGCTCAGGCCAGCGCACCGCGCCGAGCCGGCTGACGAACGGCTGTCCAGGAAACGACAGGCGTTCCGCGTAGCGCGCGCCGACCGAGAAATCCAGGCAGTACGCCGCGGCGCGCGGACCGAGCCAGGCTTGCGCCGGCTGTCCCCCGAACAGGTCGTGCGCATACTTGCCGTAGCGGCGCCCGGCCTCCGGGCTGGGCCAGCGCCAGTAGTGGCCGAACAGCACCGGGACGTCCGACACGTAGTCCTGCCACCATGGCACGCGCTCGACCATGCGCCACTTGCCGGCCATGAAGTACGCGTCGGCCGCCTTGCGCTCGAGGCCGGACGTGATGACGCGCACGGGATTCGACAACTGGTAGGCGAGGTCGCGCTCCGCCAGCGCATCGAGCATCGGCACGGGCCGCTGCGGGTCGAGCAGCCGCTCGCGGTAGAAGTCGAGCAGCGCGCCCGCCTCCGCATGCAACCCGCTCGACTGCGCGCGCGCCTCGGCCAGCGAGGCGTAGTGCCGATACAGCTCGACGGCATTGCTGATGCCCGCGGTCTCGCGGGCCTCCGCGATGCGGTCGTCGTTCCAGCAGGCGTGCACGAGCCGCAGGTCCGGTCGCTCCAGCACCAGCGGCAATTGCCGGAAGAACGCCAGGATCCGCTCGCGCTCGGCATCGTCCGCGGCGGGCCGCGAGCCCGTGAACCGGCCGCGCTCCCGGTCGTGGTCGCGCTCGAAGAACCAGCCGTTGGCTTCCTTGCGCGCGCCGCGCATCACGTTGACCTCGTGGTTGCCGAGCAGGCATTGCGCCGTGCCGGCCTCCACCATGGCGCGGAGGCGCTCGATGACGGCGGGGCTGTCCGGCCCGCGATCGCAGAGATCGCCGATGAAGACGAGGCGCCGGCCGCCCGGATGCTCGCCACGGCCGCGGTAACCGAGCACGCGCAGCAGGTCGTCGAGGGCGTCGATCTCGCCATGCACGTCGCCGACCACGTCGATCGGCCCGTCGAACGCCGTGCCCGCCAGCGCCGACCCGGCGCCCGAGGCCGTCATTGCTCCGGCACCGCGGCGGGTGCGACCAGCTCGACCGGCGCGTCCGTGAACAGGGCGCGCAGTCGCAGCGCCAGGCGCTCGGGCGGGCTCAGGGCATCGCGCTCGCGCATGAGCTGCTTCGCGAGTGCGGGCTCGTTGGTGATGAGGTTGTCGACGCCGCGCTCGATCATGCGCTGCATGACCTCGGAGCGGTCCACGGTCCAGACGTGCACCTGCTTGCCGGCGGCATGCGCACGCCGCAACAGTTGCGGGGTGGCGCGCGCGCTGTTCAGGCTGACGAAGTCCGCCTGCGTCCTCTCGACGTGCCCGACGGCCGCCGTGATGATGTGCCCGGTGCGCAGGCGCGGCTCGATCCGCTTCACCTGCTTCAGCGCGCGGTAGTCGAGCGAGGTGATGACCGCCTGGTCGAGGAAGCGCTCTCGACGCAGCAGATCGACCACCGCCGGCGCGAGCGCGGGGTCCGCCACGTTGTACTTCAGCTCGACGTTGAGCCGCGTCCGGCCGCGCACGAGCGTGATGACGTCGGACAGCAGCGGCGGATGCTCGCCGGCCCAGCGCCGATCCGTGCGCGAGCCGATGTCGATGCGGGCCGCCTCGGCCGCCGTGACGTCGCGGACCTTGCGCGGATCGCCGGCCATGCGCAGGAAATCGCCGTCGTGCATCACCAGCAGCGCACCGTCGCGCGTGCGCTGCACGTCGAGCTCGATGTAGTCGGCACCGGCGTCGATGGCCGCGCGAAAGGCCGCCATGCTGTTTTCCGGCGCGGCATGCGAGGCCCCGCGATGGGCGGTGACGGCCACCTCGGCCATCACGTCGAAACGCCGCACCAGGTCGATGAACACGAGCGCGGAGGCGAGCAGCAGCACGACCAGCGCCACCCCGACGAGTCGCGTCGCCCCGACCATGGCCGGGCTGGCCGCGTCCACGACCGGAGCTCGCCAGGACCGGTCGACCTGCTCGGCATAGAGGCGCGTGACCAGGAACTGGTGTCCCGCGAGCTGGATCGCCCCGACGAGAAAGCCGCCGACCACCGAGGCCACGAGGAACGTGCCGACCAGTGGCAGGACGCGTTGCAGGCTGGTGCCGGCCCACTGCAGGCACAGGCCGGCGAACTCCCGGCCGAGCAGCGCGAGGAGCAGGGCCACCGCCGTGCTCAGCAGCCACCACGCCGCCAGCGGGGGCACGATGCGCCCGAGGCGGCCCCGGGTCAGCTCGGTGCTGCGCGCGAGCGCGACCCGCGGCGCGCAGCGCTCGTGCAGCAGCACCGGCACGGCGTAGAGCCAGCGCGCCAGCTGCCACAGCGCCGCGAGCACGACGCAGAGCAGCAGCAGGCCGACGACCAGCTTCACGTGGCGGAATTCGGGCGGATTCTCCGTCAGGTAGTAGTTGATGTCGTGAGCGCCGAGCACGCCGAACCAGCAGGCCGCGGCGACGCCGAGCACCGGCAGCAGGAACAGCACGAGTCGCAGGAACACGCGAGTCGAGAGGGCGAGCAGTGCGGGCAGGCGGCTGGCGACCTGCGTCACGGTGCCGGCGAGGCCGGTCGGGCGGCGGGCGATGGCGTGACCGGCGAGCCAGCTGAGTCCGGTGAATTCCGCGAGCAGCAGCGCGATGCCGATCGCCGCCACCGCCAGCAGGAACAGCACGCCGCGCACCGACAGCGCGAAGGCCGCGATGTCGTAGTTGCTGACGAGCGCATCGCCGGTCGAGGCCACGATCGCCTGCGACACGGCCCCGATCATCGGCGTGAACAGCGCCACGCCCGCCAGCTGCGCAACGAGATGCAGTCCGAGCACCTGTCGACGGCACGAGCGGACGTCGGCCCACGCGCGCGCGGGCAGTCCCATCGTCATCGAGTCCTCCCCCTCGTCAGACCAGGACGCGCTCGATGCCCCCGGCGTTGGCCTGCCTGACGTACTCCTCCAGCCACCGCGGACCGAGCACGTGGCGCGCGATCTCCACGACCACGTAGTCGGCCTCCGTGCCGGCATCGTCCCCGTAGCGCTGCAGTCCCTGCAGGCACGACGGACAGGACGTGAGGATCTTCACCTCACCTGCGCCAGCATCACGCAGGCGCTGCGCGTCGCGCTCGACCTCGTGCTGCTTGCGGTAGCGCACCTGCGTGGCGATGTCCGGCCGGGCAATGGCGAAGGTACCCGATTCGCCGCAGCAGCGGTCGTTCTTTTCGATCCGCCCGTTGGCCTCGGCGTTCATCAGCCCGTTGACCACCTTGAGCGGATCCTGCGTCTTGATCGGCGAGTGGCAGGGATCGTGGTACATGTAGCGCACGCCCGTCGCCCCCTCCATGCGCACGCCCCGCTCGAGCAGGAACTCGTGGATGTCGAGGATGCGGCTGCCCGGGAAGATCTCCTCGAACTTGTAGCCGGCGAGCTGGTCGTAGCACGTGCCGCAGCTCACCACCACCGTCTTGATGTCGAGGTAGTTGAGCGTGTTGGCCACGCGGTGGAAGAGCACGCGGTTGTCGGTGATGATCTTCTCGGCCTTGTCGAACTGCCCGGAGCCGCGCTGCGGGTAGCCGCAGCACAGGTAGCCGGGCGGCAGCACGGTCTGCACGCCGACGTGCCACAGCATCGCCTGCGTGGCGAGCCCCACCTGCGAGAAGAGCCGCTCGGAGCCGCAGCCGGGGAAGTAGAACACCGCATCCGTTTCCGCCGCGAGCGACGGGTTGCGGATGATCGGCACGTAGTTGCGGTCCTCGATGTCGAGCAGCGCCCGGGCGGTGCGCTTCGGCAGCCCGCCCGGCATCTTCTTGTTCACGAAGTGCACGACCTGTTCACGCAGCGGCGGCCGCCCGCCGGTGGTGGCCGGCGGCCGGCGCGTCTGCGCCTCGCCGAGCGCATGCAGCATGCGGTGCCCGACCCGCTGCGCCTGGTAGCCCCAGTCGATCATCAGCTTGCGCGTCAGCTTGATCGTGTCCGGGTTCGTCGTGTTGAGGAACAGCATCGCACCGGCCTTGGCGGCATTGAAGCGGCTCTTGCCCATGCGCCGCAGCAGGTCGCGCATGGCCATCGAGACGTCGCCGAAGTCGATGTCGACCGGGCAGGGCGTCTCGCACTTGTGGCAGACCGTGCAGTGGTCGGCGACGTCCGCGAAGGCGTCCCAGTGCTGGATCGAGACGCCGCGGCGCGTCTGCTCCTCGTACAGGAACGCCTCGATCAGCAGCGAGGTGGCGAGGATCTTGTTGCGCGGCGAATAGAGCAGGTTGGCGCGCGGCACGTGCGTCGAGCACACGGGCTTGCACTTGCCGCAGCGCAGGCAGTCCTTGATCGCGTCCGAGATCGTGTTGATGTCGGACTGCTGCATGATCAGCGACTCGTGCCCGAGCAGGTTGAAGCTCGGCGTGTAGGCGCTGCGCAGGTCGGCGCCGGGCAGCAGCTTGCCCTTGTTGAAGCGGCCCTCCGGGTCGATGCGCTCCTTGTAGAGGCGGAACGGCTCCAGTTCCTCGGGGCGCATGAACTCGAGCTTGGTGATGCCGATGCCGTGCTCACCCGAGATCACGCCGTCGAGGTCGCGCGCCACCTGCATGATGCGCGCCACGGCGGCATTGGCCCGCCGCAGCATGGCGTAGTCGTCGGAATTGACGGGGATGTTGCTGTGCACGTTGCCGTCGCCGGCGTGCATGTGCAGCGCGACGAACACGCGGCCCTTGAGCACACGCCGGTGGATTGCCTCGAGATCCTCGAGCAGCGGCACGAACGGGCCGCCCGCGAAGATGCGCTTCATCTCGGCGCGGATGTCGCGCTTCCAGGAGATGCGCACGGTGCGGTCCTGCACCACGTCGAACACCCGGGCCACGGGCTCGCGCGCCACGCGTTGCCGCAGGTCGTCGGCGAGGTCCGCGAGACCGGCTTCCTCGAGGCGGGGCAGCGCGTCGGCCAGCGGCAGGTCGAGGTGCGCGGCCAGCCAGTGCCAGCGCTGCCGGCAACGGGCCAGCACGCCTCGCGCCGCGACGGGGCGCTCCGCCAGCACCTCGTCGCGCGGCATGCGGTCGATGTCGGCATCGCCCGTCTTGCCGAGCCGCGGTTCGCCCGCGAGGTAGGCATCGAGTTCGTCGACCAGCTGGCACTTGTTCTCGATCGACAGCTCGATGTTGATCCGCTCGATGGCGTCGGTGTACTCGCCGAGGCGCTCGAGCGGGATGACCACGTCCTCGTTGACCTTGAACGCGTTCGTGTGGCGGGCGATGGCGGCGGTCTTCGCGCGGTCGCGCCAGAACGCCTTGCGCGCTTCGGCGCCGACGGCGAGGAAACCCTCGCCCGAGCGTGCGTTCGCGATGCGCACGACTTCCGAGGCGCAGCGGCCGACGAGCGCGTCGTCGTCGCCGACGATGTCGCCGAGCAGCACCATCTTCGGCAGCGCGCCGCGCTTCGACTTGGTCGTATAGCCCACGGCTTTCAGGTAGCGCTCGTCGAGGTGCTCGAGGCCGGCCAGCTGCACCGCATGGGTGCGCCCCTCGCGCTCGAGGAAGTCGCGGATCTCGACGATGGCCGGGATCGCCTCCCGCGCCTGGCCGAAGAACTCGAGGCACACGGTGCGGATGTGCGGCGGCATGCGATGCAGGATCCAGCGCGCCGAGGTGATGATGCCGTCGCAGCCTTCCTTCTGGATGCCGGGCAGGCCGCCCAGGAACTTGTCCGTCACGTCCTTGCCGAGCCCGCGCTTGCGGAAGCGGCGGCCCTCGATCTCGAGGCGTTCCTTGCGCAGCACGCGCGCGCGCTCGGCCGGCTCGCGCCCGTCCTTCCAGGCCAGCTCGAACGTGGCGACGGCCGCGTCGTGGATGCGCCCGAGGTTGTGGTCGAGGCGCGTCACCTCGAGCCAGTTCCCGTCGGGATCGACCATGCGCCACCACGCGAGGTTGTCGAGCGCCGTGCCCCACAGCACGGCCTTCTTGCCGCCCGCGTTCATCGCGATGTTGCCGCCGACGACTGAGGCGTCCGCCGAGGTCGGATCGACCGCGAACACATAGCCCGCGGCGTGCGCGGCTTCCTCGACGCGTCGAGTGACTGCGCCGGCCTCGGTGTAGAGCGTCGGCACCGGCTCGGGTACGCCGGGCAGCGCGACGCGCTCGATGCGATCGACGCGCACCAGCTTTTCGGTGTTGATCACGGCGGCATGGGGCGTCAGCGGGACGCCGCTGCCGGTGTAGCCCGTGCCGCCGCCGCGCGGGATGACGGTGAGGCCGACGTCGATGCAGGCGCGCACGAGGCCCGGCATCTCGTCCTCTTCGTCCGGCGTGAGCACGACGAACGGGATCTCGACGCGCCAGTCGGTGGCGTCGGTGGCGTGGGCGACGCGTGCGAAGGCGTCGAAGCAGATGTTGTCGTCGCGCGTGTGCGCGCCGAGCGCCTTGCGGGCGCGGCGGCGCAGGGCGTCCGTGGTCGCGAACGACTGCTCGAAGGCGGTGACGGCCTCGCGGGCCCGCGCCAGCAGCCGGGCAACCTTGGCGTCCCGGTCGGCGTCGGCCAGTTCGCGGCGCCGGTCGATCTCATTCAGCCGGTGGTGGAGGGCCTCGATCAGGAGCGCGCGCCGGCGCGGATTGTCGAGCAGGTCCTGCTCGAGGTACGGGTTGCGCTGGACCACCCAGATGTCGCCGAGCACTTCGTAGAGCATGCGGGCCGAGCGGCCGGTCCGGCGCTCGGTGCGCAGTTCGTCGAGCAGCGTCCAGAAATCGGGCCCGAGCAGCCGGATGACGATCTCGCGGTCCGAGAACGACGTGTAGTTGTAGGGAATCTCACGCAGGCGCGCGGGCGGATCGAGCGGACGGCCGGGGTCGTCGATGGCCGGCGGGGTCGGGAGCGGGACGGCGTTCACTGCGGGTGGGCATCCAGGGGCGGGGACGGTGCATTTTCCCCCGGGCGGGCCGTCTTGGGTACCTCGATAACCCGAAGGTCTTACGCGGTCTCCGGAGGTAATGGCAAGATCGGCGAACGCGGGCGCGACTCGCCTCGGGGAGACAGGCATGCGGGAGAATGCGGCGTATCCGGATTACATCGGCGTCTCGGACGTGACCACGCGGTCGTTCGAGCAGATGCGCGTCGAAGCGTACTTCGAGGGACAGCCCTCGCTGATGTTCGACGAGCCCGAGGGCTTCGACATCGGCGATCCCCCGGACCTGCGCGGTCGCTCGCGCGGCTGGACCCCGGTGCACGCGCAGCTCGCCGCGCTCGCGGGATGCACGTCGATCACCATCGCCGTCGTGGCGCGCGACCAGGAGTTCAAGTACGCGGGGCTGCGGACCAAGCTGCGCTCGCTGATCGACATCCGCGGCTTCTTCTTCGACCTGCACCTGCAGCCGCAGTACGAGCAGCTCAACTTCGACCTCGTGCTCGACACCCGCGAGTCGGCCGCGCGGATCCGCGAACTCGCGCGCGAGACCCATCGGCGCTGCCCGCAGCTCGGGCTGTTCCGCCTCGCCAAGATTCCGATGGTGGTGACCTGGTATCGCGAGGGCTCGCGCAAGGCCGTCGCGGAGGACCGTCTGTCGATCGGCAGCTCGGGCACGCCGGAGGACGCACTGATCGTCGCCGCGAAGAAATCGGCAGGCCGCAAGTGAGATCCGCGCGCCGGCGGGCCGTCCTCGCGCTGTGCGTGCTGTCCGCGGGCGCGTGGATCGTGCCGGCGCCAGCGAAAGAGGCCGGGTCGGCCGACCTGCGCGTGATGAGCTACAACGTGCGCGTCGGCACCGCCGAGGACGGCGACGACGACTGGGACAAGCGCAAGGACTTCCTCGCGTCCACGATCCGCGCGTTCGCCCCGGACTTCCTCGGCACGCAGGAGACGCTGGATTTCCAGCGCGACTACCTCGCCAGCCAGCTGCCCGGCTACGACAGCGTCGGACTGGCGCGGGACGCCGCGCACGACGACGGCGAGATGATGGCCGTGTTCTACCGGCGCGAGCGCTTCGAGAAGCTGGCCGAAGGACATTTCTGGCTCAGCGAGACACCGGACGTGCCCGGCAGCAGCAGCTGGAACAGCGCCTGCCCGCGCATGGTGACCTGG
>JBGAHO010000065.1:0-18043 GCA_044226195.1 Steroidobacteraceae bacterium
TATGGGCCTTCGAGATCCACGACCCGCAGGCGCTCCATGGCCGCTTCCATGCGATCCCGGTCATGGAAGGCCTTGCTCACCGCCAGACCGCGGGGCAACTGCATGAAGTGCGCATACACCTCGGGCTTGAGTTGCCCCCGCTGGTAGGCTCCGGCTTCGCCCTCCGGCAGCGGGTCGATGGGGTCGATCCAGGCGAGATCGCCGCCCGGCTCGAACGACTGGCTCATCCACCACTGCGCGTGATAGGCGGCCTGCAGCTCGAGCTGCGACGCGGCCTGCGCATAGGTGAGCGGCTTCTGCACGCGGCAGAAGGTCGCGCCGCGTGCATCGAGATCCTCCAGCACGACGATGGCCTGGCGCTCGGCGTCGTTCCAGCCCGCGTAGTAGCAGTGCGGCACGCGAATCGACGGCAGGCGCGACGCCAGTTCGGCGTAGAAGCGCGCCTCCAGCATGTACACGTAGTACATCAGCTCGCGATGCGCGCTGAAGCCGCCCTTCACCACCATCGTGGGCGGCAAGCCCGCGGCCCGGCCCGCCGCGTCGTAGGTCACGTGCACCCGGATCTTGCTGGCCGTGCCCTGCACCGCCGGCGCCGACGTCAGCGAGGTGACCGTCACGCCCGGATAACGCACCCGCAACGCATCGGTCAGCCAGCCCGCCGTGATCTCGTCCGGCGTGACCGGCAGTCTGCTCACGTGCCCAGCCTCGCGCGCTCCGCTGCCTGTCGGACGCTGGCCATCCAGTCGACGGTGCGCTCCCACAATTCGAGCCGCGTCGTCGCGAAATTGTGCATGTGCGCCATCTGCGGACAGACGAAGAGCGTGAAGTCGCGCACCTTCGGGAAGCGCGCGGACTCCTCCCAGGGATTCTCGGAGACGTCGCGCTCGCCCTCGCCGAAAAAGACCGGCACGTCGATCACGGCCGCTTCCGCGATCACGTAATCGCGCGCCATCATGCCAACGACGCAGCGCGGCACGGTGCGGCTGCCCCACGCGGGAGGCGTCTCACGCAGCGGATAGCCGCCCGCGAGATCCGCGGCGACGATGTCCTGCGGCACGTCCTCCATGTGGAACGGATGCAGGAAGTCGCCGATGCGCTCACTGGTGTGCGGCACGGAGAGTTCGGCCGGCGGCGTGCTGCGCCTGAAGTGCGAGAACATCGCCTTGATCCCCTGCCGCATCTCGGGTTGCCGCAGCGGCAGGACGGCCTGCACGGCGCTGTAGCCGAGCGGCGAGATCGCCTGGTAGGTGCGGTGCCGGCCCTGCATGATGATGGTCACGCCGCCGCCCATCGACTGGCCGGTGCCGACCACGAACCCCGGCTCGATGCGCGGCCAGCTCGCATCGATCTCGCCGGCACGCAGGCGCCGCAGGATCTCGCGCACGGCTTCGTCGTTCGCGGCCGCGATGTCCTCGATGACGATCGTGTCGTTGGCGTCCGTGCTGCTGTCACCGACGCCGAGGTGATCCATGGCAACCAGCACGATGCCGGCGGCCGTGTGGTGCTCGGCCTGGCTGTATCCGGTGCGACCGGGGAAATGCATGTCGAAGTAGCCACGGCTGTAGCCGCCACCCGGCAGGGCGAAGACCACCGTCGGCGCCGACGGGACCGACTCCGGGATGAAGACCGTGGCCACGACGTGACCCCGACGGTTTGGCGCCCGGTCAACTCGAACCGGAATGCTCAGCGTGCAGGACTTCAAGGTCGATTCTCCCCCGTCTCGCGCATGGACTCCGGCCGCTGCCGGGGCGGTCGTCCGGTCAGGCCGGCAGGTTCGCCGGATCCGCCAGCACCTCGGCCAGCCGGCGCGTGAAGCGCGCGGCATCCGCGCCGTTGATCAGCCGATGGTCGTAGCTGAGCGACAGCGGCAGCATGAGGCGCCACTCCACCGCGTCGCCGGCGCCTCGCTGCGGCACCCAGCGCGCCCGGCACACGCCGAGGATCGCGACTTCAGGCGCGTTGATGATCGGCGTGAAGTACGCGCCGCCGATGCCCCCGAGCGCGGTGATCGTGAAGCAGCCGCCGGACATGTCGCCGAGCGGCAGGCCCTTGGTGCGCGCCTTCTCCGACAGCGCGTTGATGTCCGCGGCGATGGCCCGCACGCCACGCTGGTCGCAATCGCGCACCACCGGCACCAGCAGGCCGTTCGGCGTATCGACCGCGATGCCGAGGTGGCAGTACTTCTTGTAGATGACGTTGTTGGCCGCCGCGTCATAGGACGCGTTGAAGATCGGGAACTCGCCCAGCACCTGGGCAACGGCCCGGGCCAGATACGGCAGCAGCGTCAGCTTGGCCGCCGGATCGGCTGCGTTCGCCGTCTTGCGTGCGTCCTCGAGCGCCGTGACATCCGCGTCGTCGTGATGCGTGACGTGCGGGATCATCGCCCAGTTGCGGGCGAGGAACCCGGCCGCGATCTTGCGCATGCGCGGCAGCGGCTTGACCTCGATCGCTCCGAAGGCGGCGAAATCGACGACCGGCCACGGCGGCAGGTCGTCGGCGAAGGTGCGGCGCTCGTCGCTCACGGGCGCGCTCAGTCCTGGATCTCGCCGAGCACGGTGCCGACCGGGTAGGTCTCGCCCGTGGCGGCGACGATGATCTTCAGTCGGCCCGAGGCCGGCGCCTCGACCTCCTGCAGGGACTTGTCGCTCTCGAGCTCGTACAGGGGCTGGCCCTGGGTGACCGTGGCGCCGTCGTCCACGAGCCAGCGCGTGAGCACGCCCTCGTTCATGGAAAAACCGATCTTGGGAAGCAGGACTTCGGTCGCCATGGTGTCTGTCTCTGTCAGCGGAGCGCCTGGCGGATCGCCGCCTCGATGCGCGCCTGGGTGGGAACGAACTCGGATTCGAGCGGACGGGCGAACGGCACGGGCGAGAACGCCGCGCCGACGCGCTGCACGGGCGCCTTCAACTGCCCGAACAGTTCTTCGTTGATCCGCGCGGCGATTTCCGCGCCGACGCCGAACGGCTTGACCGCCTCGTGCACGATCACCGCGCGCTTCGTGCGACCGACCGAGGCCAGCACGGTCTGCGCGTCGTACGGCGCGATGGTGCGCAGGTCGATCAGTTCGACGTTCACGCCGTCCTTCGCGAGCTTGTCCGCCACCGCGACGCAATCCGCCACGGTACGGCTGTAGCTCACCACGGTGACGTCGCTGCCGGACCGCAGGACGTTGGCCTTGCCGAGCGGGATGCGCTGGCCGGCCACCGGCGGCGCGCCGGGATTCCAGTAGGTCGGCATGTTCTCGATGAACAGGCACGGGTCGTCGTCGAAGATGCACGACAGCATCAGCCCGTAGGCATCGGCCGGGCTCGACGGCGCCACGACCTTGATGCCGGCCGTGTGCGCGAACCACGCCTCGAGGTAATCCGCGTGCTGGCCGCCGGTGCCGAAGCCCGCGCCGGTCATGGTGCGGATGGTCAGCGGCACGTGCGTCTGGCCGCCCGACATGAAGCGCAGCTTGGCCGCGTGGTTCACGATCATGTCCATCGCGACGGTCGTGAAGTTCATCAGCATGATCTCGGCCACGGGCCGCATGCCGACGATGGCGGCACCGATGGCGGCACCGATGATGGCCTGCTCCGAGATCGGCGTGGTGCGTACTCGCGCTTTGCCGTACTTGCCGGAGAGACCGCGCGTCACGCCGACGACGCCGCCCTCTTCCTCGTCGCCGATGTCCTCGCCGAGCAGGATGACGTTCGGATCGAGGGCCATGGCCTCGTCGAGGGCCTGGTTGACGGCCTGGATGGTGTTCACGGGCTTGGCGCTCATGCCGGCAGCTCCTCGGCGAAGACGTCACGACGCAGCTCGGCCAGGTCCGGCGAGGCGCTCGTCAGGGCGAACTCGACCGCGGCATCGAGTTCGGTATTGATCGCGGCCTCGATGCCGGCCAGGTCGGCCTCGCTCGCGTGGCCGTTCTGGATCAGCCAGGCGCGGAATGCGGGCACCGGGTCCTTGGCGATCCAGCCGTCCTTCTCGCCCTTGTCCATGTAGCCGTCCATGTCGCCGAACACGTGGCCGTGGAAGCGGAAGGTCATCGCCTCGATCAGCGTCGGACCGCCACCCGAGCGCGCGCGATCCACGGCCTGCTTCGCGGCCGCGTACATCGCCAGTGGATCGTTGCCGTCCACCGTCACGCCCGGCATCTGGTAGCCGGCCGCGCGATCGGAGACCTGCTTCGCCGCGGTGGCGACCGAGTACTTGGTGTGCTCGCCGTAGCGGTTGTTCTGGCAGACGAACACCACCGGCAGCTTCCAGACCGCCGCCATGTTCAGCGACTCGTGGAACGCGCCGATGTTCGAGGCACCGTCGCCGAAGTACGCGACGGCCACGCGGTCCTCGCCGCGGATCTGCGCCGCCAGCGCGAGGCCGTTGGCGATCGGCATCGAGCTGCCGACGATGCCCGTAGTGACCATGACGCCGCTCGCCGGGTGCGTGATGTGCATCGGTCCGCCCTTGCCCTTGCAGGTGCCGGTGACCTTGCCCGCGATCTCGGCCCACAGCAGCTTCATCGGCACGCCCTTGGCGAGCATGTCGTGGACGCCGCGGTAGATCGTGCAGATGTAGTCGGTGTCGCGCAGGTTCACCGACACTGCCGAGGGGATCACTTCCTGTCCGCGCGGCGAGTAGTACGGCGCGACGATCTTGCCGGCTTTGATGGTGGCGCGGAAGCGCTCGTCGTTCTGCTTGATGAGGGTCATGCGGCGGTACAGGTCCACCAGCACGGCCTTCGACGGATTGGAACTCATCTGCCTGCCTCCCCTGCCGGCCTCAGGCCGGACGCTTGGCGGCACCCGCGGCGTGCTGCGCCGCGCGGTAACCGAAGACGAACGATGCGCCGATGCTGGAGCCGGCGCCCGGATAGCACCGACCGACGACCGACGCCGTGGAATTGCCCGTGGCGTACAGGCCCTCGATCACCGAGCCGTCCTCACGCAGCACCCGCGCGTGCTCGTCAGTGAGGACGCCGCCGGCCGTGCCGACGTCGCCCGGATACATCGCCACGGCATAGAACGGCCCCTGCTCGATGGGCCCGAGGTTCGGGTTCGGCGTGACCGTCGGATCGCCGTGCGCGCGATCGAAGGCGCGCCCGCCGCGATTGAACTCCGGATCGACGCCCGTGCGGCAATAGCCATTGAACTTCTCGACCTCGGCCTTGAGGCCGTTCCAGTCGATGCCGCATTGCTTCGCGAGCGCCTCGAGCGTATCGGCCTTCTTCATGTACCCGCTGTCGAGCCAGGACTGCGGCGTCTTGCCCGGCTGCGCCGTACCCCACGGATAATTGTCGCGGTGGCGGCTGTCGAGGATCACCCAGGCCGGGATGCCGCGCCCCGTTTGCTCGTGGCGCGCATACAGGCGCTGCCCGATCTCCATGTAGGCGCCCGACTCGTCGCAGAAGCGGCGGCCATCCTGGTCGACCATGATCAGGTAGGGCAGCGACAGGTCGAGGTGATGCATGAACGGAATCGCGACGCCCTCGGGATTCACCGCACCTTCCGGCAGCTTCTCGCCCGGCGCCAGCGAGGTGATGACCCACCACGCCTCGTTCATGCAGTCGACCGCGGCGCCGAGCTTCATGGCCGCCTCGATCATCTCGCCGGTGTCGCCGGGATTGGCGTTGGTCCACGCCCACGCATTGGGCTTCGGCTGGTACTTCTCGCGCATCTCGCGATTGCGCGAGAAGCCGCCCGCGTTGATCAGGACCCCGTCGCGAGCCTGGATGCGCACGGCCTTGCCGTTGCGAACGGCAATGACGCCGGTCACCCGGCCGTTCTCGACGACGAATTCCTTCACCGGCGATTCGGTGTAGATCGGCAGCTGCTCGCGCAGCGCGATCTGCAGCATGCGACCCTGGATCGCCGCACCACCGCCGCGCACGTCGCGCCCGAGCAACTTGTTCTTCAGCAGGCGCCAGACCAGCGTCAGGCCCATCTTCTTGCCCGCGCTGGTCTTCTTCGCCATGAAGAGGGTCGGGAAGTCCTCCGAGCCCATCGGCAGCGCCATGCCGGGGTACATCGAGAGCTTCGCCTTCCACTCGCCGAGCTCATTCACGTCGAAGAGCTGCGCCACCAGCGACCGGCCGCGCGGCTGGCCACCCGGCAGGTCGTCGTAGTAGTCCGACCAGCCGTCGGCATACTTGAACTGCATGCCCTGCCGTTCGAGGAACTCGACCATCTCCGGGCCCGAATTCAGGAATGCACGCCGCCGTTCGTCACAGCTGCACTTGCCGCGGTAGGTGACGGCGGACTCGAAGTACTGCCACGCCTGCTCGAAGGAATCGCTGACACCGGCGCGCTTCATCACCGGGTTGTTCGGAATCCACCAGACGCCGCCGGAAAAGCCGGTGGAGCCGCCGATCTTCGCCTGCTTCTCGACGATCAGCGCCTTGCGTCCCAGGTTCTTGTAGAGCAGCGACGCGCACATCGAGGCGCCGCCGCTGCCGACGATCACGAGGTCGAATGTCTCATCCCACTGGCTCATTGGTGCCCCTTTGTGGCCCTGGCTCGTCGACTGTGTTCCGGCCCGTCAGCCGGCAAATACGGCATCCAGACGGCCCCGCGCCGCTTCCACTTCCGCGATGAGTCGTTCCATGACCTCGGCCACGGTGGGGATGTCGTGCACGAGGCCCACCGACTGGCCGCTGGCCGTCGAGCCCTTCTTGAGGTCGCCCGTGGTCAAGGTCACGGTGTGCGCTTCGAGCATCTGCGCCATGCGCATCATCGCAATGGTCTCCTTCGGACCCTTCTTGATGACGTCCGCGAACAGCTTGAGATAGGGGATCTGCAGTTCGCGGGCCACGCCGAACGACTCGAGGAACACCTTGAACGGGTTGACGCCGACGCGCGCATTGACGATCTCGAGCGTGCGTGGAGAAATCATCTGGCGACACGGGATGCCGTCGAACTTGTCTGACCGCACGGTATCGGTGATGTCGAGCCCCGCGCCGTATTCCTTCCAGTTGTCATGCATCGGGCTTTCCTTGGTGTAAAGAAAGCGCGTCCCCATCCACACGCCGCTGGCACCGAGCGCCAGTGCGCCAACGATGCTGGTACCGTTGCCGACGCCGCCCGCCGCGACGATCGGGATGTCGATCACCTCGCGCAGCCTCGGGATCAACACGAAGGTCGTCACTTCGCCGGAGTGACCCGCGGCTTCGTAGCCCGTCGCCACGACCGCATCCGCTCCGTGCTTCTGTGCGCTCTTGGCGAGCTTGATGCTGTCGACCGAGGCCATCACCTTGCCGCCGTACTTGCGCGCCGCCTCGACGATCCAGTCACCCTTGCCCATCGAGTAGTTGATGACCGGGACCTGCTCCTCGAGCATCACCTTGACGTTCTCCTTGCCGTTCGGCAGCGCAAGGGGTGCGTTACCGGCAAAGGGCTTGTCGGTCAGGGCGCGGATCTGCTGGATGTACTTGCGGGTCAGTTCAGGCGCACCCGAGCCGCACCCGAGCACGCCGAGGCCGCCGGCATTGGAGACGGCCGCCACCAGCTTCGGCAGCGCCACGCGCCCCATGCCGGCGTTCATGACCGGGTACCGGATGCCGAACATTTCTGTAATGGCCGTCTTCACGCTGTTTCTCCCGCCCGCTTGTATATAAGAGTGCCGCCCAATGCGCCGGTTCAGCGGTACTCCGGCTCGTCCCACCAGGGGAAGTAGTCCGGCATGTCGGTCGACACCTTGCAGGGGAACTGCGGGAGGCGCTTCTCCTTGAAGGACAGCACGCCCTCCTTCGCATCCGCGGTCTTGCCGCGGGTGGTGATGCCGCGGCTCTCCCAGCGATGGGCCTCCATCGGATGATCCATGCCGAGGCTGCGCCACGCCATCTGGCGCATCAGGGCGATCGAGACCGGCGCGGTGTTGTCGGCGATCTCGCGCGCAATCTCGCGCGCCTTGACCAGCAGTTCCTCGTGCGGCACGACGTAATTCAGCAGTCCACCGGCTTCCAGTTCGTCCGCATTCATGACGCGACCGCTGAAGCTCCACTCGAGCGCCCGGGCGATGCCGACGACGCGCGGCAGGAACCACGACGAGCAGCACTCGAAGACGATGCCGCGGCGCGCGTAGACGAACCCGAGCCGGGCCTTCTCGCTGCCGATGCGGATGTCCATGGGCAGGGTCATCGATGCGCCGATGCCGACGCCCGCCCCGTTGATGGCACCGATCACGGGTTTGAGGCTGGCGAAGATCCTGAGCGCCAGCTTGCCGCCGCCGTCGCGCGCGGCGTCGCGGCTGTAGTCGATCGAGCCGTCCTCGCGATAGATCGACTCCTTCTCCTGCGACGCGTTCTTGTCCTTGTTGAAGATGTCCGCGCCCTTGCTGAGGTCGGCCCCGCCGCAGAACGCCTTGCCCTCGCCGGTGATGATCACCGCGCGGACGGCGTCGTCGCGGTCGGTCTCGTCGAACACCGCGATGAGCTCGTTCATCATCAGCGGGTTCATGGCGTTGAAGACCTCGGGACGATTCAGGGTGATCGTCGCGATGCCGTCGGCCACGTCGTAGCGGATCGTCTCGTAGGTCATGGGCGTATCCCGGTGCGTGGCGTCACTTGAACTGGAAATTCGGCGGGCGCTTCTCGAAGAAGGCCTTCTGCTTCTCGACCTTGTCCTCGGTCGACTGCGCGACGTACACGCCGCGGCTCTCGAACTCGATCGCCTGCTCGAGGCTGCCGGCGTTCATGTTGGCCCACAGCGACTGCTTGGTGACCCAGATTCCCATCGGCACGTTGACGACGATCTGCTTTGCCAGTTCGACGCACGCGTCCTGCAGTTCCTCGTCCGGCACGGTCTTCAGCACGAGTCCGATGCGCTCGGCCTCGTCGGCGAGCACCGGGCGCGACGTGTAAAGGATCTCGGCGGCCTTCTGCGCGCCGACCGCCCGGGGCAGCAGGTAGCTGATGCCCAGCTCGGCGCCCGAGCCCGCATTGTGGATGGCGTTGACGAACTTGGCGGATTTCGCGGCAAGGGTGATGTCGGCCGCCAGCGGGAACGCCAGCGCCATGCCGGCCACCGTGCCGTTGACGCCGCAGATCACGGGTTGCGGCAGGTTGCGCATCAGCACCGGCAGCGAGGAGATCACGTCGATCGAGTAGCGCGACGTGAACGGCTTGCCGACGCCTTCGGGAACCCAGTCGGCCTTGCCCGGGTTGCGCAGGTCGTGGCCCGTGCAGAAGTGCTTGGTGCCGGCGGCCGTGAGGATCACGACGCGCACGCGCGGGTCGTACTTGATCTGGCGGAACAGGTCAGCGAGCTCGGCATACATCTCGAACTGGAAGGCGTTGGTCGCCTCCGGCCGGTTGATGGTGATGCGCCGGACGCCCTCGGACGGCTCGTCGATCAGGAGACTGTCGGACACGGTGCTACTCCCGGATTACTTGTTGAGCCAGTTGATCTGGACCATGCCGTCGCCGAACGGCTCGTCGCGATTCTTGAGCGCAACCTTGAAGCCGCCCTCCTTCATGTCGGTCTTGAACTGCGTGCGGCGCGGGCCCTTGCAGAGATGCGCGCGGGCATCCATCTCCACGGCGAAGCGCTGCAGCTGCCGGGCACCCTGGAATTCCATCGCGGCGTTGATGATGCGCTTGTGCGCCGAGAGCATGTCGGCGTCGACGAAGCTGACGCGCCGCGCCAGTTCGTTGACGGCGGCGTCGAGTTCTTCGGCCGGCACCGCATCGAGGACGAGGCCGATGCGCGCCGCGTCCTTGCCCCACAGGCTGTCGCCCGTGAACATCATGCGCTTCGCCCATTGCGGGCCGACGTGGTAGAGCCACATCTGGTTCGGCGGCGTGCCGTTCACGCGGCTCGCCGGGAAACCGATCTTGGCGTTCTCGGCGGCGATCACCATGTCGCACATCAGCGCGAGGTCGGTGCCGCCGGCGAGGCAGTTGCCCTGCACCTTGGCGATCACCGGCTTGTGCATGTCGAACAGCAGCATGGTGAGCTTCTGGGTCTGCTCCATGTTCCAGATGTCGTCGTCGATCGTGCCGTTGAGCGTCCGGTACTGCGCGTCGTCCCAGGGCGGGGCCTCGCCTTCCTTGAGGCCGGCATAGGCGCCGACGAGGTCATACCCCGCGCAGAAGTCCTTGCCCGCCCCCTCGAGGATCACCACGTTCACGTCGACCCGCGCGTCGGCCTCCATCAGTGCGTCGCGCAGCTCGGTGAGGAGCTGGCCGCTCAGGGTGTTGCGCTTGTCCGGCCGGTTCAGGGTGATCCGCGCGACCCGCTCCTTGACGTCGAACAGCAGGCACTGCGGATCGCGGAGGTACTTGTTCATCGACCGACCCTCGAGGTGTATTCATTTCTGAACGCGGTTCAATAATATAAACGCACGGGTCCGTCGCGGGCAACCGTCGCCGACCGCACCGGAACCCGTCCGGAGGGTCGCACGGATCGGGGTCCGGGGGTCCGCCGGGCGGCCGGTCCGGGCCCCGGAACCCGGCCCGGGGCATGATATATTTCTGAACGGCGTTCGATTATATTAATGCCCAGTCCAGCCGAGAGTGCCCGCATGTATTCACTGACCGAGGACCAGATCGCGGTCCAGGACCTGGTGCGCCGGGTTGCCCGCGAGAAGGTCGCGCCCCGCGCCGACGCCATCGACCGGGACGCGGAGTACCCGCAGGACATGTTCGAGATGATCCGGGAGCTGGGCCTGTTCGCCCTGCCCCTGCCGGCGGAGCACGGTGGGACGGGCAGCCTGCTCTCGGCGTGCATCGCCGTCGAGGAGTTCGGCCGCGTCTGCTACAACACCGGCTACCTGCTGGTCGTGCAATGGGTCGCGTTCGGTGCGCTGCACGCGGCCGGCAGCACCGAGCAGAAGGCCCGCTTCCTGCCCGGACTCGCGACCGGCGAGGTGCGCGGCGCGTTCTCGACCACCGAGGCGCAGAGCGGCTCGGATGTCTCCGGCATCAAGACCCGCGCCACCCGCGTGGATGGCGGCTACCGGCTGAACGGCTCGAAGATCTGGTGCACCAACTCCGACGTGGCCGATTTCGTGCTGGTCGGCGCCAAGTGCGCCGGCCCGGACGGCAAGGACAGCATCAACCTGTTCATCGTCGAGAAAGGCACGAAGGGCTTCAGCGTCGGCCGCAAGGAAGACAAGATGGGGGCCCGCGGCATCCCGTCCTGCCCGCTGTTCTTCGACGATGCCTTCATTCCCGAAGCCAACCGCATGGGCCCCGAAGGTGGCCAGGGCTTCAAGTCCGTGATGGAGGCCTTCAACACCAGCCGTCCCATCGTGGCGGCGCGCGCCGTGGGCCTCGCGCAGGGCGCGATCGACCATGCGACGGCCTTCGTGCAGGGCCGCAAGGCGTTCGGCCGGCGCATCGCCGACTTCCAGGGCCTGCGCTGGATGCTGGCCGACATGGCCATGCAGACCGAGGCCGCCCGCCAGATCACCTACAAGGCCGCCTCCATGGTGGATGCCGGCATCGCGGGGCCGGAACTCGGCACCATGGCCGCGATGGCCAAGTGCTTCGCGTCCGACGTGGCCATGAAGGTGGCGACCGATGCCGTCCAGTTGTTCGGGGCGGCGGGAGTCTCGAACGAGTACCCGATCAACCGGTACTTCCGCGACGCCAAGGTCGTGCAGATCATCGAAGGCACGAACCAGATCCAGCGCAATATCATTGCGAACATGCTGCTCGGTCGCGAGCAGAAGGCCTGACCGGAGACGACCCACGCCATGTTTCGCACCGACCTGCTGCAGGGCAAGCGCATCCTCGTGACCGGCGGCGGCACGGGGCTCGGCAAGAGCATCGCGCGCCGCTATCTCGAGTTGGGGGCGCAGGTCGTCATCTGCGGCCGCCGCAGGGACGTGCTCGACGCCACGGCGGACGAACTGCGGGCCGCGACCGGCGGGCACATCGAGGCGCACGGCTGCGACATCCGCGACTCGGGCGCCGTCGACGCGATGCTCGGCGCAATCTGGGCCAGCGGTCCGCTCGACGTGCTGGTCAACAATGCGGCCGCGAATTTCATCGCCCGCACGGATTCGCTGTCGCCGCGCGCGATCGACGCGGTGCTGAACATCGTACTGCACGGCTCCTTCTACTGCACTCTCGGGGCCGGCAAGCGCTGGATCGAGGCGGGCCGCAAGGGCACGGTCCTGAGCGTGGCGACCACGCCGGCGTTCACCGGCTCGGCATTCACCGCGCCCTCCGCCGCCGCCAAGGCCGGCATCGTCGCGATGACGCGCAGCCTGGCGGTCGAGTGGGGTCCGAAAGGCATCCGCCTGAACGCCATCGCGCCCGGCCTGTTCCCGACGCCGGGCGCCTGGGAACAACTCTATCCCGAAGGTTCGCAGGTGGAAGACCAGCGCCTCTCGGTTCCGCTGCGCCGCTTCGGCGAGCATCACGAGCTGGCCAACCTCTTCGCCTACCTCGCCTCCGACGAGTCCGGCTACATCACGGGCGACCTGATCGTGATGGACGGCGGCCGCTGGATGCAGGGCGTCGGCGGCCCGAGCGCGCGTGCCATGCAGGACTGGACCGAAGAGCAATGGCAGGCGATGCGCAAGCGCTGAGGGCGGGCCCGCTCGCGGGCGTGCGCGTCGTCGAGCTCGCGGGCATCGGCCCCGGGCCGATGTGCGCCATGCTGCTCGCAGACCTCGGCGCCACGGTCATCCGGATCGATCGCAAGCAGCCGGCCGAACTCGGCATCAAGCGACCGCTGCGCTTCAATCTCCTGTTGCGCAATCGCCCCGTGATCGCCCTCGATCTCAAGGACCCGGCGGGCGTCGAAGCCGCGCTGCAGCTCATCGAGCGTGCCGATGCGCTGATCGAAGGCTTCCGGCCCGGCGTCACCGAGCGTATGGGCCTCGGCCCGGAGACCTGCCTCGCCCGCAACCCCCGCCTCGCCTACGGGCGCATGACCGGCTGGGGCCAGGACGGTCCGCTCGCGCAGAGCGCCGGCCACGACGTGAACTACATCGCCATCACCGGCGTCCTGAATGCGATCGGCCGCGCGGACCAGCCTCCGTCGATCCCGCTCAATCTCGTGGGCGACTACGCGGGCGGGTCGCTGTACCTCGCGATGGGCCTGCTCGCGGCCATCCTGAGCGCGCGCACGACGGGTCGCGGCCAGGTGGTCGACGCCGCGATCGTGGACGGCACCGCGAATCTCGCGACGACGTTCTTCGGAATGTTCGCTGCCGGCATGCTGAACCCGGCGCGCGGCCGCAACCTCACGGACAGCGGCTCGCATTTCTACGATGTGTATCAGTGCGCCGATGGTGGCTGGGTGTCCGTCGGGCCGATCGAGCCGAAGTTCTATGCCGAGTTCCTGAAGACACTCGGCGTCGAAGCCGCTGCGCTCGGCGCACAGAACGACCCGGCGAACTGGCCGAAGGCCAAAGCCCTGATCGCCGCGCGCTTCCGCGAGCAGCCGCGCGACCACTGGGCCACGCTCTTCGCCCCGACCGATGCGTGTGTCTCACCCATCCTGAGCTGGCAAGAAGCGCCGCGCCACGAACATCTCGCCGCACGCGGCACCTTCATCGAAGTGGACGGCATTGCGCAGCCGGCGCCCGCGCCGCGCTTCAGCGCGACACCGCCGGCGACGCCCACGCCACCCGCGCCGGTGACCGCCGAAAACACCCGTGCCGCCCTGGCGCAATGGCTGACTGCGGACGAACTCGCGTCCTGGCAGTCGCGCGGCCTGATCGACTGAACCGACGCTTCCGGGAGGATCCACCGTGGATCTGCGCCTGACCGACGATGAAATTCGTTTCCGCGAGGAAGTGCGAGCCTGGATCCAGGCGGCGCTGCCCGCCGACATCCGCGCCAAGTGCGTGCTCGGCCAGCGCCTGTCGAAGGACGAGCTGAAGCGCTGGCAGAGGATCCTGCACGACAAGGGCTGGGCCACGCCCGCGTGGGCCCCGGACTGGGGCGGCACCGGCTGGAGCGCCGTGCAGCAGTACATCTTCAAGGAAGAACTGCACATGGCCCCGGCACCGGAGCCGCTCTCCTTCAACGTCAACATGATCGGCCCGACGTTGATCGCGTTCGGCACCGAGGAGCAGAAGCGCCACTTCCTGCCGCGCATCTCGAGCCTCGAGTATTGGTTCTGCCAGGGCTTCTCCGAGCCCGGCGCCGGCTCCGACCTCGCCGCGCTGCGCACGACCGCGGTGCGCGACGGCGACCACTACGTGATCAACGGCCAGAAGCTGTGGACCTCGACCGCCCATCATGCGGAATGGTGCTTCCTGCTGGTTCGCACGGATCCGCAGGCCAAGAAGCAGCAGGGCATCACCTACCTGCTCATGGACATGCGCTCGCCCGGCATCACGGTGCGCCCGATCATCACGCTCGACGGCCACCACGAGACCAACGAGATGTTCCTCGAGAACGTCCGCGTGCCGGTCGCGAACCGACTCGGCGAGGAGAACAAGGGCTGGGACTACGCCAAGTACCTGCTCGGCCACGAGCGCAGCGGCATCGCGCGCGTCGGGGTGTCGAAGATGCGGCTGCGCCGCGCGGTCGAGCTGTCGAAGCGTGTTGCCGTCGGCGCCGGCACGCTGGCGGACGACCTGCGCTTCCAGGAGCGCGTTGCCGCACTCGAAGTCGAACTGAAGGCGCTCGAGATCACGCAGATGCGGCTGATCGCCGAGGGCGCGAAGACCGTCGCGGGTGGCAAGCCCGACCCCAAGGCGTCGATCCTCAAGCTGAAGGGCTCGGAACTGCAGCAGGCGGCCACCGGGTTGCTGCTCGAAGTCGCGGGCTACGACGCCTTCGAGTTCGACGAGGCTTTCGTGCGCGGCCTGCGTGAGGGCGACGACGACCTCGACTGGGCCCGCGCCATCGCCCCGAACCACTACTGGATCCGGCACGTCTCGATCGTCGGCGGGTCGAATGAGATCCAGCGCAACATCCTCGCCAAGACGGTGCTCGGGCTCTGAGCGGGACACGACCATGGATTTCGACCTGACCGAAGAACAGCGCCTCCTGCAGGACAGCATCACGAAGCTGCTCGCGGATTCGTATTCGTTCGAGCAGCGCAAGGCGCTGCGCCAGCAGCCGGGCGGTTACAGTCGCGAGCTGTGGCAGCAACTCGCGGACCTCGGCCTGCTCGCCCTGCCCTTCGCCGAGGCCGACGGCGGGCTGGGCGGCGGCGCGCTCGAGACCCTGCTGCTGATGGAAGCGTTCGGGCGTCACCTCGTGGTCGAGCCGTACCTCGCCACCGTCGTACTCGCGGGCGGCTGCCTGCGCCACGGCGCGACGACCGCGCAACGCGCGGCCTGGTTGCCGTCGCTGATCGGCGGCGAGACGACCTGGGCGCTCGCGCATGGGGAGCGCGTCGCACGATTCGACGTCGCCCGGGTGAATGCGACCGCGCGCAGGGATGGTTCGGGCTGGCTCCTCGACGGCAACAAGACGGTCGTCCTGCATAGCGACACGGCCGACCGGTTGATCGTTTCGGCACACGATGGAAAGGGCATCGGCCTGTTCGTGGTGGATGCCGCTGCGCCCGGCCTCACGCGGCGCGGCTATCCGACACAGGACGGCCTGCGCGCGGCCGACGTTTCATTGCAGTCCGTGCGCGTCAGCGACGACCGCCGGCTGGCCGGCGCCGATGGACTCGCGGTCCTGCAGCGCGTGCACGACGAAGGCATCGCCGCGATCTGCGCGGAGGCCGTGGGCACGATGGAGCGCGCGCTCGAGATCACGGTCGAGTACCTGAAGCAGCGCAAGCAGTTCGGCGTCGCCATCGGCAGCTTCCAGGCGCTGCAGCACCGCGCCGTCGACATGCTGGTGATGGTCGAGCAGGCGCGCAGCATGGCCTACTTCGCGACCATGAGCGTGGCGGAGCCGGAGGCCACGAAGCGTGCCGCGGCGATGTCCGCCGCCAAGGTGCAGATCGGTCGCTCCGCCCGCTATGTGGGCGAGCAGGCGGTGCAGCTGCACGGCGGCATCGGCGTCACCGAGGAATGCTCCGTCGGCCACTATTACCGGCGACTGACGCTGATCGAGATCCTCTTCGGCGACGCGAACCACCACCTGGCGCAGCTCGCCCGCGCCGGTGGCCTCGACAGTCGCGCCTGAATCCTGCGCCGCCTCAGCGCTCGGTCAGTGCGACTCGCAGTTCGCGCTTGCGAACCTTGCCGGAAGCGGTCATCGGCAGCGCGTCGCGCACCACCAGTTCAGCCGGAGCCTTGAAGCGCGCGAGGCCCGCCTGCTGGCAGTGCTGCACGAGCGCCTCCAGGGTCGGGCGGGTATCCGCGGCGGCCACCACGACGGCGCAGACTCTTTCGCCGTAGCGATCGTCCGGCAGGCCGACCACCGCCACCTGGCTCACTGCCGGGTGACGCGACAGGCAATCCTCCACCTCGCGCGAGGAGATGTTCTCGCCGCCGCGGATGATGATGTCCTTGAGGCGGTCCGTGATCGTGAGATAGCCCTCGTCGTCTAGCCGGCCGACGTCCCCGGTGCGGAACCACCCGTTGCCGACGAAACTGGCCCGCGTGAGATCCTCGTCCGTGTATCCCATGAACAGTTCGGGACCGCGCGTCAGGATCTCGCCGTCGCGACCGTTCGGCAGGTCGCGTCCGTCGATGTCGACGATGCGTACTTCCGTGCCCGGCTGGAGCTTGCCGTCGGTGTACGCGCGCTTCTCGAAAGGCATGCCCGGGTGATTGCGCGTGACCGTGGAGTGCTCGGTCAACCCGTAGGTCCGCCCCGCGCCCCAGCCGTAACCGTCGACGGTGCGCACGAGTTCCGGGGTCACGCCCGTGGCGCCGAGACTGTAGGAGCGGATGCTCGACAGGTCGTGCCCGCCGCGTTGCGCCGCCTCGCGCAGCGTGTGCAGGAAGTATGGCGTGCCGCCGGTCTGCGTCACGCCGAAACGCTCGACGAGCCCGGCCGCGACGGCCGCGTCCCAGCGATCGAGGTAGACCATCGGCACGCCGCACACCAGCGGACGCAGCATGAAGTTGAACCCGGCGATGTGGCCAGCCGGAAACGCATTGAGGTACGGCCCGTCGTTCGGCAGGAACGGGATCTCCCATTCGCTGCGGATGGTGTTGTGCGTGTGCTGCACGCCCTTCGGCCGCGAGGTCGTGCCCGAGGTGTAGAGCAGCACGCAGCGCGAGTCGGGCTCCTGCGGCACCTCCGCCGGCGCGGGCAACCCGGACTCGAGCAGGTCGCGCCAGCGAACGGCGCCGGCCGGAGCGCGCTCGCCGACGACCACGAGGCCGGCAAGGTTTGCCATTGAGCCCAGGCCCGCGAGACCTTCGAGCATGTCCTTGCCGTACCAGCGATCCACCACTGCGAGCCAGCGCGCGCCGGCATCGCGCAGGACGCCGTCCACGTCGGCCGGCCCCAGGTTGTGCACGAGCGGCAGCACGGTCGCGCCCGCGCGGAACGCGGCGACGTAAAGCGCGGCCGTCTCGAAGGAGGTCGGCAATTGCAGCGCGAAGACATCCCCCGCTCGCAGTCCGCGTGCTTGCAGCGCTGCCGCGACCGGACCGCTCGCCTCCCAGAGCTCGCGTGCCGTCGCCGCGCGCAGTCCGTGCTGGGTGTGAAAGTGCAGCGCCGTGTCCGGGCGCGCCGCCACAGCCCGGCGCAACGCCTGAGCGAGGGTCTCACGCCGGTAATAGCCCGCGCGATACCAGTGCTCGCAACGTTCCACGTACGCCTGGCCGGTCACGCGGGCACCCGCTCCAGCAGGCGCCGTCGCGCCAGCTTGCCCGTCGGTCCCAGCGGAAACTCGTCGATGGTCACGATCCGCGCCGGGCGCTTGTACGGCGCGAGCCGTTCCGCCGCCGCCGCCTGCAGCGCCACCGCATCACGCGTGGCGCCGGGCAGCCATTGCACGAAGGCGATGACCTCCTCGTTGCCGTCCGCCTCCGGCCGCCCCACGACCGCGGACTGGTGCACGCCCGGCAGCGCATTCAGCACCGTCTCGACTTCGGCGGGATACACGTTGAAGCCGGAGCGGATGATCATCTCCTTGCGGCGGCCCACGAGCTGGAACGAGCCGTCCGGCAGGCGACGCGCGAGATCGCCGGTCGCGAGCCAACCGTCGTCGCGCAGGATGGCGGCCGTCTCGCC
>JBGAHO010000066.1:0-17473 GCA_044226195.1 Steroidobacteraceae bacterium
ACGACCAGGGCGAGCAGCAAGCCGGTGAAGACGATGATGTCGAGCGAACCGAGCGCCACCGGGACCAGCATCACCGCGGTCGCCGCGAGCACGATCCAGAATACGGCGCGCCAGTAGCGCGCAGTGCCGATGCGACGCTGCAGGGCATAGCCCCAGAGGGCGACCAGCAGCGCGAGCGTGAGGATCCAGTTGGCGAACGTCACCGCGTTGAGGCGCGCGCCGGCGAGGAACACGCGCACCTCGCCGACCAGCACGAACGCGGTCAGCAAGGCCGCGTAGATTGTCCAGCCGGTCTTGCGCATGGCCGGTAGGATACGCCAGCATCGCGGCGCGCAAGGGAGGCGGCGGATGATCACCGTGCACCATCTCAACAATTCGCGCTCGCAGCGCGTGCTCTGGCTGCTCGAAGAGCTCGGGGTGCCGTACGAGGTACGGCGCTACGAACGCGATCCGCAGACGATGCTCGCGCCGGCCTCGCTCAAAGCCGTGCATCCGCTCGGCAAGTCACCGGTGATCACCGATGGCGAGGTCACGCTGGCGGAGTCCGGCGCCATCGTCGAGTACCTCGCCGGCCGCTACGGTGGGGGCCGGCTGCTGCCGCCCGACGGCACGCCCGAGCGGCTGCGCTGCACGTACTGGCTGCACTACGCGGAGGGATCCGCGATGCCGCCGCTGCTGCTCAGCCTGATCTTCACGCGCGTGCGGGAGGCGCCCGCGCCGTTCTTCGTGCGCCCGATCGCGCGCGCGATCGCGGACAAGGTAATGGCGGGTTTCGTCACGCCGAACGTCCAGCTGCACCTGGACTACATGGAGGGCGAGCTCGGTCGCAGTGCCTGGTTCGCCGGCGAGGATTTCAGTGCCGCCGACGTGCAGATGAGCTTTCCGCTCGAGGCGGCGGCTGCGCGCGGCCGGCTCGATGCGGGTCGTCCGCGCCTGCAGGCGTTCCTCGAGCGCATCCACGCACGACCCGCCTACCAGCGGGCACTGGCGCAGGGCGGGCCCTACGAGCTGATGCGCTGAGCGCGGCCGCGCCCGCCGTCAGTAGTGCGGCGGGATCTCGACGCGGTTCGGGTCGGCGGCGCCGTCCTCGAGGCCCTGCAGCTGCTGCAGCAGCTGGCGGTTGAGCGTCTGCAACGCCTCGATCTCCCGCTGCTGGCGGAAGAGTTCGTCGCTCAGTTGCTGGGTCGTGCGCTCGAGGTGCGCGACCTTGATTTCCAGTGCTTCGACGCGGGGATCGGACTCGGCCATGGCGCGCAGGGTACCTCAGTCCGCCGACGCCCGGCGCGCGTCAACCCGGCGGCAGGCCGGCGGCGGCCTGGCGGCCGAGGTTCTCGAGCCACACCTGGTGGAAGTGGTGCATGCGGTTCGGCAGGAAGAGCGTGTTGAGGCGGGCCGCCCAGCCGTACTGCGTCTCTTCCGTCAGGATGCGCGTGCCGCCCGCGACGGGCTCAATCAGCCAGGCGTGGTACGCGTCGACGCCGAGCCCGTACGCATTCCAGGCGATGCGCGCAGGCGCCTCGAACTCCACGACCGTCGAGCGGATCGCGACGCCGAACGTGCGCCAGGTGAAGCGCGTGCCCGCCTGCAGCCGCGTGCCGGTCTCGAGTCGCACCCGGCTCGAATTGGGGTACCACGTCGGCCAGAGCGGCGCGGCGAGCAGCCAGGCCCAGACTCGCTCCGCCGGCGCCGCCACGACGATCTCGTTGCGCACGTGCACCGGGCAGCGATCCGGGCGATAGCGCTCCGGCCAGCGGATGTCGTGGGTCATGGGCGGGAGGAGGACGGCTCGCACAGCAGCCAGTCCAGCGCCGGTTCGCGCTCGGCGAAGACCTTCACGTCGAGGCCGCGGTTGGCGCAGGTCGTTTCCCAGAATGCCACGCTGTCGGCCGGCTCAGTTCGGGCCGGCAGCACCACGGCCTCGCGAACGCGATGCTGGAAGGCGACATCGGCGAACTGGTCCGCGAGGAAGTACAGGCCCGAGAGCGGCGGATTCTCCGTCAGGCCCGTGCAGTCCGCGAAGAACCAGGGATGCTCGAGACTACGCGACAGTTCCATCGCACGGTCGAAGGCCGCCTGCAGTTCGTCGGGCGTCACGCGGCCACTGTAGAGGATCTCCACGTAGCGTCGGTCGTCGGACGTGCGGGCTTGCCAGGGCATGCGCGAGGGACCTCCCGGTGGCGCGCGGGGTCGTCGAGGAGCCTATTCTGCACCGCGCGGACGCCAAATGCGGCACCCACCCGGGGGACGTCTTGTGGGTCAATGCCCGGCCGATTTCGACCAGAGATTGATCGTCAGCACTCCGGCGACGATCAGCGCGATGCCGATGACGGCCGGGAGGTCGAGCCGCTGGTCGAACGCGAGCCAGCCGATCACGCAGATCAGCACCACGCCGGCGCCGGCCCACAGGGCATAGGCGATGCCGACCGGGATCGTGCGCAGCGCCAGCGAGAGCAGGAAGAACGCGCCGCCGTAGCCCGCGATCACGACCAGCGAGGGTCCGAGTCGGGTGAAGCCGGCGGCCGCCTTCAGCGCCGACGTGGCGACGACTTCCAGCGCGATCGCGATGCTGAGCAGGATCCAAGGATTCATGGTGTATTCCTTGCGACGAGTGTAGCCGACGCCGGATCCCGCGGACGCCCCGCTCGCGGTACCATGCCCGCCCGATCCACCGCCCCGAGCCTCGCCAGGACCGCGCCCGTGCTCCGCTGGTTCGAACGCCTCGTCAGCCCGTACCCGGATGCGCCCCCGAAGGCGCTGCCGCAGGGTTTCTTTGCCTTCATGTGGGCCTGCGCGGAAGGGCTGCGTCCGTTCATCGTCGCGATGGCGGCCTGCACGGCGGTCATCGGCGTGTTCGAGGCGCTGCTGTTCGCGATGCTCGGCCGGGTCGTCGACTGGCTGTCGAAGGTCGAGCCGTCGCGCCTGTGGATCGAGGAGCGCGGCAGCCTGCTGCTGCTCGGCGGCATCCTCGCGGGCAGCGTGCTGCTGGTCGCCGTGCAGGCGATGCTGAAGTACCAGTCGCTCTCGCCCAATTTCCCGATGCGCCTGCGCTGGAACTTCCACCGCCTGATGCTCGGCCAGAGCATGAGCTTCTACCAGGACGAGTTCGCGGGACGCATCGCCACCAAGGTGATGCAGACCGCGCTCGCCGTGCGCGACACGTGGCTGTCGATCACCGACATCCTGGTGTTCATCACCATCTACTTCGTCACGATGATCTCGCTGGTCGGCAGCTTCGATCCCTGGCTGCTGCTGCCGTTCGGCGGCTGGGTCGCGCTGTACGCGCTGGCGCTGGCCTTCTTCGTGCCGCGCCTCGGCAAGATCGGCGCGGCGCAGGCCGATGCGCGCTCGCTGATGACCGGCCGGGTCACCGATGCCTACACCAACATCGCCACGGTGAAGCTGTTCTCGCATGCCAACCGCGAGGCCGGTTACGCGCGCTCGGCGATGCAGGACTTCATGGTGACGGCCTACGGCCAGATGCGGCTGGTGAGCGCGTTCGAGATCGTGAACCACGTGCTCAGCATGGGCCTGGTCGCCTCGACCGCCGGCATGGCGTTGTGGCTGTGGACGCAGGACCGCGTGGGCGTCGGTTCGGTCGCGGCCGCGACCGCCATGGCACTGCGCCTGAACGGCATCGCGCACTGGGTGATGTGGGAACTCGCCTCGCTGTTCGAGAACATCGGCACGGTGCAGGACGGCATGCGCACGCTGTCCCGCCGGCACACCGTCGTCGACCGCCCGGGGGCAGGCGAGCTCGCCGTCAGCCGCGGCGAGATCCGCTTCGAGCACGTGCAGTTCGGCTACGGCAGCCAGCGGCGTGTGATCGAGGATTTCTCGCTGCACATCCGCCCGGGCGAGAAGATCGGCCTGGTCGGCCGCTCCGGCGCGGGCAAGAGCACGATCGTCAACCTGCTGCTGCGCTTCTACGACGTCGAGGGCGGCCGCATCCTGATCGACGGGCACGACATCGCGACGGTGACGCAGAACAGCCTGCGCGCGCAGGTCGGCATGGTCACGCAGGACACCTCGCTGCTGCATCGCTCGGTGCGCGACAACATCGTCTACGGGCGTCCCGATGCGACCGAGGACGAGATGCTCGCGGCGGCCCGGCGGGCGGAGGCGCACGAGTTCATCGTGCAGCTGTCGGACGCGAAGGGCCGCCAGGCCTACGACGCGCACGTCGGCGAGCGCGGCGTGAAGCTGAGCGGCGGCCAGCGCCAGCGCATCGCCATCGCGCGCGTGATGCTGAAGGACGCCCCGATCCTCCTGCTCGATGAAGCGACCAGTGCGCTCGACAGCGAAGTCGAGGCCGCGATCCAGCAGAGCCTCTATCAGCTGATGGAGGGCAAGACGGTGGTCGCCATCGCGCACCGCCTGTCGACCATCGCCGCCATGGACCGGCTGATCGTCATGGACAAGGGGCGCATCGTCGAGGAAGGCGACCACGCGACGCTGCTGGCGCGCGGCGGCCTGTACGCGCGCCTCTGGGCGCACCAGAGCGGCGGCTTCCTCGGCGACGAGGCCGAGGAGGACGAGCCCGAGCTGCAGCGGGCCGTGTCGTGAGCCCGCCGCGACCGCGGGGCGTCGCCCCGATCGTGCTGTTGCTGGCGCTCGTCGCGCTCATCACCGGCGGCTACTGGCTGACGTTCTTCACCTCGGGCGCGACGCAGGTGCGGCACGACGACGTGTACCTCGCGTTCGAACGCGCGTTCCCGCTCGCGGACGGCTGGCTGATGGTGTGTGCCGCGCTGGGTGCGATCGGCCTGTGGCGGGGGCGGGCCTGGGGCCTGCTGTACGGTCTGCTGGCCGGCGGTTGCCTCGTCTATCTCGCCGGGCTCGACGTGCTGTTCAACCTGAACGCCGGCAACTACCGCATCGACAGCGCGGCGATGGGCTTCGAGATCTTCATCAACGCCGGGTCCGCCGTGGTCGGCGCCGGGCTCATCCGCGCCCTGTGGCGCCGGCGCGCGGAGCTGCTGCGGGAGTAGCGCCGGCCCGACCGCCGCGCAGCATGAACACGCAGACGCCCAGCGCCAGCGCCAGCGCGACGACGTCGCCGAGCACGCCGCCGAGGCGCGGATCCATCGACTTCGGCGCCAGCCCCGCGGCCACCAGTCCCGCGACGAACACGCCGGCGAGGCCTTCGCCCGCGACCAGCCCCGACGCCGCGAGGATGCCTGCGTCGTGCTCGCCCGCGGGCCGTTCGCCGCGACCGCGCTCCACCAGCGCGCGCACGCAGCCGCCGACGTAGAGGGGAGCCATCGAGGCCAGCGGCAGGTAGACGCCGATCGCGAAGGCGAGGCCGGACACGCCGCACAGCATCGCGCCGAGCGACAGCCCTGCGCCGGTCAGCACGAGGTTCCACGGCAGTGCGCCGGAAAGCACGCCTTCGATGATGGTCTTCATCAGCGTCGCCTGCGGCGCGGGGATTTCCTTCGAGCCGAACTCGTACGCCGAGCCGAGCAGGTGCACGGTCGCCGCGACGGCCCAGCACGCGAAGGCCGCGCCGATCAACTGGCCGAGCTGCTGCTTCGCCGGCGTCGCGCCGACCAGGAAGCCGGTCTTGAGGTCCTGCGAGATGTCGCCGGCCTTGCTCGCGGCGATCGCGACGATGGTGCCGACGGTGAGCACGCCGGCGCGCGCACCGGGGTCGACCCAGCCCGCGGCCGCGAACACCGAGGCCGTGCCGAGCAGCGTCACGAGCGTGATGCCCGAGGTCGGTTGCGACGAAACGCCGACGATGCCGACGATGCGTGCGGCCACGGCTACGAACAGCACGCCGAACAACCCGACGCCGGTGGCCAGCACGGCGCGCTGGGCGAGACTCATGTCGCCCGCGAAGATGCCGGGCACCAGGGCCGCGGTCAGCACGACCGCGGCGACGCCGCCGAACACGAAGGAGGCCGGCAGGTCGCGATCCGTGCGTGCCTCGCTGCGTCCACCGCCGGCGCCGCCCTGCATGCCGCGCGCGACGGCCGTGAACGCGCCGACCATCGTCGGCAACCCGCGCAGCACCGTCAGGATGCCGGCGGTCGCCACGGCGCCCGCGCCGATGTAGCGCACGTAGCGGGCCCAGATGTCGCCGGCATCCATGTCCGCCACGAGGCGAGTGGTCTCGGGATAGATCGGCGCCTGCGTGTGCGCGCCTAGCCAGGCGATCAGCGGCGTGATGGTGACGGCCGAGATCAGGGCGCCGGCCACGCACACGGCCGATTGCCGGTACCCGAGGATGTAACCCACGCCGAGCAGCGCGGGCGCGATCTCGAGCGCGAGCTCGGCCTTCGGCAGCACCGGCAGCGCGGCATGCACTTCGCCCGGCACGAGGTAGACGATGGAGATCAGCAGCTTCACGGCGGCACCGACCGCCATGCCGTAGAAGATCCAGCGACTGCTGTCGGCCGCGCCGGCCGAGTCGACCGCCGTGGCGCGCAGCACTTCCGCGCAGGCCGTGCCCTCGGGGTAGGGCAACTCGTCGTGCGCCTGCACGATCAGCAGGCGCCGCAGGGGAATCATGGCCGACAGCCCGAGCAGGCCGCCGAGGAACGCGAGCGCGACGACCTGCAGGTACGGCGGCACCGTGCCCCACAGGAACAGCGCCGGGATCGTGAAGATGGTGCCGGTCGCGAGCGCCGTCGACGCCGAGGCGACCGTCTGCGAGAAATTGGCTTCGAGGATGCTGCCCGGCGTACGCAGCATGCGGAACGTGGCGACCGTCATCACGGCCGCCGGGATCGACGCCGAGACCGTCATGCCGACCCGCAGGCCGAGGTACGCGTTCGCCGCGCCGAACACCACGCCGAGCACGACGCCGACGACGACGGCCTTCAGCGTGAATTCAGCGAGTTCATCCGGGCGCGACATCCGGGCGATGATCGCCCAGCGCACGGGTCAGCCGCAACGCGTTCCGCGGACGACGACTTACTTCGGCGTCGTCTCCGCGGGCGCCGCGGCCGGCTTGCCCGCCTTCTGGACCGGCTGCTTGCCCTTCTTCTTCGCGGGCGGACCCTCGCTCGGCAGGAAGGTCTTGAACGGGCAGTACTGGTGCATCACCGCGCCGTCGCGGAAGCGCACCGAGCTGTGCTGGTCGAGCGAGCCGTCCGGGCCGGTGTCGAACAGCAACGCGTTCGCGAAGTCGAGGCCGGTGCACGGACCCATCAGCGTGGCGTAGTACCAGCGGTTGCGATTGTCCTGCACCCACAGGCCGCGCGTGCCGTCCGCCTTCCAGTTGCGGATCCCGCCCTGGTTGGCGAACGCGATCGAGGCCGGCTGCTGCGGCGGGGGCGAAGTTTCGGCGAGCACGAGGCCGGGCAGCAGGGCGAGTCCGAGGCAGAGCGTCCTTGCGACTTGGCGGATCATGGCGACCTCCAGGGGGGCGGCGCGAGACCGGACCCCGGGCACGAGGGAGCATTCGTCTGGTTCGACCGGGTCGGGTCGCGGGAGGTTCCCGGGGTCGTTCAGACGCGCTCGATCAGCATGGCCATGCCCTGGCCGACGCCGATGCACATCGTGCAGACGGCGTAGCGTCCTTTGCGCGCTTCCAACTCGTTGATCGCCGTCGTCACCAGCCGGGCCCCGGACATGCCGAGCGGGTGGCCGAGCGCGATGGCGCCGCCGTTCGGGTTCACGTGCTCCGCGTCGTCCGGCAGGCCGAGTTCGCGCAGGCACGCGAGCGCCTGCGCCGCGAACGCCTCGTTCAATTCGATGACGTCGATCTGCTCGAGCGTCATATCCGTCCTCGCCAGCAGACGGCGCACGGCCGGCACCGGCCCGATGCCCATGATCCGCGGCTCGACGCCGGCCGTCGCGGTCGCGACGACGCGCGCCCGCGGCGTCAGGCCGTAGTAGCGCGCGCTGTCCGCATCGGCGAGCAGCAGCGCGCAGGCGCCGTCGTTGATGCCGGAAGCGTTGCCCGCGGTCACCGTGCCCGGGTCGCGGAACGGCGTCGGCAGGCCGGCCAGCGTCTCGAGCGTGGTGTCGGCGCGCGGGTGCTCGTCGCGCGTCACCTGGGTGGTCGCGCCCTTGCGGCCGGCGACGATGACCGGGACGATCTCGCGATTGAAGCGCCCATAGGCCTGGGCCGCGCTCGCGCGCAGCTGCGAGCGCAGCGCGAACGCATCCTGGTCCTCGCGCGAGACGTTCCACTGCTCGGCCACGTTTTCCGCCGTCTCGGCCATCGTGTCGATGCCGTACAGGGCCTCCATGCGCGGATTGACGAAACGCCAGCCGAGCGTGGTGTCCTCGAGGCGCTGGCTGCGCGCGTACGCAGCGTCGGCCTTGCCGAGCACGTACGGGGCGCGCGACATGCTCTCGACGCCTCCCGCGAGCGCGATCGCGTATTCGCCCATGCGGATGCCCCGCGCCGCGGCGTTGATCGCCTCGAGACCGGAGGCGCACAGGCGATTGACGGTGGCGCCCGGCACGCTCGGCGGCAGGCCGGCCAGCAGCAGCGCCATGCGCGCCACGTTGCGATTGTCCTCGCCGGCCTGGTTGGCGCAGCCGAGGATCACGTCGTCGATCTCGTTCGGATCGAGGCCCGGATTGCGCTCGAGCAGCGCGCGCAGCGGGATCGCGGCGAGATCGTCGGTGCGCACGGCAGCGAGCGCGCCGCCGTGGCGGCCGACGGGCGTGCGGATGGCATCACAGATCAGGGCGGACTTCATGGCGGGTCCCCGGTTTCGTTGGGCGGCAGGGTAGGCGGCTGTCGCGGGTCGCGGCATCCGCAGTTTCAGCAGCGCGTCGCCACGACGCAAGAACGCGGCTAGGATGCGGCCATGTCGCGCATCCTCCGGCTGGTCGCCTATCTCGTCGGCACGCTGGCGCTGATCTGGTGGCTGTCCGCCCGCCAGGGGGCACCGGTGCCGGCGCCGGCCTCCGGACCGCCCTCCGTCCCGACCGCCCAGTCCGCGCCGGACACGACGGTCGTGGCCCCCGCGCGCGTGCCGTCGTTCCTGCCAGCCGAAGCGATTGCCACGCTGCAGGCGATCGAGCGCGGCGGGCCCTTCCCCTACTCACGCGACGGCGTGGTGTTCCAGAACCGCGAGCGCCGGCTGCCGCAGCAGCCACGCGGTTACTACCACGAATACACGGTGACGACGCCGGGATCGTCCGATCGCGGCGCGCGGCGCATCATCGCCGGCGGCGAGCCGCCCGAGGTGTTCTACTACACGGACGATCACTACCGGACCTTCCGTCCCGTGGAGTGGCCGCCATGACGCAGCCCGACGATGCGACCGCGCCGCTGGTGAGCGAACTGCCCTTCGGGCCGCACACGGCGGACGCCCTGTGTGCGCTCGCGCATTCGCTCGGCCTGGTCGCCGTGCGCATCGACCTCGAGGGCTGTGTCGACGAGAACGACCTGTTCGGGCGGATCGCCGGAGCGCTCGAGTTTCCCGACTGGTTCGGCCACAACTGGGACGCGCTGTTCGACTGCCTGAACGACCTGTCCTGGCTGGAGGCGCGGGGCCTGCTGCTGGTGTTCGAGAACACGGGCGACCTGGCCGACGCCGCGCCGCAGGCCTGGCAGATGCTGCGCGACATGCTGATCGAGACGGCCGCCGAGTGGCGCGAGCAGGACGTGCCGTTCCGCGCGATGCTGAGCGCGAGCTGAGGGCCGCGGACCGCGGCCCGCGAGCGGTCGGCACGCACACGCCGGCCGTACCGGCAATCCGTAACACCCCCGAGTCCGCGCGCCGCGCCCGGGTCGCCTTTTGCCAAATCCCGGCCGCGTGAGCCAAACTGCCCGAGGCATCGCGCCTCGAGGAAGCTTGGATCATGGCGGTTCCGTTTCCCTTTTCGGCCATCGTCGGCCAGGACGAGATGAAGCTGGCCCTGCTGATCGCGGCGGTCGATCCCGGCATCGGCGGCGTGCTGGTGTTCGGCGATCGCGGCACGGGCAAGTCGACCGCGGTGCGCGCGCTCGCCGCGCTGTTGCCGAAGATGCGGGTCGTCGCAGGCTGTCGCTACGGGTGCGATCCCGCCACGACCGAGTCTCACTGCGAGGAATGCCGGCGCCGCAAGCCGGCCGAACTCGCGAAGACGCGCCAGGTGCCGGTGCCGGTGGTCGACCTGCCGCTCGGTGCCACCGAGGACCGCGTGGTCGGCGCCCTCGACCTCGAGCGTGCGCTGACGAAGGGCGAGAAGGCGTTCGAGCCCGGACTGCTGGCCCGGGCGCATCGCGGCTTCCTCTACATCGACGAGGTCAACCTGCTGGAGGACCACCTCGTCGACCTGCTGCTCGACGTCGCCGCCTCCGGCGAGAACGTGGTCGAGCGCGAGGGCCTCAGCGTCCGGCACCCGGCGCGCTTCGTGCTGATCGGCAGCGGCAACCCGGAGGAAGGCGAACTGCGCCCGCAGCTGCTCGATCGCTTCGGCCTGTCGGTCGAGGTGCGCACGCCCGGCGACCTGCCGACACGCGTGCAGGTCGTGAAGCGCCGCGACGAGTACGAACGCGACCCCACGGCGTACGCCGCCGCGTGGCAGAAGGACGAGAACAAGCTGCGGCGCCGGATCCTCAAGGCGCGCGACAAGCTCGCGAGCGTGAAGGTGTCCGATGCCGCGCTCGAACGCGCCACGCAGCTCTGCCTCGCACTCGGCACCGATGGCCTGCGCGGCGAACTGACGCTGATGCGCGCGGCGCGCGCGCTCGCCGCCTTCGACGGCGAGTCGGCCGTCGGCGACGCCCAGCTGAAGCGCGTGGCGCCGGCCGCGCTGCGCCATCGCCTGCGCCGCAATCCGCTCGACGACGCCGGCTCGACCGTCCGCGTCGAGCGGGCGCTCGGCGAACTGTTCGCCCCCTGAGTCCCCGCGCATGAGCACGCGCGCGACGGAGCCGGCCTCGCCCTGGAGCGATGCCGTGCTCGCCGCGGCCCTCGGCGCGATCGATCCCGCCGGTTGCGGCGGCGTCGTGCTGCGCGCCGGCGCAGGGCCCGTGCGAGATCGCTGGCTGGCCCTACAGAAGGAGTTCCTGCCCGAGGGCGCCCCGGTGCGCCGCGTGCCGGTGCACGTGCACGACGATCGCCTGCTCGGCGGGCTCGACCTCGTCGCCACCCTGCGCGCGGGACGACCGATCGCCGAACGCGGATTGCTCGCGGAGTCGGACGGCGGCGCCGTGATCGTCGCCGGTGCCGAGCGCGTCGGTTCGCTGGTTGCCGCGCGGCTCGCCGCGGCCTGCGACACCGGGGAAGTGGTGCTCGAGCGCGACGGTGTCGCGCTGCGCACGCCGACACGCTTCCTGCTCATCGCGCTGGACGAAGGCATCGCCGAAGACGAGCGTCCGGCCACCGTGCTGATGGAGCGCCTCGCGTTCCATGTCACGCTGGAACAGGTGGGCCTGCGGGACACGCAGGAGTCCGCCGTCGACCCCGACGCGGTCGCTGCCGCGCGCAAGCGCCTGCCGCACGTGCAGGTGGAGTCGCAGTTCGTCGAGGCCCTGTGCGCCACCGGCATCGCACTCGGCGTCGCCTCGCTGCGCGCACCGGTGCTCGCGCTGCGCGCCGCGCGCGCGGCCGCAGCGCTTGCCGGTCGCTACGCGGTGAACGCCGAGGACGCCGCCACGGCCGCACGACTCGTGTTCGCCGCGCGCGCGACGATGCTGCCGTCCGCGCCCGAGGAGCCGCAGCCGCCCGCACCGGAGGAGCCGCCCGAGCAGTCGCCGCCCGACGATACCGGGCAGTCGAAGTCGACGCCCGAGGACGTGCCCCTCGAGGACCTCGTGCTCGCCGCCACGGCCGCCGCGATTCCACCCGGATTGCTGGCGCAGTTGCAGATCGCGTCGGCCATCCGGGCCCGGGCGCAGTCCGGGGGGCGCGCGGGCGAGGAACGGCAATCGGGCACGCGCGGCCGACCGGCCGGCATTCGCCGTGGCGAGCCGAAGCGGGGCGCGCGGCTCAATGTCGTCGAGACCCTGCGGGCGGCCGCGCCGTGGCAACCCTTGCGTCGACGCGCGGCGGGCACGGCGCACGCGCACCGACCGCGCGTCGAAGTGCGCCGGGACGACTTCCGCATCAACCGCTACAAGCGCCACACGCGCACCACCACGATCTTCGTGGTCGACGCGTCGGGCTCGGCCGCGCTGCACCGCCTCGGCGAGGCCAAGGGCGCGGTCGAACTGCTGCTCGCCGAGTGCTACGTGCGTCGCGATCGCGTCGCGCTGGTCGCGTTCCGGGGACCGGGCGCGGAGATCGTGCTGCCGCCGACGCGCTCGCTCGCGCGGGCGAAGCGCTCGCTGGCAGGCCTGCCGGGCGGCGGTGGAACGCCGTTCGCCGCGGGCATCGAGGCGGCCTATGCGCTCGCCGATGCGATCCGCCGCCAGGGCGACGCCCCGCTGCTGGTGTTCCTCACCGACGGCCGCGCCAACCTCACGCTCGAGGGCAAGCCCGACCGCGTCGCGGCCGAGGCGCAGGCGATCGCCGCCGCGCGACGCATCCGCGCGGAAGGCCTGCGTTGCCTGCTGGTGGATACCGCGCCGCGGCCCCAGCCGCAGGCCGAGAAGGTCGCGGGCGAGATGGGTGCGCGCTACCTGCCGCTGCCGCACGCGCAGTCGCAGTCGCTGAACAGCGCGATCCAGCGCGTGGCGCAGGCCTGAGCGGACGGATGCGCGAGGGCCTGCAGTGGGACGTCCACGGTCGCGACTGGCCGTTGCGACGCGCGAGCCGCTTCGTCGATGCGGGCGGTGTGCGCTGGCACGTGCAGCAACTCGGTGAGGGGCCGTCGGTCGTTCTGGTGCACGGCACCGGGGCGGCGACCCATTCGTGGCGCGAGTTCGCGCCGCTGCTGGCCGAGCATCACCGCGTGATCGCCATGGACCTGCCGGGGCACGGATTCACGGGCGCGTTGTCGCGCGCCGACACGACGTTGCCCGGTGTCGCGCGCGCCGTCTCCACGCTGCTCGCGAAGCTCAAGGTCCAGCCCCAGCTCGTCATCGGCCACTCGGCGGGTGCGGCCATCCTCGCGCGCATGGTCCTCGACGGCGCGATCGCACCGCGCGGCCTCGTCAGCATCAACGGGGCCCTGATGCCGCTGCCGGGCGTGCCGGGCGCCGTGTTCCTGCCGATCGCGCGCGCGCTCGCCGTCAACTCGCTCGCGGCACGCCTGTTCGCCTGGCGTGCCAAGGACGCGGCCGCCGTCGCGCGCCTCGTCTCGAGCACGGGCTCGCACATCGACGCGACGGGCCTCGAGCTGTACCGCCGGCTGCTGCAATCCCCGGCCCACGTGATCGGCACGCTGCAGATGATGGCGGGCTGGGATCTCGCCGCGCTCGAGCGCGACCTCGGTCGTCTCGCGGTGCCGCTGCTGCTGCTGGCCGCGACGCGCGACGGCACGGTGCCGCCGGCGGAGGCGGAGCGCGTGCAGGCGCAGGTGCCGGGGTCGCGCGTCGCGCACCTGCACGGGCTCGGCCACCTCGCGCACGAGGAGAAGCCGGCCGAGGTGCTGAAACCCGTGCTGGAGTTCGCGACGAAGACGGGCGCGTGAGCCTCAGTGCCCGGCGACCATCCGGTGCACCTTGCGCACGCCGGCGATGCCGAGCGCGAGCACGATCGGGATGCTGATCGCCGTGACGACCTCGGGCTCGAGCGGCACGCCGAGCGCCTTGAGTCCCTTGGCGCCGTAGCCGATCAGGCCAACCACGTAGTACGTGATCGCCGCGACCGACAGTCCCTCGACGGTCTGCTGCAGGCGCAGCTGCGCGGCCGCACGCCGGTTCATCGACTCGAGCACCGCCTGGTTCTGCTTCTCGCGCGTGACGTCGACGCGTGTCGAGAGCAGCTGCGTGGCACGGGCCACGCGCTCCGACAGGGACTCCTGGCGCGCGGCGGCCGCGCGGCAGGTGTTCATCGCCGGCGCGAGGCGCCTCTCGGTGAATTCCTGGAAGGTCTGCAGCCCCTGCATGCGCACCTCGCGCAGCTCGGCGATGCGCCGCTGCACCAGCTCGTAGTACGCGACGGCCGCCGAGAAGCGGTAGGCGTTCTCCGCGGCGCGGCGCTCGATGCCGGCCTCGAGCCGCGTGAGGCGATCGAGCAGGACCGGCTCGTCGGCCTCGCTCGAGTCGACCAGCTGGGTCGTGATGCCCGCGAGCTCGCGCTCGGCCTGCGCGAGGTCGGGCGACAGCGCGTGCGCGACCGGCAGTGCGAGCAGCGCCATCATCCGGTAGGTCTCGATCTCGAGCAGGCGCTGCATCATGCGGCCCGCCTGGCGCGGCGTCATCGAGCGGTCGACGACCAGCAGCCGGCTGAAGCCGTCGTGCAGCTGGAAATCCGTGTACGCCTCGCCGGCGCCGTCGGCGATGCCGGAGCCGATCAGCACGTTGCCGCCGAAGCTGCGCGCGGCGAGCGCGTCGGCCGACGTGTCAACGCTGCCCGCGGCCACCAGCGCCGCGTGCGCGGCGACCACGGTCTGGCCGCGCAGGCCGGCGAGCCAGTCGGCCGGTACGCGGGCAATCGCGGTATCCGCGTACGGATCGGCGCACTCGCCCGCGACGATGAACTTGTAGCGCGCGAACTCGGAGTGCCGTTCCCACTTGAGGCGGAACGGACCGAGATCGAGACTCAGGTGATTGACGCCTTGCGCGGGCACCTCGACGCCGTAGCGCGCGGCGAGTGCGCAGACGTGCTCCCATTCCGCGTCGCGGTTCGACGGATCGGAGTAGAGGGCGAGGAAGGTGAGCCGCAGGGGCGCGCGCAACGCCTCGGGCGGTCGCGCGTGGATCTCGTCGTGCAGCTCGCGGCGCAGCGGATGGTCGGCGGGTAAGTTCATGTACGTACTCTTCGCGCAATCACGGTAACCCGGATCTCGCGCCCGCACAAACCGCTGCTACACTCCTACCCGATGAGCTCGCCCATGCAAGAGGCAGCGCCGGTCGTCCACCGCTCCGCCCCCCGTCGACCCCATGCCGTCGTCATCGGCAGCGGTTTCGGCGGCCTCGCGGCCGCGATCCGGCTCGGCGCGCGCGGATACCGGGTCACCGTCCTCGAACGTCTCGACGGTCCCGGCGGCCGGGCCTACGTGCACCGCCGCGACGGCTACACGTTCGACGCCGGTCCCACCATCGTCACGGCCCCGTTCCTGTTCGACGAGCTGTGGTCGCTGTGCGGCAAGCGTTTTGCCGACGACGTCGAGCTGAAGGCGATGGATCCCTTCTATCGCATCCGCTTCCACGACGGCAGTCACATCGACTGCTACGCGGACTCGGAGCGCATGCGCCAGGAAGTCGCGCGCGTGTCCGCGGGCGACCTCGCGGGCTACGACCGCTTCAACCGCCTGAGCGCGCAGATCTACAAGGTCGGCTTCGAGGAACTCGGCCACGTGCCGTTCAGCTCGATCCTCGACATGGCCAGGGTCGCGCCGGACATGGTGCGCCTCGGCAGCCACCGCAGCATCTACTCGGTGGCGGCGAGCCACGTGCGCGACGAGCGCCTGCGCTTCGCGCTCAGCTTCCATCCGCTGTTCGTCGGCGGCAATCCGTTCGAGGTCACCTCGATCTACGGCCTCATCACGCACCTCGAGCGCAAGTTCGGCGTGCACTGGGCGATGGGCGGCACGGGCCGCATCGTCGACGCGATGGTCCGGCTGATCGAGGGGCAGGGCAACGAGGTGCGCTTCCACGCCGACGTGAGCGAGATCACGCTCAGGGGCCGGCGCGCCACCGGCGTGAAGCTCGCGAGCGGGGAGGAGATCCCGGCGGACGTGGTCGTCTCGAACGGCGACACCGCGTGGGTCTACCGCAACCTGCTGCCGGGACTCGCGCGCAAGCGCTGGACCGACCGGCGCCTGGACCGCGTGCGTTACTCGATGAGCCTGTTCGTCTGGTACTTCGGTACGCGCCGGCGCTACGACGACGTGCCGCACCACACGATCATGGTCGGGCCGCGCTATCGCGATCTGGTGCAGGACATCTTCAAGCGCAAGGTGCTGTCGGACAACTTCAGCCTGTACCTGCATCGCCCGTCCGCGACGGATCCGTCGGTCGCGCCGCCGGGCTGCGACGCGTACTACGTGCTCTCGCCGGTGCCGCACCTCGAAAGCGGGGTCGACTGGGAGGAGCGGGCCGAACCGTACCGGAAGGCCGTCGCGAGCCTGCTCGCCGAGACCACGCTGCCCGGCTTCGAGTCGGAGATCGCAACCTCGCTGATCACGACGCCGCGTGACTTCCAGGACCGCCTGCTCAGCTACCGCGGCGCAGCATTCGGGTTCGAGCCGGTCCTCCTGCAGAGCGCGTGGTTCCGGCCGCACAACCTCAGCGAGGAAGTCGAGCGGCTCTATCTCGTCGGCTCCAGTACCCACCCGGGTGCGGGGGTTCCGGGCGTGATATCGTCGGCACGGGTTCTCGATCGGATCGTGCCCGATGTCGACGCGCTCACCTGATGACCCGCTGGCCACGCCTGCCGACCACGAGGCGTGCACCGAGCTGCTGAAGCACGGCTCGAAGACCTTCCAGGCCGCGTCGTTCGCGCTGCCCGCCGACATGCGCAAGGCGGCGACGGCGCTGTATGCCTTCTGCCGGCTCGCGGACGACGCCGTCGACCTCGGTGCCGACGGCCAGGCCGAGCTGGCCGCGCTGCGTGCCCGGCTCGACGGCATCTATGGCGGGCAACCGGCGGATCATCCGGCGGATCGCGCGTTCGCCGAGATCGTCGCGGCCTACGCCATTCCCCGCGAACTGCCGGAAGCGCTGCTCGAAGGCTTCGCGTGGGACCTCGAGGGCCGGCGCTATCGCACGCTCTCCGACCTCAATGCGTATGCCGCGCGGGTGGCCGGCACGGTCGGCGCGATGATGACGCTGCTGATGGGCCAGCGCACGCCGTCGGTCCTCGCGCGCGCCTGCGATCTCGGCGTGGCCATGCAGCTCACCAACATCGCGCGCGACGTCGGCGAGGACGCGCGCCTCGGCCGGCTCTACCTGCCGCTCGAGTGGCTGCAGGAGGAGGGGATCGATCCCGAGGCCTGGCTCGCGAGGCCGCTTTACAGCGACGCGCTCGGCCGCGTGATCGAGCAACTGCTGCGCACGGCGGACACGCTGTATGCGCGGGCCGCGCACGGCATCTCCTCGCTGCCTGCGGCCTGCCGGCCCGCGATGCACGCCGCGCGCCTGCTGTACTGCGAGATCGGGCAGGAAGTGCGCCGGCGCGGCCACGACTCGGTCAACAGCCGCGCCATCGTGCCGTGGACGCGCAAATCGCGCCTGCTCGCCGAGGCCACCGTCGCCTCGGCGCGACGCCAGGCGGCCACGCACGCGGCGATGCTCGAGGAGACGCGCTTCCTCGTCGAAGCCGCGGCGGCATCCGTGCCGCCGCCGCCGCCCGCCGAGGAGCCGGCGGGTGTCGAGGGTCGCGTGGTGTGGGTCGTCGACCTGTTCGCGCGGCTCGAAGAGCGCGACCGCACGGGGGGCGCCGCGGCCCGCCCGACCTATTTCCTGCCCGCGACCTGAGCGCTAACGGCCGCGCGTCCGCACGCGCGGCATGCGGAACGGCAGCAGCGC
>JBGAHO010000067.1:0-17284 GCA_044226195.1 Steroidobacteraceae bacterium
GACGTCCCTCACGGTCGGATCGTCGATGAATCTCGCCTGAGGGTGGGGTGCCACGATCCGGACGATCGTCGCGCCGAGACCCGACGAGAGCACCCAGAAGAACAAGACGTGGATGCTGACGACGAGGACGAAGGCGAGTGATCGCTGGGGGAATGGGGCTTGGTCGCCGACCGAATAGCTGTAGGTCATGGGACTCTCCTACACGGTACATGCGTCAGCCGAGGCTCGCATCGCGAGCCGTCGTTGCCACCGACGTTACAAGGCTATTTCCTCGAGGACAAGGCGCCGGCTGGTTTGTGGCCGTGCACCGAGAGAATCGATGACAGCGCCGCCCGATCGTGCGACATTCCCTTTTTCCCCGGGCCGACCCTCGAAAGAGGGGACATTCCTCTTTTCCCAGGTCGCGGCGGAACCACCCACGGCGCACGCAATCTCGAAAAAGAGGAATGTCCCCTATTTGGTGGCGCGGAGCATGAGCGCGGCGGCGAGCAGCGTGATCACCGCCGCGGCGACGAACGCGGTCGGTGAACCGAAGCGTTCCCACAAAATGCCGAAAATCACGGCACCCGGCAGCACCAGCAGGCCGCTCGCCAGGTGGTACAGGCCATAGGCCGTGCCGCGCTCGTGCGCCTGCGCGTGGTCGCCAATGAGCGATCGCTCCGCCGGCTCGGTGATCGCGAGCGCCGCCGAATAAGCCACGAACAGCGCCCACACGCCGATGCCTTGCGGCTTCAGCAACGCCAGCAGCAACAGCACCCCGACACGCGCGCTCCAGCCGCCGATCAGCAGCGGCGCGCGTCCCAGTCGATCGGACAGGATGCCCGCGGGCATCGCGATCCCCATCTTGGCGAGACTCGCGGCGGCCCACACGAGCGGCACCCACTGCACCGCGAGGCCCGCGTCACGTGCCCACAGCACGACGAACACTTCGGGCACGCTCGCGAGCGCCAGCAGTCCCGCCGCGACGATCATTGCCCGCAGCCGGCCGTGCAGGTCGCGCCAAGCGAACGGCGGCGCCTGCGCGATCTGCACTCGCTGCCCGGCCGGCAGGCCGAACGCGAGCAGCAGCAACACCAGCAATCCGGGAATCGCCGACGCATAGAACACGTGCGCGAGATCGACGTGGGCCGACAGCAGCGCAAAGGCGAGCAGCGGACCGATCACCGCGCCCGCATGATCCATCGAGCGATGGAAACCGAACGCGCGTCCCCGCTGCTCGGGCACGGTGGACGCCGCGATCAGGGCGTCGCGCGGCGCCGTGCGGATGCCCTTGCCCACGCGATCGAGGAAACGCAGGACCAGCACGGCCGCCCAGGCTGCGGCGAGCCCGATCAGGGGTCGTGCGCCGTTCGACAGCGAGTAGCCACCGAGCACCAGCGACTTGGCCGGGACGCCCCGGTCGGCCATGCGCCCGGCCAGGAGTTTCAGGATGCTGGCGGTCGCCTCGGCAACACCTTCGACGAGCCCGACGATGGCCGGCCCGGCACCGAGCGTCGCCGTCAGGAAGATCGGCAGCAGCGGCGTGATCATCTCGCTCGCTGCATCGTTCAGCAGCGAGACGCAGCCAAGCACCACGACCGTCCGCGGCAGCGCGCCCCGAACGACGGCGGCGGCCGGACCCGTGCTCACGCAGGCATCAGCCGGCGAGGATGCGCAGCATGCGACGGATGGGTTCCGCCGCGCCCCACAGCAACTGGTCGCCGACCGTGAAGGCCGAGAGGTACTCGCCGCCCATCGCCAGCTTGCGCACGCGACCGATCGGGATGTCGAGCTTGCCGCTCACGGCTGCCGGCGAGAGTTCGCGAATCGACGAGTCGCGATCGTTCTTCACGAACCGCACCCAATCGTTGCCGCCCGCGAGGAGTTGTTCGATCTCCGCAAGCGGCACGTCGCGCCGCAGCTTGATCGTCATCGCCTGCGAGTGGCAGCGCATGGCACCGATGCGCACGCAGATGCCCTCGACCGGGATGGGTTGCGCGGACCGGCCCAGGATCTTGTTGGTCTCGGCGCTGCCCTTCCACTCCTCGCGGCTCTGTCCGTTGCCGAGGTCCTTGTCGATCCACGGGATCAGGCTGCCGGCCAGCGCGGCGCCGAAATTCGCCTTCGGCAGCGCATCGGACCGCAGCACGTCGGTCACGGACCGGTCGATGTCGAGGATGGCACTGCCGGGGTCCTGCAGCAGGTTGGCCGCCGCCGCGTGAGCCACGCCCATCTGCGCGAGCAGTTCACGCATGTTCGGCGCCCCGGCGCCCGAAGCCGCCTGGTAGGTCATCGAGGTGATCCACTCGATGAGGTCGGCGCGGAACAGCCCGTTCAGCGCCATCATCATCAGCGATACGGTGCAGTTGCCACCGATGTAATCCTTCACGCCCGCCTTGAGCGCCGCGTCGATCACGTCGCGGTTCACCGGGTCGAGGATGATGACCGCATCGTCCTTCATGCGCAGGGCGGACGCCGCGTCGATCCAGTAGCCCTTCCAGCCCGCGGCGCGCAGCTTCGGGTGCACGGCATTGGTGTAGTCGCCGCCCTGGCACGTGACGACGACGTCGCACTTCGCGAGCGCCTCGAGATCGTTCGCGTCCTGCAGCGGCGTCGCGACTTTGCGGCCACCCACGACCGGGGCGGCACCACCGGCCTGCGAGGTGCTGAAGAACACGGGGTCGACGTGATCGAGGTCGCGCTCCGCAGCCATGCGCTGCATCAGCACCGATCCCACCATTCCGCGCCAGCCGACGATTGCAGTCTTCACGCTCTCACTCCGGCCGCGCGCGCGGCCCTCAGACCAGTACTTCCCGCGCGGGCTCGCGCAGGTTGTACGACGAACTCATCGCGTGCCCGTACGCGCCGGCATTGGCCACCAGCAGCACGTCGCCCTCGCGGGTCGGCGGCAGCAGGCGCTCGTAGCCGAGCACGTCGGCCGATTCGCAGATGGGCCCGACGATGTTGTACACCTCGGTGCCCGGCTCGCCAAAGCGCGTCAGGTTCACGATGTCGTGATGCGCACCGTACAGCGCCGGGCGGATCAGCGAGTTCATGCCCGTGGCGACGCCCGCATACTGCACGGCGCCCTTGCCCTTGAGCTGGGTCACCGACAGCACGAGCACGCCGCCCTGCGCGACCAGGAACCGCCCCGGCTCCAGCCACAACTGCAGCTGCGGCGTCTTCTGCCGCTGCTCGTCGACGACGGCCTGCAGCGCCTTCAGGTCCACCGGCACCTGGCCCGGCTTCTCGGGCACGCCGATGCCGCCGCCGAGGTCGATGGCCTTCACGTCCGGGAAGCGCTTCGCGAGGTCGCCGAGCACCTGGCCGACCTCCTTCCAGTTGCGCACGTCGAACACGCCGCTGCCGGTGTGCGCGTGCAGCGCCACGACGCGGGCGCCGACGGACTTCACGAGCTTTTCGAGTTCGTCCATCTCGAACAGCGGCACGCCGAACTTGGAGTGCACGCCCGCCGTGCGGACGTGGTCGTGGTGCCCGCGGCCGAAACCCGTGTCGATGCGCACCAGCAGGTCGCGACCCTGGAAGAGGTCGCCCCACTCCCGCAGCGCGTACAGGTTGTCGATGGTCAGGTGCACGCCCTGCTTCACCGCCCACTCGTACTCGCTGCGCGGCGCGAAGTTGGGCGTAAAGAGGATCTTGCCCGGGTCGATGCCCGGCAGCGTGGCGAGAACGTGCTCGCACTCGCCCTGCGACACGCACTCGAACGAGAGCCCGAGGCCGGCAAACAGCTTCAGGATCTCCGGATGCGGGTTCGCCTTCATGGCGTAGAAGATGCGGTCGACGCCGCGGATCGCCAGCAACTGCTGCGCCGCCCGCTCCATCGACGCACGCTCGTAGACGTAGGCGCTGCCGGATTCCCGTGCGAGCTTCTGCAGCTCGCCGCGGCGGTCCTGCCACCACGGCGGCCCGCCCTCCGGCACCGGCGGCGCCACGCCCTGGATCTGCTCCCAGGTCGGGCCGAGGACGTGGTCCGAAGGCGCATTCCAGACGATGACGTCGTGCAGCCGGCGCACCAGCCGGTCGCCCTGGTCCTCGTCCACCACGAAGGTGATGTTGAGGTCGTTGGCCGCCTGCGTGACGAGATAGATGCGCTGCTCCTCGAACAGCTCGAGCGCATCGCCAAGGCGATGCAGCGTCGCGCGGATGCTGCGGCCGACGAGGCTGACGGCGGCGCAGGGCCCGATGACTTCCACGCGACAGAGCTTCGCGAGGTCCGCGACCAGCGCGTCGAGCGCCTTGGCGTCGAGGCTGTTGGCAGCCGGGTCGAGCGAAACCGTGACACTCGTTTCGGAGGTCGAGACCAGGTCGACCGACAGGCCGTGGGCCTTGAACACCGCGAACGCGTCGGCAAGGAAGCCGACCTGGTGCCACATGCCGAGCGTCTCCATCGCGATGAGCGTGATGCCCTTCTTGATGCAGACCGCCTTGACCCGGGCGCCGCCGTCGCCGCCCGTGGAGGTGACGACCGTGCCCTCGAGTTCCGGACGCTGCGTCGCGTGCACCGACAACGGGATGCCGAACTGCTTGACCGGCAGGATGCAGCGCGGATGCAGCACCTTGGCGCCGCTCGAGGCGATTTCCTGGGCCTCGTCGTAGTCGAGGGACTTCAGCAGGCGCGCGTTCGAGACCGAGCGCGGGTTCGAGGTGAACATGCCCGGCACGTCGGTCCAGATCTCGAGGCGACGGGCGCCGAGCTTGGCCGCGAAATAGCTGCCGGACGTGTCGGAACCGCCGCGGCCGAGCAGCACCGTGTCGCCGTTGACGTCGCTCGCGATGAAGCCCTGCGTGATGACCACGCTGCCGCCCGCGGCCATGCGCCGTTGCAGTACCGGATCCGGGTCGAAGTTGCAGGTCGCCGAGAGGTAGCTCGCGCGCTCCGACGCGCCGGGACGCTCCTGCGCGTGCAGCAACGTGCGCGCGTCGAGCCACTGCACGTCGATGCCTTCCGCCGCCAGGAACGAGGCGCCGATGCGCGTCGCCATCAGTTCGCCGTTCGCCATCACGCGGGCGCGCAGCCGATCGCTCACCTCACCGATCAGGTGGATGCCCTCCGCGCTGCGGCGCAGTTCGTGGAAGTGGCGTTCGAGTTCGGGGCCGATCGGAATGCCGAGGTCGCGCGAGAGGTCGGCGTGGCGACGCTCGATCTGCTCCATGACCGGCTCCCATTCGCCGGTGAGGGCCTTGGCGAGCAATTGCTCGAGCCGGTCGGTGATGCCGGACAGCGCGGAGTGGACGATGACGGGATGCAGGCCTTCGGCGAGCCTGGCGCGCACGACGGCGGCGACGTTCTTCCAGTTGCTGACGCTCGAAACGCTGGTCCCCCCGAACTTGAGGACGACCCAGTGCGATTCGGAATGGCTGCTCATCGAGCGGACCCCTGCTGGCCCCCGTGACGGGAGCCGGGGACCCGTGATGCGTAAGACCTACTTTTCCTCGTAGATGTCCTTCAGTTCCTTCTGCAGGCGTTTCTCGGCAAGCACGTCCTCGAGCTTGCTCCAGGCAGCCTTGCCCTTCTTCACGGCCTGCTTGCGGCGGTCCACGCGTTCGATGAAGCGGTCGTAATCCTCATCCTCGCCGCCCGCCACGAAGTCTTCATCCAGGTCGAAGTGCTCCTCGTCTCTTTCCATTTCGCGACCCTGAGAAAACCTTGATATTTCAACGCGCTGCCCGCGATTTGCGGACACAGGGCTGCGAACTATACACGGATCGGCCCGCATCTCAACTGGCAATTGTGCGGCGCAATGCGAGGCCGTGGGGCATTGCGAACGGCTCGCAGCTGGGGCGTCCGGGGCCGTCACGGGTCCCGGCTTTTCTGCCTCAGAATCAGGGATTTAGGTCAACGCTGCCCGACAGTGACCGGGGCGCCCCGGGCGAGGCCCAGGCCGGCGGCGGCGCTCTGCTCGGCCCGGGCGACCTCGATCACGCCGAAGGAGTTCACCAGCACGAGGTAGTCGCCGGGGCGGACGTCCGAGTAGGTGCGACGCATGGGCAACTCGCGCCCACCCACCCGGACAATGGGGTGCGCGAAGCCCGCGACCAACTCCGCATCGATGTTGGTGATGAGATTGCCGAAGTGGTCGACGGTCACCACCACCCCGCTGACCTGGCTCGAGGTCACCGTCGGCTCCTCGATCCAGCCGGGGATCAGGTCGGTGACCTCGTCGCCGAGCGCGTCGGGCGACAGGCGGCGGGCCGCGAGTTCCGCGGCGACCGGCGCGAAGATGTCGCGGCCGTGAAAGGTCGCGCTGACGCGGTCGATGCCGAGCTTGGCGAGCAGCGACGCGGCGAGTCGACGCTGGCGCAGCGGCGCCTTCGCACGCTCGACCAGCGGACCGAGCAGTCCGTTGTCGGGCGCGAGGAAGAGGTGTCCCTCGGTCTCGACGACGGCGATCTCGCGCGAACTGCCGACGCCCGGATCCACCACCGCGACGTGCACCGTGCCCTCCGGAAAATAGCGGAACGAGCGTGCCAGCCAGAAGCCGGCTTCGGCGGGCCAGTGCGCGAGAACCTCGTGCGTGAGGTCGATCATGCGCGCCTCGGCGTAGCGCCGCAGGATCTGGCCCTTCATGACGCCGACGAAAGGGTCCTGGAGGCCGAAGTCGGTGGTGAGCGTGATGACGCCGCTCGCTTGGAAGCTGCCTGAATGCATGTCGGACCCTGCGCTAGACTGCGCGCACCATGCCTTATTTGTACGTCGTCCGCCACGGGCAGCCCGACTTCACGGGCAACTACGATTCGATCACCCCACTCGGCTTCCAGCAGTCCGAGTGGCTCGGCGAGCATTTCGCCGCGCGCGGGCTGCGCTTCGCGCGCATCGTCTGCGGCACACTGGTGCGACAGGTCGAGACCTGCGATGCGCTGCTGACGCGCCTGACCGATGCCCCGGAGCCGCGCCGCGACCCGCGCTTCAACGAGTACGACCAGGGCAGCCTGCTGGCGTTCTTCGAACACGAGGACCAGCAGCGCCTGCGCGCGTCCGGTGACCGACGCGCCTATTTCTCCGTCGTGCGGGACTCGTTGCTGGCCTGGTCGCGCCACGAGGGCCCCCTGCCCGGCTCCGAGACCTGGAGCGATTTCGGCGGTCGCATCGAGGATGCCTACCAGGACGCCTGCGCGGGACTCGGGCGGGACGATGCGGTGCTGGTGGTCACCTCGGGAGGCGTGATCGGCCGCACGATCGCAGACGCGCTCGGCGCGGGAGCCGAAGCCGCGATCAACCTCAACCTGCAGACGCGCAATACCGGCGTGACGGAGATCGTGCGCGGCAGCAGCGCCGTGCGCATCGCGACCTTCAACGGCGTGCCGCACCTCGAGCGGCCCGACCGCGCCCACGCCCTCACCTACTCGTGAAATAGGGGACATGCCTCTTTTTCGCCGGCACCGGCGAAAAAGAGGAATGTCCCCATTTTCAGGCTTGCTTGATCAGGGATGCGAGGCTGCGGGTGTCGATGGTGCTCGCCTGCTGCTCGATCTGCCGGCGGTACTGCGGCGCGAGGCCGCGCGCCTCGGCCATCAGCGACGTGAACGTGTCCTTCAGCATCGCCGTATCGAGCGTGCGGCCGGACGAGTAGTAGCGCTGCGCCACGCGGCCGAGCGCGTAGGTGGTCGCGAACGACATGCCGGAGCTGGCCGCCTGGTGGCCGACTGCGCGGCCGAGTCCACCGGCGAGCGTCCCGAGCAGGCCGCCGAGCAGTTTCCGGCCCAACTGTTCGACGTACTGGCCGGTGAGGCCGACGCCGACCGTCGCAATGAAGTCCTTCGCCTGCGACATGTCCATCGGGTAGCCGTAGGACTTGCCGATGCGGTACACGAGCCGCACCTCCAGCGGAATGATGGCCATCGAGGCCAGCGACTCCGGCAGCAGTTCGAGCGCCGCGTTCATGATCGAGGCGTCGAGAATCAGCTTGTCGTATTCGGCGGGCGTCAGCGACGGCTTGCCCTGGATCGTGCCCTGGGTGACCGACGCCGGGGTCTCGCTGCCCGCGCTGGCCACCTCGGCCGCGCCTGCCCACGTCGCGGTCGCCTGCTCCTCCGGCAACTGCAGCGCCGCCGCGAGCTTCGCGAGGAACGCCTTCTCGGCGTCGTTCTGCGCGCCGTCCGAGTTCGCCACGCCGACCGCCATCTCGTACGCATACTGCTTGAGTTCGGCGGTGTTGAGCGGCGCGACGACGGTCGCGAGGTCGGGCTTCGACAGCAGCACGTCGCGGAACAGCGCCGGGAGGTCGATGTCGCTCTCCCCGCCCAGCGCATCGGCCACCTTCTTCACGGCCTCGCGCTCACGGTCGTCCTTCATGCCGTCGGCGAATGCCGCCATCAGGGCCAGGGTCAACGTGGCGCGGATCTGCTGTGCGTCCATGTGAGCAAACCGTGAGTTGGGTGGGGATAGGGAAGGAACTGGTCGGAGCGGCGAGATTCGAACTCGCGACCCCTTGCACCCCATGCAAGTGCGCTACCAGACTGCGCCACGCTCCGACCGGGGGCGGATTATATACCGAGCCGGACGGCTCAGCGGCGGAGGATGCGAATCAGTTCCTCGAGCTCGGCGCGCAGCTGGCGGGCGAGCTGGTGGGTCTGCGTCACGTCCTCGCGGGCTTCCTCGCCCTCGAGCCGGTTGCGGGCCCCGCCGATCGTGAATCCCTGGTCGTACAGCAGCGAGCGGATCTGGCGGATCACCAGCACGTCCTGGCGCTGGTAATAGCGCCGGTTGCCGCGACGCTTGACCGGCTTCAGCTGCGGGAACTCCTGCTCCCAGTAGCGCAGCACGTGCGGCTTCACGCCGCACAGCTCACTCACCTCACCGATGGTGAAGTAGCGCTTGCCCGGGATGGCCGGCAGTTCGTCGTTATTGCTGGGTTCCAGCATACGCTTCCACGCGCGCCTTCAGTTTCTGGCCGGGACGGAACGTCACGACGCGACGCGCGCTGATCGGGATCTCCTCGCCGGTCTTCGGGTTGCGGCCGGGCCGCTGGTTCTTGCTGCGCAGGTCGAAGTTGCCGAAACCGGACAGCTTCACCTGCTCGCCGTTGGCGAGCGCCCCGCGCAGTTCCTCGAAGAAAAGGTCGACGAGTTCCCGTGCCTCACGCTTGTTGAGGCCGAGCTGGTCGAACAGTGCTTCTGCAATTTCCGCCTTGGTCAATGCCATCTTATTTGTCTCGTATCGTGGCCTTGCACTCCCGTACCAGGTCGGTTATGACCTGTGCCACGACGGCATCTGTCGCTTCGTCGGTAAGCGTGCGCGAAACGTCCTGCAAATTCAAGCCTGTTGCCACGCTCTTTCGACCCGTTTCGATCCCCTTGCCACGGTAGACGTCGAACACCACGACGTCCTTCAGCAACTCGCCTGCGGCACGCCGGATGCAGTCGATGATCTGCTGCACCGCGACGGTCTCGTCGACGATCATCGCCAGATCGCGCCGCACCGCCGGGAAACGCGAGATTTCGCGGTGCTGCGGCACGCGCGCCCGCAGACCGGACTCGGTCTCGACCTCGAACACCAGCGCGGAATATGTCAACTCCAGCCGCTGCTCCAGTTCCGGATGCAGCCGGCCGAGCCAGCCCACCGCGGTCGCGCCGCGATAGATGCGTGCGCTCTGTCCCGGATGCAGCGCCGGATGCGGCTCCGGTACGAAACGGAATGCGTCGGCATCGCCCGTCGCGCGCAGCAGGGCCTCGACATCCGCCTTGACGTCGAAGAAATCCACCGCGTCCTTGCTCGCGCCCCACTGCTCCGGCAGCGCAGGTCCGCCGGCGATGCCCGCGATCACTTCGACCTCGTGCAACTCACCCGATTGGGTGATGAACTTGCGGCCCGCTTCGAACAACCGCGCGCGCGGCTGCTGGCGACGCTGGTTCGACTGCAGCGCCGCAGCGAGTCCGGGCCACAGCGACAGCCGCATCGCCGCGAGATCGGCCGAGATCGGGTTGGCGAGCGTGAGCGCGCGCTCGCCCGGGCAGAAAAGTGCCTGCAGGCCGGGCTCGACGAAGCTGTAGGTGATCGCTTCGTGGTAGCCGCGCTGCACGAGCAGGTCGGCCATCGCATCGACCGCGACGCGAGTCTCGGTCAGTGCCGGCATCGCGTTGCGCGACGGCTGCACAGCCTCGGGTATGCGATTGAAGCCGTGGACGCGCGCCAGTTCCTCGATGAGGTCTTCCTCGATCGCGACGTCGAAGCGCCACGACGGCGCGGTCACCTGCCACGTCTCGCCGCCGGCGACGACCGCCATGCCGAGGCCCGACAGGATCTGGCGCATCGCGGCGTCGTCGATCGCGGCGCCGATCACCGTGCGCGCACGGTTCGGGCGCAACGGCACGTCCGGACGCGAAGGCAACTCGTCCCGGCGCTCCACCAGCTGGGTCGGTCCCGGCGTGCCGCCCGCGCAGGCGCACAGCAACTGCGTCGCGCGCTCGAGAGCGCGCTCCTGCAGCGTCGGGTCGACGCCGCGTTCGAAGCGCTGCGAGGCGTCCGTCACGAGGCCGAAGCGACGGCCGCGTCCCGCAATCACGGTCGGGTCGAACCACGCCACCTCGAACAGCACGTCGACCGTGTCGTCGCCGATGCCCGAGTGGTCGCCGCCCATCACACCGGCCATGCCGATCGGCTTGCTGCGATCCGCGATGACCAGGATCGAATCGTCGAGCGCGATCTCGCGACCGTCGAGCAGCTTGAGCGGCTCGCCAGGCCTCGCGCGGCGCACGACGACCGCGCCATCGAGTTCGCGCAGGTCGTAGGCGTGCATCGGCTGACCGAGCTCGAGCATCACGTAATTGGTGACGTCGACCGCGGCGCTGATCGGGCGCAGGCCTGCACGGCGCAGGCGCTCCTGCATCCACGCGGGCGATGCGGCGCCGGGACGCAACCCGCGGACCACGCGCGAGGCGAAGCGGGCACAGCCGGCCCCGGGCGTGAGCTCAACCGGAAACACCTCGGTGCTGGCCGCCGGCACGGGCGCGACCGCGGGCTCCTGCAGGGGCACGCCCGTGAGCGTCGCCACCTCGCGCGCCACGCCGCGCACGCTCATGCAGTCACCGCGGTTCGGCGTGAGGTTGATCTCGAACAGCGTGTCGTCGAGTTGCAGCGCGCTCACCAGCGCGTCGCCGACCGTGAGTTCCGCCGGAAGTTCGAGCAGGCCGCTCGCGTCGGCGTCGAGGCCGAGTTCCTTCGCCGAGCACAGCATGCCGAACGATTCGACACCGCGCAGCTTGGCCTTCTTGATTTCGAGGCCGCCCGGCAGCCTGGCGCCGATCGTGGCGAGCGGCGCCTTCAGGCCCACGCGGGCGTTCGGCGCGCCGCACACGATCTGCACCGTCTCACGACCCGTGTTCACCTGGCAGACACTCAGCGTGTCCGCGTTCGGGTGCTTCTCGCGCGCGACGATCTCCGCCACCACGACGCCGGGCAGCGGCGGCGCGGCCGACTCGATGCCCTCGACCTCGAGACCCGCCATCGTCAGGCGCTCGGCGAGCTCGCGGGCCGGCGGTAGCGACGGCAGCCATTCCTTCAACCATTGCAGACTGATGCGCATCGTTCAGTTCCTTCGCATCAGCCGAACTGGCGCAGGAAGCGCAGGTCGTTCTCGAAATAGAGACGGATGTCGTTCACGTTGTAACGCAGCATGGTGAGGCGCTCGATGCCCATGCCGAAGGCGTAGCCCGTGTAGCGCTCGGGGTCGATGCCCACGTTGCGCAGCACGTTCGGGTGCACCATGCCGCAGCCCGCCACCTCGAGCCAGCCGGTGTTCTTGCAGACGCGGCAGCCCTGCCCGCTGCAGAACACGCACTCGATGTCGACCTCGGCCGACGGCTCGGTGAACGGGAAGTACGACGGGCGGAAACGGATCCCGAGGTGGCGCTCGAAGAACTGCTCGACGAATTCGTGCAGCACCGACTTCAGGTGCGCGAAGCTCACGCCCTCGTCGACCACCAGGCCCTCGACCTGGTGGAACATCGGCGTGTGCGTCATGTCGGAATCGCAGCGGTAGACGCGGCCCGGCATGATCATCCGCAGTGGCGGCTTCTCCCGCAGCATCGCGCGCACCTGTACCGGCGATGTGTGGGTGCGCAGCAGCCGGCCGTCCGGGAAGTAGAACGTGTCGTGCATCGCCCGCGCCGGATGGTTGGCGGGGATGTTGAGCGCCTCGAAGTTGTGCCAGTCGTCCTCGACCTCGGGCCCCTGCTCCACCGCGAAGCCCGCGTTGCGGAACAGCGCCTCGATGCGCCGGCGCACTCGGCTGACCGGGTGCAGCCCGCCCGGCTGCTGACCGCGCCCGGGCTGCGTGACGTCGATGCGGCCGGCCTCGAGCTTGCGCGCGAGTTCGGCGCGCTCCAGTTCGGCGCGGCGGGACTCCACCTGCGCCACGAGATCGTCGCGCAGGGCGTTGATGCGGGCGCCGGCATCACGCCGGGCGTCGGGCGACAGGCCGCCGAGCGCCTTGAGCTGCGCCGTGATCGCGCCCTTCTTGCCGAACAGTTCGACCTTGAGCGCCTCGATGGCCGCAAGGTCGGCGCACGCGGCCACGCGACCGCGCGCCTCGGTGGCGAGCGATTCGAGATCGATTGCGGTGGATTCGCTCATGGGCTGCGTCGTCCTGCGGCAACAAAAGAGGCCGGACCGCTTGCGCGTCCCGGCCTCCTTCTTCGTGGCTCGGCACCCTTCCGTGGGGAAGCGTACCGCCTGCGATCGTCAGGGCGTCCCGAGACTCGCCTTGGCCTTGGCCGCGATGGCGCCGAACGCCTCGAGGTCGTGCACCGCGAGGTCGGCCAGCGTCTTGCGGTCGATCTCGAGGCCCGCGGCCTTGATGCCGGCCATCAGGCGGCTGTACGACAGGTCGAAGCCGCGCGCGGCCGCGTTGATGCGGGTGATCCACAGGGCACGGAAATCACGCTTCTTCGCCTTGCGGTCGCGGTACGCGTACTGGCCGGCCTTGATGACGGCCTGCTTCGCGGCGCGGAACACCTTGCGGCGGGCGTTGTAGTAGCCCTTCGCCTTGCCGAGGATCTTCTTGTGACGGCGTCCTGCGATGACGCCACGCTTGACTCTAGCCATGGGTCACCTCAGGCGTGCGGGAGCAGTTGTTCGAGACGGACGAGGTCCTGCTTGGCGACCATGGTCTGGCCGCGCAGCTGGCGCTTACGCTTGCTCGTCTTCTTGGTGAGGATGTGCCGCTTCTGCGACTGGCCGCGCTTGAAGCCTTTCGCCGTCTTGCGAAAACGCTTGGCCGCGGCCCGGTTGGTCTTCAACTTGGGCATTGCATGGACTCCTGTTTGTACTAGCCCGTTTCACCCCGGCTCGCGCCGGAGATCGAGGGCGAAGGAACGGCCGAAACCGTCCTTACTTCTTTTTCGGCGCGAACATCATGACCATCTGGCGGCCTTCCATCAGCGGTTGCTGCTCGACCGACGCGACGGCCGCGAGGTCGTTCTGCAACCGGGACAGGAGCTGCCGTCCGATCTCGGTGTGCGCCATCTCTCGACCACGGTAACGCAAGGTCACCTTGGCCTTGTCGCCTTCCTGGAAGAAGCGGATCAGATTCCTGAGCTTGATCTGATAGTCGCCTTCATCCGTTCCGGGACGAAACTTCACTTCCTTGACCTGGATCTGCTTCTGCTTCTTCTTCGCCGCGGCCAGTTTCTTGTTCTGCTCGAACTGGAACTTGCCGAAATCGATGATCCTGCAGACCGGCGGATCCGCCATCGGCGACACTTCGATGAGATCGAGCTCCTGCGAGGCTGCCATCTGCAGGGCCTCGAGCCGGGTCATGACACCCACCTGCTCGCCGTCTGCGCCGATGATGCGCAGTTGGGGGGCGGTGATCTCTTCGTTGCGCCGGATGCGCTTGGTCGTTGGAGCGCTGATGCGTTTATTCCTCTAAAACGTGACGGCCGCGGCTCGCGACTTCAGCTGCAAGCTTCGAGGCGAGGGTTTCGAGGCCCATCGACCCGAGGTCCTTGCCGCTGCGCGTGCGCACGGCCAACGAGTTTGCCCCTGATTCGCGGTCGCCCGCGACCAGCAGGTACGGGACCCGCTGCAGGGTGTGTTCGCGGATTTTAAAGCCGACTTTCTCGTTACGCAAATCCATTTCGACCCGAAGCCCCTGATTTCTCAGGAATTCGGTGGCTTTACGCACGTAGTCGGCCTGCCCGTCGGTGATGTTCATCACCACCGCCTGGACGGGCGCCAGCCAGGTCGGGAACCGCCCGGCGTGGTTTTCGATCAGGATGCCGATGAAACGCTCCATGGAGCCCAGGATGGCCCGGTGGAGCATGACCGGCCGGTGGGCCGCGCCATCTTCGCCGATGAACTCGGCCCCGAGGCGCTCGGGCAGCACGAAATCCACCTGCAGGGTGCCGCACTGCCAGTCGCGGCCGATCGCGTCCCGGAGGACGAATTCCAGCTTGGGGCCGTAAAAGGCACCCTCGCCCGGGTTCATGGTGTATTCGATGCCGGCGGCCTCGATGGCGCCCCGGAGGGCCCCCTCCGCCTTGTCCCAGGTGGCATCGCTGCCGGCGCGCTTGACCGGGCGGTCCGAGAACTTGACCCGGACTTCCTCGAAGCCGAAATCCTTGTAGATCGCCAGCAGCAGGTTGCAGAAGGCGACCGACTCCGAGTTGATCTGGTCCTCGGTGCAGAAGATGTGCGCGTCGTCCTGGGTGAAGGCGCGCACGCGCATCAGGCCGTGCAGCGCGCCCGACGGCTCGTTGCGGTGGCAGGCACCGAACTCGGCCATGCGCAGCGGCAGGTCGCGGTACGACTTGATGCCCTGGCGGAAGATCTGGATGTGGCCGGGGCAGTTCATCGGCTTCACCGCGAGGATGCGATCCTCGGACTCGGCGATGAACATGTTGGGCCGGTAGTTCTCCCAGTGGCCCGACTTCTCCCACAGCACGCGGTCGATGAGCTGCGGGGTCTTCACCTCGACGTAGCCCGCGTCCTGCAGGCGGCCGCGCACGTAGGCCTCGATGGTCCGCCACAGGGTGTGGCCCTTCGGGTGCCAGAACACGCTGCCGACGGCCTCTTCCTGGGTGTGGAAGAGTCCGAGCTCGCGGCCGAGCCGGCGGTGGTCGCGCTTCTCGGCTTCCTCGAGGCGGGTGAGATGGGCCTTGAGGTCCTTCTCGTTCGCCCACGCGGTGCCGTAGATGCGCTGGAGCATCTCGTTCTTCGAATCGCCGCGCCAGTAGGCGCCCGCGATTTTCATCAGCTTGAAGGCACCGAGCTTGCCGGTGCTCGGCACGTGCGGGCCGCGGCAGAGATCGAACCAGTCGCCCTGGCCGTAGAGGCTGATGTCCTCGTTCGAGGGGATACCCGCGATGATCTCGGCCTTGTAGTGCTCGCCGAGCTTCATGAAGGTCTCGACCGCCACATCGCGCGGCATGACGCGGCGCTCGACCTTCAGGTCGGCCTTCGCCAGCTCGTGCATCTTCGCCTCGAACTTCGCGAGGTCGTCCGGGGTAAAGGGCCGGCTGAAGGCGAAATCGTAGTAGAAGCCGTCGTCGATGACCGGGCCGATGGTGACCTGCGCGTCCGGATAGATCGCCTGCACCGCCTGCGCGAGCAGGTGCGCGGTCGAGTGACGGATGATCTCGAGACCGTCGGCGTCCTTCGCGGTGACGATCGCGACGTTGGCGTCGCGGTCGATCAGGTACGAGGTGTCGACCAGCTTGCCGTCGACGCGGCCGGCGAGCGCGGCCTTCGCGAGGCCGGCACCAATGCTCGCAGCCAGGTCGGCCACGGTCACGGGCTTCTCGAAGTTGCGTTGGCTGCCATCGGGCAGGGTGATGACCGGCATCGGCGTTGGTCCCGTCAAAACTTCACGATGACCCAGGTGCCGGGATCGTGGTGGGCGCACGTGGGATCGAACCACGGACCCCTACCATGTCAAGGTAGTGCTCTACCGCTGAGCTATGCGCCCCACAAAGAGCCGGGAAGGATACAGGAAACCCACGCCCGGACGCTAGGGGGTGAAAACCGGGACCAACGACCGCTTTTGCCCCGGGATTCAGCGCTCTACGACCAGCGGCCGCTGGTTCCGCGCGGCCGGGTCCGAGCACTCGATGCGCTCGGCCGCCGCGACGCAGACGTAGTCGTGGCCTGGTGTGCGATCCGCCGGCCGCAGCCGGCTGTAGTCCGTCGGGAAGGACTGGCCGGCCCAGGGGCCCTGGAACGCATGCCCCATGCTTGCCTGGCGCGGGCCCGGAAGCGATCCGGGCACGGTAGTCCCCGCGACCGCTAGCCGGCCCTCGAGCCCGGCACGCCCAGGGCGGCCTGGCGCAGGCGCTCGATCTGGTCCCGCAGGCGCGCTGCCTCCTCGAACTCGAGGTTGCGGGCGTGCTTGAACATCTCGGCCTCGAGCTTGCGGATCTGCTTGAGCGCCTGCTCGGGGCCGAGTTGCGGAACGGCCTCGTCGACGACGCGGCCGCGCCGCGCCTCCTGGCCACCTTCGCTGCGCGCCCCTTCCATGACGTCGGTGACCGCCTTGACGATCGTGCGCGGCGTGATGCCGTGGGCGAGGTTGTACTCGATCTGCTTCGCGCGGCGGCGCTCGGTCTCCGCGATGGCCCGCGCCATCGAGCCGGTGACCCTGTCCGCGTAGAGGATCGCGCGACCATTGGCGTTGCGGGCGGCACGGCCGATGGTCTGGATCAGCGAGCCCTCGGAGCGCAGGAACCCTTCCTTGTCGGCATCGAGGATGGCAACCAGCGAGACCTCCGGCATGTCGAGTCCTTCGCGCAGCAGGTTGATGCCGACCAGCACGTCGAACTTGCCGAGCCGCAGGTCGCGGATGATCTCGACGCGCTCGACCGTCTCCACGTCGGAGTGCAGGTAGCGCACCTTCACGCCGTGCTCGTGCAGGTACTCGGTGAGGTCTTCGGCCATGCGCTTGGTGAGCGTCGTGATCAGCACGCGCTCGTCCTTCGCCACGCAGCGCTGGATCTCCGACAGCACGTCGTCGACCTGCGTGCGCACCGGCCGCACCTCGACCGCCGGGTCCACGAGGCCGGTCGGCCGCACCACCTGTTCAACCGGCGCGCCCGCGTGCCGCGCCTCGTAGTCGCGCGGGGTCGCCGAGACGAAGATCATCTGCGGCGCGAGCGATTCCCACTCGTCGAAACGCAGCGGGCGGTTGTCGAGCGCCGACGGCAGGCGGAAGCCATATTCGACCAGCGTCTCCTTGCGGGAGCGGTCGCCGCGATACATGGCGCCGATCTGCGGGATGGTGACGTGGCTCTCGTCGATCACCAGCAGCGCGTTTTTCGGCAGGTAGTCGAACAGGCACGGCGGCGGCTCGCC
>JBGAHO010000068.1:0-17225 GCA_044226195.1 Steroidobacteraceae bacterium
GGGGCGTCCCGCGGGAGCCTTGAAATGTTAGATGCGAATGATTATCATTTGCGTCAACACTCATCCCACCCAGGCCTGAATCGATGCCTTCCGAACCGTCCCGGCTTCCCAGGAAATCCCGTTCTTCCAGCGACTTATACCTCGCCGGAGCCCTCGCCGTGCTGTCCGGTGCGGCCGTGCCATGCGTGGCCGCGGCCGAGCCCGCCACCCCCGGCCAGGAGCAGGAACTGCCCGGGGTCCGGGTGGAAGCCGATCCTGCGGCCGACGAACCGGGCTACCAGCCGGCGACGACCCGGGTCGGCAAGGTCGAGCAGGCCCTCATCGACATTCCCCAGTCCGTCACGGTGCTCACCGCACCGCTGCTCGAGGACCGGGGTGCCGATTCGTTCGAGGACGCGCTGCGCAACGTCGCCAGCCTGACGTTCAACGCGGGTGAGGGCGGCCGCATCGGCGACAACGTCACGCTGCGCGGCTATTCGCTGGTTGGCGACCTGTTCCTCGACGGCATGCGCGACGCCGCGCAGTACAACCGCGAAATCTTCAACCTCGAGCAGGTCGACGTGCTGCGCGGCTCGGCCTCCATGCTGTTCGGGCGCGGCTCGACCGGCGGCGTGGTGAACCAGGTGAGCAAGCTGCCGCAGTTGCGCGACTTCGCCGAACTGGCGGTGACGGGCGGGTCGTACGACTACGGGCGGGCGACGGCCGACATCAATCAGAGTCTCGGCGCGAGTGCCGCCGTCCGCGTGAACGCGATGTACACCGACACGGAGAGCTTTCGCGACGTCGTGAGCCAGCGACGCTGGGGCGTCGCGCCGACGCTCGCCGTCGGGCTCGGCACCGCCGACGAATGGACGCTGTCGTACTTCCGCCTGGAGGACGACAACGTGCCGGACTACGGCGTGCCGTATTTCGCCGGCCGGCCGCTCGACGTGCCGGTCGACCGGTTCTACGGCCTCGGCAACGCGGACTACGAGCGCAACGAGACCGGCATTGCGACGGCGACGTACACGCATCGCTTCGACGCCGACACGTCCGTGCGCACGGCCTTGCGCTACGCCGACTATTCGCGAGATCTCTGGGCGACGGCGCCGCGACTGGCCGCAGGCACGACGGTCGTCACCGACGACACCGTCATCAATCGCCAGCGCCAGGCGCGCGGCGGGATCGAATCGACCTGGACCGGCCAGACGGATTTCACAACGCGGTTCGACGCGCTGGGCCTGCGCCACGAATTCCTCGCCGGCCTCGAACTCGTTCGCGAGGACGCGCATCGCTGGAACTACACGACTTCGGTGGCGAATCCGGCGACGACGGTCGGAACTCCGGATGCCTATCCTGTCCTGCCGGCCGCGTATTTCGACGACGTGACGCGCGCCAACCCCGTCCGTTACGAGGCCGAGACGGTCGGCCTGTACCTGCAGGACCTCGTCGCGCTCGCACCGCACTGGAAGCTGCTGCTCGGCGGCCGGTACGACGACTTCAGCGCCGACTACGACCGGCCGCTGCCGCAGGGCGATCTCTCGCGCACGGATCGCGTGTTCAGCTGGCGCACGGGGCTGATGTACCAGCCGACGCCGATGCAGACCTGGTACGTGTCGTACGGCACGTCGTTCAATCCGTCGGGCGAGTTGTACGCGCTCGACGATCGCTCGTCGAACACGCCACCGGAGAAGAGCCGCAATCTCGAACTCGGCGCCAAGTGGGACCTCGTCGACGGCATGCTCTCGGTGCGAACGTCGCTCGCGCGCTCGGAGAAGACCCACGAGCGCAATACCGACCTGTCGATGCCGGACGTGTTCCTGCTGAGCGGTCGACGTCACACCGACAGCCTGGAACTCGAGGTCGTCGGTCGGCCGGTCGGGCGCCTCGAGGTGTTCCTCGCGGCCTCGCGCCTGTGGGCGAACGTCGATGAAGCCTCGGGCCAGCAGGCCGGCTCACTCGACCAGGTGCCGGTGAACACGCCGGACTACACGGCGAGCCTGTGGGCCACCTATCGCCTCGCGCAGCGCTGGACCGTGGGCGCCGGCCTCGACGCGGTCGGTGCGCGCTATGCCAATGCGACCAACACGATCGAGGTGCCCGGCTACCACCGCTTCGACGCCATGGTGGCGTATCGCTTCGAGCGCCTGAGCGTGCAGCTGAATGCGCTCAACCTCACGGACGAGGAGTACTACGAAGGCGTCTACACCGGACACGTGGTGCCCGGGGCGGCACGCACCTTCCACGTCCGGCTCGGCTGGACGTTCTGAGCGGGAGCGGCCGATGCTGTTGCGCATTCCCCAGGTGCTCGATGCCACCGAGCTGGCGAAGGTCCGCGCGATCGTCGACGCGGCGGAGTGGGTCGACGGGCGCGTGACCGCCGGACTGCAGTCCGGTGCCGTCAAGAACAATCGGCAGCTGGCGGAGGACAGCCGCGCCGCCAGCGAGGCGCGCCGGATCGTAGTGCGCGCGCTCGCGCGCAACGCCCTGTACTTCACGGCCGCCTTGCCGCGGCGCGTGTTTCCGCCGCTGTTCAATCGCTACGACGGCGCGCAAAACGCATTCGGCGACCACGTCGACAACGCGGTGCGCACGGATGCGCGCACCGGGGCGAGCGTGCGTTCCGACCTCTCGGCGACGCTCTTCCTCGCGGCGCCCGACGAGTACGACGGCGGCGAGCTCACGATCCAGGACACGTTCGGCACCCAGCAGGTGAAGCTCCCCGCGGGCGACATGGTGCTCTATCCGGCGTCCAGCGTGCATCGCGTCGAGCCGGTCACGCGCGGCACCCGGCTCGCCTCGTTCTTCTGGATCGAGAGCATGGTCCGTTCGGCGGAGCAGCGCCGGCTGCTGTTCGAGCTCGACCTGTCGATCCTGCGCCTGCGCGCCGAGCACGGTGAGTCCGCGCATGCCGTCTCGCTCACGGGCTGCTATCACAACCTGCTGCGCATGTGGGCCGAGCCATGACGCGAGCGGTTCACGATCCGTCCCGCTACGTGGCGTTCGGCGCCGTGATCGCGCTGCACGCGCTGGCCATTGCCGGCCTGCTGGCGGTCGAGCCGTTGCGCCGCGTCTTCAGCGAGCCCGCGGTGGTCGAGGCCGTGCTGTTCTTCGCTCCGGCTGCGACGGAGCCGGAATCCTTGCCCGAGGTCGCAGCGACCACGGCACCGGCGCTGGACTTGCCGGTCGTCGACCCGGTGGTCGTGCCGGTGTCGCCGGCGGTCGCCGCCGTGACCGGCGACCCCGACGAACCGCCGGCGTCCATGGGGCAGGCGATCGAGACGCCGCGGGTGAATGCCGATCCGCCGTTGCAGACCGTGCCCCCGACGCTGGAAGGCGTGGAATACGTGCTCGCCCCGACGCCGCGCTATCCGCCGATCGCGCGCCGCCTGAGGGAGGAGGGCATCGTGTGGTTGCGCGTGCTGGTCGATGACAGCGGGCGCGCGGCGGAGGTCAGCCTCCTGCACAGCAGCGGGTCACCGCGACTCGACGAGGAAGCTCGCCGCGCCGTGAGCGCGGCGGTATTTCGCCCGCACCGGGTGGGCGGCAATGCGACGCCCGCCTACGTGCGCGTGCCGATCGAGTTCTCCCTGCGGCGCGGTTAGCCGCCGGACTTGCCTGCCGCGGCCTTGAGTGCGCGGATGTCGTTCAGCACGAGCTGCGAGTGGCCCTCGGGGTTGACCGACTCGTAGTGCTTCGCCACGCGCCCCTGCGGGTCGATGATGAACGTGTCGCGGCGCGCCATCTCCATCACGCCCATGTAGGTCTTCAGGACGCCGTAACGCTTCGTGACGGCCTTGTCCGAGTCCGCGAGGATCGTGAAGGGCAGGCCGTGCTTCTCCGCGAACGCCTTGTGCGACTCGACGTCGTCCACGCTGATGCCGAGGATTACGGCGCCTTCCTTGTTGAAGGCGAACACGTTGTCGCGGAAGCTGCAGGCCTGCGTCGTGCAGCCCGGCGTGTCGTCCTTCGGGTAGAAGTACAGCGCGACCCACTTGCCCTTGTAGTCGGACAGGTTGTGCCACTTGCCGGCCTGGTCCTGCAGCCGGAAGGCCGGCGCGGCTGAGCCGACGGCCGGCGAGTCGTCGGCCCGCGCCAGCCCGGCCAGGGCCAGCGTGGCGGTGGCGGCGACGATGAGCAGGCGGCGCGAGATTCCGGTCATGGCGTTCTCCAGGGTGTGTGGCGGCGGGTCGGCGCGGGCGTGCCATACTAAACCCCGTCCGTGGCAGTGTCAGCGAGGAGCGGGTGGCCGAGGACGACGCCGGAACCGACTACATCTTCTTCGAAGACCGCGAGGCTCTGGTTTTGTCCGGCGGCGGGGCGCGCGGCGCCTATCAGGTCGGGGTCCTCAAGGCCGCGGCCGAGTGGTTGCCAGCGAACGCGCCCTGTCCCTTCGAGGTCCTGGTCGGGACCTCCGCCGGCGCGCTGAATGCCGCCTCGCTCACGGCCCGCGCCCATTCGTTCCGCGAAGCCGTCGATGTGCTCGAGCGCGTCTGGGCCAATTTCACGGTCGACCAGGTCGTGCGCACCAATCCGGGCCAGATGCTGCGCAACGGGCTGCACTGGCTGCTCGCCCTGGCCTCGGGCGGCTGGCTGCTGCCGCCGCCGCGCTACCTGCTCGATACGACGCCGCTGCGAGGTCTGCTGGAGCGCACGATCCCGATCGAGGCGATCCCGGGGGCGATCCGCGACGGGTCGGTCAACGCCCTCGCCGTCGCGACCACGAGCTACGGCACGGGGCGGGCGGTGGCGTACTTCGACGCGGTGCCGCGCGTGCGCGACTGGCACCGCGTGCGGCGCTCAGGCGTGCGCCGCGCCATCGACTACGACGTACTGATGGCGAGCGCCGCGATCCCGTTCATCTTTCCGGCCATCGAGCTGGACAACCAGTTCTACGGCGACGGCGCGATGCGGCAACTGGCGCCGCTGAGCCCGGCCGTGCACCTCGGCGCGAACCGCGTGCTGGTCATCGGCACGCGCGGCGAGCCGGCGGTCGCGCCTCCCGCACTGGCGCCACCGGCGGCGCCTGCGCCGCCGAGCCCGGGACACCTGCTCGGCTTCGTGCTCGATTCACTGTTCACGGACGGACTGTCGATCGACCTCGAGCGTCTGCGACAGGTCAACGCGCTGATCGAGGCGGGCGCGCCCCGCCAGGAAATCGGCCGCCGGCCGATCGATGCCTGCGTGATCCAGCCGAGCGAGGATCCGACGGCGATCGCGCGGCGGCACGCGAATGCGCTGCCGCGCAGCCTGCGCACGCTGCTGCGCACGATGGGTGCGTTCGAGGCGCGCGGCGGGTTGCTGGTCAGCTACCTGCTGTTCGAGTCGGTCTACACGCGTGAGCTGATGGCGCTCGGCTACGCCGATGCCCAGGCCCACCGCGCCGAAATCGAATCCTTCCTGAGAAAATAGGGGACATTCCTCTTTTCGGAGGAAATCGGGGACAGTCCTCTTTTCCCGCGGAAAAAGAGGAATGTCCCCATTATTCGTGGCGGCGGCTGGTCAGGTCGCGATGGCGCACGAGCGTCTGGCCGAAGCGGCCGTTGAAGTGCGCCGCGAGTTTCTCGGCCAGGTAGACCGAGCGGTGCTGGCCGCCGGTGCAGCCGACGGCGATCGTGATGTAGCTGCGGTTCGAGCGCACCAGCGACGGCAGCCAGCGCTCGAGGAATGCGCGGATGTCCTCGAAGAACCGCGCGACCTCCTCCTGGCCGTCGAGGAAGTTCGCGACGCCTTCGTCACGCCCGGTGAGCTCGCGCAGCGCCGGCTGCCAGTACGGATTGGGCAGCGCGCGGGCGTCGAACACGAAGTCGGCGTCGTCCGGCACGCCGTGGCGATACGCGAACGACTGGAACATCAGGGCCGGGCCCGTGTCGCGCCGCGCGACCACGCGCTCGCGAATGAGTTCGCGCAGCTCGTGCACCGACAGGCGCGACGTGTCGATGGTGAGGTCGGCCTGGTTCGCGAGCGGCGCGAGCACGCGCTGCTCCTGGTCGAGCGCTTCCTGCAGGGCGATGCCCTCGCGGCTCAGCGGGTGCCGGCGGCGCGTCTCGCTGAAGCGCTTCAGCAGCGTCTCGTTGTCGGCGCGCAGGAACAGCAGTTCGCAGCCGATGCCGCTGGTGCGCAGCGCGTGCACCAGCTCGGGCACCTCGGCGAGGTCCTCGGGCCGGTTGCGCACGTCGAGGCCGACCGCGGTGCGCTGGTAGGTGGCCTCGCTGGTGCGGACCGTGTACTCGATGAATCCCGGCAGCAGGCCGGCCGGGATGTTGTCGACGCAGTAGTAATCGAGGTCCTCGAGGACGTCGAGCGCGACGCTCTTGCCCGAGCCGGACAGCCCGCTGACGATGATCAGGCGCATCGTGCGGACGGTCCCGGGCCTTCGAGCGCGCGCGGCCGGGTCACGACACGGCCGCCGCCGCGTGCCGTGGCGAGACCGGTGTGCGGCGGGCGCGGGCCTTTTCCTTGTGCCGCCGCACCTGCTCCTCGAGCTTGTCGCCGAGGGCGTCGATGGCGGCGTACATGTCGTCCTCGGTCGCCGCCGCGTGCAGGGTCGATCCGCTCAGCCGCACCGTCGATTCCGCGCGATGCCGCAGCTTCTCCACCGTCAGGACGCAATGCACGTCGATCAGCCGGTCGAAGCGCTTGACGATGCGCCCGAGCTTCCTGTCCACGTAGCGGCGCAGGGCGGGCGTGACTTCGACGTGATGTCCACTCAGGTGCACACGCATCTTCATCTCCTCCTGACGTTGAACGGACCGACGGATCCAGCGAACGAACTCGTCTCTCCAGTCATGACCGGCCGGGCCGGTGCCAAGTTCCCTAGGCCTGCGCGCGGGCCGCCGTCTGCTGCCGGCGCTCGCTCGACGATGCGAGCCCGAGCGCCTCGCGGTACTTGGCGACGGTGCGGCGGGCGACCTTGGCGCCTTCACCCGCGAGGATTTCCGCGAGCTGGGCGTCCGACAGGGGCTTGTCCGGGGCTTCGTCGTTGATCAGCTTGCGGATTCGCGCGCGGATCTTGATCGACGACACGTCCTCGCCCGAGGTGCCCGACACGTGGCTCGAGAAGAAATACCGGAACTCGAAGATGCCGCGCGGCGTGTGCATGTACTTGCCGGTGGTCACGCGCGAGATGGTGGACTCGTGCATGCTCACGGCTTCCGCGACGTCGCGCAGGATCATCGGCTGCATCGCTTCCTCGCCCTGCTCGAAGAACGCGGCCTGGCGCTGCACGATGGTGCGCGCCACCTTGAGCAGCGTCTCGTTGCGGATCTCGAGGCTGCGGATCAGCCAGCGGGCCTCCTGCAGTTGTGCGCGCAGCGACGCATAGTCGCCGGAGCGCGCGACGAGGCTCGCGTACGTCTGGTTCACCCGCAGGCGCGGCAAAGAGGCGCCGTTGATCTCGACGCTCCAGCCATGCTCGGTGCGACGCACGAACACGTCCGGCACGATGTATTCGGGCGCTGTCGACGCGAATGCAGCGCCGGGGCGCGGATGGCAGCCGCGCACCAGCGCGAGGGCCTCGTGCAGCGCGTCGTCGTCGACGTTGAGCAATCGCTTGAGCGTCGCGAGGTCGCGGGCACCGACCAGCGGTAGGTGGTCGCGCGCGACGGCGAGTGCCAGTTCACGTCCCGGCGTGTCCGCGTCCAACTGTTCGAGCTGCAGCGTCAGGCATTCCGACAGCGTCCGCGCGCCGATGCCCGGCGGATCGAGCGACTGCACGAATGTCAGCACGCGCTCGACGTCCGCCGCGTCGATGGGCAGGTCGGTGCGCAGGCTGCGGGCGAGTTCCTCGGTGGATTCGCTGAGGTAGCCGTCGTCGTTCAGCGCGTCGACGATGGCCTCGCCGATCCACAGGTCGCGCGGATCGAGCGGGCTGGTCTCGAGCTGCCAGATCAGGTGCTGGTGCAGGTCGCGGGTGCGCTCGTCCGCGAATTCCATCGGCCGGTCGTCGTCGTCGTCCGCCCGCTGGCCGTCGCCCGACGGGGTCGAGGACTCCGCCCACGGGTCCTCCATCTCGACGATGACTTCGTCCTCGGACTCGGCTTCGACCGTCGTGGTCTCGCCGTCCGAGTCGGCGCCCGTGTCGGAGGAGGCCGGCGTCTGGGGGTCGAGGGAGGCGAGGTCGATCGGCTCCTCTTCCTCGGCCTCGAGCATGACGTTCGCTTCGAGGGCTTCCTGCACCTGGGCCTGCAGTTCCAGCACGGGCATCTGCAGCAGCTTGATGGCCTGCTGCAACTGCGGGGTCATCGTCAGCTGCTGACCGAGCTTGAGCTGCAGGGCCGGCTTGAGCATGTTCGTGTGGTCTGCCCGTCCGCCACTGTCCGACGGGACGTTCTACAGGCGGAAGTCCTGTCCCAAGTAGACCTCACGCACCTGAGGATTGGCAAGAATCTCCTCCGCCGATCCGGACGCGATCACACTTCCGGCGCTGACGATGTACGCCCGGCCGCAGATGCCGAGCGTTTCACGCACGTTGTGGTCGGTGATCAGGACGCCGATGTTGCGCGAGCTGAGGTGGCGGATGATGCGCTGGATGTCGATCACGGAGATCGGGTCGACGCCCGCGAAGGGCTCGTCGAGCAGCATGAAACGCGGCTCGGCGGCCAGTGCGCGCGCGATCTCGACGCGTCGCCGCTCGCCGCCCGAGAGGGCCATGCCGACGCTGCTGCGGATGTGGCCGATGTGCAGTTCCTCGAGCAGCGATTCGAGCGCGGTGTCGCGCGCGGCGGACGTGTCGAGGTCGTCGCGGGTCTCGAGGATGGCGCGGATGTTGTCCTCGACCGACAGCTTGCGGAAAACCGAAGCTTCCTGCGGCAAGTAACCGACGCCGAGGCGGGCGCGGCGATACATCGGCAGGCGGGTGAGTTCCTGCTCGTCGAGGAAGATGCGGCCTTCGTCGCAGGGCGCGAGTCCGACGATCATGTAGAAGGCGGTCGTCTTGCCCGCGCCGTTCGGACCGAGCAGGCCGACGACTTCCCCCGAGTTCACTTCGAGGGACAGGCCGTTGACGACCTGGCGGGAGCGATAGCGCTTGCCGAGCGACTCGGCCCGCAGGCGGCTCACTGGGACGATTCCTTCTTCGGCGTCGCCGGCTGGGACTTCGGCACGATCGTGAAGTGCACGCCGCCCGGATCCTTCTCGTCCGGGTTCGCGACCACGCGCTGCCGGCCGATGTCGTAGATGAGGGTGCTCGAGCGGGCCTCGTTCTGGCCGTCCGTGAGCCAGGCCTGGCCGACCAGCTTCACCGTGCTCGCCTGCACGTCGTAGTCGATGGTCTCCGCCTTGCCGCGGGCGAGCTGGTCCTTCTCCTTGAGCTGCTGCTCGAAGGACGCGGGCGATCCCTTGATGATGGCCCGCACGATCTGGTTCGCGCGGAAGGTCACCTGCGCCGAGTTCGACGCGAGCTTGCCGTCCGGCACGGTGATCTGCACGTCGCCCGTGAGCTTCCAGTCGGAGTCCTCGAAGTTGAGGCCCGAGGCGCTCGCCTCCTGTGCCGTCACCTGCAACCCGCACTGCGTGATCTTCACGCGCTTGAACAGCAGCGAGTTGTTCTTGTAGTCGAAGTCGGAACTGGCCGCCTCGAGGTCGATCGGCTGCTGGCAGTTGCGCGGCGCGAGGCTGCGCGGCGTGTCCTTCTCCTGCGCACCGGCGGTCGCGCAGGCCAGCAGGGCGGCGCCCGCGAGGGCGATCCGGAGTCGGTTACGGGGTGAAGCGGCCATTGACGTTCGATTCTAGCCTCAGGGTGCCGGCGTTCAAATCGGCCCGCAGGCCGCGGCCGCGCAGTTCGTAGGTGCCGAAGTGCAGGGTGACCGGGTCGGTCGTCTGCACGAAGTTCGCCTTGGTGTCGTAGGCGAGCTGCTCGGTGGTGATCACGGCCGAGCCGCGCGACTCCGTGCCCGTGACGACGACGTCGCCCGCGAGGGTCAGCGTGGAGCGGTCCGGGGCCATTGCGCCGCGCTTGGCCGTCACCTTCCAGCGCCCCGACTGCGTGCCCGTATAGTCGACCTGCACGTCGTTCATCTTCACGCTCTGATCGGTCACCTGCTGCTCGATGTCGCGGGCGTGCAGCGCGATGCGCGGCTTGCCGTCCGTCCCCATCTCGGTGAGCGTGGCGTCGGTGAGGTAGTAGCCGCGGTCGTCCTCGGCCGTGGCGGTCTCGAGGTCGCCGCCGCTGCGGCCACCGAGCAGGCCGTACAGCAGCGCGCAGCCGGCGACGAACGCCGCCAGCGCGATCAGCCGCTGGTTGCGGGCTTCCGTGTCTCGAGCAGCAGGTCGCATACTTCACGCACGGCCCCACGGCCGCCTTTCGACTCGGTCACCAGGTGCGCGGCGGCCCGCGCCGCGGGATGGGCGTCCGCCACCGCGACCGCCAGCCGCGCCACGCGCAGCAGCGGCAGGTCGGGCGTGTCGTCGCCGACGCAGGCAGTCTGCGCCGCGCTCAGGCCGAGCACCCCGAGCAGTTCCTGCAGCGCCGCGCCCTTGTCGCCGACGCCCTGGCGCACGTGGCGGATGCCGAGTTCGTCGGCGCGCCGCTGCACCGCGGGCGAACTGCGCCCGGAGACGATCGCGACCTCGATGCCCGCCTGGCGCACCGCCACGATCCCCGAGCCGTCGCGCACGTGGAACACCTTGAACTCCTCGCCCTGTGGCGAGAGGTACAGGCGTCCGTCGGTCAGCACGCCGTCCACGTCGAGGACGAGCAGCCGCACGTCGCGGGCACGTTCGCGGACCGTCTCGCCCATGCTCACATCACCCGCGCGCGCAGCAGGTCGTGCACGTTGAGCGCGCCGGCGAGGCGCCGGTCGTCGTCGACCACGGGCAGCGAGGTGATGCGGTGCGTTTCCATCAGGTGGACGGCCTCCACGGCCAGCATGCGCGGCTGCGCCACCTTGCAGTTCGCGGTCATCACGTCGCGCATGCGCGTGCCGTGCACGTCGATCTGCCGGTCGAGGGCGCGGCGCAGGTCGCCGTCGGTGAAGATGCCGAGTACGCGGCCCGCCCCGTCGACGATGGTCGTCATGCCGAGGCCCTTGCGGCTCATCTCGAGCAGGCCCTCGCTCAGCGTCGCGTCCGGGCCGACCGTCGGCAGCGCGTCGCCCTTGCGCATCACGTCCTCGACGTGCAGCAGCAGGCGGCGGCCGAGCGTTCCACCCGGGTGCGAGCGCGCGAAGTCTTCCTCGGTGAAACCGCGCGCCTCGAGCACGGCGATCGCGAGCGCGTCGCCCATGGCCAGCGTGGCGGTGGTGCTCGCCGTCGGCGCCAGGTTGAGCGGGCAGGCCTCGGCGGGCACGCTGATGTCGAGGGTCACCGTCGCGTACCGCGACAGCGTCGAGCCGCGGTTGCCGGTGAGGGCGATCATGGGCACGTCGAGCCGCTTGATCACCGGCAGGATGGTCACCAGTTCGTCGGTCTCGCCGGAGTTGGACAGCGCGAGCACGACGTCGCCGGCGGTGATCATGCCGATGTCGCCGTGGATGGCCTCGGCGGGATGCAGGAAGAAGCTCGGGGTGCCGGTGCTGGCGAGCGTGGCGGCGATCTTGTTGCCCACGTGGCCGGACTTGCCCATGCCGGTGACGACCACGCGCCCGCGGCAGGCGAGGATCAGCCGGCAGGCCGCGGCGAACTCCTCGCCGAGGCGGTGCTCGAGCGCCGCGACGGCGTCCGCCTCGGTGCGCAGCACCCGGCGCCCGCGGCTGGTCAGTTGCTCGGTGTCGGACATGTGCGACAGTCTACAGCCTTAAGCCGCCGGGCTGATTCCATTAGACTGTCCGCCCCGTTCCCGGACCGGATCCCCATGACCGCCAGCGAAGTGAGCCGCATGATCGAGGCCGGCCTGCCCGGAGCCATCGTCCGGGTCGCGACCGACGACGACACGCATTTCGAAGCCGTGGTGGTGGCCACGCAGTTCGAGGGCAAGCGCACCCTGCAGCGCCACCAGCTGGTCTACGCAGGACTCGGCGAGCGCATGGGCCGCGAGGTCCACGCCCTGTCGATCCAGGCCTACACGCCCGCCGAATGGCAGGCAGCCACTTCCACCTGAGGCGGAGCCGAGCGTGGACAAACTGCAGATCCGTGGCGGTGTGCCGCTCGACGGCGAAGTGCGCATCTCCGGCGCCAAGAACGCGGCCCTGCCCATCCTGGCCGGCGCGCTGCTGGCCGACGGGCCGGTGACCATCGGCAACGTCCCGCACCTGCGCGACGTCACGACCATGATCCAGCTGCTCGGACGCCTCGGGGCCAAGGTCACGGTCGACGAGCGCATGCGGGTCGAGGTGGATCCCCGCGGCACCCGCGAGACCTTCGCGCCCTACGAGCTGGTGAAGACCATGCGCGCCGCGATCCTGGTGCTGGGTCCGCTGGTCGCCCGCCACGGGTCGGCCGACGTCTCGCTGCCCGGCGGTTGTGCCATCGGTGCGCGTCCGGTGAACCTGCACGTCGAAGGCCTGCAGAAGATGGGCGCCGAGGTGCACATCGAGAACGGCTACATCAAGGCACGGGCCGGACGGCTGAAGGGGGCCCGGCTGGTGCTCGAGACGGTCACGGTCACCGGCACCGAGAACCTGATGATGGCCGCCACCCTGGCCGAGGGGCGCACCATCCTCGAGAACGCGGCGCGCGAGCCCGAGGTGGTGGACCTGGCCCTGTTCCTCAATTCCATGGGGGCCCGGATCAGTGGCCACGGCACGGACACCGTCGTCATCGACGGGGTCGAGCGGCTGCAGGGCACCGAATACGACGTCCTGCCGGACCGGATCGAGGCCGGCACCTACCTGGTGGCCGGGGCGGTCACCGGGGGGCGGGTGCGGGCCAAGGGCGCCCGGGCCGAGCACCTGGACGCGGTCCTCGGCAAGCTGGAGGAGGCGGGCGCGACGATCCTGCGGGGCGACGGGTTCGTCGAGGTCGACATGCGGGGCCGGCGACCGAAGGCCGTCGACATCCGCACGGCCCCCCACCCGGGGTTCCCGACCGACATGCAGGCCCAGTTCGCCGCCCTGAACACCGTGGCGGACGGCGTGGGGACGATCATCGAGACCATTTTCGAGAATCGTTTCATGCACATGCTGGAGATGCGCCGCATGGGGGCGGACATCCGGATCGAGGGCAATACCGCCATCGTGAGGGGGGTACCCCGGCTGACGGCGGCGCCGGTCATGGCGACCGACCTGCGGGCCTCCGCCAGCCTGGTGATCGCCGGGCTGGTAGCGGATGGCACGACGGATGTCGAGAGGATTTACCACATCGACCGCGGCTACGAGTGCATCGAGGAAAAACTGGCCGGGCTCGGGGCCCAGATCCGCCGCGTGTCCTGAGCAGCCACGGTCTGTGAGCCGGCCGGCCCGCTCGGTTATAATGCGCCGTTGCTCGCGGCGGGCCTCGTGTCCTGCCCGCGGGCGCACCACCGAGCCACGTTTGTTTCACCGACCCGCCGGCGCGGCCCTGGCCACACCAAGCAAGACGCCGTCCGCTGAGGAGAGTGCTGGATGACCGATCAAGTCGACACGGGCAGGCGCCATTTCCTGACCGTCGCCACGACCGCGACAGGTGCCGTCGGCGCCGCGTTCGCGCTCGCCCCGTTCCTGGCTTCGTGGAAGCCGAGTGCCCGCGCCAAGGCCATGGGCGCGCCGGTCGAAGTGGACGTCAGCAAGCTCGAGCCGGGCGCGCTGATGAAGATCGAATGGCGCGGCAAGGCCATCTACGTCGTGCGCCGCACGCCGGAGATGATCGCCGGGCTCAAGAACCACGACGGGATCCTGCGCGACCCTCAGTCCAACGAGTCGGACCAGCCGGCGTTCGCCAAGAACGAGACGCGCGCGCTCAAGCCGGAATACCTGGTGCTGGTGGGCGTGTGCACGCACCTCGGTTGCGCCCCGCTCGACAAGTTCACCCCGGGCGACGTCACCGTGTCGTCCGACTGGCCGGGCGGCTTCTTCTGCCCGTGCCACGGCTCCAAGTTCGACATGTCGGGCCGCGTCTTCCAGGGCGTGCCGGCGCCGACCAACCTGCCGGTCCCGCCCTACCAGTTCGCGGGCGACACGCGGATCGTGATCGGCGCTGATGCGGGGAAAGCGTGATGGGCAGCAGTCATACCACCGTTGGAAACGTCGGCGGCCGCCTCGGCGCCGTGCAGAAGTGGATCGACGACCGGTTCCCGATGACCCGGCTCTGGGAAGAGCAGGCGTCGAAGTACTACGCGCCGAAGAACATGAACTTCTGGTACTTCTTCGGCTCGCTGTCGATGTTCGTGCTGGTGATCCAGCTGCTGAGCGGCCTGTTCCTGACGATGAATTACAAGCCCGCGGCCGCTGATGCGTTCGGCTCGGTCGAATACATCATGCGCGACGTGGACTGGGGCTGGCTCATCCGCTACATCCACTCGACGGGCGCCTCGGCGTTCTTCATCGTCGTGTATCTGCACATGTTCCGCGCGCTGCTGTACGGGTCGTACCAGAAGCCGCGTGAGCTGCTGTGGATCTTCGGCATGCTGCTGTACCTGTGCCTGATGGGCGAGTCCTTCTTCGGCTACCTCCTCCCGTGGGGCAACATGTCCTACTGGGGCGCGCAGGTGATCGTGTCGCTGTTCGGCGCCATCCCGGTCGTGGGCGACGCGCTCACCGAGTGGATCCGCGGCGACTACTACATCTCCGACGCCACGTTGAACCGCTTCTTCGCGCTGCACGTGATCGCGCTGCCGCTGGCGCTGGTGTTCCTCACCATCGCGCACCTGATGGCGCTGCACGAGGTCGGCTCGAACAACCCCGACGGCGTGGACATCAAGAAGGTCAAGGGCCCGGACGGCATCCCGCTCGACGGCATCACCTTCCATCCGTATTACACGGTGAAGGACATCGTCGGCGTCGGCGTGTTCCTGATCCTGTTCTGCCTGGTGATCTTCTACGCGCCGACGATGGGCGGCTACTTCCTGGAGCACGCCAACTTCGAGCCGGCCAACGCGCTGCAGACGCCGCCGCACATCGCGCCGGTGTGGTACTTCACGCCGTACTACGCGATCCTGAAGTCGGTGCCGAACAAGGGTCTCGGCGCGGCGCTGATGGGCCTCGCCGTGATGCTGTTCATCTTCCTGCCGTGGCTCGACCGCGGCAAGGTGAAGTCGATCCGCTACCGCGGGCCGATCTTCAAGTTCTTCCTGTTCTCGTTCGCGATCGCGTTCGTCTGCCTGGGTTACCTGGGCGTGAAGCCGCCGACGCCGCAGTACACGATGGCGTCGCGCGTGTTCACGGTCGTGTATTTCGCGTTCTTCCTGCTGATGCCGTGGTACACGAGCATCGACAAGACCAAGCCGGTCCCGACGAGGGTCACGTACCATGCGCATTGATCAGAAGATTCTCGTCCTGCTGGCTGCACTCGCCCTGCCGTTCGCGGCCTTCGGGGCCGAGGGCGAGGTCAAGCTCGACAAGGCGAACGTCGACGTGTCGAACCAGGCGTCGCTGCAGCGCGGCGCCCGGAACTTCATGAACTACTGCAGCGGCTGCCACTCGGCGAAGTTCGTGCGCTACAACCGCATGGCCGCGGACCTCGGCATCTCCGAGGACCAGTTGAAGGCCAACCTGATGTTCACGTCGGACAGCCCGCACGACACCATCAAGAACGGCCTCAACCCGGACGACGCGAAGAAGTGGTTCGGCACGCTGCCGCCCGACCTGTCGCTGATCGCGCGCGCCCGCACGCCGGACTACCTGTACACCTTCCTGCGCTCGTTCTACGTCGATCCCGCGAAGTCGAACGGCACCAACAACCTGGCGCTGCCGGGCACGGCGATGCCGCACGTGCTGTGGGAGCTGCAGGGGCTGCAGGAAGCGGTCTGGGAAGGCGAGATGGACAAGGCCGGCAACGCGCAGAAGCACTTCAAGGAGTTCAAGCTCGCCACGCCCGGCAAGCTGAAGCCCGAGGAGTACGACGCGTTCGTGCGCGACACGGTCAACTTCCTGGTCTACATCGGCGAACCGGTACAGCTGCAGCGCCAGGCGCTCGGCTGGAAGGTGATCGCGTTCCTGGTCTTCTTCACGCTGCTCTCGTACGCGTTGAAGAAAGAGTACTGGAAGGACGTCAAGTAATCCGGGCGGCGCCCCTCGCGGGGCGCCGGTCCCGGTCCGGGGGTCGGCTGTCGTGATGACCCTCTATTCGCGCGGCGACGATCCCCGCTGCCAGCGGGTGCGGATCGTGCTGGCCGAGAAGGAACTCGACGCCCGGATCGTCGAGGTCGACGCCTCGCGGCCTCCCGAAGACCTCATCGACCTCAATCCCTACCAGACGCTGCCGACCCTGGTCGACCGCGACCTCGTCGTGTACGACGCGGGCATCATCTGCGAGTACCTCGACGAGCGCTTCCCGCACCCGGGCCTGATGCCGGCCGACCCGGCGGCGCGCGCGCACACCCGCGTGGCGCTGCGACGCATCGAGCAGGAGTGGTACGGGGTCGTGGACGAGTTGGTGCGTTCGGACCGTCGCGATCGTGACCGGGCACGCAAGGCGCTCGCGGAGAGCATCCTCGCCTCCGAGCCGCTGTTCCGGCTGCGGCCGTGGTTCCTCTCCGACCAGTTCTCGCTGCTCGATGCGGCGATCGCGCCGGTGCTCTGGCGCCTCTCGGGCTGGGGCGTCGACCTCGGCACGAACGCGCCGGGCGTCGAGCGTTACGCCCGCAAGGTGTTCGCCCGCGCCTCGTTCGTTGCGAGCCTGGCGCCTCGCGAACGCGAGTCGAGGCGACCGGTGTGAGCAGTCCGCCGTCGCCGGGCATGAAGGCGCGCCGGCCCTATCTGCTGCGCGCGCTGCACGAATGGATCAGCGACAGCAACTGCACGCCGCACATCGTGGTCGATGCGGCCTACCCGGGCGTCGAGGTGCCGCGCCAGTACGTCAAGGACGGCAAGATCGTGCTCAACGTCAGCTGGTCGGCCACGGGCCAGCTGCGCATGGACAACGAGCAGGTCTCGTTCAGCGCGCGCTTCGGCGGCGTGAGCACGGGCGTGCGGGTGCCGATCGGCGCGGTGCTCGCGATCTATGCGCGCGAGACGGGGCAGGGGACGATTTTCTCCGAGGACGACGCGCAGCCGCCGCCCTCGGATCCGTCGCCGCCGTCGGATGCACCGCCGGAACCACCGAAGCCGTCGTCGCCGAGTGACGAGCGGCGCGCCAAGTTCAAGGTCGTCAAGTAGCTCGACGTAGCGATTCGCTCGCGCGTAGGCGCTGTTGCGCTTGGCGCGCACGCACGTCCCGTCCGGCGCCGCGACATC
>JBGAHO010000069.1:0-16687 GCA_044226195.1 Steroidobacteraceae bacterium
GTGCAGCTGCGTGGCGCGCGGCGCTACGCCATGCGCGTCTGGATCGACCGCGAGGCGCTGGCCGCACGCCAGCTGACGGTGGCCGACGTGGAGAGCGCGCTGCGGCGCGAAAACGTGCAGTTGCCGGCCGGCCGCCTGGAGTCGACGCAGCGCGAGATGACGCTGCGTACCGAGACGGGCCTCAACACGCCGCAGGATTTCCAGCAGCTCGTCATCGGCCGCGGACCCGACGGTTACCTCGTGCGCCTCGGCGAGGTGGCGGACGTGCGCCTCGCCGCCGAGAACGAACGCACGCTGTCGCGCTCGAACGGCGTCGCGGGCATCAGCGTCGGCGTCGAGCAGATCTCCAAGGCCAACACGCTCGAGGTCGCGCGCCACGTCCGCGACGAGATCGAGCGCATCCGGCCCGACCTGCCGCCCGGCACCCACCTCGACGTCAACCTCGACCGTTCGGTGTTCATCGAGGCATCGATGAAAGAGGTCGTGATCGCGCTGGTCATCTCGATGGCGCTGGTACTCGCCGTCATCTACCTTTTCCTCGGCAACCTGCGCGCCACGCTGATCCCGGCCGTCACCATCCCGATCTCGATCATCGCGGCCTTCGTCGTGATGGCGGCGCTCGGCTTCTCGATCAACGTGCTGACCCTGCTCGGACTCGTGCTGGCGATCGGCCTCGTCGTCGACGACGCGATCGTGGTGCTCGAGAACATCTACCGGCGCATGGAGGGCGGCGAGCCGCCCCTGATCGCGGCGGTCGACGGCGGTCGCGAGATCGGTTTCGCGGTGATCGCGACCACGCTGGTGCTGTGCACCGTGTTCCTGCCGGTCTCGTTCCTGCAGGGCAACGTCGGCACCCTGTTCCGCGAGTTCGGCTTCACCATCGCGGCGGCGGTGATGTTCTCCTCGCTCGTCGCACTGACGCTCACGCCGATGATGTGCTCGAAGCTGCTGGCCGGCGGCTCGACCCGCTCGCGCTTCTCGCACGCGGTCGAGTCGTTCTTCCAGCGACTGTCGTCGAATTACGAGTCCTCGCTGCGCCGGCTGATGCGTCGCCCCTGGCTGATCATCATCGGCACCGTGATCGCCGCGGCCTTTGCCGCGTACCTGCTGCGCATCCTGCCGAGCGAGCTCGCGCCGTCGGAGGACCGCGGCATGCTGTTCGTGTCGCTGACGGGTCCCGAGGGCGCGACCCTCGACTACATGGATCGCCACGGCCGCCAGTACGAGGAGATCGTCAAGCGCGTGAACTACGACGGCGCCATCGTGCGCGCCAACCTGCGCATGCCGGGCGGCTTCGGCTCGACCGACCTCAACCAGGCGCGCGGCTTCATGGTGCTGAAACCCTGGGATGAGCGCGAGCGCAGCGCGGACCAGATCGCGCAGGCACTGCGGGGCCCGCTCAGCCAGATCCCGGGCGTGCGCGCGCAGGTGATCACGCCGGGCAGCTTCGCGACCGGCAACGGCGCGCCGGTGCAGGTGGTGCTCGGCGGCACCGAGTACGCCGACCTCGTGCGCTGGCGCGACACGCTCATGGCGCGCATGCAGGACAGCCCGATGTTCGCCAACGTGCTGTCGAACTACGAGGAGCGCAAGCCGCAGCTGCGCGTCGCCGTCGACCGCAACCGCGCGGCCGACCTCGGCGTCTCGCTGCAGACGGTCTCGCGCACGCTCGAGACCGTGCTCGGCTCGCGCATCGTCACGACCTACGTCGACCGGGACCGCGAATACAACGTGATCCTGCAGGGTCGCGCCGAGGACCGTGCCACTCCGGGCGACCTCGACAACCTCTACGTCCGCTCCGACCGCACCGGCGACCTGATTCCGCTCTCGAACCTCGTGAAGCTGACCGAGCTCGGCGGCCCGACGCGGTTGAACCGTTTCGACCGCATGCGGTCTATCACGGTGAGCGCGGCCCTGACCCCCGGCTACACGCTTGGACCGGGTCTCGCGGCCGTCGAGCAGATCGTCAAGGAGCACCTGCCTTCATCCGTCCGGCTCACATACGACGGCCAGTCGCGCGAGTACAAGCAGTCGGGCGGGCAGCTCTACCTCACGTTCCTGCTCGCGCTCGTGGTCGTGTTCCTGGTGCTCGCGGCGCTGTTCGAGAGCTTCCTGCACCCGTTCGTGATCATCACCACGGTGCCACTCGCCGTGATCGGCGCGCTGGTCGGGCTGTGGATCTACGGCATGTCGATCAACGTGTTCAGCCAGATCGCGGCGATCATGCTGGTCGGCCTCGCGGCGAAGAACGGCATCCTGATCGTCGAGTTCGCGAACCAGCTGCGCGACCGGGGTGTCGAGTACCGGGAAGCCGTGATCGAGGCGGCAGCCATCCGGTTGCGGCCGGTCCTCATGACGAGCTTCTGCGCGGCGTTCGGCGCGCTGCCGCTGATGTTCGCGCACGGCGCGGGTGCGGAGTCGCGCCAGGCCATTGGCGTGGTCGTGTTCTACGGCGTGATGATCTCGGTGGTGCTCACGCTCGGCGTGGTGCCGGCCGTCTACACGCTCGCCGCGCGCAACACGCGCTCGCCGCAGGCCATCGCCCGCATGATCGAACGCCTGCGGCGCGGTCCGGCGCCCGCCGCCTGACCCGTTGGGCGGGACCATGAACCCGCGCGCCGCCGGCTGGCGACCCTGGATCGGACCGGCCGTCTCGCTGCTGGTCTTCGGCCTCGTGCTGGCCCTGCTGCACCACGAGCTCGCCGGGCACACCTGGCGCGACGTGCTGCGTCACCTGCGCGAACTGCAGCCGGGCGAACTCGTCGCGGCCGTCGCCTGCACGGCCGGCAGCTATGCCGCGCTCGCGTTCATCGAGGCCCTCGCCGTGCGCTACGTCGGGCGCGCCCTGCCTTGGCGCGTCTCCACCGCCACGTCCTTCGTGTCGTATGCGGTTGGCTACAACATCGGCCTCGCGGCCCTGAGCGGCAGCGCGGTGCGCCTGCGGCTGTACGCGGCGCGCGGTCTCGCGGCGGCGGACATCGCCGTCGTCTCGGGGTTCTGCGCGCTCGCCACGCTCGGCGGACTGCTGGTCGTCTCTGCCTACGCGCTGTTGCTCGAGCCGGGCGAGGCCGGCGTGGTGCTGCACCTCGACCCCGGAGTGGCGCGCGCCGCGGGGGGCGTGCTGGCCCTGCCGCTGCTCGTGTATCTCGCCTGGGCGGCCTTCGGCCGCCAGCCCCTCGTCGTGCGCACGTGGCAGTTGCCGGTGCCGGGACTCGGCATCGCGGTGCCGCAACTCGTCGCCTCCGTCATCGACCTCGCGCTCGCGGCCGCGGTGCTCTACGTGCTGCTGCCCGACTCTGCGGAACTCACCTACGGCGCGTTCCTCGCCGTGTTCGCGCTCGCGGCCGTGGCGGCGGCCGTGACCGGCATTCCAGGCGGGCTCGGCGTGATCGAGTACGTGGTGGTGCTCGCCTTGCCCGGCGTGCCCGCCGCCGAGCTGCTCGGGCGCCTGCTGGCATTCCGCCTGATCTACTACGTGGTGCCGCTCATCGTCGCGGCCGGGTTCCTCGCCGTGCACGAGTTCCGCCTGCACCGCGAGAAGATCGGCATCGCGGTCGAGGCTGCGGGCCCGTGGCTGCGCGGAGCGGTGCCGCTCGCGCTCGGCTCGCTCGCCTTCATCGGCGGCGGCGTGCTGCTGCTCTCCGGGGCGACGCCGGCGCTCGCCTCGCGCATGGTCGTGCTCCGCCACTGGCTGCCCCTACCGGTGCTCGAGGCTTCGCACCTGCTCGGCAGCGTCGCGGGACTCGGTCTCATCGTGCTGTCGCGCTCGCTGTTCCGCCGCGTGCACGAGGCATGGCTGCTCGCCGTGGGCGTCGCGCTGTTCGGCGCCGCGATGTCCCTGCTGAAGGGCTTCGACTACGAGGAGGCCGGCATCCTGCTGCTGATCGCGGGACTGCTGTGGCTCGGTCGCGGCGCGTTCGACCGCAGCGGCAAGGTGCTCGAGCAGCGCTTCACGCCGCCGTGGGTGCTCGGCCTCGCCGTGATGATCGTCGGCATCACCTGGGTCGGCCTGCTGGCGCACCGCCACGTCGAGTACTCGAACGACCTGTGGTGGACCTTCGCGTTCGATGCCCATGCCCCGCGCATGCTGCGTGCGTCGCTGGTGGTGACCGTCGTCGCCGTGGCCTTCGTCGCATGGAACCTGCTGTCGCCCGGCGTGCCGCCCGCCGAGGAGACGCTGGCCAGCGCGGGCGACCGCGTGACGCGCGCGCTCGCGCACTCGCAGTCGACGACCGGTTCGCTCGCGCTGCTCGGCGACAAGCGCCTGCTGTTCCATCCGACCGCCGACGCGTTCGTGATGTACCAGGTCTCGGGGCGCAGCTGGGTGTCGATGGGCGATCCCATCGGCTCGCCCGAGCAGTCGGCGGAGCTGGCCTGGGCTTTCCGCGAACTCTGCGATCGGCACGGAGGCTGGAGCGTCTTCTACGAGGTGCCGGCCGCGTCGATGCCGATCTACGTCGACATGGGTCTCGCGCTGCTCAAGCTGGGGGAAGAGGCGCGCGTGCCGCTCGCGGGCTTCGGCCTGGAAGGTTCGGCGCGCGCCGACCTGCGCCAGGCCCATCGCCGCGCGCAGCGGGAGGGGCTCAGCTTCGAGATCGTCCCGGCCCCCGCCGCGCCGGCGCTGATGCGTGAAGTGCAGGCGGTGTCGGACGCGTGGCTCGCCGAGAAGTCGACGGCGGAGAAGGGCTTTTCCGTCGGCTACTTCGACCCGGCCTACCTCGCGCACTTTCCCCTGGCCGTGGTCCGCGCGGGCGGTCGGGTGGTGGCGTTCGCCAACGTCTGGACGACGGGCATGCGGAGCGAGCTCTCGGTCGATCTCATGCGCTTCGCGAGCGGCGCGCCGAAGGGACTGATGGACTACCTGTTCATCGAGCTGATGCTGTGGGGCAAGGCCGAGGGTTACGGCTGGTTCAGCCTCGGCATGGCGCCGCTCGCCGGGCTGGAGCAACGCCCGCTGGCGCCCACGTGGCACCGGCTGGCGGGCCTGCTCTACCAGTACGGCGAGAACTTCTACAACTTCGACGGCCTGCGACGCTACAAGGAAAAATTCGCGCCCGAGTGGTCGCCGCGCTACCTCGCGGCCCCTGGCGGGCTGGCGCTGCCGCGCATCCTCGTGGACGTGACCACGCTGATCGCCGGCGGCCTGCGCGAGGTGGTGCGACGATGAGCCGACGTACCGGGTGGATCGCCGGAGCGCTGGCCGCGCTCGTGTTCTCCGTCGCGGCACAGGCCGACGAGCCCGCCGACGTCGCCGACCTGCCGATCGTGGCCGTGCCGCCGCAGTCTCCGGCGCACGGCCGGCTCGCCATCCTCGTGAGCGGCGACGGCGGCTGGGCCGGGCTCGCGCAGGAGGTGTCGGCGGCGCTGGCGCGCGATGGCATCGGCGTGGTCGGCCTGAATTCGCTCAAGTACTTCTGGACTCAGCGCACGCCGGAGGAGACGACGCGCGCGATCGAGCGCATTGCCGACCGATACCTGCATCAGTGGCACGCCGATCGCCTGGTGCTGATCGGCTATTCGTTCGGTGCCGACGTGCTGCCGGACGTGGTGAGCCGCCTGCGCGCCGACCTGCGCCACCGGGTCGACGGCTTGTCGCTGATCGCTCCGTCGCCGGTCGCGAACTATGAAGTGCACGTGACGGGCTGGCTCGGGGTGGCGCACCCGGGCGAGGCCACCTTGCCGGTGCTCGAGCGGCTGCGCGGCCTGCCGATGGTGTGCATCTACGGCGAGGACGACGGCGACGCGGTCTGCCCGTCGCTGCCGGCGGGCCTGGCGCGGGTGGAGAGGCTTGCCGGCGGCCACCACTTCGGCGGCGATTTCGCCGCGGTGGCCCGCCAGGTGCTGCCCTGATGGCGGGCGCCGGACTTGCGAAAACTTTCGCAAGTCTATGAATAATAAGGATGTAACATTGTTTCGGGCGCCCGGGAAGCGAGCCGGGACCGCGCCTGCTTGCTAGACTGTGGGCGTCCCTTCCGGCCGCGACCGGCCCCCGGACGCCCGCGGTCGAACACATGGCACTGACTCCATACCAGCAACTCGAGCAGGAGTTCCGTCGGCTGCACGCCTTTCGCGGCGCGGCGAGCGTCCTGCGCTGGGACGCCGCCGTGATGATGCCGCGCGGCAGTGCCGACGTGCGCGGCGAGCAGCTGGCCGTGCTCGAGTCCGAATGCCACGCGCTGCTCACCTCGCCGAAGGTGTCGCGCCTGCTCGATCGCGCGCAGGCCAACGAGTCACAGCTCGAGGACTGGCAGCGTGCCAACCTGCGCGAGATGCGTCGCGAGCGCGACCACGCCATCGCCACGCCGCTGTCCCTGATCACTCGCCTGGCCAAGGCCACCTCGCACGCCGAAGTGCGCTGGCTCGAGGCGAAGCAGCAGAACAGCTTCGCCATCTTCGCGCCGCACCTCGAGGAAGTCGTCGCCCTGACGCGCGACAAGGCAGCCGTGCTTTCGCAGGCGCTGGGCCTGACGCCCTATGACTCGCTCATCGACGGCTTCAGCCCGGGTTTCCTCAGCGAACACATCGACCAGCTGTTCCGCGCGGCCGGCCGTCGCCTGCCGGGACTGATCCGCGAGGTGATCGAGCTGCAGGGCGCGCGTCCGCCGCTGCCCATCGCCGGCAAGGTCGGCATCTCGAAGCAGCGGGCGCTGGCGGTCGACGTGATGCGCAAGATGGGCTTCCCTTTCGACCGCGGCCGACTCGACGAGAGCGACCATCCGTCCACCGAGGGCGTCGCCGGCGACGTGCGCGTCACGACGCGCTTCGACCTGACGGATCCGTTCACCGGCCTGATGGGTGTGCTGCACGAGACCGGGCAGGCGATGTATGACCTCGGGCTGCCCGAAGCCTGGCGCGACCAGCCGGTCGGGCGCGACCGCGGCATGGCGCTCGAAGAAAGCCAGTCGCTGCTGCTCGAGATGATCATCGCCCGCAGCCGGCCGTTCCTCACGTGGCTGCGCCCGCTGCTCGAGAAGCACTACGGCGTGAACGGCCCGGAATGGGACGTCGAGAACCTCTACCGCACGCTGATCCGCGTGCGGCGCGGGGCGATCCGCGTGGACGCGGACGAACTGACCTACCCGGTGCACATCATGGTGCGCTACGAGCTCGAGCAGCAGATCCTCGACGGCTCGCTGCCGGTGAAGGACCTCCCGGAAGCCTTCAGGGACGGGCTCGACCAGCGACTCGGCCTGCGGCCCGCGACCGATTCGGAGGGGTGCCTGCAGGACGTGCACTGGGCGATCGGCTCGTTCGGCTATTTCCCGTCGTACGTGCTCGGCTCGCTGATCGCGGCGCAGCTCTACGAGAGCCTGCGCGGCGAGATCGAGGGCCTCGACGCGGAGATCGCGGCGGGGCGCTTCGGCAGCCTGTTCGAGTGGCTGCGCAAGAACGTGCACAGCCTCGGCGCGAGCGTCACCTCGCAGGACCTGATCCGCAGCGCGACCGGCAAGGAACTCACCGCCCAGCCCTGGCTGCGCTACGCGGAAGCGAAGTACCTCGAGGAACCGGCGTAATGGCCGGCGAGCCCGCGGACGCGCTGGCCCCGCGACCGGCGGCGGGCGTGCGCCCGACGTCCAGCACGTTCCGCAAGCTGCAGGCGCGGCTGCGCGGGCTGGTCGGCAAGGCCATCGAGGACTACGGCATGATCGCGGCAGGCGATCGCGTCATGGTCTGCCTGTCCGGCGGCAAGGACTCCTACACGCTGCTCGACGTGCTGCTGTCCCTGCAGCGCAGCGCGCCCGTGCGCTTCGATCTCGTCGCGGTCAACCTCGACCAGAAGCAGCCGGGCTTTCCGGCCCACGTGCTGCCCGACTACCTCACGGCGCTCGGCGTGCCCTGGCACGTGATCGAGCAGGACACCTACCGCGTCGTGAAGCGCGTGATCCCCGAGGGCCGCACGATGTGCGGACTCTGCTCGCGGCTGCGTCGTGGCGCGCTCTACAAGTACGCGGCCGGGCACGGGGTGACCAAGATCGCACTCGGCCACCATCGCGACGACATCGTCGAGACGCTGTTCCTGAACCTCTTCTTCGGCGGGCGCCTGAAGGCGATGCCGCCGAAGCTCTTGTCCGCGGACCGCCGCCACGTCGTGATCCGCCCGCTCGCGTACGTGTCCGAGCGCGAGATCGAGCGCTATGCGCGCGCGCGGCAGTTCCCGGTCATCCCGTGCACGCTGTGCGGCTCCCAGCCAAACCTGCAGCGCCTGCAGGTGAAGAAGATGCTGGCGGACTGGGAGCGCGAATTCCCCGGCCGCACCGAGACGATCTTCTCCGCGCTGCGCAACGTCGCGGCTTCCCACCTCGCGGATCCGTCGACCTTCGACTTCCGGACGCTCGAGGCACTGCGCGCGACCGCGGTCGCCGCCGAGGCGGACGAGTCGTCTGCCCTGCGCGAGCCCTGGGACGAGGACTGAGCGCAGTCCCGTTGCGCCTGCGGCGCGGACCCGGCACAGTCGCGGCTGCGAACCCACCGGGGGCTGCCGGCCTTGGCCAAGCGTTTCACGTCCTTCATCCTCGCCGCGATGGTGCTCGGCATCCTCGCCGGCTGGGGGCTCCACTCGAACGTCGCGGACCCCGACCGGCTGGCGCGCATCGGCGGCTACCTGTCGATCGTCACCGACGTCTTCCTGCGCCTGATCAAGATGATCATCGCGCCGCTCGTGTTCTCGACGCTGGTCGCCGGCATCGCGCACATGGGGAACACGGCCTCGCTCGGGCGCATCGGGCTGCGCACCTTCGCGTGGTTCATCATGGCTTCGGTGATCTCGCTGCTGCTCGGCGTCGTGATGGTGAGCCTGTTCGAACCCGGCGCGTCCTTGTCCCTGCCGCTGCCGCCGGCCGACGCCACCGCGGACATCAAGGCCACGGGACTGACGCTCAAGGAATTCGTCACGCACCTGGTGCCGAAGTCGGCGGCCGAGGCGATGGCGAACAACGAGATCCTGCAGATCGTCGTGTTCTCGATCTTCTTCGGCGTCGCGCTCGCGGCGGTCGGTGAGAAGGGGCGCGTGCTGGTGCAGGCCATCGACGGCCTGGTCGAGGTGATGCTCAAGGTCACGGGCTACGTCATGCTCGCCGCGCCGTTCGCGGTGTTCGCGGCCGTGGCCGCGACGGTCGGCACGCAGGGGCTCGGCATCCTCGCCACCTACGGCAAGTTCATCGGCACGTTCTACCTCTCGATCGGCCTGCTGTGGCTGGTGCTCCTCGCCCTCGGCGGTCTCGTGCTCGGGCCGCGCGTGCGCCGGCTGGTCCGGGAGATCCGTGAGCCGATCCTGCTGGCCTTCTCGACGGCGAGTTCGGAGGCGGCGTATCCGCGCACGCTCGAGGCCCTCGAGCGGTTCGGCGCATCGAAGCGGATCTCGAGCTTCGTGCTGCCGCTCGGGTATTCCTTCAACCTCGACGGCTCGATGATGTACTGCACCTTCGCGACGCTCTTCATCGCGCAGGCCTACGGCATCGAGCTCACGCTCGCGCAGAAGCTCACCATGCTGCTGCTGCTCATGGTCACCAGCAAGGGCATGGCGGGCGTGCCGCGCGCGTCGCTGGTCGTGATCGCGGCGACGCTGTCGTTCTTCCACATCCCGGAGGCGGGGTTGCTGCTGATCCTCGCGGTCGACCACTTCCTCGACATGGGGCGCAGCGCGACCAACGTGGTCGGGAATTCGATCGCCACGGCGGTCGTCGCGAAGTGGGAAGGCGAGCTGGGCGAGCCCTCGACCCGCGATGCTTCCTAGATGTCGTTCAAGACAGGTTTGCGTTGCTGGAACGCGTGGCGGTATTCGGTGTGGCGCCCGGGACGCCGCAAGTACATCCCTGTAGGCTCCGCACGCGCCGTCCATGGCGCGTGACGGCCCGGTCGCCACACCGGAACACCGCCGCGCGTTCCTCCGGCGGCGCATCTTCGTGAGTGACCATCCGGAGGCGGAGAGCGGCGAATCGCCGCCGCCGCCGTGGGCCGTCTACCTGCTCGACTGCGGTCGCAGCCGCAGCTACATCGGCATCAGCCCGACACCCGAGCGGCGCTTCGAGGCGCACGTCGCCGGGAAGGGTGCCGCGTACACGCGAGCGAATCGCCCGCAGTCGCTGCAGGCCGTCGTGTGGTTCGAGCATCGCGGTGCGGCCGCGTCCATGGAGGCACGGCTGAAGGCCCTGGCGCGACCGGCGAAGCTCGCGTGGTTCGCCGCATTTGCGGCGACCAGCGCAGGCGCCCCGGCGACGCTCGACCAGGGGCTCGCGAGCCTGCCTCGCCGGGGCCGCGCGACGTCGCTCCGCCTTACTTGATCACCGTGCCGTCTTCCGTCTGCTGGCGCAGGCGGCTGTGCTTGTAGCCGTAGCCGAGGTAGATCAGCCCGCCGATCACCGACCAGCCGAGCAGGCGGATCCAGGTGTCGTGGGGCAGGGCCAGCGTCATGGCGAGGCACACGACGGCGCCGAGCACGCAGGTGACCTCCGCCCCCGGGACGCGGAAGGGCCGCACGGCGTCCGGCTGCGTCCGGCGCAGCACCAGCACGCCGGCGCAGACCGCCGTGAACGCGAGCAGGATGCCGATCGAAATCAGCTCGCCGAGCACGTCGAGCGGGAACACGCCGGCGAATGCCGCGGCGATGATGCCGGTCGCGATGGTCGCGACGTGGGGCGTGCGGTACTTCGGGTGCACCTTCTGCATCGACGGCGGCAGCAGTCCGTCGCGCGACATCGCCATGAAGATGCGCGGCTGGCCGAGGATCGACATCAGGATCACCGAGGTCATGCCGACCACGGCGCCGATCTTCACCGGCAGGCCGAGCCAGAACAGTTCCGGGTGGGCGTCGAGCGCGACGGCGACCGGCGCGGCCACGTCCAGCTTGGTGTAGCTCACCATGCCGGTCATGACCGCGGCCATCACGACGTAGAGCGCCGTCGAGATGACCAGCGCCGCGAGGATGCCGATCGGCAGGTCGCGCTGCGGATTGCGCGCTTCCTGCGCGGTCGTCGCCGCCTGGTCGAAGCCGATGTACGCGAAGAAGATGATCGCCGCGCCCTGCATGACGCCGCTCCAGCCGAAGTGGCCGAAGTCGCCGGTGTTCTGCGGCAGGAAGGGATGCCACTGGCTCGTGTCGACGAACCGGACGCCGACGAAGATGAACAGCAGGATGATGGCGGTCTTCACCAGCACCATGACGTTGTTGATGCGCGTGGACTGCTTCACGCCCACGTAGCAGACCCACGTCAGCAGCGCGACGATCAGCACGGCCGGCACGTTGACGATGGCGCCGGTCGGGTGCAGGTGCCCGTTGGCCAGCTTCTCGAGCGGCGCATTGGTGAGGATGGCGGGGAAGTGGATGCCCGCGTCCGCGAGCAGGTTCACGACGTAGCCCGACCAGCCGACGGCCACGGCCGCCGCCGACATCACGTATTCGAGCGCGAGGTTCCAGCCGACGAACCAGGCGACGCCCTCGCCGAGGGTCGCGTAGGTGTAACTGTAGGCGCTGCCGGAGACCGGGATCATCGCCGCCAGTTCCGCGTAGCAGAGGGCCGCCAGGCCGCAGCCGACCGCGGCGACCAGGAAGGCCAGCATCACCGCCGGGCCCGTGTGCTCCGCGGCGACGGTGCCGGTGAGCACGAAAATGCCGCTGCCGATCATCGCCCCGAGGCCGGCGGAGGTCAGGCTGCCGGGGCCCAGCACCCGGTTCAGCTTGGGGCCGGTTTCCAGTTCACGCACGATCGACGCAACCGACTTGCGGGCTGCGAGTTGCTTCAGCACTGACGGACTCCCCCGATGGCGATATCGCCCAAGTCTCTCATAGGCTGGCAGGAGCCCACAGTCCCCCGGGGCGTCTACCGTATCATTGCACCATGCCAGTGCCGTCGACCCCGCGCGAATCGATGCCCGCCCGACCCGTCCCCGCGAGCTACTGGGTCCTGCCCGGCCGCCTGCTGGTCGGCGAGTACCCGGGATCGCACTCGCGCGCCGACGCGATGGAGCGCCTGCGCGGCTTCCTGGCCGTCGGCGTGACCTGCTTCGTCGATCTCACCCAGCCACAGGAACTGCCGTCCTACGAGGCGCTGCTGCCGTTCTCGACCCCGTCGGGGCGCCGGGTCGAATACCTGCGCCTGCCGATCGTCGACCATGGCCTGCCCGACGACCCGTCGGTGATGGAACACCTCCTCACGACGCTCGATCGCGCGCTCGCGAACGGCCACGTCGTCTACGTGCACTGCCGGGCGGGCATCGGGCGCAGTGCGACAGTCGCGGGTTGCTGGCTGGCCCAGCAGCGGCGCGATGCGAATGCCGCGCTCGAGGAACTGCAGGAACTCTNATGGCCGTCGGCGTGACCTGCTTCATCGACCTCACCCAGCCGCAGGAACTGCCGTCCTACGAGGCGCTGCTGCCGTTCTCGACGCCGTCCGGGCGCCGGGTCGAATACCTGCGCCTGCCGATCGTCGACCATGGCCTGCCCGACGACCCGTCCATCATGGAACACATCCTCGCGACGCTCGATCGCGCGCTCGCGAACGGCCACATCGTCTACGTGCACTGCCGGGCGGGCATCGGGCGCAGCGCCACGGTCGCGGGCTGCTGGCTGGCGCAGCAGCGGCGCGACGCGACCGCCGCGCTCGAGGAACTGCAGGATCTCTGGCAGCAGTCGTCGCAGTCGGCCTACTGGGCCCGCGTGCCCGAGACCGAGGCGCAGCAGGAGTTCGTCCGCCACTGGGGCGGGGCACGCAATGCCGGCCCGGTCCGTGCCGCCGCGCCGGTGGCGTCCGCGACCAGCCGCGCGGACCGCATCCGCGGCGCCTGGCTCGGTCTCGCGGCGGGTGACGCTCTCGGCGCCGCTCTCGGTACCACGCGCGTGGGTTCGATTCCCTATTCGCAGCCCACGGCACTCGCGCTCTGCCTCGCCGACAGCCTGCTGGCGCTCGGGCGGTGTGATGCGCGCGACCAGATCGAGCGCTACGTGCGCTGGCAGCGCGAGGGCCTGCGTTCCGCGGGCGGTGCCCCGGGTCAGCCGACCCCGGACGTCGCGAAGGCGCTCGGCGTCTACCTGTGGCGCGGCCAGCCGACGGCCGGATCGCACGATCCCAAGGACCGGACGGCGGCGAGCCTCCCGCGGGTCGTGGCGGCGGCCACGTTTTCCGCGCGTGATCCGGTCGCCGCGCTGTCGCTCGCCGGCGAATGCTCGCGCACCACGCACCAGTCGCCGATCGTGGTCGACGCCTGCCGGTATTTCGCCGCGGCGCTGCTGTGCGCGGTCCAGGGCCAGAGCGCGCCGCAGATCCTCGCGTCCGTGCCCGAGCCGGCGGCCGGCTGCTGGGGTGCGCGTCCGCTGCGCAAGGAGGTCGCGGCTCTCGGCGGGCCGCACCGTGCGCGCGCCGGTTCGACGCGACGCGACACGGCGGGCGACGTGATCGAGGCACTCGCGAATGCGCGTGCGGCGGTGTCCACGGCCACCGACCTCGACAAGATCGTTCGGCTCGCGGTCGAGGGCGGAGGCGAGCCGACGCTCGATGCGGCGCTCGCCGGCGCGCTGTTCGGCGCGATGCACGGCGCAGCGGCGCTGCCACGCGCGCTCATCGCCGAGGTGCAGGGGATCACGCAGGTGCAGGAAGTCGCGAACCGGCTGGCGGCCCGCGACGAGCGGCCGGGCGGGTGATGGGCTCCGGCGCGCGCCGCAAGCCGGCCTCGCGCCGTCCCGTGCGCCGGGAACCGGCCTGGACCCGGCTCGACGACGAGGCGCTGCTCGACCTGCGTTTCTGCGACTTGCGCCTCTCGCTCAGCCGTTCGAGCCTCGAGCCGAGCATCCGCCGCCTGTATGCCGAACTCGCGGCCAAGGGGATCCGCTTCCGCCCGCACTTCTGGCTGTCGGAGGAGTGGTTCTCGCCCGACGGCATTCCCGGCATCGCCATCCCGTTCTACCTCGCCCATCCGCGGCTGCAGCGCCTCGAGCGGCGATTCATGCACGAGGTCGAGGGCGGCAACGACAAGTGGCTGATGCGGATCCTGCGGCACGAGACCGGCCACGCCATCGACACGGCGTTCGCGCTGCGCCGGCGCAAGGGCTGGCGGCAGGCGTTCGGCAAGGCGTCGCGCAAGTACCCGACGCAGTACTCGCCGCGGCCCGGCAGCCGCAAGTTCGTGCTGCACCTCGGTCACTGGTACGCGCAGGCGCATCCCACCGAGGATTTCGCGGAGACCTTCGCGGTCTGGCTGCCGCCGCGCTCGCGCTGGCGCAGCCAGTACGCGGGCTGGCCGGCCCTCGAGAAACTCGAGTTCGTCGACCGCACGATGCGCGCGCTCGAGGGCCGGCGCGCGGTGCGCCTCGACCGCAGCCTCGTCGAGCCGCTGGCCGACAACACGCGCACGCTGCGCGAGCATTACCGCCGCAAGCAGCAGCGCTACCAGATCGACGCCGCGGACACGTACGACGGACGGCTGCTGCGGGTCTTCGGCCGGCCGGCGGAGAACGACCGTCGACGCCTCGCGAGCCGCTTCCTGCGCGAGGTGCGGCCGCAGCTGCGTCGCCTGCTGATCCGGCGTGCGCGCATGCATCCCTACATCGTCAACCACGTGCTGCGCACCGCGATCCAGCGGGCGCGGCGGCTGGACCTGCGCCTCAAGCGCAGCCAGCGCGACACCAAGCGAGAGGCGCTCGGCATGCTGGAGCGGATGATGCTCGACATGCTGCTGCGCGACCGGGAGAATTTCGCGTTATGAGAAAGCTGCGCGTGCTGGTGCTCGTGCACGAGACGCTCGTGCCCCCCGAGAGCACCCAGGGATTCACGGACCAGGAAATCGACGAGTGGCGCACGGAGTACGACGTCACGACCTGCCTCAAGGCGATGGGCCACGACGTGCGCGTGCTCGGCCTCGGGGACAATCTCTCGGACCTGCGCGCCGCGATCACCGACTGGAGGCCCGATGTCGCCTTCAACCTGCTCGAGGAATTCCAGGGCATCGTCACCTACGACCAGTACGTGGTCGCGTTCCTCGAGCTGATGAAGCTGCCGTACACCGGCTGCAATCCACGCGGCATGATGATCTCGCGCGACAAGGTGCTGTCGAAGCAGATCCTCGCCTATCACCGCATCCCGACCGCGCGTTTCGCGCTGTTCCCGCGCAAGCGCAAGTTCGTCGCACCGCGGCGCCTCAAGTTCCCGCTGTTCGTGAAGTCGGCGACCGAGGATGCGTCGCTCGGCATCGCGCAGGCCTCGATCGTCACCGATGTCGCGAAGCTCGAGGAGCGCATCGAGTTCATCCACGAGCAGACCAGTTCAGACGCACTGGTGGAGGAGTACGTGGAGGGCCGCGAGCTCTACATCGGCGTGCTCGGCAACGACCGGCTGACGACGTTCCCGGTGTGGGAGCTCAGCTTCGGTACGCTGCCCGACGTGATGGCGGGCATCGCGACGCGCAAGGTGAAGTGGGACCGCAAGTACCAGCAGAAGCACGGCATCGGCACCGGGCCGGCGCGCGAGCTGCCGGAGGGCATGCCGCAGAAGGTCGCGCAGGCCGCGCGGCGCATCTATCGCGCGCTGAGCCTGAGCGGCTACGCGCGCATCGACATGCGTCTCACGGCCGAGGGCCAGCTCTACGTGCTCGAGGCCAATGCCAACCCGAACCTCGCGCAGATCGAGGACTTCGCGACTTCGGCGCTCGCGTCCGGACTCGGCTACGACAAGGCGCTCGAGCGCATCCTGCAGTTGGGGCTGACCTACCAGGCGGCCTGGCGCGAGATCTGAGGCTCGCTCAGGCGTGGTCCGTGGGCCGTCCGGCCGCGACCTCGCGCTCCGCGTCGCGGATCCACTCCTGCAGCAGCGGGTCCGCCAGCACCGTGTCCATGTAGTCGCGCGCCTCCGCGGAGACCACCGCGCCGTAGCTGCGGAATCGCAGCACGACCGGCGCGTACATCGCGTCCGCCACGCAGTAGCGTCCGAACAGCCACGGTCCGTGCGCCGCGTATCGCGCGCGGCAGTCCGCCCAGAGCGCGTCGATCCGCGCCACGTCCGCGGTGGCCTGCGGCGTGAGCGCGACGTGCAGTCCGGTGAGGCCGGCGCGCAGGCTCCAGGCCGACCGCAGGGCGGCGAACCCGGAATGCATCTCCGCGCTCACCGAGCGCGCGTGGGCGCGGGCTGCGGAGTCGTCGGGCCAGCACTTGGCGCCGGCCAGTTCGTTGACGTATTCGCAGATCGCCAGCGAGTCCCAGACGCGCCGCTCGCCGTCGATCAGCACGGGGACCCGGCCCGCGGGCGAATACCGGGCGACTTCGTCGGCGAACGCCGGCGTGTCGAGCTGCAGGCGAATCTCCCGGAAATCGAGGCCTGCGTGCCGCAGCAGCAGCCACGGACGCAGCGACCACGACGAGAGATTCTTGTCGCCGATGACGAGTTGCAGCATGGGACCCCCGCGGCAGCGCCGGCCGGGTCCCATTATGTCAGAGCGTGTGGCCCTGCCGGCTGTAGTGCGTGCGCTCGTGGACGCTCTGGCACTCGAAGCACCGCGTCGCGAAAGGCGCCGCCTGCAGGCGCTCGAACTCGATCTTCAGGCCGCATTCCTCGCAGTTGCCGTACTGTCCTGCGACGATGCGCTGGCGGGCCGCGTCGACCGCGCGCAGTTCGTCGAGGTCGCGGTCGATCTCCGCGAGATTGACGTCGACCATCAGGTCGGCGAAGGAATCGTCCTCGAGGTCGTGCACTTCCGCGGCGATCTG
>JBGAHO010000070.1:0-15832 GCA_044226195.1 Steroidobacteraceae bacterium
GCCAGTCGGTCTATCCCGGCCGCGCCCGCCTGCGTCCCTACATCTACAGCCTCGCGCTCGGCGTGTACTGCACGACGTGGACGTTCTTCGGCGCCGTCGGCACCGCGGTGCGCGACGGCTGGACCTACGTGCCGATCTACCTCGGCCCCGTCCTGGTGTTCCTGTTCGCAACGCCGTTCCTCGAGCGCCTGATCACGCTCGTGCGGGCCCACAACATCACGTCGATCGCCGACCTGATTTCCTCGCGCTTCGGCAAGAGCCCGGCGCTCGCCGCGCTGGTGACGATCATGGCGCTCACCGCGGCCGTGCCGTACCTCGCCCTGCAATACAAGGCGGTCGGCACCAGCATCGACGTGCTGACGCAGGTGTCGACGTCGCGCGCCGCGTGGTACTCGGACACGGCGCTGTGGGTCGCGCTGCTGATGGCGCTGTTTGCCACGCTGTTCGGCACGCGCCGCCTCGACGCGACCGAGCACCACGAAGGCGTGATGCTGGCGATCGCATTCGAGTCGCTCGTCAAGCTGTGCGCGTTCATCGCGGTCGGCGTGTTCGCGATGCTGCACCTCGATGGCGCACCGCGGCTCGCCAGCACGCCCCTCGCCGAGCCCGCGCGAGCCCTCGGAGGCAATTTCCTCGTCACGACGCTGCTCGCCGGCTTCGCCATCTTCTGCCTGCCGCGCCAGTTCCTCGTCGGCATCGTCGAGTGCGCCGACCCGGTCGACGTGCGGCGGGCGCGTCTCCTGTTTACCGGCTACCTCGCGATCTTCACGGTGTTCGTGGTGCCGATCGTGCTCGCCGGGCTCGGCGCGGGACTCGGCGACCGGCACGACCCGGACTCGTTCATCCTGACGCTGCCGCTCGAGCGAGGCGCCCCGCTGCTCGCGCTGCTGGTGTTCCTCGGCGGACTGTCCGCGGCTACAGCGATGGTGGTGATGTCGAGCATCGCGCTCGCGACGATGATCACCAACGACCTCGTGATGCCCCTGCTGTGGCGCGGCCGCTGGCTCGGGTTGTCGGACAGCGCGGACGTCGGCCGGCTGGTGCTGTGGCTGCGCCGCGTCGCGATCTTCGGACTGGCGCTGCTCGCCTTCGCGTACAACCGCAACACGGCGGCGCCCGCGAGCCTCGCGTCGATCGGCCTGCTCGCGTTCGCGGCGGTCGCGCAATTCGCACCGGCCATTCTCGCGGGCCTGTACTGGCGGCGCGCGACGCGCCAGGGCGTGCTGTGGGGTCTCGCCACCGGCTACGCGCTGTGGCTCTACACGCTGCTGCTGCCGAATTTCGTCGCCGGCGGCCTGCTCGGCGCGCAGTGGCTCGAACACGGCCCGTGGGGCGTGCATTGGCTGCGCCCGCAATCGCTGCTCGGCGTGGAAGTCCTGAGCCCGGTGGCCCGCGGTGCGCTGCTCGCACTCGCGGGCAACTGCCTCGTGCTGTGCGTGCTGTCCCTGCTGCGCAGCACCTCGCTGCGCGAGCGCATGGCGGCGACCGCATTCGTGCGCCCTGCCCTGCCGACCGTGGGCGGAGCGCCCTCCGCAGGAGCCCGCGTCCGCGACGTCATCGCCATCACCGAGCGCATCGTCGGCGCCGACGGCGCGGACCTCGCGCTGCGCGAGTACTGCACGGCGGTCGGGCGCGGCATTCCACGCGAATCGGAGCCTGCGGATCGCGGCCTGATGCAGCACATGGAGCGCGTGCTCGCCGGCGCGATCGGCGCTTCCTCCGCCCGCCTGATGTTCACGCACGCGCTGCGCGGCCGCGGCCTCGCCGCCGAGGACGTCGCCGAACTGCTCGACGAGACCTCGCAGGAGTTGCGCTTCAGCCGCCAGCTGCTGCAGGCGACGATGGAGAACGTCTCGCAGGGCATCGCGGTGGCCGACAGCGAAGGCCGCATCGTGGCGTGGAATCGCCGCTACCTGGAACTGTTCGATTACCCGGAAGGGATGGTTTGCGTGGGTCGCCCGGTCGCCGACCTGATCCGCTGGAACGCGCTGCGCGGCGAGTTCGGCGACACGCACCCCGAGCAGCAGATCGAGAAGCGCCTCGCGCACATGCGGGCCGGCACGGCCTACGTGATCCAGCGGCCGCGACGCAACGGCCGCGTGTTCGAGATGCGCGGCCAGCCGATGCCCGATGGCGGCTACGTCACGACCTACACCGACATCACCGAGTTCAAGCGCACCGAGCGCGAACTGCTCGAGGCGAAGGAGACGCTGGAGCAGCGCGTCGCGGAGCGCACGACCGAGCTGTCGCAGGCGCTCGAGGCGCAGCAGGCGGCCAAGCAGCAGGCGGAGCAGGCGAACGCCACCAAGACGCGGTTCGTCGCGGCGGCGAGTCACGACCTGCTGCAGCCGCTCAATGCCGCGCGCCTGTTCGCGAGCGCACTGGAGGACACCTCCGTCGATGGATCGGTGCGCGAAGTCGCGGGCCGGATCGACAGCTCGCTGCGCGCGGCCGAGGAAGTCCTCGACGACATGCTCGACATCGCCCGCCTCGAGAGCGGCGCGCTGCGCGCCGAACCGGGCGACTTCCCGCTGCGGCCGGTGCTCGAGGAACTGCAGCAGCAGTTCGCGCCGGTGGCCGCGCGGCGCGGCCTGCGACTGCGCATGCGCATCGGTGACCACCGCATCCACAGCGACCGCGTGCTGGTGCGGCGCGTGCTGCAGAACCTGCTGTCGAACGCGCTGCGCTACACCCAGCGCGGCGGCGTGCTCGTCGGCGTCCGCCGACGCGGGGACCGGGTGCGGGTCGAGGTCTGGGACACGGGACCCGGTATCGCGACCGAGCACCAGCGACGCATCTTCGAGGAATTCCACCGGCTCGCGCAGCCGTCGCCCTGGGGCGAGAAGGGTCTCGGGCTGGGGCTGTCCATTTGCGAGCGCATCGCGCGACTGCTCGATTTGCGACTCGACCTGCGCTCCCGGCCTGGCCACGGCTCGATGTTCGGCGTGACGCTGCCGGTGAGCCATGGCGCGACCGACGCGGTCGCTGCCGCGCCGGAAGCAACTCCAGCGACGCGGCCACCGACGAGTCTCACCGATCGGCTGGTGCTCTGCGTCGACAACGAAGAAGAGATCCTGGCCGGCATGTCGGCGCTGCTGACGCGCTGGGGCATGCGCGTCGTCACCGCCCGCTCGGCCCGCGAGGCGCGCGAGCGCTTTGCCGCGCAGCAACCCGACGTCGTGCTCGCGGATTACCGGCTCGGCGACCCCGAATGCGACGGCCTGGACCTGCTGCAGTCGCTGCGCATCGGAGGCGTGAGACCCGTTCCCGGCGCGCTGATCACGGCCGATCACGGCACGGCCGTGACGGAACGCGCCCGCAGTCTCGGCTACGTGGTGCTGCGCAAGCCGCTCAAGCCGGCGGCGCTGCGCGCGCTGCTCGGCGCCCTCGCCGCCTGACTACTCGGGTTCCTCCGGCGGTGGCTTCACGCTCGCGCGGTCGACCGCCAGCCGGCCCGCGGCGAGCACGGCCTGCGTGCGCGTCGTGACGCCGAGCTTGCGCAGGATCGCCGTCACGTGCGCCTTCACCGTGGCCTCGGAGACGTCGAGGTCGTAGGCGATCTGCTTGTTCAGCAGCCCCGCGCAGAGCATGCCGAGCACGCGGAACTGCTGCGGCGTCAGCTCGGCGAGGCGCCGGGCGATCTCGAGGTCTTCGGCCCCCGGCTGGATGCTGCGCGGCGGCTGGTAGCCGGCGGGCGTGTACAGGTCGCCCGCCAGCACGGTGGCCACGGCGCGGGCAATTTGCCCGGACTCGGTCGATTTCGGGATGAAGCCCTGCGCGCCGTAACGCAGCGCCGCCGCGATCGTCTGGGGGTCGTCGTCCGCCGACACGATCACGACCGGCAACTGCGGGTGGCTGCCCCGCACGTGCGCCAGCGCATTGAAGCCGTGCGCGCCGGGCATGTTGAGGTCGAGCAGCAGGAGGTCGGCGCCCGGGTGACGCTCGACGGCCTCGAGCATGCCGGCGACGCTGTCCGCCTCGACGAACTGCACGCCGGCCTCCGACCGCGCCACGGCGCCTTTCAATGCCTCCCGGAACAGCGGGTGATCGTCGGCGACGATGATCTCGCGCGTCATGGCCGCGCAGACTACACGGCGCCGCGCCATTCGACCATCGTCGCAGGCATTGTCCGAAAGCCTGCGACGAAAGGCGAATTCACCTCCGCGTCACGGCGGGCGCAGCATCGCGCCATTGCCCAACCGGACCTGGGGGAACTCACATGCCTCGCCACGCCGTCTCGCGCTCCTCGCTGTCCCGCTCGATTGCCGTCGCACTGGCCACGGCCGTGCTCGGCATGCCCGTCGCTGCCCTGGCCGACACTGCGAAGGAACAGGAACTCGAGGCGCGGGTCGCCGAACTCGAGAAGCTGGTGAAGCAGTTGCTCGCCGAGAAGCAGGCGGCGCCGAGCCCGGCTCCCGCTCCGGCTCCCGCAGCCGTGGCGGCGGCCCCGGCGAAGCCCGACGCCAAGCCGATCCAGGTTGCGACGATCACGCCGAACGCGGCACCCGGCACGAGCTTCGTGTTCACCGGCTTCGCCAAGGTCGACGGCATGTGGTCGGACGCCTCGGACGGCGAACTCGCCGAGAGCAACGCGGCGCGCGACTTCTACGTGCCGGGCGGCACGCCAGTCGGCGGCCTCGACGAAAGCAGCCCCGACTTCGATGCCCACGCCAAGCAGACGCGCATCATCCTCGGCACCGACACGGTGCTCGAAGGCGGCGACAAGCTGCAGACCCGCTTCGAGTTCGATTTCTACGGCTCGTCGCTCGGCGACCAGCGCGTGACCAACACGTATGCTCCCGTGCTGCGCCATGCCTACGTGCAGTGGCGCAACTGGCTGGTGGGCCAGACCTGGAGCAACTTCCAGGATCCCGCCGTGCTGGTCGACTCGGTCGATTACATCGGCGCGACCGACGGCACGGTGTTCGTGCGCCAGCCGCAGGTGCGCTACACGCTCGGCGGCTTCTCGCTCTCCGTCGAGAACCCGGAGACGACGCTCACGCCCTACCATGGCGGCACCGGCGGCAACCAGCGCATCACGACGGACGACAGCAGCCTGCCCGACCTTACCGCCCGCTACACGTGGAAGGGCGCCTGGGGCCACTTCTCGGTGGCGGCCCTCGCGCGCGAGCTGAAATACCAGACGACCGGGACCGGCGCGATCGACGACAGCACGTGGTCCGCGGCCGGCAGCCTGTCGGGCAAGTTCAATCTCGGCAAGTCGGACGACATCCGCTACATGCTGCTCGCCGGCAACCTCGGCCGCTACGTCGGCCTCAACTTCGTGAACGACGCCGTGCTCGATGCGAGCGGCAACCTCGAGACGATCGACGGCGTGGCGGGGTACGTCGCGTGGCGGCACGTCTGGTCGCCGAAGTGGCGCACCAACCTGTACTACGCGATGCAGGACTACGACAACAAGTCGTCGCTGACGGGCGGACTGGTCAACAAGTCGAGCGAGAGCGTCACCGGCAACATCTGGTACACGCCGCTGCCGAAGCTCGACATCGGCGCCGAGTTCCGCCACGCGGTCCGCGAACTGGAGAACGGCGACGACGGTACGCTCGACCGCCTGCAGCTGACGACGAAGTACTCGTTCTGAGGCGCCTCAGGTGCTGACCACGGGCTGCCACGCAGCCCGGGTCACTTTCCACTCGCCGCGCTCGAGCTGCAGTTCGAGCTGCACCTCGTGCACGTCGGCCGCGACGCGCAGGGTGTCGCCGGCGCTCGCCTTGCGGCCGAGCGTCCCGACGGTGAGGTGGACGCGGGCCAGGTCGCGGTACGGGAACTCGATGCTCTCGACGCGGGTGAGCAGGTGCGCCGAGGGGTACAGCAGGAACCAGCCGCGGATCGTCTGGTTCAGCTCGACGGCGCTGCCGCCTTCTTCATCCTCGTAGCGCGAGGAGACCAGTTTCATCAGTCCGCGCAGGTCGCGTTCCTCCGCCGCGGCCTCGGCCGTCGCGAGGACGGCGCGCACCTGCTGTTCCGGCGTCGTCGCCGGACTGCAGGCCGCGAGCCACGCGCCGACGATCGCCAGCGCGAAGCTCCGGACTACAGGTAGGCGTGCGAATTGGCCGCGGCGTGCAGCAGCGCGCCCATCACGACCGTGACGCCGATCGTCAGGCCGGCGAGGACTCGGGTGAGCAGGCGATTGCGGGTGTTGCAGGTGAACATGGCGTGATCCTCCGTCGTCGATGGACGGCAAGATACGCGGGACGATTAGTTTGATAAACACCTGTAATCCGATTTCAATATCCTGCAAACCTGAACAATCCAGAGACGGCCTCAGGCTTTCCCGAAGCGATAGTGCTCGACCTGCGGGTGCCGCGTCTGCAGCCAGTAGCGCCAGGTCGACCACGGCCAGATGGTGAAGTTCTTGCCCTCCGCCTGCTGGTACCAGCTCACGCAACCGGACGACCAGACCGTGCCGCGCAGCGCATCCTGCACGCGCTGGTTGAATTGCGCCTGCGCCTCGGGCGAGACGTGCAGGTAGTCCGCGCCGCGCTCGCGCAACTCGCGCAGGCACTCGAGGATGTAATGCACCTGGCATTCGATCATGAAGATGATCGAGTTGTGGCCGAGCGCCGTGTTCGGCCCGACCAGCTGGTAGAGGTTCGGGTAACCCGCGACGGTGATGCCGAAGTACGCCTCCGCCCCCGCCTTCCAGTCCTGCGCGAGCGAATGTCCCGGCAGGCCGGTGATCGGGAAGTCGCGCATGTAGATGCGCGGGTCGACCACGAACCCGGTGCCGAGGATGATGCAGTCGACCGGCCGCTCGCTTCCGTCGTCCGTTACGATCGAATGCGCGCGGATCTCGCGGATGCCCGCGGTCACCAGCTCGACGTTCGGCCGGCGGAACATCGGGTACCAGGCATTGGAGATCAGGACCCGCTTGCAGCCGATCGTGTAGTCGGGCGTGAGCTTCGCGGCCAGCGCGGGATCGCCCACGCTGCGCCGGATGAACCACTTCGCCAGGGGCTGCACCGACCGCGCGATCCACGCGTGGAAGATCGGCCACACGCGCGATTCGTTGGTCCAGTACAGGCGCGCACGATGCAGCCGGCGCCACCCCGGGAAGCGGGCGAACCGGCGTTTCGCGCCGTCGGAATAGCGTCGGGTGTCGCGCGGGATGACCCACGCGGGCGTGCGCTGGAACACGTGCAGCTGCGCGACCTTCGGCGCGATCTCCGGGCAATACTGGATCGCGCTGCCGCCGGTGCCGATGGACGCGACCCGCTTGCCGGCAAGGTCGTAGCCGTGGTCCCAGCGGGCCGAGTGGAACACCTTGCCCTGGAAGCCCTCGAGCCCGGGCAGCTTCGGGATCTGCGGCACGTGCAGGGGGCCGGTCGCCATCACGAAGTGGCGCGCGGTGACGGTGGAACCGTCGGCGAGCCCGATCGCCCACGTCGCGGAGGCCGTGTCGAAGTGCGCCGAGCACACGGCCGTGCCGAAGCGGATGAACGGCCGCACGCCGTGGCGCTCGGTGGTCGCGAGGATGTAGTCCTGGATCTCGCGCCAGCCCGCGTAGCGCTGCGACCAGTCGGGGCGCGTGTCGAACGAGTACGAATACAGGTGCGACTGCACGTCGCACTCCGCGCCCGGGTACGTGTTGTCGCGCCAGGTGCCGCCGACCTCGTCGCCTTTCTCGAGGATCACGAAGTTGCGGTTGCCCGCCTCGAGCAGCTGGATGCCCATGCACAGGCCGCCGAAGCCGGCCCCGAGGATCGCGACGTCGAGCACCGGCGTCCCCTGCTCCTGCCTCACCGCTGCACTCACGACGCACCTTCCTTCAGGTTCAGGATCATCTGCACCAGCGACGGATCGTCCTCGTCCGACTGCACGCGGAACCCGCTGGCCCGCGCGAGGTCGAGCATGCGCGAGTTCTCGCGCAGCGTGACTCCCATCATGACCCGCAGCGGCGTCGCGCGGGCCGCCTCGATCAGCGCGGCGAAGAGCTGGCGCGCGAGGCCCTTGCCCTGCCAGCGGTCGCCCACGACGATCGCGAACTCGCAGGTTTCCTCGTCCTCGAGCGTGATGTAGCGCGCGACGCCGATCTGTTCCTCGCCATCCGCGGTCGGGACCGTCGCGACGAGGGCGAGCTCGCGGTCGTAGTCGATCTGCGTGAAGCGCGAGAGCATGCCGGGCGACAGGTCGTGCAGCGTGAACATGAAGCGCAGGAACTTGGACTGCTCCGACAGGCTGTGCACGAAGGCGCTCTCGATGGCCGCGTCCTCGGGGCGGATCGGGCGGAGCGTCGCCTCGACGTCACCCTGCAGGTGGAGGGTCCGCACCAGCGCACTCGGATACGGGTGGATCGCCATGTGCTGGTAGGGGCGCGGCGCGCCGACCGTACGCCGCACGCCGATGCGCGCATCCATCACCAGCGCGCCCTCGTCGGTGACCACGACCGGGTTGAGGTCGATCGCGCCGACCTCCGGCATCTCGCAGACCAGCTCGGAGACGCGCAACAGCATTTCCTCGACGGCCGCTTCGTCGGCTGCCGGCGCGCCGCGCAGCGGCAGCAGCGCCTGGCCGGCACGCGTGCGGCGGATCAGGTCCTTCGCGAGGTAGGTATTGAGCGGCGGCAGCGCCACCGCGCGGTCGCGCACGATCTCGACCAGCGTGCCGCCGAGGCCGAAGCTGATCGCCGGGCCGAACACCGGGTCGCGCACCACGCCGATCATCAGCTCGCGACCGTAGCGCTGGCGGAACATCGGCTCGATCAGCACGCCCTCGATGCGCGCCCGCGGCTGCGCCTCGGCCACCCGCTGCATCATGATGACGTACACGCGGCGCAGCTCGTCCTCGTCGGCGAGGTTGAGCCGCACGCCGCCGACGTCCGTCTTGTGCGGGATGTCGGGCGACAGGACCTTCATCGCGACGGGATAGCCGACGTCACCGGCGACCCGCGCCGCCTCGTCGATCGACGTGGCCGTGCGACTCTGCAGCACGGGAATGTTGAAGGCGGCGAGCACGGCCTTCGACTCGGCCGGGTCGAGCCACTCCTGCCCCGCCGCGAGTGCCGACTCGATCACCTTCTGGGCCGCCTCGCGATCGGGCGTGGAGGCGAGCGCCAGCGGCTCGGGCACCTGCAGCAGCTGCTCCTGGTTCGAGGCGTACAGCGCCAGCGCCGCGATCGCGTCGACCGCGGCCTCGGGCGTCGTGTAGGTCGGGATGCGGTGCTCGGCGAAGAGGCGGCGACTCTCGGCGATGGACTCCCCGCCCAGCCAGCAGGTGAACACCGGACGGCGGTGCTTGCGCGTCACTTCGACCAGGGCCCGCGCGAAATCGGCGGGATCGTACTGGCGATGCGGCGCGAGGATGGCCACCAGTGCATCGACGGATGCATCCTCGAGGATCGCCTCGACGGCCCCGGCGAATTGCGCGGGCTCGACTTCGCCGCGCACGAACACCGGGTTGCCCGGCTGCACGTTGGGCGGCAGCAGGTTCTTCAGGCGCTGCAGCGTCGCATCCGCCGGTCGCGGCAGTTGCAGCCAGCGATCGATCGCGCGGTCCGCCGCGAGCGTGCCGGGCCCACCGGCGTTGGAGACGATCGCCACGCGACGACCGTGCACGCGCGCGCCCGAGCCGAGCGTGGCGGTCGCGGTGAAGAAGTCGTAGAAGTCGCGGATGCGCAGCACGCCGGCGCGCCGCATGGCGGCATCGAAGACGTCGTCCGCGCCGACCAGCGCGCCGCTGTGGAACGCCGCGGCGTCGGCGCGCTGCGTGTGACGCCCGGCCTTCATCACCACCACCGGCTTGACGCGCGCGGCGGCACGCAGTGCGCTCATGAAGCGCCGTGCGTCGTCGATGCCTTCGGCGTACAGCATGATGCTGTCCGTCCCCGGGTCGCGCACCAGGTGATCGAGGATCTCGCCGAACCCGACGTCCACGGCGTTGCCGGTGGAGATGACGGCCGAGAAGCCGACGTGGCGCATGTTCGCCCAGTCGAGGATGGCCGCGCACAAGGCACCCGACTGCGAGACCAGGGCGAGGCGCCCGGGCAGGGGCGACACCGGACCCGCCGTGGCGTTGAGGTGCAGGTCGGTGCGCACGATGCCGAGGCTGCCGGGTCCGAGCAGGCGCACGCCGGTGCGTCGCGCCTCGCGACGGACGGCGTCCTCGAGCTGACGTCCCGCGGGTCCGAGTTCGCGAAAGCCGGCCGACACCACGACCACGCCCCGCACGCCACGTTCGCCGCATTCGCCGACGACGGCGGGCACCGTGGCCGCCGGCGTGACGATGACGGCGAGGTCCACGGGCCCGGGCAACTCGCGCACGCTACGGTAGGAGCGCTGGCCCGCCACCGTGTCGTGCCCCGGGTTGACGTAGTACACCGGGCCCTGGAATCCCGCCGACGCGAGATTCGTTCGCACCTGGTTGCCCAGGGTACCGGGCCGTTCACTGGCGCCGATCAGCGCGACCGAAGAGGGCTTGAAGGCGGACTCGATGCGGTTCTTGCTCACGGAAATCCGGGAGGGGCGGGACGGGCCAGAGCATGCTAGCTTTGCCGGGGTTCCCGCGCATCCTGAGTCACCGCAAGGGGTGGATTCTCGAGCATGACCGTCGCCTACATCTCCCACGCCGCCTGCCGCCTGCACCAGATGGGCAACGGGCACCCGGAGCAGCCGGCCCGCGTGAGCGCGATCGAAGACCAGTTGCACGGACGGCGACTCTACGATTTCCTGGTGCACCACGATGCGCCACGCGCCAGCGTGGAGCAGCTGGCGCGCGTGCATCCGCGCGAGCACATCGAGCGCGTGAGCATGAAGTCGCCCGCGGAAGGCCTCGCCTTTCTCGATCCCGACACCGCGATGTGCCCCGACACGCTCGAGGCTGCGCTGCGCGCGGCCGGCGCGAACGTGCTCGCGACCGACCTCGTGCTGGCCGGCACCGTGCGGCGCGCGTTCTGCAACGTGCGTCCGCCGGGCCATCACGCGGAGCGTGCGCGGGCGATGGGCTTCTGCTTCTTCAACAACGTGGCGGTCGGCGCCGCGCATGCGCTCGACCAGCACGGCCTCGAACGGGTGGCCGTGCTCGATTTCGACGTGCACCTCGGCAACGGCACGGAAGACATCTTCCGCAACGACCCGCGCGTGCTGCTGTGTTCGTCCTACCAGTATCCACTCTACCCGGACATGAACCCGCCGAGCGTGCCGGGCCACATCGTCAACTGCCCACTGCCGCCCGGCAGTGGCAGCGAAGCGTTCCGCGCCGCCGTCACGGACCACTGGGTCCCGGCGCTCGACGCATTCAGGCCGCAACTCGTGTTCATTTCGGCCGGCTTCGACGCACATGCCAACGACCCGCTCGCGGAGCTGTCCCTCGGTACCCGGGACTACACCTGGGTCACGGGCGTGGCCTGCGACGTGGCCGAACGACATTGCAGCGGCCGCGTGGTCTCGACCCTGGAAGGCGGCTACGACCTCACTGCGCTCGCAACCAGCGCCGCCGCGCACATCGAGCGGCTGATGCACAGCTAATTTTCTCCCGGGAAATATTGCTTTCTTAGTTTTACCCGGGTAAATTGCGCGACCTTGCCCCCTGAGCGGTCGCTGCCATGACGTTTTCCGAACCCACCCACGTCGCCTTCGCGGGCGACACCCTCCTTGCGCACGATGCCCTGCCCGTCGTCGCGCTCGCCGTCCGCCACGCGCTCGACGGCGGCGAGACGCGCCCGATCGTGGTGATGGATGCGGGCACGGCCGAGGTCGTGGACCTCGACCTGCGCGGCAGCGACGACGAGATCGTCGCGCGCCTCGCGGCCTCGCGACCCGCCGCGCCGACCGACGCCGGGTGCGCGCGCCCTGCCGGCCCGGGTCGCCCGCGACTCGGCGTGGTCTCGCGCGAAGTCTCGCTGTTGCCGCGCCACTGGGACTGGCTGAAGACCCAGCGCGGCGGCGCGTCGGCCACGCTCCGGCGCCTCGTCGACGAAGCCCGTCGCTCGAGCGGCGAGCGCGACCGCCTCGCCGCAGCCCAGGAAGCCGTCGATCGTTACCTGCGCGTCATGGCGGGCGACCGGCCGCACTACGAGGAGGCGCTGCGCGCGTTCTATGCACTGCGCGACACCGACCTGCACCGCTACACCGCCGAGTGGCCACGCGACGTGCGCGGACAGCTCGAGCGCCTGCTGCAGATCGCGCGCCAGGAGTCGCGGTCGTGAGCGCGGCTGCGCCCGCCGTCGGACGGCTCACGCAGGGACCGATTCCGCGCAGCGTCCTCGCGATGGCCGCGCCGATCGCGATCGGCATGGTCTTCCAGACGCTGTACTTCCTGATCGACCTGTACTTCGTGGGCCGCCTCGGCGATGCCGCGATCGCGGGCGTCAGCACCGCCGGCAACCTGACGTTCCTGATCATGGCGCTGACGCAGGTGCTCTCCGTCGGCACCGTCGCCCTCGTCGCGCAGGCGATCGGCCGGCGCGATCGCGACGACGCGAACCTCGTGTTCAACCAGAGCCTGTCGATCGGCGCGCTCTTCACGCTGGCGACGCTGGTGCTCGGCTACGCGCTCGCCCCGTCGTACATGGCCTCGGTGGGCGCCGACGCCGCGACCGAGGCCGCGGGCCGGACGTACCTCGCGTGGTACCTGCCCGGGCTCGCGCTGCAGTTCGCGCTCGTGGTGATGGGCTCGGCCCTGCGCGGCACCGGCATCGTCAAGCCGGCGATGCTGGTGCAGGTGCTGACCGTCGTGCTCAACGCGCTGCTCGCGCCGGTGCTGATCGCCGGGTGGGGCACGGGACGCCCGCTCGGCGTGGCCGGCGCCGGCCTCGCGAGCACGCTCGCCATCGCCTTCGGCGTCGTGCTGCTCGCCATCTATTTCCGGCGCCTCGAGCACGACGTCGCCTACGATCGTGCGCTCGCGACGCCGCGCCTCGACACCTGGCGGCGCATCCTCAAGATCGGCACGCCGGCGGGTGCCGAGATCCTGATGATGTTCGTGATCATGGGCGCCATCTATGCGGCCATCCGCCCGTTCGGCGCGGACGCGCAGGCCGGCTTCGGCATCGGCAATCGCATCAACCAGGCGTTGTTCCTGCCGGTGATGGCCGTTGCCTTCGCCGTGGCCCCCGTGGCGGGGCAGAACTTCGGCGCGGGCCTGCACGACCGCGTGCGCGAGACCTTCCGCTTCGTCGCGCTCTTCGGCAGCGGGCTGATGCTGGTGATGACGGCGCTGTGCCACTGGCAGCCGGGGGCGATGGTCCGCCTCTTCACGAACGATGACGAGGTGATCGCGGTGGGCGTGCAATTCCTGCGCTACATCTCGTGGAACTACGTCGCTGCCGGCCTGATCTTCGCCTGCTCCGGCATGTTCCAGGCGCTCGGCAACACCCTGCCGTCGCTGCTGAGCAGCGCCTCGCGCCTCGTCACGTTTGCGGTGCCGGTGACGCTGCTGTCGCATCGACCCGGCTTCGAACTGCACGAAGTCTGGGTGCTCTCGGTCGCGACCACGCTGCTGCAGGCGCTGATCAGCCTCTGGCTGTTGCGGGGCCAGTTGCAGGCCCGGCTGCGCCCGGCCTGAGTACACGGACCGGACCGCCTCGCATACACTCGCGGATCCGTTCCCCGCCAGGATTTGCACCATGCGCGTGTGGTTCCGTCGCGCCCTGTACGCCTGCAGTTCGCTGCTCGCCGTCGCCACGGCCTTCGCCGGCCCCACCGACCTCACGAACGCGCTCGAATGGCGCCTCGTCGGGCCTTTCCGCGCCGGCTGGGCCACGGTGGCTGCGGGCGCCGGGCATGGATCGAACACGTTCTACCTCGGCGCGGCCGGCGGCGGTGTCTGGAAAACGGACGACGCCGGCATCACCTGGCAGCCGGTGTTCGATGGCGTGGGCTCGGCGTCGGTCGGCGCGCTGGCCGTGGCCCCGTCACGACCCGGGACGCTCTACGTCGGCATGGGCCAGGTCACCAGCCGCTACGACGTCACGCCCGGGGACGGCGTGTATCGCTCGGACGACGCGGGCAAGACCTGGCGCCACCTCGGACTCGCCGGCACGCGGCACATCGGTGCGCTGCGCATCGATCCGCGCAATCCCGACGTCGCCTGGGTCGCGGCGCTCGGTTCGATCTTCGGCCCCACGGCAGAGCGCGGCGTCTATCGCACGGCCGACGGCGGCAAGACCTGGCAGCGCACGCTGTTCGTGAGTGAACGGACGGGCGCAGTCGACCTCGCCGTCGATCCGGTCGACCCGAACCTCGTGTACGCGAGCGTGTGGCAGGTGCGTCACCGGCCGTGGCTCGCCTACTTCACGCCCGACGTCGGCGAAGAGAGCGGCCTGTACCGCTCGTCGGACGGCGGCGTCACGTGGCGAAAGGTGCAGGGCGGCGGCTGGCCGCAGGGCTCGCTCGGTCGCATCGGTCTCGCCGCCGTGCATCGCGCGGCCGGCACGCGCATCTGGGCAGTGATCGACGCGGAACACGACGGCGGCCTGTACCGCTCCGACGACGGCGGCACGACCTGGCAGCACGTCAGCATGAATCCCGAGCTGATCAACGCGTACTTCGCCAAGCTCGAGCCGGACTGGGCCGACCCCGACGCGGTGTACGCGAACGGCCGCGGCCTGCACCGCTGCGCGAAGGGCGGCACCGTATGCGAGGTCGTGAAGGGTGCGCCGGGCGGCGACGACTATCACTTCCTCTGGGTCGATCCCGAGTACCCGGAGCGCATGATCACGGGCTCGGACCAGGGTGCGGTCGTGACGACCAACGCCGGTCGCTCGTGGAGCAGCTGGTACAACCAGCCGACTGGCCAGTTCTACAAGCTCGCCGTCGACGACGCCTTCCCGTATCGCATCTTCGGCGGGCAGCAGGACAGCGGCACGGTGCGCATCGCGAGTCGCAGCAACGACGGCTCGATCTCCTTCCGCGACTGGCGACCGGTCGGCGGCGACGAGCGCGACTACCAGGTCGCCGATCCGCAGGACAACCAGATCGTCTACAGCTCCGGCCTCGGCGGTCGCCTCACGCGCTGGAACGAGCGCACGGGCGAACAGCAGAACGTCACGCCGTGGCCGTTCTCGAGCTACGGCCAGCGCCCGCTAGACTTCCAGCAGCGTTACTCGTGGATCACGCCGATCGCCATCTCGCGACGCGCGCCCTACCCGCTCTACTTCGGCTCGCAGCAGCTCTGGCGCTCGACGGACCAGGGCACGCACTGGGAAGCCATCAGCCCGGACCTGTCGGCGCGCAGCGACTCGCCCGGCGATTGCCAGGGCGAACTCGAGCCGGCGCGCGCGCGCGAGTGCGGCTACGGCGTGATCTGGAGCATCGGCCTGTCCCCCCGCGACAACGACGAGATCTGGATCGGCACGGACGACGGCAAGCTGCGCATGACCGGCGACGGCGGCAAGTTCTGGACCGACGTGACGCCGCCCGGCGTGCCGGCCTGGGCGAAGATCGCGACGGTGGATCCCTCGCCGGTCGAACGCGGTGTGGCCTACGTCGCGGTCGACAACCACCGGCAGGACGATCCGCGCCCGCTGGCGTTCCGCACGCGCGACAACGGGGCGACGTGGACCTCGATCGTCGACGGCCTGCCCGCCGGTCACTTCGTGAGCGTGGTGCGCGCCGACCCGGTGCGCGCGGGCCTGCTCTATGCCGGCACGGACATCGGCGTGTACTACTCGACCGACGACGGTGCGCACTGGCAGCCCTTGCAGCGCAACCTGCCGACCGCGTGGGTGCGCGACCTGCTGGTGAAGGACGACGACCTGATCGCCGCCACGCAGGGTCGGGCGATCTGGGTGCTCGACGACGTGACCGTGCTGCGCCAGCACGACGCGCCTGCGCCCAAGGCGAAGGCCCACTTGTTCCAGCCGGCGCAGGCGGTG
>JBGAHO010000071.1:0-15729 GCA_044226195.1 Steroidobacteraceae bacterium
CAGCTGAAGCCGGTCTCGCTGATCTGTCCCAATCCGATCGTCAGGCCTCTCGGCAGCGAGGTGACGCTTTCGGGATTGAGCACGCCTTGCAGGATCTGGCCGATGCCGGTGCCGTCGACGGGATTGATGAAGCCGCCCGCCGGCAGCAGGTTGCCGTCGGAGTCACGGTCGCCGATCACCCAGTTGACGCCCAGGTCGCGGGCCTTGTCGACGGACATCTCGACCAGGATCGCTTCCACCAGCACCTGCGCGCGGCGGATGTCGAGCCGGTCGACGATGGACATGACCGAGCGCATGACCTTGGGCGGCGCGGTGACCACCAGCGCGTTGGTCTGCGGTTCGGCCCAGATGGTGACGCTCTTGTCGCCGCCGCCGGTCGCGACGGCCGGCGCCGCGCCTCCCGTGCCGCCGGTGCTCGCGGCCGCGATGCCCTGGATCTGCTCGCGCAGCTTCTGCGAGATCTTCTCGGCATCGGCATAGCGCAGGTAACGCACCTGCGTGTCGCCGCCGGACTCGAGCGGCGTGTCGAGGTGGGTGACCAGCGTCTTGAGGCGCAGCCTCTGCGACGTCTCACCGCTCACCAGCACGCTGTTGGTGCGCTCGTCCGCCACGACCTTGAACGTCGGGCCGCCGCCGCCCTCGCCGCCGCCGCCGCCCGCGTACAGGCTGTTGACCAGCCGCACGACCTCGGCCGCACTCGCGTGCTGCATGGGGATGACGTCGATCGCCTCGTCGCCCGTCGAATCGATGCGCTGGATGATCCGGATCATGCGCGACACGTTCGAGGCACGGTCCGAGATGATCAGCATGTTCGAGGCCGGGTAGGCCGCGAGGTGGCCGTACTGCGGGATCAGCGGGCGCAGGATCGGCACCAGCTGGGCGGCGCTGACGTTGCGCACCGCGATCACCTGAGTGACGATCTCGTCCGACGTCGGGCTGATGCGCGACGGCAGGTCGTTGGCCGGCAGCTGCCGGGCGTTGGCGTCGGGCAGGATCTTGATCACGCTGCCCGAGGGCACCGCGACGAAGCCGTGCACCTGCAGGATCGACAGGAACGCCTCGTAGAAGGCGTTCGGCGTCATCGGCGTGGAGGAGAGCATCGTCACCTGCGCCTTGACGCGCGGATCGACGATGAAGTTCTTGCCGGTGACCGCGCTGACCGCCTCGATGATCTGGCTGAGGTCCGCGTCCTTGTAGTTCGGCGTGATGGTCCCCTGCGCCTGGGCGCCGGCATCGCTCGGCACGCCGAGCGCGACGAACGCGGCGAGCACGAGGCCGGCGGCGATGGGGGCAAACCGGTGGAACAGCTTGGGCTTCATCGTCACTCCGAAGGATCCTGGGCGGGCACCCCGGGCACCTCGGTGACCGGGATGCTCTCGGGCTGGGCCGCCGCGGCCGCCGCCTCGGCGGCCACCTGGGCGTTGTTGATGTTGATCTGCGTACTCTGGCCGTTGCGCTCGACGGTGATCGCGACGTCGGTCGCACTGTTCATCGTCTGCAGGATTTCCATGCCGCGCGACGGGTCGTCGAGCGGGGTGCCGTTGACCGAGGTGACCAGGTCGCCGGGCATCAGGCCGAGCCGCGCGAACTGCTGGCGGTTGCGCCCCGGGTAGACCCGGTAGCCGCGCTGCTGGCCGCTGGCGAACACCGGCTGCGGGCGCAGGATCTCGGTGATGGCGGCGGGGTTTTCGGCGGCGAGTTGCCGCAGCCGGTCCCCAATGGTGCCCTGCGGGATGCCGGCCATCCCCGGCGGCGGGGTCAGCCCGCCGGTGAACTGCTTGGGCAGCATCAGGGCCTCCAGGCGCCCGCCGCGGTCCAGGATGACCCGGTCCGGGTAGACCGAGTGCAGCTTGGTGCCCCCGGTGATGGTCTTGCCGACCGCGTACACCTTCGCCGACACGGCATTCTCGCCGATGATCGCGTAGCCCTTTTCCGGGTCCGATTGGGCGATCGTACCCACCAGGACCAGGCTCATCTGGGTGGCGGCCACGGCGTTCGGGTCGGCATCGCTCGGCGCGGCCGCCGTGCCGAACAGGTGGGCATTGATGATCGCCTGCACGTCGATGGCCGGGCCCGTGGGCGCCGCGACCGGGGAGGCGGAGGCCACCGTGGCCGGTGCCTTGCGGGCCCCGAGCAGGGCCCAGGCGAGCTGTACGAGCTGCCAGGCGAGCAGGACGACCAGTGCGGCCGACACGATCCAGGGCAGGTTCTTGACCCACCCGTCCGTGGTGGCGCCTTCGGCGACCGAGGCGATGCGGCTCAGGTTCTTGGGAAACGGCATCCAGACTCGCGTAAGTGTCCGTCGGGCAAGGCGGTTCGCCCCAGCCGGGGCCAGGGTTGCGGCATCATACGGACTTGCACGACGCCCCCTCAAGGTCGTTGCGCAAATTGCGGATGGGTAAGCTTGTCAGGGCCCGGTGAGGGCCCTATATAGGACCGGGAGCAGGGCAGGCGGGCATGGCCGAGGAACATCCACAGGGCAACCACGGGCTGATCGTCGAGGAGGCACTGCCGCAGACCAAGCGGCCGCCCCTCTACCAGGTCGTGCTGCTGAACGACGACTACACGCCGATGGAGTTCGTCGTGGACGTCCTCGAGCACATCTTCGGGATGGACCGCACCACCGCCACCCGCGTCATGCTCGAGGTACACACCCGTGGCAAGGGCGTCTGCGGGGTGTATACCTTCGAGATCGCCGAGACCAAGGTGGCGCAGGTGACGACCTACGCCCGCCAGCAGCAGCATCCGCTGCTGTGCACGATGGAAGAGGCCTGAATCACGTGTTGAGCAGTGAACTCGAGATCTGCCTGAACGAGGCCTTCCAGGGGGCCCGGGACGCGCGCCACGAATTCATGACCGTCGAGCACCTGCTGCTCGCGATCATCGACACGCCGAAGGTGCGCGAGATCCTGCGCGCGTGCGGGGCGGACGCGACACGGCTGCGCAAGGAACTGAAGGAATTCGTCGACCAGACGACGCCGCGCCTCAAGCCCGACGACGACCGCGAGGTGCAGCCGACGCTCGGCTTCCAGCGCGTGCTGCAGCGTGCGGTGTTCCACGTGCAGTCGAGCGGCAAGAAGGAAGTCTCGGTCGCGAACGTCCTCGTGGCGATCTTCAGCGAGAAGCACAGCCACGCGGCCTACCTGCTCGGACTGCAGGAGATCTCGCGGCTCGACGTGGTCAATTTCATCTCGCACGGCCTCTCGAAGCCCGGCGACGAGCGCGAGCGCCCGAGCGAGGAACAGGCGCCGTCGGGCGAGGGCGAGCGCGACGCCGAGGGCGGTTCCGCGCTCGAGAAGTTCGCCACGAACCTCAATCGCCTGGCCGAGCAGGGCCGCATCGACCCGCTCATCGGCCGCGCGCTCGAGATCGAGCGCACGGTCGAGATCCTGTGCCGGCGCCGCAAGAACAATCCGCTCTACGTCGGTGAGGCCGGCGTCGGCAAGACCGCGCTGGTCGAAGGGCTCGCGCGCCTGATCGTCGAGGGCAAGGTGCCCGACGTGCTTGCGGACAGCACCGTGTACTCGCTCGACCTCGGCTCGCTGATCGCGGGCACCAAGTACCGGGGCGACTTCGAGAAGCGCCTGAAGAGCGTGCTGGCCGAGATCAAGAAGCAGCCGGGCGCGATCCTGTTCATCGACGAGATCCACACCGTGATCGGCGCGGGCGCCGCCTCGGGCGGCGTCATGGATGCGTCGAACCTCATCAAGCCCGCGCTCGCGAACGGCGAGTTGCGCTGCATCGGCTCGACGACCTACCAGGAATACCGCGGCATCTTCGAGAAGGACCACGCGCTCACGCGGCGCTTCCAGAAGATCGACGTGGTCGAGCCGACGGTGCCCGAGACCATCGAGATCCTGCGCGGGCTGCGGCCGAAGTTCGAGGAGCACCACGGCATCCGCTACGCCGACGACGCGCTCAAGGCTGCGGCCGAACTCTCGGCCCGCCACATCAACGACCGCCACCTGCCGGACAAGGCCATCGACGTCATCGACGAGGCCGGCGCGCGCCTGCGCCTGCGGCCGCCCGAGACCCGCGAGGAAACGGTTACCGTCGAGCACATCGAGGACGTGGTGGCGCGCATCGCGCGCATCCCGCCGAAGACGGTGTCGAACAGCGACCGCGACGTGCTGAAGAACCTCGAGCGCAACCTGAAGCTGGTGATCTTCGGCCAGGACCGCGCGATCGAGACGCTGGCGTCGTCGATCAAGATGTCGCGCTCCGGGCTCGGCGACCAGCGCAAGCCGGTCGGCTCCTTCCTGTTCGCCGGCCCGACCGGCGTCGGCAAGACCGAGGTGACGCGCCAGCTCGCGCTCGCGCTCGGCGTCGAGCTCATCCGCTTCGACATGTCGGAGTACATGGAGCGCCACACGGTGTCGCGCCTGATCGGCGCGCCCCCGGGCTACGTCGGCTTCGACCAGGGCGGCCTGATGACCGAGGCCATCACCAAGCATCCGCACTGCGTGCTGCTGCTCGACGAGATCGAGAAGGCGCACCCGGACGTGTTCAACCTGCTGCTGCAGGTGATGGACCACGGCACGCTCACCGACAACAACGGGCGCAAGGCCGACTTCCGCCACGTCATCATCGTGATGACGACCAACGCCGGTGCGGCGGAGATGGGCCGGGCGTCGATCGGCTTCGTGACGCAGGACCACAGCACCGACGGCATGGAGGCGATCAAGCGGCTGTTCGCGCCCGAATTCCGCAACCGGCTCGACGCGGTCGTGCAGTTCGAGGGCCTCGACGAGCTCACCATCCAGCGCGTGGTCGACAAGCTGCTGGTCGAGATCGAGGCGCAGCTCGAGCAGAAGGGCGTCGCGCTGCACGTCGACGACGCGGCGCGGTTGTGGATCGCGCGGCGCGGCTACGACCCGAAGATGGGTGCGCGGCCGATGGCGCGCGTGATCCAGGACCACATCAAGCGCCCGCTCGCGGAAGAACTGCTGTTCGGTCGGCTGGAGAAGGGTGGCCACGCGTTCGTGAGCGTGGGCACCAACGACGAGCTGAAGGTCGAGACGCGCTCCGCGGAGGAGCCGGCCCTGCTCGAGTGAGTCAGCGGCCGCGGTAGACGATGCGGCCCTTGGTGAGGTCGTAGGGCGTCATCTCGACCGTGACGGAGTCGCCCGTGAGGATGCGGATGTAGTTCTTGCGCATCTTGCCCGAGATGTGGGCCGTCACGACGTGGCCATTCTGCAACTGCACCCGGAACGTCGTGTTGGGCAGGGTCTCGACGACCTTGCCTTCCATCTGGATTGCTTCTTCCTTCGCCATGCACCCTCGCTGCGGCCCCGTGGGCCGCGCGAATTCTGCATAAAGGCCCCCGCCAATGCAATGCAACGCCGCTACGGGTTGTCGCTATTTGACGACAGGCACGGGCGGGGACGCCGGCCAGCCGGTCGTCGGCCGCAGGTCGGGGATGACCGACCCGAGCCGGGCCACGAACTCCCTGCGCGGAATGCGGCGCGCACCGAGGCTCTCGAGATGCGCGCTGGTGACCTGGCAGTCGATGAGGACGCCGCCGCGGGCGCGCAGGAGATCGACGAGATGGTGGAGGGCGACCTTCGACGCGTCGCGTTCGAGGCTGAACATGGACTCGCCGAAGAACACGCCGCCGAGCGCCACGCCGTAGAGTCCGCCGACCAGCCGTCCCTCGAGCCGCGTCTCGATCGAGTGCGCGTGGCCGAGCTCGTGCAGCCGGGCGTAGGCGCGCTGCATGTCGGGCGAGATCCAGGTGCCCTCCGGCCGCAGGGTGGCATCGCCGCAGTGGCGCATCACGCCCGCGAAATCGGCGTCCACCGTGACCGCGAACCCGCGATTGCGGACGGTCTTGGCGAGGCTGCGGGACACCTTGAACTCGTCGAGGAACAGCACGGCGCGCGGATCCGGCGACCACCACAGGATCGGCTGTCCCTCGGAATACCAGGGAAAGATGCCGCGCCGATAGGCCGCCAGCAGCCGCTCCACCGACAGGTCGCCCCCGACGCACAGCAGGCCGTCCGGTTCCGTGAGCGCATCCGCGACCGGCGGGAACGCATCGGGCGGGTCGTCCGGTCGCAGCCACGGAATCACGGAGCCGTCTCTTCGTCCCGGTGGAACGGCAGGTGCTGCGCGGCCGCCGCGATGTACTCGTCGACCGCGTCGCGCTCGCGCCCGAGGTAGCGGCGGATCGCGTCGCGGTAGCCCTCGTGGGCCAGCCAGTGGGCCGAGCAGGTTCGCGTCGGTTCGAAGCCGCGCGCGATCTTGTGCTCGCCCTGCGTGCCGGGGTCGAAGGACTGCAGGCCGCGCTCGATGCAGTACTCGATGCCCTGGTAGTAGCAAGCCTCGAAATGCAGCGAGTCCTCCGGTCGCTCGCAGCCCCAGTAGCGGCCGTAGAGCCAGCCGCCGCCCTCGAAGAACACCGCGGCCGCGACCGCGCGACCGGCGCGCTCGGCGAGTTTCACCATCACGGTGCCGGGTGCGCCGTGCGCGACTCCGTGCAGGAACTCCGCGCTCAGGTAGTGGCCGTTGCCGTGGCGCAGGAAGGTCCGCTCGGAGAAGCCGAAGACCGCGCGCCACGTCGCTTCGTCCATCGACTCGCCCCGCAAGGTGCGGAACTCGATGCCCGACTCCGCGACGCGCCGCCGCTCGCGCTTCGCCTTCTTGCGCTTGTCCGCGCGGAAGCGCGCGAGGAAATCGTCGAAGTCGCGGTAGCCGTCGTTGCGCCAGAGGAACCGGCAGTCGTGGCGGCGCAGGAAGCCGGCGCCTTCGAGCGCGGCCTGGTCCTCCGGGCGCGTGAAGTTCACGTGCGCTCCGGAGACCTCGCGCACCTGCGCGGACTCCACCAGCAGTTCGGCCAGTGCCGCGCGCAGGTCGTCCGTCGCCGCGTCGGCGCGCATCAGCAGTCGCGGGCCGGTGACCGGCGTGAACGGGATGGCCGAGAGCAGCTTGGGGTAGTAGTCGAGTCCGGAGCGTGCGTAGGCCTGCGCCCAGCTCATGTCGAAGATGAACTCGCCCCAGGAGTGCGACTTGAGGTACTGCGGCACCGCGGCCACCAGTCGTCCGCCATCGTCACGCACGGCGAGGTGACAGGGGAGCCAGCCGCTGTCGGTACCGACGCAGCCCGTGCGCTCGAGCGCCGCGAGGAAACCGTGCCGCAGGAACGGATTGCCGGCCGCGTCCAGCGCATCCCAGTCGGCGGCCGGCAGGGTCCGGATGTCCTCGACGAGTTCCGCCTGCAGCGCCATGGCGGACGGCCGCGCGGCTCAGTCGCCGTGCCGGGCACCGGCATCGAGCGCGTCGAGGTACTTGTCCGCATCGAGCGCGGCCATGCAGCCCGTGCCGGCGGACGTCACGGCTTGTCGGTAGACGTGGTCGGCCACGTCGCCCGCGGCGAACACGCCAGGCACGCTCGTTGCGGTGGCCCCGCCGTTCGAGCCCGATTTCACGACGATGTAGCCGCCGTTCATGTCGAGCTGGCCGTTGAAGATCTGGGTGTTCGGGGTGTGGCCGACGGCGATGAACACGCCGGCGACGGCGATGTCGCGCTTGCCCGAGCCGTCGGTGGCCTTCACGCGCAGTCCGGTGACGCCGGTGTCGTCGCCGAGCACCTCGTCGACCTCGTGGTTCCAGACGATCTCGACGGCGCCGGCCTTCTGCCGCTCGAACAGGTGGTCCTGCAGGATCTTCTCCGAGCGCAGCTTGTCGCGACGGTGCACCAGCGTGACGTGCGAGGCGATGTTCGAGAGGTACAGCGCTTCCTCGACGGCGGTGTTGCCGCCGCCGATCACCGCGACGCGCTGGCCGCGGAAGAAGAAGCCGTCGCAGGTGGCGCAGGCCGAGACGCCGCGGCCGCGGAAGTTCTGCTCGGACTCGAGACCGAGGTAACGGGCGCTCGCGCCCGTGGCGATGATCAGCGCGTCGCAGGTGTAGTCGCCGCGGTCGCCCTTCAGCAGCAGCGGACGGCGGCTGAAGTCGACCTCGTTGATGTGGTCCATCAGGATCTCGGTGTGGAAGCGCTCGGCATGTGCGCGCATGCGTTCCATCAGGCCCGGGCCGGTCAGGCCGTGCGGGTCGCCGGGCCAGTTGTCGACCTCCGTCGTGGTCATCAGCTGGCCGCCCTGTTCCATGCCCGTGATCAGCAGCGGGTTGCGGTTGGCGCGCGCCGAATACACGGCTGCGGAGTACCCCGCCGGACCGGAGCCCAGGATGATCAGCCGGGAGTGACGGGGGGTGCTCATGTATACTTCCTCGCTCGTTTGCGCGACGCGCTCATGACGCGGCGCGATGCTCAGGGCGCGGCATGGTAAGCAACTCGACGCGCCGCGGCCAAGAATCCTCGGGCATGTCGCGAGGCCCGCTCGGCAAGGGGCGCGCGCGGCGACCGGGCGTGCCCCTGTCCAATGACTGTTATTCCTCGTAGACTCATGGGGTTACGGGAAGGAATTGAGCGTTCAGGTGATCTCGGGTGGCTAGAGCTGAGTCGAAGCGCAGCGGAGGCGTCGCGCAGGCCAACGTGCAGCGCGGACTGCGCGAGAGTGCGCTCTGGATCTTCGGCGCGCTGGCGCTGATCCTGTTCGTCGCGCTGGTCAGCTACGACCGGGCCGACCCGTCGTTCTCCTCGACCGGGCAGCCGGGCCCCGTTGCCAACCTGATCGGGCCGTTCGGCGCGCACCTCTCCGACCTGTTCTTCCTGCTGTTCGGCGGTCCCGCCTTCCTGTTCCCGATCATGCTCGGGCTGGCGGGCTGGAACCTGTTCCGCGAGCGCAAGAACCCGGAGCCGGTCGACCGTCGCACGGCCGCATTGCGCGGACTCGGTTTCTTCCTCGCGCTCGCCAGCAGCTGCGGGCTCGCCACGCTGCATTTCTCGGCGGGCACGCTGCCCAATTCGGCGGGCGGCCTGTTCGGCACGCTCGCCGGCGACCAGCTCGCGCGCGCGATGAGCTTCCTCGGCGCCACGCTGCTGCTGCTCGCCGTGTGGCTCGCGTCGGTCTCGCTCTGCACCGGCATCTCGTGGCTCGACGTGATGGACCGCATCGGCCGCGGCGTGCTGTGGACGATCGGCTGGGTGCGTGATCGCATCTCGACCGCGCGCGACGTGCAGGCCGGTCGCGAGGTGAAGCAGGCGCGCCAGGAAGTGGTGCGCGAGGAACAGAAGAAGGTGGCCGAGCGCAAGCCGCCGAAGATCGAGGCGCCGGCGCCGAAGGTCGAGAAGAGCGAGCGAGTCGAGAAGGAAAAGCAGGTGCCGATGTTCGAGCGGACCGGCACCAGCGCGCTGCCCGCGCTCTCGCTGCTCGACGACCCGCCGCCGCGCGCGGGAGGCTATTCCGCCGAGGCGCTCGAGGCGATGTCGCGCCTCGTCGAGCTGAAGCTGCGCGACTTCGGCGTCGAGGCCGAGGTGGTGGAAGTGCATCCGGGCCCGGTGATCACGCGCTTCGAGCTGCGGCCGGCGCCGGGCGTGAAGGTCGCGCAGATCTCGAACCTCGCGAAGGACCTCGCGCGCGCGCTGTCCGCGATCAGTGTACGCGTGGTGGAGATCATTCCCGGCAAGTCGACCATGGGCCTCGAGATCCCGAACGAGGTCCGCGAGATGGTCACGCTCGGCGAGATCATCAAGTCGCGCGCCTACGACGACCTGAACTCGCCGCTCGCGCTGGTGCTCGGCAAGGACATCGGCGGCAGCCCGGTGGTCGCCGACCTCGCGCGCATGCCGCACCTGCTGGTGGGCGGTACGACCGGTTCGGGCAAGTCGACCGCGGTCAACGCGATGGTGCTCTCGCTGCTCTACAAGAGCACGCCCGAGCAGGTGCGCCTGATCATGATCGACCCGAAGATGCTGGAGCTCTCGGTCTACGAGGGCATCCCGCACCTGCTGGCGCCGGTCGTCACCGACATGAAGCAGGCGGCCAACGCGCTGCGCTGGTGCGTCGCCGAGATGGAGCGGCGCTACCAGCTGATGGCGCACGCCGGCGTGCGCAACCTCGCAGGCTACAACCGCAAGGTCGCCGACGCGAACGACGCCGGCAAGCCGATCAAGGACCCGCTCGAGATGAAGCGGCTGCCGCCGGGCGGCGATCCGTCGACGGTGCCGGACCTCGAGCCGCTGCCGTACATCGTCGTGGTGGTCGACGAACTCGCCGACATGATGATGATCGTCGGCAAGAAGGTGGAGGAACTGATCGCGCGGTTGGCGCAAAAGGCGCGTGCCTCGGGCATCCACCTGATCCTCGCCACGCAGCGCCCGTCGGTGGACGTGATCACCGGCCTGATCAAGGCCAACATTCCCACGCGCATCGCTTTCCAGGTGTCCGCCAAGGTGGACTCGCGCACGATCCTCGACCAGAGCGGCGCCGAGAGCCTGCTCGGCCACGGCGACATGCTGTTCCTGCAACCGGGCACCTCGCACCCCGTGCGCGTGCACGGCGCGTTCGTCTCCGACCAGGAAGTGCACAAGGTCGCGGCCTCGCTGCGCGAGCACAGCTCGCCCGTGTACATCGACGAAGTGCTGGACGGCCCGTCGGCGCCGATCCCGGGTCTCCCGGGCGAGGAAGGCGCGGGCGGTGAAGGCGGCGAGGGCGGCGATGCCGAGCAGGACCCGCTGTACGACGAGGCGGTGCGCATCGTCACCGAGAGTCGCAAGGCCTCGATCTCCGGCGTGCAGCGCCGGCTCAAGATCGGCTACAACCGCGCGGCCCGCATGATCGAGGCGATGGAAGCGGCGGGCCTGGTGGGGCCGCTGCAGACGAACGGCAGCCGCGAAGTGCTCGCGCCGCCGCCGCCCGATGCCGACTGATCGCCGTGCGCTCGGGCAGATGATCGTCCGCGCATTCACGCTCGCGCTGCTGCTGTGCGCGTCGACCGTCGCGTCGGCGCAGGACGCCATCGCACGGGTCGATGCGTACCTCGCGACGTTGAAGACGCTCTCCGCCGACTTCGAGCAGGTCGTGCGCGACGACAAGGGCCAGATCACGCAGCGCGCCGAGGGTCACCTGACCCTGTCGCGGCCGAACCGCTTTCGCTGGGACTACCGCAAGCCGTACCTGCAGACGATCGTCGCCGACGGCCGCAAGCTGTGGCTGTACGACTCGGACCTGCAGCAGGTCACCGTGCGGCCGCTCGAGCAGGGCCTGGGGTCCACGCCGGCCATGCTCCTCTCGGGCACGGGCAAGGCGGCCGATGCCTTCGTCGCCGGCGAGATCGTGCAGCGTGGCGACGTCACCTGGTGCACCCTGAAGCCGAAACAGTCCGGCTCGGATTTCGAGCGCGTGGCGCTCGCGTTCGACGCCAAGGGCGGGCTCGTCGCCATGGAACTGGCCGACAAGCTGGGCCAGGTCACGTCGCTCGCGTTCCTCGACATCGCGCGCAACGGCCGCGTCGACGCCGGGGCGTTCAAGTTCACGCCGCCGAAGGGCGCCGACGTGATCGGCAGCGTCGCCCCCTGAGCGCGGGCGTGCTGCGGCTGCGACATTCGGCCCTGTGGCTCGCGGCCAGCGCCGGCTGGCTGGGGCTGGTCGTGTGGGGCAGCCTCCAGACCAGCGTGGACCTGCCGGTGCCCGGCGGCTTCGACAAGGTCGAGCATTTCGGCGCGTATGCGTTCCTGATGGTCTGGTTCGGCGGCATGTACGCGAAGTCGCGTTACGTGGGCATTGCGCTCGGCCTGCTCGCGCTCGGTCTCGCCATGGAGGTCGGCCAGTTCCTGATGGCGGCCGGTCGCCAGGCGGATCCGTACGACATGGCGGCCAACGCCACCGGCGTCGTGCTCGGCCTGGTGGCCTCGCGCTGGGTCACGGGCGGCTGGACCCCGAGGGTCGAAGCATGGCTGGGCCAGAACTGAATTTCTCGGCGGGCGAGGGCGGCTGGCGTCCGCTCGCGGATCGCATGCGGCCCGCGAGTCTCGACGACTTCGTCGGCCAGTCGCACCTGCTCGCGCCCGGCAAGCCGCTGCGTCGACTGCTCGAGGGCCGCACCCTGCATTCGATGCTGCTGTGGGGCCCGCCCGGCACCGGCAAGACCACGCTCGCGCGCCTGGTCGCCAAGACCTGCGATGCCGAGTTCATGGCGCTCTCGGCGGTGATGGCCGGCGTGAAGGACGTTCGCGCGGCGGTCGAGCAGGCCCAGGAACTGCGGCGGGCCGGTGGGCGTCGCACGGTGCTGTTCCTCGACGAGGTGCACCGCTTCAACAAGTCGCAGCAGGATGCGTTCCTGCCCTACGTCGAGGACGGCACGGTCTGCTTCATCGGCGCGACGACGGAGAACCCGTCCTTCGAGATCAACAGCGCGTTGCTCTCGCGTGCGCGGGTGTACGTGCTGCGCTCGCTGACGGCCGAGGACGTGCTGCACGTGCTGAAGCGCGCGCTGGAGCGCGAGTTCGCCACGGCCGGCGAGGCGGTCACGGCCGACGACGATGCGCTGCTGACGCTGGCCCGTGCCGCCGATGGCGATGCGCGCCGGGCCCTGAACCTGCTCGAGGTCGCGGCGGATCTCGCGCGCGCCGGGGCGGGCCGCATCAACGACGAGATCGCGGCCGAGGTCTCGGCCGGCGGTTACCGCCGCTTCGACAAGAAGGGCGAGCAGTTCTACGACCAGATCTCCGCGCTGCACAAGTCGGTGCGTGGCTCCGATCCCGACGCGGCGCTCTACTGGCTGTGCCGCATGCTCGACGGCGGCTGCGACCCGCGCTACGTTGCGCGGCGCGTGCTGCGCATGGCGTCCGAGGACATCGGCAACGCCGATCCGCGCGCGCTGACGCTGGCGCTCGAGGCCTGCGAGGTCTACGAGCGGCTCGGCAGCCCCGAAGGCGAACTGGCGATCGCGCAGGCGGTGGTCTTCATGGCCTGCGCGGCCAAGAGCAATGCCGTCTACACGGCATTCGGCGCGGCCATGGCGGACGCACAGCGGCAAGGGACGCTCGAGGTGCCCCTGCACCTGCGCAATGCGCCCACCGGCCTCATGAAGGGCCTCGGCTACGGCAAGGGCTATCGCTACGCGCACGACGAGCCGGATGCCGTGGCGCGGGGCGAACGCTACTTTCCCGACGGCATGGAGCCCGCCCGCTACTATGAGCCCGTGTCGCGCGGGCTCGAGATCAAGATCGCCGAGGCGCTGGCCCGCATCCGGGGCAAGTGACGGCGCGACCCGGGTGAGGGTTCCTCACGAGCGGCCTCGGGCTCGTTTCTCGTACAATTCCGCGCTGGATTCCCCATCTTTCGCCCAAGGACCGCCGCGACCATGCTCGACACCCGCCTGCTCCGTTCCGACCCTGCCGCGGTGGCCGCCAACCTCGCGCGGCGCGGCTTCGTGCTCGACGTCGAGCGTTTCCGTTCGCTCGAGGAGCGTCGCAAGGCGGCCCAGGTGGCCGCCGACGAAGTGCGGGCGGCCCGCAACGCGCACGCCAAGAACGTCGGCAAGGCCAAGGCGCAGGGCCAGGACATTGCGGCGCTGGTCGCCGAAGGCGAGGCCATGGCGCGCCGGCTCGAGGGGCTCGAGAAGGAACTTGCGGGCGTGCAGGCCGAGTTCGACGAGCTGTGCCTCGGGTTGCCGAACATGCTGCACGAGAGCGTGCCCGACGGCCGGGACGAGAACTCGAACGTCGAGGTGCGCCGCTGGGGCACGCCGCGCCAGTTCGACTTCACGCCGCTCGATCACGTCGCCGTCGGCGAGCAGCTGGCGCAGATGGATTTCGAGGCGGCCGGGCGCATCTCGGGCGCGCGCTTCGTGGTGTTGAAAGGCGGCGTCGCTCGCCTGCACCGCGCGCTGATCCAGTACATGCTCGACCTGCACACCTCGCAGCACGGCTACACCGAGATCTACGCGCCGTACCTCGTCGCGCGCTCGACGCTCGTCGGCACGGGCCAGCTGCCGAAGTTCGAGGCCGACCTGTTCCGCGTCGTCGGCGGCGAGTCGGAGTTCTTCCTGATCCCGACGGCCGAGGTGCCGGTCACGAACCTCGTGCGCGAGCAGATCCTCGAGGCGAACACGCTGCCGCGCCGCTTCGTCGCGCACACGCCGTGCTTCCGTTCCGAGGCCGGCTCGTACGGCAAGGACACGCGCGGCATGATCCGTCAGCACCAGTTCGAGAAGTGCGAGCTGGTGCAGGTGGTGAAGCCGGAGGACTCGTATGCCGCGCTCGAGGAGCTGACCGGCCACGCGGAGAAGGTGCTGCAGGGCCTGAACCTGCCGTACCGCGTGCTGGCGCTGTGCGCGGGCGACGTCGGCTTCGGCAGCGCCAAGACCTACGACCTCGAGGTCTGGCTGCCGGGTCAGCAGAAGTACCGCGAGATCTCGTCGTGCAGCAACTGCGAGGCGTTCCAGGCGCGGCGCATGCAGGCGCGCTGGCGCAACCCGGCGACCGGCAAGCCGGAAGCCGTGCACACGCTCAACGGCTCGGGCGTCGCGGTCGGCCGCGCGCTGGTCGCGGTGCTGGAGAACTACCAGCAGGGCGACGGCAGCGTGGTGGTGCCGGAAGTGCTGCGCAAGTACATGGGCGGCGCGGAGTTGATCCGCGGCTGACGATCACGGAGCGGTGGCGGAGCGGTGGATAGTGCCGCTCGTGAATGCCCGCCCTTTGTGATCGTTTGAGTTTCGGGCGCGGTGGGGTGGCGGAGTGGTTGATCGCAGCAGTCTTGAAACGTGTCGTATTGGACGCTCGTGGCTGGTAGAAACCGCCGTAAATACAGCCGCTTACGGGTGTTCCGGTTCCCGGTAAGATACGCACTGTGCGCGAATGGTTAGCAGACGCATACGGAAGGGTGGCCGAGTGGTTTAAGGCACCGCGCTTGAAACGCGACGAGGGGGCAACCCCTCCGTGGGTTCGAATCCCACCCCTTCCGCCACCTTCAAGAGTGAGTCCCGCATGCAGACTCTGAGCATCGAACAGATCCTTGAGGTTGTGAGACTCACGCCCGAGAAGGCGATCTTCGACTGGAAGCGCGACTTCGTCGTGCCGAACGATGACGAGAAGCGAGGCGAATTCCTAAAGGACGTGTCCGCCATCGCAAATGCTTGCACCACTACGTATGGCTTCATCGTCTACGGCGTCGATCCGCGCCAGCCGGAGCTGGTGTGCGGCACCACGCAGTCTTACGACGACGCAAAACTCCAGCAGCTTGTGCAGGGCAAGATTCAGCCAGTTCCAGAATTCTTGTACTACGAGTTGACGCACGGTGCTCGACGAGTTGGCGTCGTACAAATCGCGCCAAGCCGACCGCGTCCGCACATCATCGCCGTCAACATGGGTGGCGTGCGCAAGGGACAGATCCTCGTCAGGCGCGGTACGTCGACAGACGGCGTTTCGATCGACGATCTATATAGCTTCTTCTACGGGCAGCACAGCCCACACTGGCAGGGCGTGATTCAGAAATTAAATGTCCAGACGAATAAGCAGCTCGCTGATGTGGCATACATGCGCGAATTGCGTGCGCAGGCCGACATGTCTATTCGCGAAATGGAAATGATTACAGGGGTTAAGCTGCCGCGTTAGCGGCTCACCGCCACCCTGGCCGCGGTGGCTTGCCGATCGCGGCAACCTGCCACCCCAGATCGCCCAGCACGCACGACAGCACCTTGTCGGCCCGTTCCAGGGGACGCGATTCAAGGGAGGCAGCGATGAAGCGAGATTGGGATGTGGTGCGTCAGGTACTTTCGGACATCGAGTCGGGTGACAAAGACGAACTCCGGTACATCAACAGCATCGACCCCATTGCGGCTGGGCATGCCTTTCTGTTGCACGATGCCGGGTACATTTCGGCTATC
>JBGAHO010000072.1:0-15085 GCA_044226195.1 Steroidobacteraceae bacterium
TGATGCTCGATGCACTGGCTCAGTCCTCCGGCATCCTGTTATTCTTCACGGCGGGGATCTACCCCGACGAGAACGTGAAGTTCTATTTCGCCGGCATCGACAAGGCTCGCTTCCGTCGCCCGGTGTTGCCCGGCGACCAGCTGATCCTGAAGGCGACGCTCGAACGACGCATCCGCACCATCTGGAAGTTCGCCGTGGTGGCGGAGGTCGACGGCGCGGAAGCCTGCTCGGCTGAGATGATGGTGATGCCGGGCTGAGGCCCGCACACCAGCAAATGATGGTGATGCCGGGCTGAGGCCCGCACACCGAGTGGACAGAGGAGAGGCAGCATGCCCAGCGTGATTCACCCGACGGCGCTCGTCGCGAAGGACGCCGTGATCGGCGACGACGTGGAGATCGGCGCGTACGCCGTGGTGCAGTCGGGCGTCGAGATCGGTGCGCGGACCACCATCGGGCCGCACGCCGTGATCGCCGGGCCGACGAAGATCGGCGAGGACAACCGCATCCACCAGTTCGCTTCGGTGGGTGACGCGCCCCAGGACAAGAAGTACAAGGGCGAGCCGACGCGGCTCGAGATCGGCCACCGCAACGTGGTTCGCGAATTCGTCACGCTCAACCGCGGCACGACCAAGGACCAGGGCGTGACGCGCATCGGCGACGACAACCTGTTCATGGCCTACACGCACGTGGCGCACGACTGCATCGTCGGCAACCAGTGCGTGCTCGCGAACTGCGCGACGCTCGGCGGCCACGTCCAGCTCGGCGACTGGGTGATCATGGCCGGCTTCTCCGCCATCCACCAGTTCTGCAAGGTCGGCGCGCATGCCTTCCTCGCCAACAACACGGCCGTGACGCGCGACGTGCCGCCGTACGTGATGGCGGTGGGCCAGCCCGCGGCGCCGCACAGCGTCAACGCGGAGGGCCTCAAGCGTCGCGGCTTCACGCCCGAGCAGATCCGCAACATCCGCAACGCCTTCCGCGTGCTGTACCGCTCGGGGCTGAAGCTCGCCGAGGCTGAGGCGCAGCTCAAGGCGATGGCGCAGGAACACCCGGAGATCCAGCCGCTCGTCGACTTCATCCCGCTGTCCACGCGCAGCCTCGTGCGCTGAGCGGGGCGGTCCGCCGTGACGAGCGCTCCGATCGGCGCGCCCGCCTTCGGTCTGGTGGCGGGCGAGGCGTCGGGTGACAACCTCGGCGGCGGCCTCGTGCGCGAACTGCATGCGCGACTGCCGGATGCCCGCTGCTACGGCGTGGCCGGCCCCCGCATGCAGGACGCCGGCTGCGAAGCCTGGTATCCCTCCGACGCACTCGCCGTCATGGGCCTTGCCGAGATCCTGCGGCACCTGCCCCGGCTGCTGCGCCTGCGTCGCGAACTCGTGGGCCGCCTGCTCGCTGCGCGACCCGACGCGTTCGTCGGCATCGATTCGCCCGAGTTCAACCTGCGCGTCGCGCGCCAGCTGAAGGTGGCCGGCGTGCCGACGGTGCAATACGTCAGTCCGCAGGTGTGGGCCTGGCGCCAGGGCCGCGTGCGCACCATCGGCGAGTCGGTCGACCTCGTGCTGTGCCTGCTGCCGTTCGAGAGCCGGTTCTACGACGAGCACCGGGTCCGCGCGGTGTTCGTGGGCCATCCGCTCGCCGATCGCATTCCGCTGGTGTCCGACCCCGCGCCGGCGCGCGCAGCGCTCGGCCTGTCCGCGAATGCCCAGGTGGTCGCCGTGCTGCCCGGCAGTCGCGCCGCCGAGGTGGCCAAGCTCGGCGAGCCTTTCGCGGCCACCGTGGCCTGGCTGCAGTCCCGGCGGCCGCAGCTGGAATTCGTCGCGCCGATGGCGAATGCGCGGGCGCGGGCGACGTTCGAGCGCGCACTGGCCACTGCTGCCCCCGGCGTCCCGGTGCGTGTCGTCGACGGTCGGGCGCAGGACGCGCTGACGGCCGCCGATGCCGTGCTCGTCGCGTCCGGGACAGCCACGCTCGAGACGGCGCTGGTCAAGCGACCCATGGTCGTCGCCTATCGCGTCGCACCGGTCACGGGCTGGCTGCTGCGGGAGATGGGACTCGTCAAGACCGAGCATTTCTCGCAGCCGAACCTGCTGGCGGGGCGATCGCTGGTGCCGGAGTTCTTCCAGGAACAGGTGCGTCCGGAAATACTGGGACCGGCGGTGCTCCAGCAGCTCGAGCGTGCCGACCGGGATGCGCTGGTGGCGGCGTTCACCGAGATCCACCAGTCGCTGCGGCGGGACGCCAGCGCGCGCGCGGCCGAGGCGATCGTCGGGCTGCTGGCCGAACGCGCGCCGCGCCGATGAGCCGGGGCGCGGCGGGGCAGGCGAGTTTCGAGTGGCGGCGCCCGGGCTGGATCGCGGGCGTCGATGAAGCGGGCCGCGGCCCGCTGGCCGGCCCGGTCTGCGCGGCGGCGGTCATCCTCGACCCCGGGCGACCGATCGCGGGCATCGACGATTCGAAGGCGCTGACGCCGGCACGACGGTCCGAGCTCGCGCTCGCGATCCGCGAGCGCAGCCTTGCCTTCGCCCTCGGCTGGGCCGAGGCCGACGAGATCGATCGCGTCAACATCCTGCAGGCGACGTTCCTCGCCATGCGACGCGCGCTCGCGGCGCTGCCGCAGATCCCGGCGCACGTCGTCGTGGACGGCAACCGCTGCCCCGACCTGCGCGGACTCGCCTACGACTGCACCGTCGAAGCCATCGTGCGGGGCGATGCCAGCGTCGAGTGCATCGGCGCCGCCAGCATCCTCGCCAAGGTCGCCCGGGACGAGCTCATGGTCGACCTGGACCGTCGCTACCCCGGTTACGGCTTCGCCGGCCATAAGGGATACCCGACGGCCGCCCACCTCGAGGCGCTGCGCCGCCTCGGCCCCTCGCCGGTGCACCGGCGGAGCTTCGGGCCGGTACAATCGTGCCTTCCCCGTTGAGTCCCCCCGCGATGGCGTCATTCGTCCACCTTCGCGTCCACACCGAGTACTCGCTCGTCGACAGCGTGCTGCGCATCGAGAGCGAGAAGAAGGATGACGGCACGCTCGTGCGCGAGGGCCTCATCGACGCGGTGGCGCGCCTGCAGATGCCCGCGGTCGCCGTCACGGACCACGCCAACCTGTTCGCGCTGGTGAAGTTCTACAAGACGGCGCAGTCGAAGGGCCTCAAGCCGCTGGTCGGCGTCGACATGCTGGTCCGCGACGAAGGCGAGCGCGCCGAGCCGCACCGCCTGGTTCTGCTGGCGCAGAACGAGCGCGGCTACCTCAACCTCACGCGTCTCGTGACGCGCGGCTACCTCGAAGGCCAGGGCAAGCACGGCCCGACCGTGGCGCGCGCCTGGCTCGATGCCGAGAGCACGTCCGGTCTCGTCGCGCTCTCGGGTGCGCGGGAAGGCGACGTCGGCCGCTGGCTGGTCGGCGGGCACGAAGCCGAGGCGCGCCGCGCGCTCGACGCCTGGCTCGCACTGTTCGGCGACCGCTATTACCTCGAACTGCAGCGAACCGGCCGCCCGGGCGAGGAGGAGTGCATCGCAGGCTCGCTGCAGCTTGCGGTGGCGCGAGGCGTGCCGGTCGTCGCGACCAACGACGTGCGCTTCCTCACGCGTGACGACTTCGAGTCCCACGAGGCGCGCGTCTGCATCCAGGAGGGCACGCTGCTCGCCGATGCGTCGCGACCGCGCCGCTACAGCGAAGAGCAGTACCTGCGTACGCCGGCCGAGATGGCGGAACTCTTCCCGGACGTCCCCGAAGCGCTCGAGAATACCGTCGAGCTGGCGCGGCGGCTGAACCTGGTCGTCAAGCTCGGCAAGCCTTCGCTGCCGGCCTATCCCGTGCCCGAGGGACAGACGACCGAAGGACACTTGCGCGAGGAGTCTGCGTCGGGACTCGAGCGCCGCATCGTGCAGCTCGAAGCCGTGCCGGGCACGCCCCCGATCGACCGCGACGCGTATCGAGCGCGACTCGCCATCGAGCTCGACGTGATCTGCCAGATGGGTTTCGCCGGCTACTTCCTGATCGTGGCCGATTTCATCCGCTGGGCCCGGGAGAACGGCGTGCCGGTCGGGCCGGGCCGCGGTTCCGGCGCCGGATCCATCGTCGCGTTCGCGCTCGGGATCACCGACCTCGATCCGATCCGCTACGACCTGCTGTTCGAGCGCTTCCTCAATCCCGAGCGCGTCTCGATGCCCGACTTCGACGTGGACTTCTGCATGGAGGGCCGCGATCGCGTCATCGAGTACGTTGCCGAACGCTACGGGCGCGAACGCGTCTCGCAGATCATCACCTACGGCACCATGGCGGCCAAGGCGGTGGTGCGCGACGTCGCCCGCGTCCTCGGCCTCAGCTATGGACTCGCCGACAGCATCGCCAAGCTGATTCCGTTCGAACTCGGCATCACGCTGGACGATGCGCTCGCCAAGGAAGAGGAACTGCGCCGGCGCTATCGCGAGGAGGACGACGTGCGCGAGGTCATCGATCTCGCCAAGTCGCTCGAAGGGCTGGTGCGCAGCGCCGGTACCCACGCGGGCGGCGTCGTCATCGCGCCGTCGGTGCTGACCGATTTCGCGCCGCTCTACTGCGAAGAGGGCAGCACCAGCACCGTCACTCAGTTCGACAAGGACGACGTCGAGGCGGCGGGCCTCGTCAAGTTCGACTTCCTCGGCTTGAGGACGCTCACGATCATCGACTGGGCGGTGCGCACCATCAATGCCGGGCGCGCAGCCGCGGGCGAGCCGCCGCTCGACCTCGCGTCCATGCCGATGGACGACCCCGCGACCTACAAGCTGCTGAAGCGCTGCGAGACCACCGCCGTGTTCCAGCTCGAATCGCGCGGCATGAAGGACCTGATCAAGCGCCTGCAGCCCGACACGTTCGAGGACATCGTCGCGCTGGTCGCGCTGTTCCGTCCGGGCCCGCTGCAGTCGGGCATGGTCGAGGACTTCATCGATCGCAAGCACGGCCGCGTCGGTGGCGGCATCGACTACCTGCACCCGGACCTGAAGCCGGTGCTGTTCCCGACCTACGGCGTGATCCTGTACCAGGAACAGGTCATGCAGATCGCGCAGGTGCTCGCCGGCTACACGCTCGGCGGCGCCGACCTGCTGCGCCGCGCGATGGGCAAGAAAAAGCCCGAGGAGATGGCGAAGCAGCGCTCGATCTTCGTCGAGGGCGCCACGGGCCGCGGCGTCGACCAGCGCGTCGCCGCGCACATCTTCGACCTGATGGAGAAGTTCGCCGGGTACGGCTTCAACAAGTCGCACTCGGCGGCCTACGCCGTGCTGTCGTACCAGACGGCGTGGCTCAAGACGCACCATCCCGCGGCCTTCATGGCGGCGGTGCTGTCGTCGGACATGGACAAGACCGACAAGGTCGTGACCCTGATCGACGAGTGCAACCGCATGGGCCTGCCGGTCGAGGCCCCGGACGTGAACGCCTCGCACTACATGTTCACGGTCTCCGGGCCGAAGTCGATCCGCTACGGCCTCGGCGCGATCAAGGGCGTCGGCCAGGCCGCGGTCGAGAACCTGATCGCCGAACGCGAGAAGGACGGGCCGTTCCGCGACATCCGCGACCTGTGCCGGCGCCTCGACCTCAACAAGGTCAACCGGCGCGTGCTCGAGGCGCTGATCCGGGCCGGCGCGCTCGACACGCTGGGCGTCAACCGGGCGACGCTCATGCATCGCCTGCCGGCGGCGATCCAGGCCGCCGACCAGACCACGCGCGCCCGCGAAGCCGGGCAGAGCGACCTGTTCGGGCTCGCGGAACCGGGCCCGGTCGCGACGGGCGAGACGGCCGACGTGGAACTCGAGGAAAGCGTGCCGGACTGGAGCGAGGCGGTGCGCCTCGCCGGCGAGCGCGAGACCCTCGGGCTGTTTCTCACGGGCCACCCGATCACCGAGTACGAGCGCGAACTGCGCCCGATCACCAGCGGTCGCATCGTCGACATCGGCGGCGCCAAGCCGGTCGGCGCGGGCGAGGGCAATCCGTGGAAGACGCCGGGGCGCAACGTCACCGTCGCCGGGCTGGTGCTGGAGGTGCGCAAGCGCGCCGGTCGCACCAGCTTCATCCTCGACGACCGCAGCGGGCGGCTCGAGGTGACGATGTTCGAAGACGTGTACCAGCAGTACCGGGCACTGGTCGCGAAGGACGCGATCCTCGTGGTCGACGGCAGCCTGCGCTGGGACGACTTCATCGACGACTGGCGGTTGTCGGCGAAGAGGATCCTGGACGTCGACCAGGCGCGCGAACAGTTCGCGCGGCGGCTGGTGCTGCGCTGGCCGGCGAACGCCTGCAACGGCGATGCGCGCAAGCTGGTCGGCGCGATCGAGCAGGCGCTGCGGCCCGCGCAGGGCGGACGCTGCGCCGTCGCCGTGCGCTATGCGACCGGCGATGCCGCTGCCATCGTGCAGTTCGGCGACGACTGGCGCGTGCGGCCTTCGCGCGAATTGATCGAAAAGCTGAACGCGCTGGTGGGTCGCGAGGGCGTCGAACTGATGTACGCGCCGCGGGTCGAGGGCTGAGCGCTGCGGCAGTCCGCAGTGGTGCTGCCGAAAATGCGCATACAGTCCGCAATTGGACGCATGCTAGTTTCTCGCCGCCACTACACTCTCGGGGATCCGTCATGAACAAGGGTTTCGTCGTTCTGTGCGCGGCCGCTGCCGCGTTTGCCTCCATTGCTCCAGCCTCGGCCGAGACGGTCGAGGGCGTGACCGTCGAAGCGGCGCGCATCATCGAAGTCGGCCGCACCGCGTACGGCGCGCCCGAGCAGATCGTGTCGCTGCGCCGCGGCGTCAGTTACAAGGACCTGAACCTGAAGACGCCGGAAGGCCGGGCCGCCATCGAGGCGCGCATCAAGGACACGGCGACGGCGCTGTGCAAGGAACTCGACAAGATGTATCCGCTGCAGGATGCCCGCAAGGCCGACTGCGTGCGTGATTCAGTGCGCGAGGCGATGGCCGAGGTCGAGAAGCTCGCCAAGTAAGCGTCCGGTCGAGCGGCCCCCGGGGATTGCCCGCCAGGGCGGTCCCCGGCGTGCGCGGCATTTGCACGCAGCCCCCGGCTGCGGCATCCTCCGCGCCCTATGCCATTGAGTTTCCTCGACTTCGAGCAGCCCATCGCCGAGCTCGAAGCCAAGATCGACGAACTGCGCTTCGTTTCCTCCGACGCCGAGGTGAACGTCGGCGAGGAGATCGCGCGCCTGCGCGCCAAGAGCCGGGCGCTGACCACCAGCATTTTCGCCAGCCTCAGCCCCTGGCAGGTCGCACAGCTGGCGCGGCACCCGCAGCGCCCCTACACCCTCGACTACGCGTCGATGGTGTTCGACGAGTTCCACGAGCTGCACGGCGACCGCATGTACGCCGACGACCAGGCGATCGTGGGCGGGCCGGCCCGGCTCGACGGTCGCGCGGTCATGCTCATCGGCCACCAGAAGGGCCGCGACACCAAGGAGCGGGTGCGGCGCAATTACGGCATGCCGAAGCCCGAGGGCTACCGCAAGGCACTGCGCCTGATGAAGCTGGCGGAGCGCTTCCAGCTGCCCATCGTGACGCTGGTGGACACGCCGGGAGCGTACCCGGGCGTGGGCTCGGAGGAGCGCAACCAGAGCGAGGCGATCGCACGCAACCTCTTCGAGATGGCCACGCTGCGCGTGCCCGTGGTGACCGTCGTCATCGGTGAGGGCGGTTCCGGGGGCGCGCTCGCGGTCGGCGTCTGCGACCGGCTGTTGATGCTGCAGTACAGCGTCTATTCGGTGATCTCGCCGGAAGGCTGCGCCTCGATCCTCTGGAAGAGTGCCGACAAAAAGGAACTCGCCGCCGAAGCGATGGGCATCACGGCCGAGCGACTCGACAAGCTCGGCCTCGTGGACGAGATCCTGCGCGAGCCGCTCGGCGGCGCGCATCGCGACCCGCAGGTCATGGCGGACGGGCTGAAGGCGGCGCTCCTCAAGCACCTCGGCGATCTCGCAGGGCTCGAGCCCGACCGCCTCGTCGAGCAGCGCTATGCCCGGCTGCGCGGGCAGGGCGTGTACCGCGCGGGCTGACGGAACCCGGGTGTCGTTCACGCCCGAACGGCTCCTGCGTGCGCTCGAGGATGGCCTCGCGGAGGCCGGCGATCCGCTTCCCACCGGACTGTGCGTCGCGCTGAGCGGCGGTCTCGATTCCACCGTGCTGGCCGCAGCCCTTGCATCGCTGCGGGACGCCGGCCGGCTGCGCTGGCCCTTGCGCGCCCTGCACGTCGATCACGCCCTGCATCCCGACTCGGCCCACTGGTCCGCGGCCTGCATCGCATGGGCGACGAGTCGCCAGCTGCCCATCGAGGTCGTCCGGGTCGATGCGCGACCGGCGACCGGGCGAAAGCCCGGAGGCCGCCGCACGTGCCGCGCGCTACGCCGCCCTGCGTGCGCGCGCTACGCCGCCCTGCTCCGGGGCGATGCGCGCCCGGCGCCGGGCGAAAGTGAGCACGCGCCGCGGCTGGCCGCGGGCGAGGTGCTGCTCACGGCGCACCAGGCGGATGACCAGTGGGAGACCATCCTGCTGCAGTCGCTGCGCGGCGGTGGACTGCATGCGGTGGCCGGCATGTCGGCGCTGACGCGCTGGGGCAACGGCTGGCTGGGGCGTCCGCTGCTGGCGTGGACGCGCGATGAACTGCACGCCTGGGCCGTCGCCCGGGAACTGCACTGGCTCGAGGATCCCTCGAACCTCGATGCGCGCTTCGACCGCAATTACCTGCGGCTCCACGTGCTCCCGCGATTGCGCGAGCGCTGGCCGGCGGCGGCGCGCACGGCCGGTCGCATCGCCGGGTTCGCCGCCGAGGCGCTGGTGCTCGAACGTGAAATCGCCGCCGCCGACCTGGCGGCGGCCGGCGAGGGCGCAACCCTCGCCGTGGCAGCCCTGTTCGCATTGCCGCCGGCGCGGCAGCGCCTGATGGTGCGGGCGTGGCTCGACGCACTGCGGCTGCCACTGCCCCCGTCGCGCACGCTCGAGGCCCTGCTGCGGGACGTGCGGGCGGCAGCACCCGATCGCGTGCCCCGGGTGCGCTGGCCGGGTGTCGTCGTGCACCGCTATCGTGGCCGGCTCTACGCCGGGCGCGCCGCAGGCCACGCGCCCAAGGGCGGCGAATGGCGTGTCGCCGACAGTGCCTGCTGGGCGCTCGACGACACGGCCCGCCTCGAACTCGTCGCCGCGACCGGCGAGGGCCTGAGCCGGGATCGCACGCCCGAGCAGTTGCGCGTCGTGCTGCGTCCGCCCGGTGCGGTCTTCCGGCCGCAAGGCGCAGCACACCGCCGGCCGTTGCGCAAGTGGTTCCAGGAGCGCGGCGTGCTGCCGTGGGCACGGGAAACGATCCCCGTGCTCTGCGACGCACGGGAAATCGTCGCGATCGGCGACCTGGCATGCGCGGAATCGCTGGCCGCGCGACCGGGCGAGCCGTCCTGGCGCATCGCGTGGCACGGCCGACCGCTGCTCACCGAGCAGGAGGCGCTCGCATTCAACTGGCGAGACCACCCCCCGATCCCGTAGACTGTCCTCCCGTCGTGCAATCCCTGCGACGGTGGCCCCCATGACCAAATTCATCTGCGTGACCGGCGGTGTGGTTTCCTCGCTGGGCAAAGGCATTGCCGCTGCCTCGCTCGGCGCGATCCTCGAAGCCCGTGGCCTCAAGGTCGCGATGGTCAAGCTCGATCCGTACATCAACGTGGACCCGGGCACCATGAGCCCGTTCCAGCACGGCGAGGTGTTCGTCACCGACGACGGCACCGAGACCGACCTCGACCTCGGCCACTACGAGCGCTACGTGCGCACGACCACGGGCCGCAACAGCAACTTCACGACCGGACGCATCTACGAGCGCGTCATCGCCAAGGAACGCCGCGGCGACTACCTCGGCGCGACGGTGCAGGTGATCCCGCACATCACCGACGAGATCAAGCAGTGCATCCGGCTCGGCGCCGGCGAGGCCGACGTCTGCATGGTCGAGATCGGCGGCACGGTCGGCGACATCGAGTCGCTGCCGTTCCTCGAGGCGATCCGCCAGCTCGGCGTCGAGATGGGCCACCACAACGTGCTCTACATGCACCTGACGCTCATCCCGTACATCGCCACCTCGGGCGAGATCAAGACCAAGCCCACCCAGCACTCGGTCAAGGAACTGCGCTCGATCGGCATCCAGCCGGACGTGCTGCTGTGCCGCTGCAAGGACCCGCTGCCGCCCGAGCAGCGGCGCAAGATCGCGCTGTTCACCAACGTCGAGGAGCGCGCGGTGTTCTCGGCGGTGGACGCCGACGACATCTACAAGATCCCGTCGCTGCTGCACGAGCAGCGCCTCGACGAGATCGTCTGCGAGAAGCTCGGCCTGCAGGTGGCGCCGGCCGACCTCAAGGAATGGCAGCAGGTGGTGGCCGCGAAGGGCAATCCGGACCTCTCGATCAACCTCGCGATGGTCGGCAAGTACGTCAACCTGAAGGACGCGTACATCTCGCTCAACGAGGCGCTGATCCACGCCGGCCTGCGCACGCGCACGCGCGTCAACATCGACTACATCGAGGCGACGGACATCGAGAAGAACGGCCCGTCCTGCCTCGCGGGGATGGACGCCATCCTCGTGCCGGGCGGGTTCGGCGAGCGCGGCATCGAGGGCAAGATCCAGGCGGTCCGCTACGCGCGCGAGCACGGTATCCCGTACCTCGGCATCTGCCTCGGCATGCAGCTCGCGATCATCGAGTTCGCGCGCGACGTCGCAGGCCTCGAGGGTGCCCACAGCACCGAGTTCAACAAGCAGTCGCCGCACCCGGTGATCGCGCTGATCACCGAGTGGCAGGACCAGAAAGGCACCGTCGAGGCCCGGGACGAGCGCTCGAACCTCGGCGGCACCATGCGCCTCGGTGCGCAGGAGGTGCGGATCTCGCACGGCTCGCGCGCGCACGCGGTCTACGGTGCCGACGTGATCCGCGAACGCCACCGCCACCGCTTCGAGTTCAACAACAACTACCTGCAGCGCCTGATGAACGCCGGCCTGCGCTTCTCGGGCTTCTCACGCGACGGGCTGGTCGAGATCGTCGAACTGCCGAACCATCCGTTCTTCGTCGCGAGCCAGTACCACCCCGAGTTCCGCTCGACGCCGCGCGACGGACATCCGCTGTTCACCGGCTTCATCCGCGCGGCGCGCGAGTACCGGGCCGCCCAGTTGCCCGCTGCCGCCGGCGCATGAAGCTCTGCGGCTTCGAGGCCGGGCTCGACCGGCCGTTCTTCCTGATCGCCGGTCCCTGCGTCGTCGAGAGCGAGGGGCTGGTGCTCGAGACGGCCGGGCGCATGCAGGAGATCACCTCCCGGCTCGGCATCCCGTACATCTTCAAGGCGTCCTACGACAAGGCGAACCGCTCGTCGGGCAAGAGCTTCCGCGGCCCCGGCATCGAGGCCGGCCTGCGTATCCTCGGCGAGGTCAAGCGCCAGCTCGGCCTGCCCGTGCTCACGGACGTGCACGAGGACACGCCGATGGCCGAGGTCGCGAGCGTCGTCGACGTGCTGCAGACCCCGGCCTTCCTCTGCCGCCAGACCAACTTCATCCTGAGCGCGGCCGGGCAGGGCAAGCCCGTCAACATCAAGAAGGGCCAGTTCCTCTCGCCCTGGGAGATGCGCAACGTCGTCGAGAAGGCGCGTTCGACCGGCAACGGGCAGGTCATGGTCTGCGAGCGCGGCTTCACCTTCGGCTACAACAACCTGGTCGTCGACATGCGTTCGCTCGCGGTGATGCGCGAGACCGGCGCGCCCGTCGTGTTCGATGCGACGCACTCGGTGCAGTTGCCGGGCGGTCAGGGCACCGCATCCGGTGGGCAGCGGGAGCACGTGCCTGTCCTGGCGCGCGCGGCGGTGGCCGCCGGCGTCGCCGGAGTCTTCATGGAAACCCACCCCGACCCGGCGCGTGCCCTGTCGGACGGCCCGAATGCGTGGCCGCTCGATCGCATGGCCTCGCTGCTCGAGGTGCTCAAGGAATTGGACGCCGTCGCCAAACGACGGCCTTTCGAGGAATCGTCACTATGACCCGCATCGTTGAGATCCAGGCGCGCGAGATCATGGATTCGCGCGGCAACCCCACGGTCGAAGCAGACGTCTGCCTGGAGGGCGGCATCGTCGGCCGCGCGGCCGTGCCGTCGGGCGCCTCGACGGGAACGCGCGAGGCGGTCGAACTGCGCGACGGCGACAAGTCGCGCTACCTCGGCAAGGGTGTTCGCAAGGCCGTGGCGAACGCGAACGGGGAGCTGCGCAGTGCGCTGCTCGGCATGGACGGCCTCGACCAGGCGGCGCTCGATGCGAAGATGATCGCGCTCGACGGCACCGACACCAAGTCGCGCCTCGGCGCGAACGCGCTGCTGGCCATCTCGCTGGCCGCGGCCCACGCCGCGGCCCGTGCCAAGGGACAGGGGCTCTATCGGCGCATCGGCGGCCCGGGGCCGAAGGTCATGCCGGTGCCGATGATGAACATCATCAACGGCGGCGCCCACGCGGACAACAGCGTCGACATCCAGGAGTTCATGATCCTGCCGGTCGGCGCGCAGAATTTCGCCGAGGCGCTGCGCTACGGCGCCGAGATCTTCCACACGCTGAAGAAGGTGCTGCACGACCAGGGGCTCGCCACCGCCGTCGGCGACGAGGGCGGGTTCGCGCCGAATCTGCCGTCGAACGAGGCCGCGCTCGAGACCATCCTGCAGGCGGTCGAGCGTGCCGGCTACAAGCCCGGCCGCGACGTCTACCTCGGCCTCGACGTGGCGAGCTCGGAGTTCTTCAAGGACGGCGTCTACCACCTGGAATCCGAGGGCCGGCAGTTCACGCCGGCGCAGTTCGTCGACTACCTCGAGGGACTGGCCAACCGCTACCCGATCGTGACCATCGAGGACGGCATGGCCGAGGGCGACTGGGACGGCTGGGCGCTGCTAACGCAGCGTCTCGGCAAGCGCATCCAGCTCGTCGGCGACGACCTGTTCGTCACCAACACGAAGATCCTGCGCGAGGGCATCGCGCGCGGCATTGCCAATTCGATCCTGATCAAGCCGAACCAGATCGGCACGCTCACGGAGACGCTGGCTGCGATCGACATGGCGACGGGCGCCGGCTACAGCGCGGTGGTGTCGCACCGCTCGGGCGAGACCGAGGACAGCACCATCGCGGACATCGCCGTCGCGACGCGGGCCACGCAGATCAAGACCGGCTCGCTGTGCCGCTCGGACCGCATCGCCAAGTACAACCAGTTGCTGCGCATCGAGGCCGAGCTCGCGGGCGAGGCGAGCTACGCCGGTGGCGATGCCTTCCCGGTGCCGCTGCCGGGCGGTTGTGCCTGACCGCGTGTGGCGAAAAGGCTGCAATCGGCGTGGATTCTGTTAACCTAGCGCGCTCATGACGCTCCGGATCGTTGCGGGATTCCTGCTCACGGCACTGCTGGCACTGCAGTACCGCCTGTGGGTGTCGCCCGACGGCATGCGCGAAGTCTGGCGCCTCGAGAAGGCCATCGCCGCGCAGAGCGACGAGAACGACCAGCTGACGGAACGCAACAGCACCCTCGCGGCCGAAGTGCGCGACCTCAAGGAAGGTCGCGCCGCCATCGAGGAGCGTGCGCGCACCGACCTCGGCATGGTCGGCGCCAACGAGACCTTCTACCAGGTCGTGCCCCCGGGACCGCTCGAACCGGCGTCGAATCCGCCTCCCGTCCAACGCACGGCCCAGGCTGCGATTCGATGACCGCGGCGGTCCGCCGCTGGGCGGTCGTCCCGGCGGCCGGCCGCGGCACGCGTTTCGGCGCGCGCACTCCCAAGCAATACACGCCCCTGCTCGGACGGCCGATGCTGTCGTGGACGCTGGGCGCGCTGCTGTCGGAGCGCAGCATCGCCGGCGTGATGGTCGCGCTCGCGCCGGGTGATCGCCGCTGGGCGCGCCTGCCCGAATCCCGCGACCGCCGCGTCTTCACGTGCACCGGCGGCGAACAGCGCGAGGATTCCGTGCGCCGCGCCCTCGACGCCCTGGCGGATCGCGTCGGCGTCGCCGACTGGGTGCTGGTGCACGACGCCGCGCGTCCCTGCCTGCAACGCTCCGACCTGCGGCGCCTGTTCGCGGCCCTCGACGATGATGCGGTCGGCGGCCTGCTCGCCGTGCCGGTCAGTGACACGCTCAAGGCGGACGACGGTGCCGGGCGGGTCGCCCGCACGGTGCCGCGCGAAGGCGCCTGGCGCGCGCTGACGCCGCAGATGTTCCGTTACGGTGTGCTGCGTCGCGCGCTCGCCCTGTGCCGCGAACGCGCGCGGGCCGTGACGGACGAAGCCTCGGCGGTCGAGGCCGTCGGCCTGCGGCCGCGCCTCGTGCCGGGCCGGGGCGACAACCTGAAGGTGACGAATGCGGAGGATGCCGCGCTGGCCGCGGCGATCCTGCGCGCGAGGGAGTGAACGATGCGAGTGGGGATGGGTTACGACGTGCACGCCTTCGGGCCCGGCGACCATGTCGTGCTGGGCGGCGTGCGGATCGCTCACGACCAGGGCGTGCGTGCGCACTCGGACGGCGACGTGCTGCTGCACGCGCTATGCGACGCGCTGCTCGGCGCCATGGGTCTCGGCGACATCGGCCAGCACTTCCCGGACACCGATCCGCGCTGGAAGGGCGCCGACAGCCGCGTGTTCCTGCGGCACTGTGCTGAACTGCTGCGCAAGCACGCGTGGCGCGTCGTCAATGCCGACCTGACGGTGATCGCCGAGACGCCGCGGCTCGGCAGTCATCGCCCGCAGATGGTCGCGAACATCGCGGCCGATCTCGGCATGCGCGCCGAGCGCGTCAACGTCAAGGCGACCACGCACGAAGGGATCGGCGCGCTCGGCCGGCGTGAAGGCCTGGCGTGCCAGGCGATCGTGCTGCTGGCACACTCGAGCGAAAGCGGGCACGGGCACTGATGGACCCCGCCGACGAGACGCGGCCGACGGCTTACGGGCCGCCGCCGGCGACGGGCCGGTTGCGCGCCACGGCCGAGGATTTTCGCGTCGAGGAGATCCTCGGCTTCGCGGCGGACGGCGCGGGCAGCCACGCACTGCTCACGGTCGAGAAGCGCGATGCGAACACCGGCTGGGTCGCGAGC
>JBGAHO010000073.1:0-14992 GCA_044226195.1 Steroidobacteraceae bacterium
CAGTGCTCGAAGCGCTCGGCCGCGGCCGCGCCGTACTTCGCCCGCGCCGCGGCGAGCCGGCCTTCGAGGAATTTCTCGAGGTCCGCGAGGTTGCGCGCCACCACCGTGCGGGCAGGGTCGACGCGACCCTGCAGGAACGCCGGCACGCGCGCCCCGGGCGGGATGCAGGCGAGCGCGTCGTTGTAGATGCTGGCGGCCTCGCGCGACTGGCCGCGGCGCTCGATCAGCGCGCCCTTCTGCAGGAGCGCGAGGATGTTGCGCGGCTCCACCTTCAGCGCCCCGTCGAGCGCGTCGAGTTCCTCGTCCTCGCGCCCGAGGTCGCCCAGTGCCGTGGCGAGGTTGATGCGTGCGCCGACGAGGCGTGCATCGGCGGCGATCGCCCGCTGGAACAGGTCCGCGGCGGCCTGCGATCGCCCCTGGCGCAACTCGCGCAACCCGCCCTGGTTCAGGACCAGCGGATGCGTCGGCGCCTCGCGCTGGGCCTGGCCGAGGAACTGGTCGGACTCGGTCTGCTTGCCGGCCGCGAAGGCGCGTTCGGCGGCATCCACCAGCTGGCGGATCCGCAGATCCGGTGGCGTCGTCGTGTTCACGTGGGCTCCCGAGGCCTGGTGACGTCACGCGACCGTCCCCGGACAGCCGCACGCGTGTAGGCTTTGCCCGTCAGTATATGCCGACACGTCAGTGAACGCCTGCGCCCCGGTTGACCCGTCGCGGAACGTCGCTACGCTCGACACGACACCTGCCAGGAGGCTCCGTGCCCGACATCCATCCGCTGTTCGCCGTGCCCTTCGGCTTTGCGAAGCTCGAGTCCCCCGAGGCGCTGAACAGCCGGCTTCGTGCCCTGTTCATCGAGCGCGAGTCGCAGGGCGGTTCGTATGCGAACCCGCGACCCTTCACGCAGCGCAACCCGCAGCTGTTCGAAAGCAGCTTCGACCTGTTCAAGTGGCCCGACGCGCCGGTGCAGGAACTGAAGCGCTTCTGCTATGGCCACCTGATGCGCATGATCGGCGAGCTGAACCAGTACGACGAGGCCACGCTGCAGCGCATGGTCGTCTACGCCGACGCGTGGTTCCACGTCACACGGCGCGGGGGCTTCTTCGGGCTGCACAACCACCCGATGGCGAGCTGGTCCGGCGTCTACTGCGTGAGCCCGGGCCGGCACGACGCGGACAAGCCGGACAGCGGTTTGCTGAGCTTCCTCAGCCCCTCGGTCATCGGCGCGATGTACATCGACGCCGCGGTCGCCCGCTTGCGTGGCGCGTACTCGCACGCGATCCAGCACTTCCGCCTCGAGGCGGGCCAGCTGATACTGTTCCCGTCATGGGTCCTGCACGACGTGAAGCCCTTCGAAGGCGAGGGCGAGCGCATCACCGTCGCCTTCAACTGCTGGTTCCACCTGCCGGACACCCGCTGAGCGCTCGCGGGATGGCGCGAGCGTGAGTTCCGGGGATGCACTGCGTGGCCTGCTGCAGCAGGCCGAGACGCTCGAGCGGGCGGGGCAGCTCGTGGCCGCCGAAGCCGCCTACCGCACCGTGCTGCAGTTGCGTCCGCAGCTGCCGAACACCTGGTACAACCTCGCGCGGCTGCAGCGTCGCCTCGGCCAGCCGGAGTCCGCGCTGGCGTCCTATGCCGAGGCGTTGCGCCACGGTGTCCAGCAGCCCGAGGAAGTCCACCTCAACCGCGCCGTGATCTACGCGGACGACCTGCGCCACTCGGAGGCGGCCGAGCAGGAGTTGCTGAAGGCCCTGAGGCGCAACCCGCGCTACGGCCCGGCCCTGCTCAATCTCGGCAACCTGCACGCGGATCTCGGACACCGGGAGCAGGCGCGGCGCGCGTACGAGAAACTGCTCGCGGTCGATCCGCGCCACTGGGAAGCGCTGGCGCGCTGCGCGGATCTCGCCGACATCCGCTCGGGCGACGATCCGTGGATCGCGCGCCTGCGACAGTCACTCGAGGAGGGCGCGACGAGCGCCGGGGATCGCGCCGCGCTCGGCTTCGCGCTCGGTCGCGCGCTCGATGCTGCCGGTGAGTACGAGGCGGCTTTCGCCGCTTACGCCGAAGCGAACCGGCAGGGGAGGGCCGCCGCGCCCGCCGGGCTGCCGCCGTACGATCGCGCACGTCACGAGGCGCTGGTCGATGCCCTGATCGCGACGTTCACGCCGCAGTGGGTGCGGACGCACGCGTCGAACAGTCGCGCCGAACCGCTCTTCGTCTGCGGCATGTTCCGCTCCGGGTCCACGCTCGCGGAACAGGTGCTCGCCTCGCACCCGCGCGTCACCTCCGGCGGCGAACTCGACGTGCTGCCGCGTCTCGCGGCAACCGCATTGCAACCCTTTCCCGGAGCACTGGCCGGCCTCGACGCGGCGCGCCTCGATGCACTCGCTGCGCAGTACCTCGACGAGCTGCGGCGCCGCTTCCCGCGCGCCGACCTCCTCACCGACAAGCGGCCCGACAACTTCCTGCTCATCGGGCTGATCCAGGCGCTGTTCCCGCGCGCACGCATCGTGCACACGCGGCGCGATCCGCTCGACAACTGCCTGTCGGTGTTCTTCCTGCGCGTGGATCCGCGCGTGGCCTACGCCGGCGACCTGCTCGACATCGGCCACTACTACGGCCAGTACCGGCGGCTGATGCGGCACTGGCAGTCGCTGTACGGCGACGCGATCCTCGATTTCGACTACGACGCGATGATCCGTGAACCGCGCCCCGCCATCGAGCGGCTGCTCGCCCATTGCGGACTCGACTGGAACGACCGCTGCCTCGAGTTTCACCGCGCCGAGACCGCCGTGAAGACCGCCAGCGTGTGGCAGGTGCGCGAGCCGCTGTATGCGCGCTCGTCGGGTCGCTGGCGGAACTACGAACGCCAGCTCGCGCCTCTCGAAGCCATGCTGGCCGAGTCCGGCGAATCCTCGCCGCCGGGCGGGCACGTCACGGGATGAGGAGCAGTTCGCGACGCCGGTAATCGAAGATGATGCTGCGCACGGTGCCGATCACATCCATGCCAAGGACCAGCGCGGGTTCCTGGTCGAGGCCCCAGATGTGGAAGACATTCAGGTCGGCGTAGGTGACTTCCATCCGCCGCACGCCGGACTTGCCGAGATAGAGCTCGGGTGACTGCAGCGAATTGCCGGTCTCGGGAGTCGCCGTCGCGCCGTAGACCTGCCGCTCGGTGCCCTTTTCCTGCGTCGCCGCATCGAGGTCGAGGGCCGCACGCAGCGGAAGGTTGCCGAGCGTGCGTTCCGCGCCGGTATCGATGACGGCCTTGACGTGGATCTTGCCGATGCGCGCATCGACCACCATCAGTCGCCCGAAGCGGAACTTGACCGGCACGCGCACCCAGTCCCCGCCCATCACGGCGCGGCGTGGCCGCGTGATCTCGATCCGGTCGCTGGCGAAGTCGACGCGGATGCGCATGCCCTCGAAGCCCTCGACGCCGAGGATGCCGTCGGCATCGGCGAACACGTGCGGCTCGATCACGGGCAGGCGCCGGTCGCGCAGCACGATGTCGCCGGCGCGCAGTTCGTCGATCTGCACGGACGGCACCGAGCCCGCCCCGGTGACGCCGTGGATGGTGAGTGGTTCGTCCGCCAGGGTGAGTCCCAGCTTTTCCACGAGGCGCGGCGAAAGCACCGTGCGCGAGGCGCCGGTGTCGACGATGAAACGGAACGGTCCCTGCCCGTTCACCATCACCGGGGCCATGATGCGGCCGATGCGATCGAGGCGGGTCGGCGCGGCGTAGAGCGCGTCGTCACGGCCGAACTGGATCTCGAGGGGCTGCAGCCGCGTGCCCGTCGGTGGCGCGTCTTCGTCGCGCGGCGCCGCCGCGGCGATGGATGCTGCGAGCGCCACCACGAGGCAGGCGAAGGCGTGGACGGGACGGGCGGGCAGGCGCATCACGTTGCATCGTACCGCGAAGGCTGCAACGACGGGCGCGGGCGAGGCACGCTTCATCGCAGGTCTGGGGTGGCGCGTCGGCTCCCTGCGCGCCACTGGCGTCAGCGTGGGGCGGGGCAGGGCGCGTCGGGGTCCGGCGGCCAGCCGACGGACGGGCGCACGAGGCGGTCGCCGCGCCGGATGCCGCGCTCGGCCACGGCGCCGCCGTTCAGTTCGACGACCACCGCCACGGGCCCGCCGGATTCGATGGTGTCCAGCGATTGCGGCCTGGCGTGCTCCTTGATGTGGACCACGCAGCCACGGGCGTCCACGAACAGCATGTCGAGCGGCAGGAACGTGTTCTTCATCCACATGGCCACGTCCTCGGCCGGGTCGTAGACGAAGATCATCGCTTCGTCCGCGGCCATGTGCCGCACGAACATCAGCCCCTGCTCGCGCTGCTCCGGCGTCTCGGCGCGCCAGGCCTTGAACACGTGCCGGCGCGCGCTGCGCGTCTCGACCGCGATGGGTTCCTGCGGGAACGACGACAGCGGCATCGCCTGCGCGGCGTCGACGGCCCGGGCCGCCGGCAGCGGCAGCAGCACGGTGGCGAATGCGGCGAGCACGGGCAGCGCGAGGCGAGCGAGTTTCATTCGTTGTAGTCCACGATGGCTTCGACGTCGAACCGTGAGAGCAGGACCGAGCCCTCGCCCCCCACCGCCCGGGCCGGCTGCGTGCAGTAGCCGCGGCCGGTGAGCAGGTATTGACCCGCTGCGCCGGCCAGAGGTTCCTGATGCACCTGATCGAGCGCGCACTTGTCGTCGCCCTGCGTCGCGAAGAACTGGCCGGAGCCCTCGCGCACGACCGTGAGGTTCACCGGCACGTTGCGCGCGTCCTGGCCGGCCGCGAGCGGGCCGGCGCCGAGCACGATGAGGAGCCGACCGCCGTCGCCGAGGCTGCCCTTGTAGAGCAGGCGCACGCCGTCGCCGGACGGGCGACGCCCGCCGCGGCACTGCGGCGTGCCGACCGACCAGTCGATGCGTGCGTCGATCGCACCCTGCAGCCGGGCGCGCAGGTAGCCGCGCTCGACGGGTGCGCACAGCAGCCTGTCGGCGGCCTCCATGCCCGCGGGAGGGGCCGCGGGCGCAGGGGCCGGCACCGGCTGCGCATGGCCGCAACCGGCGCCGGCCAGCCAGGCGGCGGTCAGCAGCCCGGTGGCCAGCCGGCGGCGCGGCTCAATCCTCGGTGCGCGGCGCGCGCACGAGCAGTGACTTGGCGAGTTGCCCATGGAGATAGCCGATTCCCCGCGACAGGTGCATCGTGATCGTGAGCAGCACTATCCCCAAGATCGAAATCACAGGCAACCACGCCGGGTGGGGCGAGTTGATCTCGCCGTCGATCGTGATCACGCCGCCGAAGTGCAGCAGGATCACGAGCGGCGCGATGAACATCGCCAGCGAGAACACCACGCCGGTCACCGCGAACGTGAAGTACGCGATGCCGAGCGGCAGCATCAGCAGCTGGTACAGCAGCGTGCCCCAGGTGCGCGGGTCCTTCAGCATGTCGAGGATCCGCTGCCACCAGCTGGCCGGCGGGCCCGGATGGATCGGTCGGCGCGGCATGCGGGTGCCCAGCATGGACTCCACGATGCGGCCTTCCGCGAGCGCCAGCACCCGCGAGGTGCCGATGAACAGCAGGAAGAACGGTACGCCGACGATGAGCACCGCCAGTCCGACGGACATGGCCAGGCCCACGCTGGCGAACGTGAAGTAGACCACGCCGCTCGCGATCGACAGCACCAGGTACAGCAGCGCGAGGTACGCGCGCGGGTCGCGGTAGATCCCGAAGAAGCGAGCGAGCGAGCCGCCCTGCGCGGGCTTCGGCGGCGGCGTGCGCAGGGCTGCCTGCACGCGCGCCTCGTTGGCTCGGTACGCGTCGGCGACCTCGTCTGGCGCGCCGTACGTGCCCACGATGCGCTCGAGCACCGCGGCCTCGGGTTCGTCCGGGTGCTGGGCCAGCTCCGCGCGCAGGTGCTCCTCGGCGTCGTACAGCGCATCCTGCACGAGGGCCGAGTCGGCACCCTGCAGGGCGTCGCGGAGCGCATCGAGGTACTGGGCCACGGTGCCCGGGGTCGCGGCCGTCATGACTGATTCTCCTGCGGGTGGGTGTGACGGACGATGTGGTCCACGAAATCGCGCGTGCCGACCCACGTGGCGCTCCAGGAGGCCAGCACTTCGCGGCCGAGAGGCGTGATGCGGTAGTAGCGGCGCGGCGGGCCGGCGTAGGAGGGAACGACCCGGCTCGAGAGGAGACCGGCCGCGCTCATGTTGCGCAGGACCGGATACAGGGCGCCCTGCTTGAACGGCGTGGCGGTCGCCGGGTCCGCCGTCAGCCGCCGGGCGATCTCGTAGCCGTAGAGGTCCTCGGTGGCGGAGGCGAGCACGGACAGCAGCACGAGCGCGGTCAGGCCCGCGGTGAGTTCCTTCTGGAACTTGCGGGCCAGGGCCTCGGCCGAAGTATCCGGCGGGGGAGCGACATCGTCCTCGTCGACCATGGTGTCAGGTCCCAGTGGTGTGGTGTGGGTAGTATTAAATACAGAACACTAGTAGTTGGTCAACAATATTATGGTCTGAGTACGACGAGGCGTTCCGAGGGCGCGCCGAAGCGTTTGCGGACCGGTCGTGCTGTCGGAAAGCCGGCGTGTTCCGGCGCCGCACACTAGGTAACATCGAAGCACGGACTGCTGCGGAGCGAGCACTGGATGTCGACCGACCCGAAGAGTCTTTTTGCACCGCGGCGATTCCTGAGCCGACTCACTCGCGGCACCCTGGCGATCATCATGGCGGGCGGCCGCGGCGAGCGCCTCAAGGACCTGACCGAGGATCGCTGCAAGCCCGCCGCGCCGTTCGGCGGCAAGTTCCGCATCATCGATTTCGTGCTGTCGAACTGCCTCAACTCGGGCATTCGCCAGATCTCGGTGCTCACGCAGTACAAGGCGCATTCGCTCATCCAGCACATCGGCAAGGGCTGGGGTTTCCTGCGTGGCGAATTCGGCGAGTTCATCGAGATCATCCCCGCGCAGCAGCGGCTCGGACCCGACTGGTACCAGGGCACCGCCGACGCGCTGTGGCAGAACATGGACCTGATTCGCGCGCATCGTCCGCTGCACGTGCTCGTGCTCGCGGGCGATCACATCTACAAGATGGACTACGGCCCGATGATCGGCTTCCACGTCGAGAAGGAAGCGGACATCACGGTCGGCGTGGTCGAGGTGCCGCTCGACAAGGCACGCGAGTTCGGCGTGCTCGCGGTCGACGAGGGCAACCGCGTCCACAGCTTCCTCGAGAAGCCGCGCGACCCGCCGCCGATGCCGGGCCGGCCCGACGTCGCGCTCGCCTCGATGGGCATCTACGTCTTCAATCCGCGACTGCTCGAGCGCCTGCTGCGCGCCGACGCCGAGAACCCGGCCTCCGCGCACGATTTCGGCAAGAACATCATCCCGGCCGCGATCGAGAAGCTGCGCGTGTTCGCGTATCCGTTCGAGGACGTGCGCACCAAGGCGCAGAACTACTGGCGCGACGTGGGCACGGTGGACGCCTACTACGAGGCGAACATGGAATTGGTGCGCGTGTCGCCCGAGCTCAACATCTACGACGAGCAGTGGCCGATCTGGACGTACCAGGAGCAGCTGCCGCCCGCGAAGTTCGTGTTCGACGACGACGACCGGCGCGGCATCGCGGTCGACTCGATGGTCTCCGGCGGCTGCATCATCTCCGGCTCGCGCGTCGCCAACTCGCTGCTGTTCTCGAACGTGCGCGTGCACGACCACTCGAACATCGACCGCTCGGTGATCCTGCCGCGCGTGCGCATCGGCGAGCGCTGCACGATCCGCAAGGCCATCATCGACTCCGGGTCGGTGGTGCCGGACGGCATGAGCATCGGCGTGGACCGCGCGGCGGACGCCGAGCGCTTCTACGTGACCGAGGGCGGGGTGACGCTCGTCACGCCGACGATGCTGCGGGCTGCAACCCGCGGCGGTTGATCGTATCCTCCCTCCCCAGTCCTTCCAGTCCGGGAGATCCCACGGATGGCCGTGATGTTGCGTCGCGCCGCATTCCTGCTCCTCGCCGCCTGGCTGCTCGCCGGCTGTGCCGGGCTCGGCACCAAGCTCGAGTCGCCGAAGGTCTCCATCCTGAACGTGCAGATGCTCACGACCGACATGTTCGCGCAGAAGTTCCGGGTGCGCCTGAAGGTCGAGAACCCGAACAGCCTCGAGCTGAAGGTGACCGGGCTCGACTACCAGATCCTGCTGATGGGGGACAGCTTCGCGGAGGGCAACAGCAGCGACAAGTTCCTGCTGCCGGCCCGCGGCGAGGCCGAGTTCGACATGAACGTCACCACGAACTTCGTCAGCAGCCTCGGCCGGCTGATCAGCCGCATGGGCGGCGGCAAGCTCGAGGACGTCGACTACGAGATCGTCGGCACGGTGTTCGTCGACAAGGGGATGGTCAAGAAGATCCCCTTCCACGACCGCGGCAAGGTCAATTTCGGCAAGACCGGTCGCAAGGACGCGACCTGAAAAAAGGTGGCGACACGGCGGGGGCCGTGCCGCCACCCCGGGAACGCAACCGGGGGAGGGTTGCGAATTCGATCCGTCGGCGGTGCGCATCGAGCGCGTGGGCCCAAGCTACCGGCCTTGCTGCGCCGCGACAAACGCGCAGTTCTCACCCCGACGGGTGAGCCAGTTTCACCTATCGAGCGCTGAACTCCGTCAGCACCCAGTCGCGGAACGCGCGCACCGCGGGTCGCTTCAGGTCGGCCGCGCGCGCCGCGAACCAGTACGTGTCGCCGAGCGGCACGTCCTCGGCATCGAGCCGCGTCAGCGCGCCGCCCTGCAGCCACGACTCGACGAGGTGGCTCGGCGCCAGCGCGAGGCCGAGCCCGTGCTCCGCCGCGCGCAGCAGCGAGAACATGGTGTCGAACTCCAGGGTCGGGGCGTTGCGCGCGATGCGGATGCCGGTCGCCTCGGTCCAGCGTCGCCAGCCTTCGGGCCACGAACGGTGCACCAGCAGCACGGCGTCCGCCGGCAGGCGCGCGGCGAGCGGACCGAGCGCGCCCCGGTAACGGGGAGAGCAGGTGGCGGTCACGCGCAGTTCGCCGAGCGCAACCGCGCGCACGCGCTCGGGGCGGTGCGCGGAGAGCAGGATCGAGGCGTCCGCCTCGGCCGGATGTTCGCTCGGTCTCGCCAGCGTCGAGTCGAGCCGCAGGTCGATCTGCGGCCAGCGACTCGAGAAGCCCGCGAGCCGCGGGATGAGGATTTCGCTCGCGAAGAACTGCGGCGCGGTCACGCGCAGTCGCTCGCGCTGCAGGCGCTGGGCAACGTTCGCGAGCGCATCGTCGAGCGCATCGAGCAGCGGCATGGCTTCGCCGTACAGCGTGCGGCCGGCTTCCGTCAGTTCGACCGAGCGCGTGCGACGTTCGAACAGCGCGACCCCGAGGCTCGCCTCGAGTTCACGGATGCGATGGCTGACGGCGGAAGGGGTCAGGTAGAGCACCTGCGCGGCCTGCTTGAAGCTCAGGTGGCGCGCGGCGAGGCAGAACACCTGCAGGTGCCGGGCGGAGGCTGGATGACGCGTGGGCATGCCTGTGCGGTGCAATCACCGTGCCACGCAGGGCGCGGCGTCGCAGCTGCGGGAGTGGGCGCGGCGGTGATCGATCCCGGTGCGGCGGCGGGCGGCGCTGCGCGTTCCCGGTGCAGCGAACGCGATCGGGGGGCGCTCGCGATCAGGTCGCCGCGAGCCGGCGATAGAGGTCCTCGTAGCGCGCGCCCTGCGTGTCCCAGGAGAAGTCCTCGCGCATGCCGTTCAGCACCATGCGCCGCCACACGCTCGGCCAGCCGAACCATTCGAGCGCCGTCGCCAGTGCCCAGCGCACGCCGCCGGCGTCGTAGTCGTTGAAGACGATGCCGGTGCCGGTGCCGGTGGCCGGGTCGAAGTGCCGCACGGAGTCGGCGAGGCCGCCGGTGCGGCGCACGATCGGCACCGTGCCGTACTTCAGGCTGTACATCTGGTTGAGCCCGCAAGGCTCGTACAGCGACGGCATGAGGAACATGTCGGCCGCCGCCTCGATGAAGTGCGCGAGTTCCTCGCTGTAGCCGCTGTAGTACACCGCCTTGCCGGGGAAGCGCTCCTGCAGGCTGTGCATGAAGCGCTCGTAGTGCGGTTCGCCGCTGCCGAGGGCGACGAAGCGCAGCTCGCGGGTCGCCAGCAGCTCCGGCAGCGTGTCGAACAGCAGGTCGATGCCCTTCTGCCGCGTGAGGCGCGTGACCATGCCGATGAGCGGCGTGGTGGCCGCGGCGGGCATGCGCAGCAGGTCGAGCAGCGCTTCCTTGTTGCGTGCCTTGCCGGCGAGGTTGGTGGCGTCGTAGCGGTAGGGCACGTAGTGGTCCGTCGCCGGGTTCCACTCGTCGTAGTCGACGCCGTTCAGGATGCCGCTCACCGCGTCGCCGCGCGCGCGCAGGTCCGCGTCGAGCCCGCAACCGCCTTCCGGCGTGCGGATCTCGTAGGCATAGGTCGGGCTCACCGTGGTGACCGCGTGGGCGTACTGGATGCCGTGCCGCATCGGGTTGACGCGCCCTTCGCCGAGGTCGCCCTGGTGCAGCATCTCGACCGGCACGCCCGGCCCGACGTCGGCGGCCTGCGCGGCGGAGAACGCGCCCTGGTAGCCGATGTTGTGGATGGTGAGCACGCTGCGCGTGCGCCCGAAGACGGCCTGGTCCCACGCGTACGCCGAGCGCAGCAGCAGCGGCGCGAACGCCGTGTGCCAGTCGTTGCAGTGGACGATCTGCGGCGCGAAGGCCATGCGCTGGCAGCAGTCGAGCGCGGCGCGCGTCAGCATCAGGTAGCGGACGTGCTCGTCCGGGGCGTCCGAGTAGATGCGCGGGCGGTCGAAGATCGCCGGGCAGTCGATCAGGTGGATCCAGAAATCGGACTCCGGCTCACGCGCCGTGTGCACGTCGTAGCGGAACTCACGACCGCCGACCTGGACCGTCATGCCCTGCAGGCCCTCGACCGGGCGGCGATCCACGCCCTGCAGTTCCATCTGGCCGTGCAGGGGCACGAACACGCGCACGTCGTGGCCGCGCTGTGCCAGGTAGCGGGTCAGGGCCGCCGACACGTCGCCGAGCCCGCCGGTCTTCGCGAACGGCGAGATCTCGGCGGTGAGGAAGCAGACGCGCATCGGCATGGGTGAAGTTTGCCACAGCGCCCGTGCCGGGACGCGCTGCGGCCGGCGTGGATTTAACAGTGGCGGCGGCGCATGGCACGCTAACATCAGCACGATCCGGGTGGTGGCCGCCCCGCCCGTCCGTATCCTCGCTGCCATGAACACGCACACCCGCCCGGCTCCCGCCCGCGACTTCCGCCGCATCGCGCGCGCCATCGAATACATCGCGGAACGATTCCAGGACCAGCCGTCGCTGGAAGACATCGCCGCCGCCGCAGGCATGAGCGAGTATCACTTCGCTCGCGTCTTCCGCGCGTGGGCCGGCATCTCGCCCAAGCAGTTCGTGCAGCGCCTGTCGCTCGAGGCGGCCAAGCAGGCGCTCGGCGCCGGGGACTCGGTGCTGCAGGCGGCACTCGATGCCGGCCTGTCGGGCCCCGGACGCCTGCACGACCTGTTCGTGTCGCTCGAGGCCGTCACGCCGGGTGAGTTCAAGTCACGCGGGGCGGGCCTCACCTTCCGCCATGGCGACGCGGAGACCCCGTTCGGGCGCGCCCGCATCGCGACCACCGCGCGTGGCACGGCGTTCCTTGGGTTCGCCGACGCCGCCGGCAGCATCGCGGGCTGGGACCAGTTTCGCGCGACGTGGCGGGAGGCGACGTGGCAGCGCGATGACGCCGCCGCACAGGACGTGGCGCGCATCGTGTGGGGCGTGGCACGCGGAGCACGGCGCCGACTGGCACTCTGGGTCCACGGCACGAACTTCCAGATCCAGGTCTGGCAGGCGCTGCTCGAGCAGGCGGGCCACGCGACGATCAGCTACGAGGGACTGGCCACCGCGATCGGCCAGCCTCAGTCGGCGCGTGCGGTCGGCACCGCCGTCGGATCCAATCCGGTCGCGTGGCTGATTCCGTGCCACCACGTGCTGCGCAAGAACGGCGCGCTCGGCGGCTACCGCTGGGGCCTCGAGCGCAAGCGGGCGATGCTCGCGTGGGAAGTCGCGCGCTCGGTCAGCGCTTCTCGTCGTCCGGGTTCTTCTCGCGCTTCGGCATGAACGCGGAGAGCACGCTCTCCTGCATCTTCGCCAGCGTCTCGAGATTGGCCTTGGTCATGTCGGCCACGGTGGCGAGCGGCGTGCTCGCGACCATCTTCGAGATCTGCGCCTGCAGCGTCTCCTGCTGGTGCAGGAACGTCTCGATGCTCTTCTCGAGGAAGCTCGCCAGGAAGCCCTGCATCGAGTTGCCGTAGAAGCGGATGATGGCCTCGAGCACCGGCGTCGAGAGGATCGGCCGGCCGAACTGTTCCTGCTCGGCGATCACCTGCAGGAGGATGTGGCGCGTGAGGTCGTGGCCCGTCTTGTCCTCGACGACCTTGATCTTCTCGCCCTTGACGATCAGCGTGCGGATGTCGTCGAGGGTGATGTGGCGGCTCTGCGAGGCGTCGTAGAGGCGACGGTTCGCGTACTTCTTGATCAGGCGTTCCTGGGTCATGGCGCGAAGTGTACCCCAGCCTTGCTGCGGCGCACGAAATGCGCTGCAGAAAAGGGCGTCCGGACCGGAAAAGGGCGGCCACCGGGGAACCCGGCGACCGCCCTCGGGGGAGCGGTCTCAGGCGGCCTTGCGGCCCGTCGTGGCGGCTTCCTCGACGACCTTGGCCATGCGGGCCTGGGCGTCGGTGGCCATGCGGGCGAACGCCTGCTGTCGCTGGGTCTGCTTTTCGACGAACTTGCTGGCGATCTCGGTCTGCCGGGCGACCAGGCTGCCGAGGTCCTTGGCCTTGGTGGTGGCCTGCATCTGGTCCAGGGCCAGCTGCATGTAGTCGCCGGCGAGGTCGTACTGGAAGCGGGCGAAGGCCTCGAGGTTGCCGAGCACCGTCTCGTTGAGGCGGGCGGCCGGCGCGAAGGCGCGCTTGGCAAAGTCCGTGTAAGCGCTGAAATCGTCGAGCTTGATGGCCATGGGGGTGTCCTTGCGGGGGGTGCGACGGGTCATGGCGGCCAGTGTAGGCGCAATCATTTTGCAGTGCAATATACGCTGATCGAACGGACAGATTGGGCCCGCCGGCCGGCGAATGGCTGTTTTCATGCTGATTCGAAGCCTGCCGGGGCGCTGCGCCGGAAACCCCCGAGGTGTCTTCTGTTGCAATGCAAATGACGAGTTCCGAGCCGGCCCCCATCCGCGCCGGACGGAGGTTCGCCGCTCGCTCGCGGGCGTCGATACACTGCCGCTCCTTCCCGTCACCGCAGGGGTCTCCCATGTCCCAGGCCGCCGTACTCGCCAGCCTCCAGCCACAGGTCGGCCAGGAAGTGCACGTCAGCGACTGGTTCGAGGTCACGCAGGCCCGCATCGACGCGTTCGCGGCGGCTACCGGCGACCACCAGTGGATCCACGTCGATCCCGCGCGCGCGGCCCGCGAATCGCCCTGGAAATCCACCATCGCCCACGGCTACTACACGCTGTCGCTGTACCCGCTGCTGCGCGGCCTGGTCGACGAGCGGCGGCCGCTGTACGCCGGGGTCCGGCAGATCATCAACTACGGCCTCGACAAGCTGCGCTTCCCGAACGCCGTCAAGGCGGGCAGCCGCGTGCGGGCGCGCTGCGTGCTGCTCAAGGTCGACGAGGTGACGAACGGGCTGCAGATGACCGAGCAGTACACGGTCGAGATCGAGGGGGAGGCCAAGCCGGCCTGCGTTGCGGAAGCCATCATGCGGGCGTATTTCTAGGCGCCCGATCCGGCGGGAATGCCCTGATACCTGCGCGGCATGAGGGCGGCACCGCCCCTTCGCTATAGTCCCGGCCTGCACCGAAAGCCTTCGGGCGAAGGATTCCCATGATCTACGACAACATCCTGCAGACGATCGGCCGCACGCCGATCGTGCGCATCAACAAGCTCGCGCCGGCGAACGTGACGATGTACGTCAAGTGCGAGTACTTCAATCCGCTGTCGTCGGTGAAGGATCGACTCGCCATCGCCATCATCGAGGATGCCGAGCGCAGCGGCGCGCTGCAGCCCGGCCAGACGGTGATCGAGGCGACCTCCGGCAACACCGGCATCGCGCTCGCGATGGTGTGCGCGGCGAAGGGCTACCCGTTCGTCGCGGTGATGGTCGAGACGTTCTCGATCGAGCGCCGCAAGATCATGCGCATGCTCGGCGCCAAGGTGATCCTCACGCCCGCCGCCGAACGCGGCAGCGGCATGGTGCGCAAGGCGGAGGAACTCGCCAAGAAGCACGGCTGGTTCCTCGCCCGCCAGTTCGAGAACCCGGCCAACCCGGCGTACCACCGGCAGACCACCGGTCCGGAAATCCTCGGCGATTTCGCGGGTCGTCGGCTCGACTTCTTCGTCACGGGCTGGGGCACGGGCGGCACGCTCACCGGCGCCGGCGAGATGATCCGTCTCGCGCGTCCGGACACGCGCATCATCGCGACCGAGCCGGCCGGAGCCTCGCTGCTCGGCGGCGCGGAGTTCAAGCCGCACAAGATCCAGGGCTGGACGCCGGACTTCGTGCCGAAGGTGCTCAATCGCTCCGTGCCGCACGAGATCGTGCCGGTGACCGATGACGAGTCGATCGCCGCCTCGCGCGCGCTGGCGCGCAGCGAGGGCGTCTTCTGCGGAATCTCCTCGGGCGGCACGTTTGCGGCGGCGCTCAAGGTCGCGGAAAAAGCGCCGCAGGGCTCGGTCATCCTCGCGATGCTGCCGGACACCGCGGAGCGTTACCTGTCGACACCATTGTTCGAAGGCATCCCGGACGGGTCGGACCCGGAACCCTGATCGAACGCGAACCGGTCGCAGCCCGGCAGCGCGACCGGCGCGCACGAGGCGGGCGGCCCGCGCACGGCGGGCCGGCTGAATCGCTGCTCGTCTCGTCGGCGAATCGGTGGAATAATCGCGGGCCCGAATG
>JBGAHO010000074.1:0-14947 GCA_044226195.1 Steroidobacteraceae bacterium
AGATCGTGTGATGGCCGACGAGATCGTTCGGGAAGTGGTGCAGATCCTGCGTGACGTGTTGCGCCTCGGCGCGCGCGCCGACGGCATGGATGCCGGAACGGCCCGGCTCGGCGGGCTGCCGGAATTCGACTCCATGGCGGTCGTGTCGGTCGTCACGGCGCTCGAGGAACACTACGGCCTCGCGTTCGACGACGACGAGATCCGCGGGGAGGCCTTCGAATCCGTGGGCAGCCTCGCCGAACTCGTCCGGAGCAAGCTCGCGGCATGAGCAGGGCCGGTCCGCAGGCGCCGGACGTCTTCCTCCTGCAGGGTTCCCGCGGGGCCCTGTACGTCGCGTATTTCCCGCCCGCGCCCGGCGTGACCCCGCGCGGCGACGTGCTGTACTGCCCGCCTTTCGCCGAGGAGATGAATCGCTGTCGTGCGATGGCCTCTCAGCAGGCACGCGCGTTGAGCGCAGTCGGCGTCGGGACGCTGATCGTCGATCCGTACGGGACGGGTGACAGCGCCGGCGAATTCGTCGAGGGTACCTGGGAGCAGTGGCGCGACGACCTCGCGGCCGGGATCCGGTGGCTGCGGCAGCACGGTCGGGGCTGTCTCGGCCTGTGGGGCGTGCGCCTCGGCGCCGTCATGGCTGCGGAGCTGGCGGTGCGCGACGGCGCCATTCCCAACCTGCTGCTGTGGCAACCGGTGCTGAACGGCAAGCAGTTCTACACGCAGTTCCTGCGCATCCGCATCGCAGCCGAGCTGGAGCAGGCGGACGGCATCAAGTCGACCGACGAGTTGCGCAAGCTCTCGGCGGCGGGCGAGCCCGTCGAAGTGTCGGGTTACGAGGTTGCGCCTTCCCTCGCGAACCAGCTGGACCAGGTGGCGATGCCCAAAGCGGCCGCGCTCGCCGGGGTCGCGGTGCACTGGTTCGAAGTCCTGGCAAGCGCCGAGGCCGTGGTGCCGCGCGTGAACACCAAGGCGGTGGAAGACCTGCAAGCCGCGGGCGGCGTGGTGACCAGCACGACGGTCATCGGGCCTCCGTTCTGGCAGGTGCACGAGCGCGAGCTGGCGCCCGAGCTCGTCGCGGCCACGACGGCGTCGGTGACGGCCTGGCGACCACCCGGTGCGAAACCGGCCGACGGCGAACCGATCACGACCATCGCCGAGGCGGACGCGCGCGAGCAGCCGCTGGTCTTCACGTGCGAAGGCGATGACCTGGCGGGCGTGCTGCATCGGGCGGACGGCACCGCGACGCGCGGTGTCGTGATCATCGTCGCCGGTGGCCCGCAGTACCGCGCGGGCGCGCACCGACAGTTCGTCAATCTCGCCCGCAAGCTCGCTCGTAGCGGACACCCGGTGCTGCGGTTCGACCTGCGCGGCATGGGCGACAGCAGCGGAACCTACCGCGGCTTCCAGCATTCCGCCGCCGACATCCGCGCCGCCATCGATGCGCTGATCGCGCAGGCGCCCTCCGTGCGCGAGGTCGTGCTGTTCGGCGAGTGCGAGTCCGCGAGCGGCATCCTGTTCTACGCCTGGCGCGACCCGCGCGTGCAAGGCGCCGCCCTCGTCAATCCCTGGGTACGCACCGAGGAGGGCCAGGCGCAGGTCATCATCAAGCATTACTACCTGGATCGCCTGCGCTCACCGGAGTTCTGGAAGAAGGTGCGCTCGGGCCGGTTCGACGTGAAGGGATCGCTGACGTCGCTGGTCGACGTCCTGCGCGCCTACCTGCGCGGCCGCCGGCAGATGGCGCGCGCGGGCGCGGCCTCGGACGAGGACGACATCTCCGGACTGCCGCTGCCCAGCAAGACGGCCGAGGGCCTGCGTCGGTTCCGCGGGCGCGTCCTGCTGCTCATGAGCGGCCGCGACTACATCGCGCGCGAGTTCGACGAGGTGACCGCTGCCTCCAAGGCGTGGGACGGCCTGCTGTCGGACCCGCGCGTCGTGCGTCGCGACCTGCAGGAGGCGGACCATACTTTCTCGCGGGCTCCGTGGAAAGCAAAGGCATCCGACTGGGTCGTCGAGTGGGTCTCTCAGCGGTAACGATTCGGTCACGTTCCAGTGGCATCGTCGCGTCCTCGGAGGATCGAGGCTCGCGATGCGCATGGCTTCCCGCAACGTCGTCATACTCACGCACGGCTGGACCGGCAGTTCCGTTTTCGCCGCCCTGATGGGGCGGGCCGGCTGCTGGCTCGGCAGCGAGACGGTCGTCAAGTCGGACTACGACACCTTCGAGAATGCGGATCTCGTCGAGTGGAATCGCAGGCTGCTGGCGATGCTCGCTCCGCAGCTGGACCACGAACATCACTTCGATCCCATTGACGTCACGCGCATCGAGCGCGCGGCCGAATCACTCGATCTGCAGCCGCTGCGCGAATTCGTCGCCCGGTGCCAGTCGAACGGATCGTTCGTCTGGAAAGACCCGCGGCTGACCTGGACCATCCGCATCTGGGCCCGGGTGCTCGACCTGGAGCGCACGCACTTCCTGGTACTCACGCGCGAGGACCGACAGGCGTGGATCTCGGCGAATTCGCGCCGTCACGTGCAGAGCTGGGCCTATACCCGGCGCTATAACCACGGCATCACCGAGTGCAACAGTGTCTTCGTCCGTGGGCTCGGGCGGCCCGTACTGCGCATGAGCTTCGAGGACCTGCTGCTCGAACCCGAGGACACGCTGGCGCGGCTGAACGAGGCGTTCGGACTGGCCTTGTGCCTCTCGGACCTGCAGGCCGTTTGCCGCGAGCCGCTGTACCAGCGCAGCCGGGGATGGCTGGACCTGCTGCAGGCCGCCGGCGTCTACGTGAAGAACTTTGGCGAGAGAGACGGTCGCCGGCGCAGTCGCCCGGCGCCTCAGACGTCCAGCGCGGCCAGCTCGCTGTAGACGTCGCGGAACTGGCTGTCCTGCAGGGTCTTCGACTGCACCAGTTTCGGCTGCAGTCGCTGACGCAGGACGGCGAGCGAGGGGGGCGACGAGACGAAACGCGCCTCGATCCGCGAGACCGGCAGTCCGTGGGTGAACAGCAGGTGACGGCGCACCGCGCCGCCGTACCGCTGCAACGCTTCGGGATCGCTCAGGTGGATGATCCGGGCGCACGGCAGCTTCTTGGCCACGTCGTGCTTGAAGATGAGCAGGCAGGGATCGTCCGGCCGGCCGAAGGCGACGAACTTCAGCCACGGGATGCGCCGGTGCGTCTCGAAGTCCCGCAGCATCGGGCTCTGCAGCCGGCCCGCGATTCGCGCAGGGTCCGACTCCACGAAGCCGTCGCGCGGCAGGCCGCCGAGTCCCGGCAGGTTCGGGAAGTAGTACAGGCGGTCGTCGAGGTCGCGGAACTTCAGGCCGCGGAAGATCTCCGCCACCTTGGGGTTCGGCGTGTACATGGTGAAGTGGTAGCCCCCCTGGCGCAGCAGCGGGAGGATCAGGCCGATGCTCTGGCTGCGATAGTCGTTCAGCACGCACCAGCTGTGCGGATTGCAGAAGCGCTCGAGGCGTCCGTCGACCCACTGGTCGGAGTAGATGGCGCAGAACACGCCCACGAGGCGCCCGCCGTCGCGCATCAACATGCCGTGGTTCGGCTGCGACTCAGCCCAGGCATGTGCGAACGATCCCGTCCAGTCGGCGGCCGAGATGCGCGGATTGAGGTTCGCGTTCAGGAAGGCGCCCACCTCGGCCAGGTCGGCGGGCGTGATCGGCTCCGGGCGCGTCATGCAGCGTACCCGCGCAGCTGCTGCTCGAGCACCGGGAATGGGTCCTCGACGCCGACGTCCATCAAAGCGCAGGTCTGGTCGGTGCGCATGCGGGGCAGGCGCGGCGAGCGTACTTCGACGGGCATCGCCTGCATCATGTGGCGGCCCACCGATTCGCCCGCAGACTTGGCGGCACAGTATTCGGCAAAACCCGGCTCATCCGTGTCCAGGAAGACGGACGAAGGATACAGCACCTGAAGCGGGGCATCCTGCCCCCGTCGACGGACCCCGGCAGCGGCCCCGACGACGGCGGCGAACCCCTGCACGTAGATGCGCGCGAAGCGATCGAACAGCGCGGCATCCCAGTGGCCCGTGGCGTTTTTTTCGATGTGCGGCGAGGCGAAGAAGCACAGGTGGCTGAAATTCGCACCGGCCAGGGCATCCTGCAGCGCCGGCGGCAGTGGCTCGGCGGCGTCCAGCGCCAGGATCCGGCAGTGCCGGCCTGCGTCCTCGACCTCCGTCTGCAGGGCCTCGGCGTCGCGCTGGCCGCGCGCGTACGTGATGGTCACGTCGGCGCCGCCGGCGATCAGGATCTTGGCGGCGATCTCTCCGAGGCCGCGGGATCCGCCGACCACGAGGACGCGCTGACCAGCGTGCCGGCCGGCAGGAATCGCACCCATCACATCCTGCAGGGAGCGCTGCGCGACCGCCGGCGGACGGAAGAACGTATCGAGCGTGCCGGCCAGCCAGCCGCCCGTAACTGCCAGTCGTGCCAGTCGAAAGCGCGGATCGACCCGCTCGATGCGATAGGCCAGGGCACCGGTCGGCGCGAGGGCCTCATCGTGCGCCAGCTTGAACCCCGAGTAGATCGAATCCAGTCCCGGGCACTCCATGCCCACCACGTTCGTGCTCGCCGCGAGTTCGGCCACCCACGGCCCGCAACCCTTCGCTCGCAGTGCAGGTAGCAGGCGCGCGAACAATACATCGTCGATGCAGAGCGGGACGGTGCCCGCCGTAGCCGGCGGCGGGAACCCGAGATGCTGCGGACAGCGCGCAGGCGGACGGCCCGGCGCGGGCGGAGGAGGCGCGCCCACGGTGGCGAGGCGCAGTGTCAGCGTGAAGGCCGGCCGGGATCCCGACTCGGCGTGGATGCGCCAGCGCCCGTCCTCGGCCGCGGTCGCGGTGACCGTGGCAGCCGTGCCCGTGCGGATCGGGTTGTGGAACGTCGCGTTGAGCCCGACGAGCTGCTGGCCCGACCGCAGCCAATGTGGTGCGAGGAGATCCAGCGCCTTGAGCACCGCGTGGATGCCGTGTACCACGGTGGAGCCGAACTGCGTGCGACGGGCGGCCACCGGGTCGACGTGCAGCGGGTTGCTGTCGCCGGAGAACTCGGCGAAGGCCTGGCTGTCCGCGAGGGTGAGCGAGAACTCCGCTCGCACCGGGGCGGTCACGGCGTCACGCGCGTCGGCACGTCGAACGGGACGAACGCCTCGAGGTCCAGCACCCAACGACTGCCCGGGCCCGCGGACTCGGCTGGCTGGAACCCCAGGCGGGCGTAGAGGTCCGCCACGATGCCGTTGCGATCGGTCGGGATGAACTCACCAATCAGGCGGTGCGCACCGGCGGCGCGGGCCTCCTGCGCGAGGCGATTGCAGATCGCCTCCTCGATCTTTCGGTTCAGCACGCGGCAGCTCATGAGCCACGAGTCGATGCGCCATTCGTCCGCGCCGCGCTCGCAGATGACCACGCTGATCATGCCGTTGTCGCCGAAGCGGTCGCGCGCGGAGACCTGCAGCGTGTAGTGGACGGGCGAGGCCTCGAACTCGGCCACCTGGGCCTCGGTGTAGCGCCGGGTGGTGACGTTGAACTGGTTGGTCTTGTTGATCAGCTGGGCGATGCGCTTGCGGCCGGTCGCATTGAACGGCAGCAGCGTCACGTCCATCTCGAGCGAGCGCAGGAACGCGTCGAGGTCGCGCGAGCCCTCGAGCAGCTCGGCGCGCTGCGCGTTCTCGCGATACTGGCTGGCGCGCACGAGGTCCTCGGCGGTGAGCCCGATCGATTCGAAGTAACCGGCGCCGAGCACGGCCTTGACGTAAGTCGAGGCGTCGTCGCCGACTTCGGGCACGGCGACCTGCGGCAGGGCCTGCCGGATCAATGCGCGCTCGGCCGGGTTGTCGTCGAGCAGGACGAACGAGTCGAGCCCGAGTTCCAGCTGGCGTGCGATGCGCTCGAGGTTACTGGCCTTGTCGTTCCAGTTGGCGACGAAGACCGCGATGTCCTCCTCCTTGAGGATCATTCCGGGGTGGTCGCGGAACGGCAGGCGGGCGGTCGCATCGTCGTTCTTCGAGCAGACGGCGAGGACGACCCCGCGGCGGCGCAGGTCGGCGGCCATCGCCTGGATGGCGCGGTGCGCCTCGCCGCGCGCGTCGCCTTCATTCAAGGCGATGCCCTCGAGTCCGTCGTCGCCGATCACGCCGCCCCACAGCGTGTTGTCGAGATCGAGCACCAGCACCTTGCGTGCCTTGCCGCGCATCGCCGCGGGCACGCGCGCCACGAAATCCGCATACAGGGGCAGGGCCTTCTGCGCGAAAGGCAGGCGCGCGATGTACCAGTTGCGGTGGTCGTACCAGTGATCGAGGCCGATCGACTGGGCCAGCCAGTCGACGTCGATCAGCAGGTCGCCGCGGCGGGGCGCGTCTTCGGCGAGAGCAGCATTGAACCGGGCGATCGCGGCGCGCAGGGAACCGGCCACCGCCGCATCCAGGCTGCCGAACAGCAGCTCTGCCGGCGAGGGCAGGGTCTGCACGAGGTTCAGCGCGCCGCCGTGGCGGCGGAAGCCTTCGCGCATCGCGTTCAGGTCGGCGAGCGCACGTTCGGCGTCATAAGGCGGCCAGCGATCGTCCGCGGCGCTCTTGAACGGCAGCCCGCGATGGTCGAGGGCCAGCAGCACGGCATCGGGACGGAACTGGTTGATGCGCGAGCCCGGATCGAGCGCTTCCTGCATGCCCTGGCCGAAGTCGGCGGCGCAGATCTCGAGTGCGATGCCGTGGCGCAGCGCGGCGACCTCGAGCATCGGCTTGAGAAAATCGACCGTCGCATTGCTCACGAGGCCCAGCCGGAATGCGGGCAGGGCACTGCTCGGCCGCTCGCGGCGCAGCTTCTGTGCCAGTCGCGCCAGGGAAATGCTCTGGTTCAGGCTCAGTGCCGAGGTCGCGAGCGCGCGGAGCGGTCCCGTCCAGTCGTCGCCCGCGGACTCGACCGCCTGCAGGCGCGCGCGGAAATCCTCGGCCGCGCGCGGCAGCCAGGGCAGGTCGATGAGGGAGTACGGGCCGCCGGACATGCGAGTCGCGACCTCAGGCCTTCGCGAGGATCCTCTCGAGGATGCGACCGACGCTGGTCATCCCCTCGATCTCCTCGATGCTGAAGCTCACGCCGAAGGTCTCTTCCAGTGCCGACACCAGCCGGATGTGGCCGAGGCTGTCCCAGGTCGGGAAATTCTCGCGGGTCATGTCCTCGCGGATGCGCAGCGAGTCGTCGTCGAACACGTCCTGGAAGACGCGCTCGAGCTTCTCCTGGGCCTGTTCCTTGCTGATCGTCACGATGGCGGCCTATGTGCTTGTCAAACCTAAGATTATCACGCGTTCGGCTCCGCCTCACGGAGAACCGCTTCAACGGACGCGAATTTCGTGAACTTGGGAGCCACTGCCGCGAGTGTCCTTCGATCGGTCAGACCAGCACTTCGGCCGGTTCCGGGTGACTGAGGAAGCCGCGCGGGCTCGCCGTGAAGCCGTACGCCCCCGACTGGAAGACCGCGACCAGGTCACCGACCTCGGCCACCGCGAGTTCCATCCGGTCGCCGAGCAGGTCGAGCGGCGTGCACAGCGGTCCCACGACCGAGGCCGTCTCGCGCCGCGGCGCATCGATGCGATTGGCGATCAGGACCGGGTAGTTCTTGCGCAGCACCTGCCCGAAGTTGCCGGACGCGGCGAGGTGGTGGTGCAGTCCGCCGTCCGTCACCAGGAACACCTGTCCGCGCGACACCTTGCGGTCGAGCACCTGGCACACGTAGACGCCTGACTCGCCCACGAGATAGCGGCCGAGCTCGATCGCGACCGTCGCCTGAGGCAGGGCCGCGTGGATCTCCGGCAGCAGCGTGCGCAGGTTGGCGCCGATCGGCGCCAGGTCGAGCGGCTGCTCACCCGGGAAATACGGGATGCCGAAGCCGCCGCCGAGATTGAGCAGCCGTACCGGCGCCGGCGCGTGCCGGGCGAGGTCGATCGCGAGCGCCGCCGACTTGCGCTGCGCGTCCGCGATGATTTCCGGTCGCAGGTTCTGCGAGCCGCTGTAGATGTGGAAGCCGTGGAACTGCAGCGGCAGCGTGGCGAGTTCCTGCAGGACCTGCGGGACACGCTCCGCGTCGATGCCGAACTGCTTGGGTCCGCCGGCCATCTTCATGCCGGAGGTCTTGAGCTCGAAATCCGGGTTGACGCGCACGGCCACCAGCGGCCGCGCGCCGGTCCGCTGCGCGATCGTCGCGATGCGGCGCATCTCGAGCTCGGACTCCATGTTGATGACGATGCCGGCGGCCACCGCGGCTTCGAGTTCGGTGACGGACTTGCCGGGTCCCGCGAAACTGATCAGGTCCGCACGCATGCCTGCCGCGAGCGCGACGCGCATCTCGCCGGCCGAGGCGACGTCGATGCCGTCGACCTGGCGACAGAAGTGCGCGACGACGGCCGGCAGGGGATTGGCCTTCATCGCGTAGTGAATCTCGAGGTCGCGCGGCAACGCCGCCCGCAACTCCTCGACCTTGCGCGACATCACGCCCGAGTCGTAGGCGTAGAACGGCGTCCGGCCGACGTCGCGGGCGATCTCGGACACCCGGCGACCGCCGATCAGCAACTCGCCCTCGGCGGCGCTGAAATACGGGTGGGCCGCGTGCTGCGTGAACGCTGCGAGCGTCATCCGGCGGCGTCCTGCAGCACGTCGCGGTAGCGGCCCGCCAGCAGCGGGCGGTCGAACTTGCCGTTCGGATTGCGCGGCAGTTCCTCCAGCCATTCGATGCGGGCCGGTACCATGAAATTCGGCATGCGGGTCTTGCAGAACTCCAGCAGTTGCGCGGTCGTCGCATCCGACGTCCCCGCCGCCGCAGGTGAAGCGACCACCACGATGGCCTTCTCGAGCTTCGGATGCGGGACGCCGATGGCCACCGCATCGCCGACCAGCCCCGACGCGTAGATGATCTCCTCGACTTCCGTCGGACTGACCCGGTAGCCGGAGGTCTTGATCATCTCGTCCTTGCGGCCGATGAAGTACAGGAACCCGTCCTTGTCCTTCTTGACCGTGTCGCCCGACCACACGGCCATTTCCGTGAGCGGCAGTTCCGGGCGCTGGCCAGGCACCGGCTTGAAGCGTTCCGCCGTCTTGGCCGGGTCGTTCCAGTAGCCGAGCGCGACCAGCGAACCGCGTTGCACCAGTTCGCCCGGTTCCTCCGGGTCGCAGGGCGTGCCGTCCGGGCGCACCACCATGACCTCGGTGTTTGGGATCGCCTTGCCCATCGACTCGGGGCGACGATCGACTTCCTCGGGCGGCAGGTACGTCGCGCGGAACGCCTCGGTCAGCCCGTACATCAGGTACGGCTTGGTGCACGGCCACGCCGCGCGCAGCTTGGCCAGCGTCGCGGTCGGCATGGCGCCGCCCGAGTTGGTGAAGTAGCGCAGGTGATCGGTGACGGTCTCGGGCCAGGCCAGTTCCGCCAGCTGGATCCACACCGGGGGCACAGCGGCGAGGCCGGTGATGCGGTGCTGCACGACCGCGTTGAGGATGTCCCGCGGCAGCAGGTAGTCCATGAGCACGACGCTCGCGCCGACGTGGAAGGCCGTCGTGAGCTGGCTGAAGCCATAGTCGAAACTGAGGGGCAGGACCGCGAGCAGGCGGTCGTCCGCGCGGTTCTCGAGATAGCTCGAGACGCTCCACGCGCCGGTCACCATGTTGCGATGGGACAGCACGACGCCCTTGGGCTTGCCCGTGCTCCCCGACGTGTAGAGGATCGCCGCCATGTCCGTGTCGATGACCCGGTGCGGTGTGCCGGAGCCGCTCGCGAGGAAGGACTCCCAGGCGACCGTGTGCTTGCCCGGCGGCGTCGCGGCCGGCGCGCCGTCCAGCACGACCAGCGTGTGCAGGTCGGGGCAGCGGGCAAGCTCGTCGCCCAGTTCGGCCAGCCGCTGCGCCGTCGTGACGAGCACGCGAACGTTGCAGTCCCGCAGGATGTGACCGACCTGCGGGGGCTTCAGCAATGGGTTGACAGGCACGAACACGCAGCCGGCCTGGGTCGTGCCGAAAATCGTGGCGACGGTCTCGATGCGCTTCGGCAGGTAGACCGCCGCGCGCTCCTGCCGGGCGAGCCCGGCAGCCAGCAACGCGCGCGAGAAGTCGCGGGCAAGGCTGGCGAGCTCCGCGTACTGGACGTCGAGCTTCTTGAAAGTGAGCGCACGGGCCTCGGGCTGGCGTGCGGCGCTCGCCGTCAGCAGGTCATGGATCAGCGTGTTCATGTTCTTGTGGATACGATAGCAAAGCTCTCGACGGCCGAGCGGATCGCCGTGCCGGGCACGGCGGGGTCGCCCGGTCGTCCGGGACCCTTGCGAGGTTGGCGTAGCCCGCGTCGACTTTCTGCGAAGCAGGTCCGCCTTCGGCGACTTCGGGTCGTTGCGCCCCACGGTTGGGAGGATGGCCGGGGCTGCCGGGCAAACAGTGACGCGACCCTCACTGGCGGCGTGGAATCTTGGTCTTGGCAAAGCGCCATATGTAAGAATCCTCGGTCGGGGGTCCTCGCCTTGTGGCGCGGATCGCGTGGAGACCGTAACAGTTGCGGAAGTCAGCGGCGTGAGTCAGGAGGCAGCGGGCGAGTGGCCCGTCGTCATCCTGTCCGGGGGTGTGACGGGACTGGGGGTGCTTCGGGCGTTCGCGCGCCGGGGCATCCGCGCTTACGTCTATCCCGCCGTGCGCGACGATCTCATCTGCCGGTCGCGGTGGTTCGCCCCGCTGCCCGGCACCCAGCCGCTCGCCAGTGCCCCCAGGCCGAGTCTCGAGCTGCTGGCGCGCGTGCTGCGCGAATCCGGCCTGTCCCGAGCCTATCTCTGCGCCTGCAGCGACGACTGGAACAAGGTGGTCGCGGAGTTCGTCGATCTCGGGTCTACGCAGTTCATCAGCGTCGTGCCGCCGCGGGCCGCACTCGACACCCTGCAGAACAAGGCGCACCTCGCGCGGTTGCTGCAGCGGCTCGGCGTGCCGATGCCGAATACGCGACTCATCGAAAACCCGGCCGACGTGTCGGAACTCCCGCCGTCGCCGGAGACCTTCTATTTCCTGAAGCCGACCGACTCGCAGAGTTTCCTCGCGCGCTTCGGCACCAAGGGCCTGCGGGTGCGTTCGGTCGAGGAGGCGCGTCGGCGCCTCGATGAAGTGCTCGCGGCCGGCATGAGCGTCGTGCTGCAGGAGTACATCCCCGGCTCGTTCGACGAGCACTACTTCGTGGACGGTTACGTGGATCGCGCAGGCACGATCAAGGCGCTGTTTCCGCGCCGGCGCCTGCGGATCTATCCCCCGGACTTCGGCAACAGCACGTTCATGGTGAGCGTGCCCCTCGCGGAGGTGGCCGGCGCCATCGATACCGTGCGCAAGGTGCTCGCAGCGACCGCCTATCGCGGCATCTTCTCCGCCGAGTTCAAGCGCGACCCGCGCGACGGCCTGTTCAAGCTGCTCGAGGTCAACGCGCGACCGTGGTGGTTCATCGACTTCGCCGTCCGCGCCGGCGTCGACGTCTGCCGCATGGCCTACGACGACGCGCTGGGCCGGCCCGTTCCGCAGCTCGAGCATTACCGGGTCGGCGCGAAATGCATCTACCCGTATTACGACTTCTTCGCGATGCAGCCCCTGGTGAAGCAGGGGCGCGCGCGCTGGAGGCACTGGCCGGGCGACGTCCTGCCCGCATTGCAGCCGGTCGGCTGCTGGGACGATCCGCTGCCCGGCCTCGTCGGGTTCACGCGGGTCCTGATGGCTGCATTCGCGCACCGGCTGCCGGGCTCACGGTCGTGACCGCCGCCGGGCCGGGTTCGGGCAGCCCGGGTGTCACCACGCGCGAGCTCGTCGGCGCGGACCTCGATGCCTGGCGCGGCTTGCTGGCGCGCTCGGAGCAGGGCGGACCGTACGCCTCGCCCGAATACCTCGCCGCACTCTGCGCCGCCACGGGCGGCTCCTGGCGCATCGTCGGCGCCTTCCTCCACGGCCAGCTCGCGGGCGGACTGCCGGTCTATGCCACGCCGTCGCGCTGGGGCGAGGTGGTCAGCAACCGCACGCTCCTGTACTACAACGGGCCCGTGCTCGACCTGCCGCCGAAGAAGTTCCACTCCGACCGGGTCGCCCAGCGCATTGCCGTGCTCGCGGCGCTGGAGAGCCACGTCGCGCAGGGCGGCTTTGCCAGCGTGCGGCTCCACGCCCACGACTCGCTGGACGACCTTCGACCGTTCCTGGCCAAGGGCTGGCAGGGGGGACTCTCGTACTCCTATGTCGTGCCGATCGGCGATCTCGCGGCGCAGTGGCAGCAGGTCGATCCCAACCTGCAGCGACTGATCCGGCGGTGCGAAAAGGAGGGCGTGAGCTATCGCGAGGACGACGACGTCGATGCGCTCTACCGGCTGCACCTGCAGACGCACCAGCGTCGCGGCGCGCCGCTCTACCTGCCCGAAGCGGCGTTCCGGCGCTACTTCGAGCAGGCGCGCACGGCAGGCATCGCGCGTCTCGGGCATGCGCTCTACCAGGGACAGGTGATCGCGTCGCAGCTCATGCTCACCGGCCCCGGCCGCGTTGCGCATACGGTCTGTGCGGGCGCCGATGAGCAGTACCTGAAGATGGGCGCGAGCGCGTTCCTGCGCTGGCGCTCGTTCGAGGCGCTGGCGGCCGCAGGCTACACGGCCGACGACCTGACCAATGCCTCGCTCAATTCCGTCACGCGCTTCAAGAGCCAGTTCGGCGGGCGGCTCGCGTTGTCCGCCACGGTCTCGCGCATCTACTCGCGGGGCCTGCGGCTGGTGACGTCGTGGCGCGACCTGGTGGCGCAGATTCGAGGGCGTGAGTCACTCGCCGGTGGCGCGGCATGAGTCCTCGCGGCGCGGACGCGATCTGCAGCGTGCTGCGCCAGCTGGGCGTGCCGGTGGTCTTTGGATTGCCGGGCACGCAGAACGTGCGCCTGTACGAGGCGTTGCGCGCATCCGGGCTGCGACGGATCGTGACGGCCGACGAAGGCTCCGCGGCGTTCGCCGCGACCGGCTTCGCGCGCGCCAGCGGTACCGTCGGCGTGCTGACGACCATCCCCGGCCCGGGATTCGTGCACGCGCTCGCGGGCATCGTCGAGGCGCACCACGACTCGGCCCCGGTGCTGTGGATCACGCAGCGGCCCGCGGACCAGGGCCGCGCGTTCCAGTTGCAGCGCATCGACCAGGCGGCCATGGCCGCGCCCGTCGTGAAGCGCTGCCTGCACGTCCGTCGTGCCGAAGACCTCGCCGACGTGCTGGTCGCTGCCTACGCGCATGCGCAATCCGGGGAGCCCGGCCCCGTGCTGCTCGAGATCGACGCGCCGCTGCTCGACGCGCCGGCGGAGGAGCCGCGCGTGGCACTGCCTGCCTCCGAACCCCGGTTCGACCTGCAGGCGCTCACGGCCGCGCTGGCGGCGTGCCGGTTTCCGTTGATCGTCGCCGGGCAAGGCGCGCAAGGCGCGTCGCCGATGGTGCGTGCGCTCGCGAAGCGGTGGAATGCACCGGTGATCTTCACCAGCAGCGGGCGCGGCACGCTGCCGGACGAAGATCCGCTCGCCTTCGTGCAGGACTTTTCGACCGGCCTCGGTCCGGTGCTGCCCGACCTCCTGCAGCAGTCGGATCTCATCCTCGCGCTCGGCTGCAAGTTCACGCACAACGGCAGCGCGGGCGGACGACTGACCTTGCCGGCGAGCAAGCTGGTGCGCGTCGATACGTCGGCCGACGTGCTCGCCGCCAACTATCCGGCACGCCTTGCCGTCGAAGGACGCGTGGAAGACGTGCTCGCGGGCCTCGCCGGCGTGCTGCTGCCCGTCAGCCAGTGGCGGCCCGACGACCTCGCGGCCGCCCGTGCCCGGCTGGTCGCCGACCGCAGCGAACCCATCGATCTCGAGCCGACCCTGCCCGACGTGCCCGGCGGACGCGTGCGCGACGTCTTTGCGGCGTTCGGCCGGCAGGCCGGGGACCGCGCCATCTACGTGGCGGACGCGGGCCTGCACCAGGCGCTGACCCGGCGCTACGCATCGGTGCGCCGGCCGCGAGGCCTCCTGTGCCCGAGCGATTTCCAGTCGATGGGCTTCGGCCTGCCCGGGGCGATCGGGGCCGCGCTTGCCCAGCCGGGCGCCGAGGTGATCGCCTGCATCGGTGATGCCGGGCTCGTGCTGTCGATGGGCGACCTCGTCACGGCCGTCCGCGAAGGCGTGAACCTCGTCGTGGTCGTGTTCAACGACGGACAGATGAACCTGATCCGTCGCCAGCAGCTGGCGACCTACGGCCACGAGTCGGGGGTGGATGTCGCGGTGCCCCAACTCGCGGCGCTGGCGGAGGCGGTGGGCTGTTCGTACTTCCCCGTGCATGGCGATCTCGAGACCGTGACCCGCGACGTGCTGGCGGCGCGGGGCGTGCGGCTCGTCGAGCTTCGCCTCGCGGACCAGCCGTCGCTCGAATGGCAGCGTGTCCGCGCGGTGGTGCGGGCAGGAGTCCGCAACCGCGTGCCGGACGGGGCCGTCGCGGCGGTGAAGCGGCTGCTCGGGCGCTGATCCATGCGGCGACTGCTCGCCCTGACCCTGCTGCAGCGCGGCCTCGCCGTTGCGGTCTACCTCGTCGCGACGATGATCCTCGCGCGCCTGCTCACGCCCGCGCAGGTCGGTATCTATTCGCTCGGCGCCGCGGTGCTGGCGGTCGCGAGCGTCGTGCGGGAGTTCGGCATCACCGAGTTCCTGATGCAGGACAAGTCGCTCGATGAAGGACGCATCCGCGCCGCCTTCGGAGTGGCGACCGCCGTCGCCTGGACGCTCGGGCTCGTCATCCTGCTGCTGCGCGGTCCGATCGCCGCGTTCTACGGCGAGCCCGGCCTCGAGCCGTTGCTGGCCGTCATGTGCAGCACGTTCCTCGTGTTGCCGCTCGCGACGCCGACCACGGCGTTGCTGTTCCGCGAGATGCGTGTCGCCACCGTGCTGTGGATCCAGACC
>JBGAHO010000075.1:0-14813 GCA_044226195.1 Steroidobacteraceae bacterium
ATATCGCGAGGAGACGCGGCGCGGCTCGTTCGAGCCGGGCAAGCTCGCGGATTTCGTGTTCGTGTCCGGCGATCCGCGCAAGACCCCCGGCGAGCAGATCCGCGACCTCAAGGTCGTCGAGACGATCAAGGAAGGCAAGACGATCTACCCGGGCACCTGAGTGCCAGGGTGCGTCGGCGGAGCGGAGCGCGAATCAGCCGCCGCCGCAGACGCCTTCGGTGCTCCCGCACACGGCGCTGTGCCGGCGGACGTCCTGCCGCTGCACTTCGGCCTGCTCCTGGACCTGGGCGTACTCCTCCGGCGTCAGGCAGACCGTGTGCGGGATGTTCGAGCCGATGGGCTTCTCGTCCCGGCAGTAGTAGGTCTGCCCGTTCTTCTTCGCGACGCGGTAGCCGAGCGGTGACTTGCGGGCCGTGGACGCCACCACGGTCTTGCCGGCACCCGGACTGCTCGCGGTCGTGGAGGCCGACACCGTGTGGGCCATCGACGGGGTCGCCGCCTGCGAAGTCGGTGACGTCGCGGGCGTGCTGGCACAGCCGCTGGCCACGGCCAACGCGGTCATCAGGACGGGAATGCGCATGCTGCCTCCGTGATCCTGCTCGGATACGAACCCATGCTGCCCGAACCGGCGCCAGGACGCCAATCGGAGTGCCACGGCACCGATCCGGCCACGGGCCGGTGACCCCGAACGACGGCGATCACGGACGTAACGGTCGGTTGCGGGCGGTCAGTCGCCGCAGTAGCTGGCGCCGCTGGTGCAGGTCTCGTGCACCACGACCCGGGACAGCAGCGGCAACCGGGGCCTCAGCTCGCGCCAGATCCAGCGCGCGAGGTGCTCGCTGGTCGGGTTCTCGAGGCCGGGCACGTCGTTGAGATAGTGGTGGTCCAGGCGCTCGTAGAGCGGCGCGAATGCCTGCTTCACGTCGGCAAAGTCCATGACCCAGCCGAACTGCGGGTCGACCGGCCCCGACACGTGCAATTCGACGCGGAACGAGTGCCCGTGCAGCCGGGCGCACTTGTGGCCCGCCGGGACGTTCGGCAAGCGGTGTGCGCATTCCAGCGTGAAGGCCTTGAAGATGTCCATGCGGGTGTCCGGGGGGCGGGCGCGCAGCTTGCCGAAGACGTCAGGCCCCGGCAAGTGCCGAGCCCTGCGGCCGCAGCAGGTAGCAGACGTGGATGCGCGGATTGCGCTTGAAGTCCTCGGGCAGCGTCGCGCGCGACAGGTCCTCGACGGCGAATCCGGCGAGCGCCTCGCGGTCGAGCCGGAAGCGCTGGTAGTTGTTCGAGAACACCAGCGCGCCGTCCGGCTCGAGCAGTCGCCCGGCCAGCTGCAGCAGGTCCACGTGGTCGCGCTGTACGTCGAACTCGCGGGTCATGCGCTTCGAGCGCGAGACGGTCGGCGGATCGACGAAGATGAGGCCGTAGCGCTGCCGCGGCGCGGCGGCCTGTTCCTCCAGCCACTGCAGGCAGTCGGCCTGCACGAACCCGTGCGTCGGGCCCGCGAGGCCGTTCAACGCGAGGTTGCGCCTGGCCCAGTCGAGGTAGGTGCGCGACATGTCCACGGTGGTCGACGCCGTCGCCCCGCCGCCGACGGCGTGCACGGTCGCGGTACCGGTGTACGCGAAGAGGTTCAGGAAGCGGCGTCCCCGCGCCAGCTCGCCGACCCGCGCCCGTGTCAGGCGGTGATCGAGGAACAGCCCGGTGTCCAGATAGTCGGTGAAGTTCACCAGGAACCGGTACGCCCCCTCGCGCACCGTGTGGAACTCGGCCTCGTCACCGGACTTCTCGTACTGCGTGCCTTCCTTCTGGCGGCGTCGCACCTTGAACACCACGCGCTCCGGCGCGATCGACAGCGCCTCGGCCAGCACCGACAGCGCCTCGTCGCGCCGCGCACGCGCCGCGTCCGGGGCAATCGTGTGTGGCGCGGCGTATTCCTGCACGCAGGCCCAGCGCTCGTCGTTGCCGTACAGGTCGACCGCGAAGGCGTACTCCGGCATGTCGGCGTCGTAGACGCGATAGCAGGCGACGTCCTCGCGCTTCGCCCACTTCGCGAGGTGCGCGACGTTCTTGCGCAAGCGGTTCGCGAACATCGCGGCGCCCGGTCGTGCACGCGCCGCCTCGAGGCGCGCCTGGCGTGCCTCCTCTGGATCGGGCTCGACCGCGCTCTGGTCGAGCTGGAAGCGCAGCAGCCGACACTCGATCGCGCCGTTGAAGAACGTGTGCTGCCGGTAGGCGCGCAGCCTGAGCGCCCGCCCGAGCGGCGGATTGCCGGTGAACACGGCCGCGTCCCAGCCGGCGAAGCAGGTGATCAGCTTGCTGCCGAGCGTCGCGTACAGCGGCGCGAGCTTTTCCTCGTCACCGAGTCGCACGCCGTAGGGCGGATTGACCATCACCAGCCCCGCGGGCAGCGAGGTCTTCTCGAGATGCGCGAGGTCGCGTCGCTCGAACACGAGGTGATCGCCGAGTCCCGCGGCGTTGGCATTCGCGATGGCGGCCCGCACGGCGCCCTGCTCCCGGTCGCAGCCGCGAAGCCGGCCGGCACCGAGCTGGCCGAGGTCGCGCGCCGACTCGGCGGCCTGGCGCAGGGCCGCCCACGTTTCCGCATCGTGCTGACGCCAGCGCTCGAAGCCGAAACGTCGTCGCAGCAGACCGGGCGCCACGTTCGCCGCCATCAGGGCCGCCTCGATCACGAAGGTGCCGGAGCCGCACATGGGGTCGAGGAACGCGCCACCCTGCGCCGCGATCTCCTGCCAGCCGGACCGCAACAGCAACGCGGCGGCGAGGTTCTCCTTGAGCGGCGCCTCGACACCGGACTGCCGGTAGCCGCGCCGGTGCAGGGGTTCACCGGAAAGGTCGATGCCGATCGTCGCGCGCTCGCGCGCGAAGCGGACACTGATGCGCAGGTCGGGTCGATCGGTGTCGACCGAGGGACGCGTCCCCGCCGCCTCACGGATGCGATCGACGACGGCGTCCTTGACCTTGAGCGCGGCGAACTGCGAGTGACGCAGCCACGCGGGACTCTCGCCCACCGTATCCACGGCGAGCGTCCCCTCCGGCGCGAGATGCTGCAGCCAGTCGATCGCGCGCACGCCGTCGTAAAGGGCTTCCGGGGACGTGGCCGGCACGTCGGCCAGCGTGAGGAGCACGCGGCTCGCGGTGCGCGAGTGCAGGCAGGCGAGATAGCCGTGCGACAAGGGACCGTTGAAGGAAACGCCCGCCGGATGTTCGCGGCCCGGCTCGATGCCGACCGCGCGCAGCTCGGCCGCGAGCAGGTCCGCCACGTTGAGCGGGCAGGCCGCGAAGAACTGCAGACTCGCCACGGCGGACTCAGTCATGGCGCTCGACCCGTCCGTCGAGGCGCAGGATCCGGCGACGATCGAGACGTTCGAGGCAGCGGCCGAGGATGCGATAGCTGTCGGCGTCGAACGCATCGAGCCGGCGCGTACCGATCAGCCCGTCGACCTCGCCCGGGTCGCGCGCCGTGCCGAGGTGCTGCCAGCGGTCGATCACGTGCAGCACGTCCGGTGCGCCCGCCGGGCCCGGCTCCCGGATGCCGATGGCGCCGGGGAACGGCCAGGGCTTCAAGCGCAGCGAGGACAGGGCGAGTTGCAGTCGCGCGTCGTGCAACGCGAGCGCCTCCTTGCCGACACAGGCGCCGCGACAGCGCCCGAGCTGGTGCGCGAAGCACGACCCCTCGCCCGCCTCGCGGCCCAGCACCTTGAGGCACAGGCCGTGCTCGCGCGCCTTGCCTTCGAGCGCGCGCCACGCATCGCGCTCCGAGCGGAACGGGCCGTAGGTCACGATCTCGGTGTCGAAGGCATCGACGTCGAGCGGCGCCACCTCCGGGCGCAGCGCGCCCTCGCGTTCGACGAGGCGCAGGCCGCACAGCGAATCCGACTTGCGCAGGCGACGGTTCGCGCTCGGTGCCAGCTGCTTCACGAGCTTCGACTCGAGCAGCAGCGCCCCGAGCTCGCCGCCCGTCTCGATCCACTCCACCTCGCGCACCTGGCGCGCGAGCTTCGCTTCCTTGCCTTCGCGGTGCTCGGCCGCGAAGTGATCGAACACGCGGCTGCGCAGGTTGCGGCTCTTGCCGACGTACAGCAGCGCACCGCCTTCGCCGCGGAAGAGATACACGCCCGGCGCTTCGGGCAGTTCGTCGGCGAGGTCGCCTGCGAGCTGCGGCGGCAGGCGTGCCTCCGCGAGCGCACTCTCGATCACCTCGTCGAGCCGCTCCGCACCGCGCTGCCGTTCCATGGCCGCGAGCAGCGCGGGCAGCACCTGCGCGTCCCCGAGCGCGCGGTGGCGGGCGGAGCAGTCGAGACCGAAGCGCTCCATCAGCGTGTCGAGATTGTGGCGGGCGTGCTCGGCGTAGAGCGTGCGCGACAGGCGGACGGTGCACAGCACCGGCGCCGAGAACTTCTCGCCGACGCGCCGGAATTCCGCACGCAGGAATCCGTAGTCGAAGCGGGCGTTGTGGGCGACGAAGAGCCGACCGTCGAGGCGGCGGCGCACCTCGGCCCGCACGTCCTCGAAACGCGGGGCGTCGGCCACCATCGTGTCGTCGATGCCGGTGAACGCGACGATCGACGACGGGATGCGCATGCCGGGATGCACGAGCGTCGACCATTCCTCGACGATCTGTCCGCGCTCGAGCAGGACGATGCCCACCTCGATGATGCGGTGCTGGGCCGCCATGCCGCCCGTCGTCTCGAGGTCGACGCACGCCACGGGGCCCTGCAGCGAGCGGGCCTCCAGGGCAACCTCGGCGAGCGTCGCCATGCCGCGCCGCTCAGCGGCTCGAGCGGCCGTCGTAGCTGAGGATCGCTCCGTACAGTTCCGGCCGACGGTCGCGGAAGACGCCCCATGCGTGACGCTGCGCGCGGACCGCGTCGAGGTCGAAGCTCGCGGTCAGCACCGCGGGCGTGCTGCGGTCAGCTTCGACGACCTTGCCGCCGGTCGGGTCCGCGATGAACGACGACCCATAGAAGGTCATCTCGTACTTCTGTCCCTTCTCGACGCCAATGCGGTTCGACGCGACCAGCGGCATGACGTTGGCCGCGGCGTGGCCCTGCATGGTGCGCTGCCAGTGATCGCGCGAATCGATGCTGGCGTCCTGCGGTTCCGAGCCGATGGCCGTCGGATAGAGCAGCGCATCCGCCCCCATCAGCGCCATGCAGCGGGCCGCCTCCGGGAACCACTGGTCCCAGCAGATGCCGACCCCGAGCGTGCCGTAGCGCGTCTTCCACACCCGGAAGCCCGTGTCGCCCGGCGAGAAATAGAACTTCTCGTGGTAGCCCGGCCCCTCGGGGATGTGCGACTTGCGATACACGCCGAGCACCGCACCGTCGGCATCGATCATGGCGAGCGAGTTGAAGTACGCGTTGTTGTGGCGCTCGAAGACGCTGAGCGGCAGCACGACCTGCAGTTCCCGCGCGAGGGCCTGGAAACGCGCGACGACCGGGCTGCCCTCGATCGGCCGCGCGAGCCCGAAATGCGCCGGGTCGTGGTCCTTGCAGAAATAGGGCGTCTCGAACAGTTCCTGCAGCAGGATGACCTGGCCACCCCGGGCGGCGGCCTCGCGCACCGCCCGCTCGGCGGACGCGAGGTTCGCGGCGGCGTCGGTCGAGCAGGCGAACTGGGTGGCGGCGAACGTGATTTTCATTTCGGGCTCGGAACTGGCGCGATGGCGCAATTGTATCCAAACTGGACCACGCGATTCGGCTCCCGTGGAACCGTCCGCAGGCGGCTCCACGGGGCGAATCGCCGTTCACCATGGAACTACCCAATGTCAGGAGACACCATGTCCGCATCCCTCCTCGAAGACCTGTCCGGGCTATTTTCGCCCGACCTCATCCGCAAGGCCGCCGCCGCGTTCGGCGAGCAGCCCCATGCGGTGGGCCGCGGCCTCGACGCTGCGATTCCCCTGCTGTTCGGCAGCATTGCACACCGCGCGGGCGATCCCGGCTTCGCATCGAAACTGCTCGACATGGCGACCCACGCCGGCCATGACCGGTCGCTGCTGCAGTCGCCGGAGGCGCTGATCGGACCCAATGCCGCAGCGCTGCCCGCGGCATCCGCGGGCAGCCAGTTGCTGGGCGCACTGTTCGGCGATGACCCGGCTGCCGTCCGTGGCGCTCTCGCGAGCCACGCCGAAGTGAAGACCTCGACGGCGTCGTCGTTGCTCGGCATCGGCGCGCCGGTCGTGCTCGCCCTCCTCGGCTCCCAGGCGGCCTCACGCAAGCTCGACGGACCTGCGCTGGCGAGCGCACTGCGCAACCAGAAGCAGCTCTTCGCGGCAGCACTGCCCGCGTCCCTGCAGAAATTCGTCGGCATCGACACGGTGGCGCCGGCCGTTGCGGCCGACGACTCTGCTTCCAGCCGGGGCAGCTGGTTCCTGCCGGCGCTGCTCCTGGTCGGCATCGTCCTGATGCTGCCGTACTGCTCGCGTCACGACGAGCCGTCGGTCGTGGCCACGCCAGCCGTGGTCGCCGAGGCTCCCGTCGTCGCAACGCCGGCTGCGGAGGCGCCCGCGCCGCAAGCCGCGGAGAAACCGATCGCGACGCTGCACTTCGATGTCGGCAAGTCCGAGCTGCAGGCCGATGCGGACACGTTGCTGGCGCCCATCGCCGCCTACGTGCAGGCCAATGCCGGCTCGATGGCGGTGGTGTCCGGCTTCCATGACCCGACGGGCAACCAGGCGGCGAATGAAGAACTGGCCAAGCAACGGGCGTTCGCGGTGAAGGCCGCGCTCGTCGCCGCCGGTCTCACCGAGGCGCAAATCGAGTTGCAGAAGCCCGCCGTGACCGAAGGTGGCGGTTCTCTCGAAGAAGCTCGCCGCGTGGAAGTGTCGGTGCGCTGATCGCGCGCCGCGCCGGGCGTAAACCCATGAGGCCCCTGCAGCCGCCTGCAGGGGCCTCCTGTTTCAGGGCTTGGCCGGACTCGCGCTCGACAGCGGCTCACCGGTCAGCTGCCAGTGGATCAGCGAGACCGGCATCATCCCGGCGCCGTTGAATTCCCCGAGGAACCGCTTGAGCGTGAACGCGTCGCCCAGCTGGTGCGCGCGATCGCGCAGCGTCGCCTCGATCAGGTACTTGCCGGTCACGTAGCTGGTGCCGTAGCCGGGCTGGCGCAGGTACAGCTGCTGCTCGAAGCCGAGCAGGTCGAGGTCCGGGCGCATCCAGCCGCGCGGCGTCCACTCGACCTGGAAGGCCTTGGCCTGCTGGAGGTCGAACTCGTTCGCCTGCGCGTACAGCGAGGCGAGTCCGCGGGCGCAGCGCTGCGCCAGCATGATCCACGCGACCTCGCGGGCGCGCGGGTTGTCGTCGTAGTAGCCGGCGTGGAGGATGATCTCCTCCATCGCCGTCGCCATGCCTTCGGCGCGGTTGTCCCACACGTTGTACAGCCACGCCTCGCGACGGATGCGGCTCGGATTCGGCTTGTGCTCGAACCACGCGTGGTCGAACCAGTGGTAGAAGTGCGCGTACAGCGCGATCGGCTCGTAGTGGCTCGCGATGGCGAAGAAATTGCGCTTCTCCAGCGGCGAGTACGGGTCGATGTGCCGGCGCATGGCGGCATCGAGATAGTCGTCGACCGTGAGCACCTGGCGTTCGTCGAGCCACTTCAGGTACTTGGTGATCGCGGCGTTGGCGTGCCGCGCATGCTCCTCGGCACTCGAGTCGGCCACGAGCAGCGGCAGGCCGCGGTTGCGCTCTTCTTCGAGCTTCAGGGACGCGTGCGCACGGGCCAGCTCGCGCTTCAGCAGCATCACCTCGTCGTCCCAGGTCATGGGCACGAGGTGCACGTTGCGCAGGTTCCAGTTGTAGGCCTCCTTGCCCACGCCCGAGGGTCCGTTCTTCGCCGGCGCCTGGCTCTCGAGCCACGCGACGAATTCGCGGGTCGCCACCGTCGCGGCGTCGATGGCCTTGCGCAGTTCCACGCTGTCGCGGGCCGTCTGCGTCCCGAGCTGCTCGAGGTCGGCGACCTGGCCCTGCATCGTGCCGGTCCCGGTGAGCCACAGGTCGCGGGCGTTGCCGGTCAGGTTCTGGCGGGCCTGGACGAGCAGCGGCGGGATCACGCGCAGCTCGCGCGCCAGCTTCGCCTGGTCGGCCTTCGACAACGGGAACGAGTACTGCCACAGCTCCACCAGGCCGTGGTGGACCGGCCCCTCGTGTTCCGGCGTATCGCTCTGCTCGGTGCGGACGGTCTGGTAGAAGGCCGGATCGCGCGCCCAGGGCTGCAACCAGCGGATGTCGAACTCGAGACCGTTCAACTGCGAGCGCACCAGGTCGTAATCGATGCGCTGCTCGAGCGGCCAGCCGGACGGGTCGATCGCGGCGAGGCGCGCCTGCAGCGCCTGCAACTGCTCGAAGCGTCGCGCGGTCGTCGCCGCCGTATAGTCCGGTGCGCCATCACGCAGCGGCGGCGCTTCGAAGGCCTGCCACTCGGTGAACAGTCGCTCGAGGTCGCCGTAGTTCCCGGCGGCGAGGACCGCCGCCGGCATGGCGAAGCAGAACAGCAGGCCCAGTCCCCAGGCCGGCAGAGCGGCCAGGCGTTTCGTGATTCTCATGGTTCCCCCCGTGGCGTACGTGCCGTCGAGCGCACGAAACTGCCGCAATCCCGCGCGAGGGTCAATGCTCGAGCAGTCGCGCGACGTGACGGGCGATCATCAGTTCCTCATCGGTCGGTACGACGTAGGCCGCGACCCGCGAATCCGGGGTCGTGATGCACGGCCCGTGCGCCAGGTTCGCGACCGGATCGAGTTCGACGCCGAGCCAGGCCGCCTGCCGGCCGATGCGCGCTCGCACTTCCGGCTGGTTCTCGCCGATGCCAGCGGTGAACACGAGCGCGTCGAGCCCGCCGAGGGCAGCGGTCAGGGAGCCGAGTTCGCGGGCCGCGCGATAGACGAACACGTCCACGGCCAGCCGCGCGTTGGGCGCATCGCTCGCCAGCAGGTCGCGCATGTCGCTCGACACACCCGACATTCCGAGCAGCCCCGACTCGTGGTACAGCAGCCGCTCGATCTCGCGCACCCCGAGTTTCATCTCATCCATGAGGAACAGCAGCACGCCGGGGTCGAGCGAGCCGCTGCGGGTGCCCATCGGCAGGCCCTCGACCGCCGTGAATCCCATGGTGGTCGCGACGCTGCGCCCCGCGTGCATCGCGCACATGCTGGACCCGTTGCCGAGGTGGAACACCACCGTGCGGCCGGCGGCTGCCCGCGCATCGATGCGCGGCAGCACGGAGGCAACGTACTCGTAGGAGAGACCGTGGAAGCCGTAGCGTCGCACACCGGCCTCGGCGAAACGCGGCGGCAGCGCGAAGCGCTGCGCGACGTCGGGAATGCTGCGGTGGAACGCCGTGTCGAAGCAGGCGATCTCCGGCACGCCCGGCAACTGCTCGAGCAGCAGCCGGATCGCTGCGAGGTTGTGCGGCTGGTGCAGCGGCGCCAGCGGTTCGTAGCGGGTGAGGCGCGCCAGCACACCGGCATCGACACGCGTCGGCGCCATGAACTCGAGCCCGCCGTGCACCACGCGATGCCCGACGCCGGCCAGCACCGCATCCCCCATCTCGGCACGCAGGCACTCGAGCAGGATCTCGAGCGCGCGCACGTGGGACATCGGCTGCTCGCCGTAGCTCCGGTCCGCCACCACCGCGTCGTCGCGGCGCGCCACGAACCGCGGCGCCGTCGTGAGACCCGACAACTGGCCGCGCAGGTCGCGCTCGAGGACGCCCGCCGCGCTGCGGAACAGGCAGAACTTGATGCTCGAGGAGCCCGCGTTCAGGACCAGGATGACGCGGGTGGGCGCGCTCATGCCTTGTTCGACGCCGCGGCGGCGCGCCGCGCGTGCACCAGCAGCTTGGCCACGGCCGCGGACCCGATGCGCATGCGCACGTTGTCGGCGCGGCTCGTGAGGATCACCGGCACGCGCGCGCCGAGCACGACGCCCGCGCTGTCGGCCCCCGCGAAGTACAGCAACTGCTTGGCGAGCATGTTGCCGGCCTCGATGTTCGGCACCAGCAGGACATCGGCGCGACCGGCGACCGGCGAGCGGATGCTCTTGGCCCGCGCGGCGCGCTCGCTGATCGCGTTGTCGAACGCGAGCGGACCGTCGAGGATCGCCCCGCTGATCTGGCCGCGGTCGGCCATCTTGCACAGCGCCGCGGCGTCCAGAGTCGAACGGATGTCGGCATTGACGGTCTCGACCGCCGAGAGGATCGCCACCTTCGGCATCTCGACGCCGAGGGCGCGCGCGAGGTCGACCACGTTGCGGAGGATGTCGGCCTTCTCCTTCAGCGTGGGCTCGATGTTGATGGCCGCATCGGTCACGAACAGCATGCGATCGTAGGCCGGCACGTCCATCACGAACGCGTGGCTCACGCGCCGTTCCGTGCGCAACCCGCCCTGCGCCGAGACGATCTCCGCCATGATCTCGTCGGTGTGCAGGCTGCCCTTCATCAGGGTCTCGACCTCGCCATTGCGGGCGAGCGCGACGCCGGCCGCGGCCGAGGCGTGGCTGTGCTCGGTCGCCACGATCTGGTACGGCGAGATGTCGACGTTGTTGGCCGCCGCGACCGCGTGGATGCGCGCCGGCGGGCCGACCAGCACCGGCACGATCAGCCGGCGCCGCGCGGATTCGACGGCGCCCAGCAGCGAGTCGCGGTCGCAGGGATGCACGACGCCGCAACTCACGGGCGCCAGCGGCTCGCAGCGCTTCAGCAGGCGGACGAACACGTCGTTCCGCCGCAGCACGATCTCGGGCGTGGCGATTTCCGACAGCGAGATCTTCTTGCGCGGCGCCTCGACGACCACCGTGCCGTGCAGCACGCGCCGGCCCGCCGCCTTCACTTCGCATTCGAGGTCGACGAGATTGTGGGCGGCCTGCTTGCCGCGCACCGTGACGGTCGCCGTCACCTCGTCGCCGACGCGGATACGGCCGTGGAAGTCGAGTTGCTGCGACACGATGCGCGTGCCCGGGCCCGGCAGGCGACGCTCGAGCATGCCCGCGATGATGGCCACCGCGGCCACCGCATCGACGCTGAGTTCGTCGTTGCCCTCGAGGCCGCCCTCCTCGACGTGAAAGGGCTCGATGTCGCCGGACACCAGCACCAGCGCCTCGATCTCGGTCTGCGAGATCGTGCGCTGCGCCGTGGCGCTCGCCCCGGGTTCGAGTTCGGCAAACGTGACGTTGTGGTAGGCGTTCATCGCGACAGGTCGATCCACGTGGTCTTCAGCTCCGTGTACTTGTCGAAAGCGTGCAGCGACTTGTCGCGCCCGGTGCCCGACTGCTTGAAGCCGCCGAAGGGCACGGTGATGTCGTCGGCGTCGTAGCAGTTCACGTAGACCATGCCGGCGCGCAGCGCGCGGGCGATGCGGTGGGCCTTGCCCACGTCACGAGTCCACACCGCCGCGGCGAGGCCGTAGTCGACGCCATTGCCGACGCTGACTGCTTCTTCGGCGTCCTTGACGGTGATGGCGGCGAGCACCGGCCCGAAGATCTCCTCGCGCGCGATGGTCATCGCCGGCTTGACGTCCGCAAAGACGGTCGGCTGGACGTAGCAGCCGCCGCTGTCGACGCGCGTGCGCTGCCCGCCCGTCACCAGCCGCGCGCCTTCGCGACGGCCGGACTCGATGTAGCCGAGCACCGTCTTCGTCTGCACTTCATCGACGATGGCGCCGAGGCGCGTCGCCGGATCGAGCGGATCGCCGGGCGGCATGCGCTTCGCCACGGCCAGCACGCCTTCGAGCACGCGGTCGCGCACGCTCTCCTCCACCACGAGGCGGGATGCGGCGGTGCACATCTCGCCCTGGTTGAAGAAGATCGAGGCGCCGGCGGTGGCCGCGGCGGCATCGAGGTCGGGCGCGTCGGCGAGGATGATGTTGGGCGACTTGCCGCCGCACTCCAGCCACACGCGCTTCATGTTCGACTGGCCGGAATACTGCAGCATCAGCTTGCCGGTGCGCGTGGAGCCCGTGAAGCCGATGCAGTCGACGTCCATGTGCAGCGCGAGTGCCTGACCCGCCGTGTGACCGTAACCGGGCAGCACGTTGAACACGCCCGGCGGGATGCCGGCCTCGGTGGCGAGGGCCGCCAGGCGGATCGCCGTCAGCGGCGACTTCTCCGACGGCTTGAGGATGAACGAATTGCCCGCGGCCAGCGCCGGGCCGATCTTCCAGGCCGCCATGATCAGCGGGAAATTCCAGGGCACGATGGCTGCCACGACACCGATCGGCTCGCGCGTGATCAGCGCCAGCGCATCGTGCGGCGTCGGCGCGACCTCGTCGTACACCTTGTCGACGGCCTCGGCGTACCAGGCGATGCAGCGGGCGGTCGACGGGATGTCGACCGACAGGCTGTCGCTGATCGGCTTGCCCATGTCGATCGTCTCGAGCAGGGCGAGTTCTTCCTTGTGCTGCAGGATCAGCTCGGCGAAGCGCAGCAGCACGCGCTTGCGCTCGCGCGGCGACTGGCGGGACCACACGCCGCGCTCGAACGCCCGCCGTGCCGCGGCCACGGCGCGGTCGACGTCGGCGCGATCCGTCGAGGCAACGCGCGCGATCACCTTGCCGTCGATCGGGCTGATGCAATCGAACTGCTCGCCCGAGACCGCCGGCACGTATTGGCCGTCGATGAAGGCCTGGCCCTGGATCTTCAGTGCGCGGGCACGGTCGTGCCAGCTGAGGTCGGTCCCGATGACGGTCATGGTCGCATCCGGTGGGTCAGAAGGTCGGCGGGCTGGACGCCGAGATGATCTCGCAGGGTTCGCTGCCGAGGTTGCGGAAGCGGTGCGGAATCGCGCTCGTGAAATAGTACGCATCGCCCGGGCCCAGCACCCGGGTTTCGCCGCCGATGGTCAGCTCGACCTGGCCGCGCACGACCACGCCGCCCTCCTCGCCCGGGTGGCGGATCATGTCCGTCCCCGTGTCGGCGCCCGGCGCGTAGCGCTCGTGCATCACCGACATCGAACGGTTCGCGCGGCGCGCCGCGACGAGCCGCAGCGAGACGTTGCGGTCGCCGAGGTCGACGAGTTCGTCGTCGCGGAAAAACACCTGCGGGCTGGCGGACAGGTCGAGCGTGAAGAACTCGGCCAGCGACATCGGAATGCCGTCCAGCACCTTTTTGAGCGAGCTGACCGAGGGACTGACCCGGTTCTGCTCGATCAGCGAGATCAGGCCGTTGGTGACGCCGGCCCGCTTCGCGAGCTCGCGCTGCGAGAGCCCGTACATGGTGCGCACGGTGCGCAGGTGGGCGCCCACGTCGATGCTGAGTTCGGCCACGGAGTGTTCAATATCCTGCACAGCGGGGAACGAATCCCGCGGAAATTTCAGTCCCATTTGAGCCGGGTGTCAATTTTTCTTATCATCGGCCCTCCCCAAGCCCACCGCTGGAAACGCCCATGGCCGCCCAACCCTCGTTCGACCGCGCCGACCTCGAAGCCTTCTGGATGCCGTTCACCGCGAACCGGCAGTTCAAGTCCAAGCCGCGCCTGCTCGCGCGCTCGGAAGGCATGCACTACTGGACGCCGGACGGACGGCAGATCCTCGACGGCGTGGCGGGCCTGTGGTGCGTCAACGCGGGCCACGGCCGCAAGGAGATCGCCGAGGCGGTCAGCAAGCAGATCCACGAGATGGAGTACGCGCCGCCCTTCCAGATGGGCCACCCGGGCGCGTTCGAGCTCGCCAATGAAGTGGTGCACTGGCTGCCGAAGGGCATCGACCACGTGTTCTTCACCAACTCGGGGTCCGAGTCGGTCGACACCGCGCTCAAGATCGCCCTCGCCTACCACCGCATCCGCGGCGAAGGCACGCGCACGCGCTTCATCGGCCGCGAGCGCGGCTACCACGGCGTGGGCTTCGGCGGCATCACCGTCGGCGGCATGGTCAACAACCGCAAGTTCTTCGGCGCGATGCTGCCGGGCGTCGACCACCTGCCGCACACGCACGACCTCAAGCACAACGCGTTCACGCGCGGGCAGCCCGAGTGGGGCGCGCACCTCGCGGACGACCTCGAGCGCATCGTCGCGCTGCACGACGCGAGCAACATCGCCGCGGTGATCGTCGAGCCGGTGGCCGGTTCGACCGGCGTGCTGATGCCGCCGAAGGGCTACCTCGAGCGGCTGCGCGAGATCTGCACCAGGCACGGCATCCTGCTGATCTTCGACGAGGTGATCACGGGCTTCGGGCGCCTGGGCTCGCCGTTCGCGGCCGAGCACTTCGGCGTCCTGCCGGACATGATCACGATGGCCAAGGGCCTCACCAACGGCGCCATCCCGATGGGCGCGGTGGCGGCGCGCAAGGAGATCTACGACGCGTTCATGACCGGCCCGGAGAGCGCGATCGAGCTGTTCCACGGCTACACCTATTCGGCACACCCGGTGGCGTGCGCCGCGGGCATCGCCACGCAGCAGATCTACAAACGCGAAGGCCTGCTCACGCGCGCCAAGGACATGGAAGCGTACTGGGCCGACGGCGTGCACTCGCTCAAGGGGCTGCCGCACGTCATCGACCTGCGCAACATGGGCCTGATCGGCGCGATCGAGCTCGACGCCATCCCGGGCAAGCCGGGACTGCGGGGCTTCGAGACCTTCGTGCGCGCGTTCGAGGCTGGCATCCTGATCCGCGTCACGGGCGACATCATCGCGCTGTCGCCGCCGCTCATCATCGAGCGCAAGCACATCGACGAGTTGTTCGCGAAGCTGGCCGAGGTGCTGAAGGCGGGGTGAGCCCGGCGTCGAATGGCTGTCGCCATCTCCCATAGGGCGTTATCGCATTTCTCCTGATGCCGTCCGGGCCCGTATCTGTGCATCGTCGGCCG
>JBGAHO010000076.1:0-14816 GCA_044226195.1 Steroidobacteraceae bacterium
GCGGCTGCCTTCCGTGTAACCTGCCGGTCATCATTCGACGGCAGATTGCGCCGCCGGAGACTCGATGAATACGGCACTGAAAACCGCTCGCCTGCCGGAGCTGGCCTGGGGCGAGGGCAGTCTGCGCGTGGCCGAGGTCGTGCGGGCGCAACAATCCCAGCTGCAGGCCGTGATCGGCCGGCTCGAGGCCGGCGTGGCCGACGACGTGCACCAGGGCCGCGTGGCCGCGCGGCGCCTCCGCTCCATCCTCAAGACCTTTGCCCCGCTGATCGACGAACGCTGGGCGCGGCTGTACCGCATGGACCTGCGCAGCTTCGCGCACACGCTGGGTCGCGCGCGCGAGGCGGACGTGCTCGGTGCGGCGCTGCAGGGGGCGATCGGCACCTCGGACGCCCTCAGTCCGGCCCAGCTCGGTCGGCTGGCGCTCAATCTGCGGCGGTCGCGGACCGAGGCGCGGGACGCCCTGCGCAAGCGGATGGCCGAGCAACCGTGGCGCGGCCTGATGAAGGCACTGGCCACCCGTTCGGAGCAGCCGCCCCGCATCGTGCGGACCGATGCCTCGATGGCCGACGTCATCGCCCTGGTGGAACGCGCGTGGCGCAAGCCGAAGAAGCGGCTGAAGCGACATCCCGAGGAGGCCGCGGAGCTGCACGAGTTGCGGCTCGCGCTCAAGCACTGTCGCTATGCGCTCGAGGTCGTGGCGGACGTGGAGCAGAAGTCGGCGACCCGCCTGTTGCGTCGCCTGCGCCGGGTGCAGGACGCCATCGGCGCGCATCGCGATACCGTCTCCGCCGCCCAGTGGGTGCGCGAACATGCACGATCGCTCGGCCCCACGGCCGTGCAGCAGATCGAGTTCCTGATGATCGAGCGCGAGGCGGTGCAGCGGCGCTCGGCCGCCCGGCAGTGCCAGAAGCTGCTGCCGGCCTACGAGAGCTGGCGTGGCGCGATGAGGCCGGTCACCCGGGCGGGTCGATCCGGTCGGGCGTGAAGCGGGCCGCCTGAGCCGGGGCGGCCGCCGGAGTTCACATAACGAGGGCGGGGCGACTCATTCGCGGTCGCTGTAGTCGTCGTCGTCGTCCAGATCGTCGTCGTCGTCGTCGTCCCAGTCGTCGTCGTCGTCGTCGTCGTCCCAGTCGTCGTCTTCCTCTTCCTCTTCCTCTTCCTCGTCTTCTTCCTCGTCCTCGTCGTCTTCTTCATCGACGTCGTCGACCCAGCCGTCCGGCGGGTCGGTGAGTTCGAGGTCCATCTCGTTCCAGGCATCGAGGTCGATGTCCTCGATCTCGCGGTCCGGCCACTGGATGGTGACGACTTCCTCGTCCGGATCGACGGAAAGCACCTGGAAAGTCTCCTCGGCGTCGAGGTCTTCGTACCATTTTCCGGGTACTGGTTCGTAATCGCGGCTCACACAGCGGCCCTCGTGGCGTAAAACGACAAGCAGTCTCGACGAGCGGGACTGCGAACAACTATACGTTTCAGCCGCGGCTGCGGGCAACCGGAACTCACCTACGGTGGGAAAGCCGCGCGTCGCGTAAAATCAGGACAACCTGCCTGCTGGGAAGGACTCGCCGTGTACTCCTACCGCGCCCCGCTTCGTGACATCCGTTTCGTGGTCCACGACGTGCTCGACTTCGAGGATCACTATCGTGCATTCGGTCGCGCCGACCTCAATCGCGACCTGCTGGAGGGCATCCTCGAGGAGGGCGCCCGCTTCGCCGAGGACGTGCTCGCGCCCACCAACCGGGTTGGCGACGTGCACGGCGTCACCTTCGAGGACGGCAAGGTCATCACGCCGCCGGGCTTCAAGGAGGCCTGGGACCGCTACTGCCAGGACGGCTGGATCACCATGACGGCCGACCCGCGCTGGGGCGGCCAGGGCCTGCCGGGTGGCTTCGCGCTCGCGTTCAGCGAGATGCTGGTCTCCGGCAACATGGCGTGGAAGATGTACTCCGGGCTGACCGAGAGCGCCGCGCTCGCCATCGACACCCACGGCACCGAGACCCTGAAGAATCTCTACCTGCCGAAGATGGTGCACGGCGAGTGGTCCGGCACCATGTGCCTCACCGAGGCCCACTGCGGGTCCGACCTCGGCATGCTCCGGACCAAGGCCGAGCCGCGGGCCGACGGCTCCCATGCCATCACCGGCACCAAGATCTTCATCAGCGCCGGCGAGCACGACCTCACCAGCAACATCATCCACCTCGTGCTGGCGCGCCTGCCGGATGCCCCGCCGGGCACCAAGGGCATCAGCCTGTTCCTGGTGCCGAAGTTCCTGCCGGATGCGGCGGGCAACGCGGGCGAGCCGAACCACGTCCGCTGCGGCTCGGTCGAGCACAAGATGGGCATCCACGCCTCGCCGACGTGCGTCATGCACTTCAACGAATCGATCGGCTGGCTGGTCGGCAAGCCGAACGAAGGCCTCGCGTGCATGTTCACCATGATGAACCACGCGCGCCTCGGCGTCGGCCTGCAGGGCCAGGGACTCTCCGAGCTCGCCTGGCAGGCCTCGATCGCCTATGCGAACGACCGCCTGCAGGGCCGCGCGCTCACCGGGCCGAAGGTGCCCGGCAAGCCGGCCGACCCGATCATCGTGCACCCGGACGTGCGGCGCATGCTGCTCACGCAGAAAGCCTTCGTCGAAGGCGGGCGCGTGCTGTGCTTCCTCACGGGCCGCGAGATCGACAGCGCCCACTTCAACCCGGATGCCGACGCGAAGCGCCGCTCGGGCGACCTGATCGCCTTCCTCACGCCGATCGTGAAGGGCTTCCTGACCGACGCCGCGATGGAGGTCACGAGCCTCGCCGTGCAGATCCACGGCGGCCACGGCTTCATCCGCCAGACGGGCGTCGAGCAGCTGATGCGCGACGCGCGCATCACGCCGATCTACGAAGGCACCAACGGCATCCAGGCGCTCGACCTGCTCGGCCGCAAGGTATTCGGCACCGGCGGCAAGAGCCAGCAGGCGATGTCGAAGCGCATCCGCGAGACGGCCGAGCAGTTCGCCGTCCTGCCGGAGATCGCGCCGCTCGCGCAGGAACTCGTCAAGCGCGTGGACCAGTGGGACCGCCTGACGATGGAACTCGGCGCGGCCGCGATGAAGAACCCGGAGGAGGTCGGCGCCGCGGCGGCGGACTACCTGCAGCTGTCGGGGTACGTGTGCCTCGGCTGGTGCTGGCTGGTGGCGGCGGCGGTGGCGGCGAAGAAGCTCGCGGCCGGTGCGCCGGACCCGGACTTCTACACCGCCAAGCTGGTGACGGCGCGGCACTACTACGCGCGGCTGCTGCCGCGCGTCGAAGCGCATGCGGCGGCGGCACGTGCCGGCGCGGCGGGGCTGATGGCCCTGTCGCCCGAGCAGTTCGCGATCGCATGAGCACCGGGGCCGCGCGAGGGATCGCGCGACTCGCGAAGGCCCGCCGGGTCGTCGTCAAGATCGGCTCCGCCCTGCTCGTCGAAGGCTCGACGGGCCGGGTGAACCGCGCGTGGCTCGAGACGCTCGCCGCGGACGTCGCGGCGATGCGCGAGCGCGGCCAGGAAGTCGTGATCGTGTCCTCGGGCGCCATCGCGCTCGGCCGGCGCCAGCTCGGGCTGCCGAAGGGCAAGCTGCAGCTCGACGAGAGCCAGGCCGCGGCCGCGGTCGGCCAGATCCGCCTCGCGCACGCCTGGAAGGAAGTGCTCGAGGCACACGGCTTCACGGTCGCGCAGGTGCTGCTGACGCTCGGCGACACCGAGGAGCGCAAGCGCTACCTGAACGCGCGCAACACGCTCACCACGCTGCTGAAGCTCGGCGCGATCCCGGTCATCAACGAGAACGACACCGTCGCCACGGCCGAGATCCGTTACGGCGACAACGACCGCCTCGCGGCCCGCGTCGCGCAGATGGCGAGCGCCGACTGCCTCGTGCTGCTGTCGGACGTCGACGGCCTCTACACCGCCGACCCGTCGAAGGACGCGAACGCGAAATTCATTCCCGAAGTGCCGCGCATCACGCCCGAGATCGAGGCGATGGCCGGCGGCTCCGCGTCCGACGTCGGCTCGGGCGGCATGGCCACCAAGGTGCTCGCGGCCAAGATCGCCGTGCCGGCCGGCTGCCACATGTGCGTGACGATCGGGCACGAGCCGCACCCGTTGCAGCGCATCGAGGGCGGCGCGCGCTGCACGTGGTTCGTCGCCGACGCATCGCCCGTCACGGTGCGCAAGCAGTGGATCGCCGGCATGCTGAAGCCCGCCGGCACGCTGCACGTGGACGCAGGGGCGGTGAAGGCGCTGCGCGCAGGCAAGAGCCTGCTGCCCGCCGGCGTGACCAAGGTCGAGGGACGCTTCGACCGGGGCGATGCCGTGGTGGTGCGCGACCCGGACGGCCTCGAGATCGCGCGCGGCCTCAGCGCGTATTCGGGGGAAGACGCGCGGCGCATCCGCGGCCGGCGCAGCCAGGAGCTCGAAGGCTTGCTAGGCTATCGCGGGCGGGATGAGATCATCCACCGCGACGACCTGGTGATCACTTGACGACGAGCGGGATCTCCCAGCTGATGGAGCGCATCGGCCGCGACGCGGTCGAGGCCGCGCGCGTGCTCGCGCTCGCGGGCGGCGAGCAGCGCAACGCCGCGCTCGCGGCCATCGCGGCGGCCATCCGCGCCAGCCAGGCCGCCATCCTCGCGGCCAATGCCCGAGACCTCGAGTCGGGGCGCGCGGGCGGACTGACGAAGGCGCAGCTCGACCGGCTGATGCTCGATCCGGCCCGCGTCGAGGGCATCGCATGCGCGGTCGAGGACGTCATCGCGCTGCCCGATCCGCTCGGCACTGTCTCGTCCCAATGGCAGCGCCCGAACGGCCTCGTCATCCAGCGCGTGCGCGTGCCGCTCGGCGTGATCGGCATCATCTACGAGGCCCGCCCCAACGTGACCAGCGACGCCGGCGCGCTGTGCCTCAAGTCGGGCAACGCCGCGATCCTGCGCTGCGGCAGCGAGAGCCTGCATTCGAGCGCGGCGATCCATGCCTGCATGGCGGCCGGCCTGCGCGCGGCCGGCCTGCCCGAGGCCTGCGTGCAACTCGTGCCGACCACCGACCGCGCGGCCGTCGGCTGCATGCTCGCCGGCATGACGGACTACATCGACGTGATCGTGCCGCGCGGCGGCAGGAGCCTGATCGCGCGCGTGCAGCAGGAGGCGAGGGTGCCCGTGATCGGCCACCTCGAAGGCAACTGCCACGTCTACGTCGACGGGGCGGCCGACCTCAACATGGCGCGTGCGATCGTGACGAACGCCAAGCTGCGCCGCACCGGGATCTGCGGCGCCGCGGAAACGCTGCTGGTCGACGAGGCCGCGGTGGCGACGCACCTTGCGCCGATCGTGAAAGACCTGCTCGATGCCGGTTGCGAGGTGCGCGGCGACGCGCAGGTGCAGCGGGTCGATGCGCGCGTGAAGCCCGCCACGGAGGACGACTGGTACACCGAGTACCTCGATTCGATCATCGCCGCGCGCGTGGTGACCGGGGTCGACGCGGCGATCGCGCACATCGCGAAGTACGGGTCGGCGCACACCGAGTCCATCGTCACCGAGGATGCCGCGATCGCCGAGCGCTTCCTGGCGCGCGTCGACAGCGCCATCGTGCTGCACAACGCCTCGACGCAGTTCGCGGACGGCGGCGAGTTCGGCATGGGCGCCGAGATCGGCATCTCGACCGACAAGTTCCACGCCCGCGGTCCGGTGGGCGTCGAGCAGCTCACCAGCTACAAGTACGTGGTCCGCGGCCGCGGCCAGGTCAGGGGCTGAGCGCGGCGAGCCCGCCGCGCAGCGAATACACGTCGCGGTAACCCATCGAGCGCAGCTGCTCGGTCAGCCCGAGGCTGCGCACGCCGTGCGCGCACACGATCAGGTAACGCTCGCCGGGCGGCGGCGGGGGCGCGCGGCCGTCGAGCAGCAGGCTGAGCGGCAGGTGGAAGTCGATGCGCTGCCCGGGCGGATCCATGTCGCGCTCCCAGGCCTCGCGGATGTCGACGAGCGTGAGGCCCGTGGCCTGCGCGGACACCAGGTCGTCGAACTCCAGTTCCAGCGCTTCGGGATCGAACTCGGTCATGGCAGGGTCTCCGTGCCGGCAGTCCGCGCGGCGACGCGCACGCAGCGAACGCCACTGCAGGTTCAGCAGGTCGAGGACGTGCACGGCCGGCGGTGCCTCCGCGCCGATGCCGAGCAGCAGCTTCAGCGCTTCCATCGCCTGCAGCGAGCCGAGCGCCGCGGGCACCGGGCCGAGCACGCCCGCCTGCGCGCAGTTGCCCACCAGCCCGTCGCGCGGCGCCTCCGGCCACAGGCAGCGCAGGCACGGCCAGTCGTCCGTCGGTCGATAGACCTGCCACTGGCCCTCGTACTGGTAGACGCTCGCGAACACGGCCGGTTTGCCCGCACGCACCACCGCGTCGTTGACGAGGAACTTGGTGCGGAAGTTGTCGCTGCACTCGACGACGAGGTCGTAGTCCGCGACCAGGGCCGCGATGTTGTCCGGCTGCGCGTGGCGCGCGTGCACGTCGAACCGCACGTCGCGGTTCAGCTGCGCGAGGCGGTGCGCGGCCGCGGAGGCCTTGGGCTGGCCTACGTCCGCCACGCCGTAGAGCGGCTGGCGATGCAGGTTGCTGGCTTCGACGGTGTCGCCGTCGACGATGCCGAGGCGGCCGACGCCCGCGGCGGCGAGGTACTGCAGTACCGGCACGCCGAGCCCGCCCGCGCCGATGACCAGCACCGCAGCCGAGCGCAGGCGCGCCTGTCCGGCGTCACCGACCTGTGGCAGCGCCACCTGGCGCGAGTAGTCGTGCGCGAACGCCGCCGGCGCGTGCGCGTGATCGTGCGCATGGCCGTGGTCGTGCTCATGCTCGTGCGCGCCCGGCTGCGCGCAGCGCTCGCAGTTCACCCAGCCCGAGTCGCCGTCGACGTAGTGTTCCTTCTTCCAGATCGGGACGCGGTGCTTGACCTCGTCGATGATGTAGCGGCACGCGGCGAAGGCCTCGCCGCGGTGCGCCGCGCTGACGCCGACCCACACCGCCAGCTCGCCGATCGCCAGGTCGCCGACGCGATGCACGCAGGCGGCGCGCGTCACCCCGTAGCGCGCGATCGCCTCCTGCACGATACGGGCGCCTTCCTTGACGGCGAGCGCCTCGAACGCCTCGTATTCGAGGCGCCGGACGCGCTGGCCCTCGTTGTGGTCGCGCACCCAGCCCTCGAAGCTGGCATAGCCGCCGGCCGACGGATGTTCGAGCTCGGCGCGGTAGCGCTCCGGCTGCAGTGCCGTGTTCGCGAAGGAAAATGCGTCCATCAGCCCCCCGCGACGGGCGGGATGAACACGACGCGGTCGCCGTCCTGCAGCTTCTGCAGCCATTCGCCGAACTCGTCGTTGACCGCCACGCGCAGCAGGTTGCGCGGCAGCGTGAAGCCGTGCGCGCGACGCACTTCGTCGTAGAGCTCGGCCGGCGTCGTCGCGCGCGTCTCGACGCTTTCGTCGGCGACGCCCGCCTGCTCGCGCAGCACGGCGTAATACTGGATGCGCACCTGCATGGCGGCCTCCTCAGGTCGGGGCGCGCAGTCGCTCCTGCGCGCGGGCCAGGTCGTCCGGCGTGTTGACGTTGTCGAGCGCCACGGGGTCGGGCTGCTCGAGCAGCGGGACGCCGGTCCCGATGATGAACTTGCGCGGGCACAGCCGGTCGGCCGCCAGGGCGGCCGCGATCCCGGCACGGGTCGCCGGCTCGTAGATCGCGCACAGCGGCTCGGGCAGGCCGTCGAACGCGCTGCGGAAGGCAGTGACGTCGTGCCGGCCGCGCGCGGCGACGAGATCCACCAGCGTGGCATCGGCGAGGAAGGGCAGGTCGCAGGCGACGACCAGCCAGCCGACCGGCGGATGCTCTTCCTGCGCGGCGGCGATGCCCGCGATCGGGCCGAGGCCCGGCTGGCGATCGATGATGACCGGGTAGCCCGCGCGCGCCGGGTCGTCACGCTGGTCGGGCCGCACCGAGACGAACGTGCGCTCGCAGTGACGCGCGAGCAGCCCGTACACCCAGTCGAGCTGCGTGCGGCCGTGCAGGCGCAGGGCCGCCTTGTCCTGGCCCATGCGCCGGCTCTGGCCGCCCGCCAGCACGAGGCCGTAGAGCGGCGGCAGGCTCATCCGGCCACCTCGCCGAAGTCGCTCTTGCCGCCCTGCTTGGCGACGAGCTTCGTCTCCGCGATCACGATGTCGTGCGACAGCGACTTGCACATGTCGTAGATGGTGAGCGCGGCGATCGAGGCGCAGGTGAGCGCCTCCATCTCGACGCCCGTCCGGTGGTGCACGGAGACCGTGCAGCGCACGACCGCGTCGTTCTCCTGCATGTCGATGTCCACGCGGCAGTTCTCGATGCCGAGCGGGTGGCAGAACGGGATCAGCTCGTGCGTGCGCTTGGCCGCCTGCACACCCGCGACGATCGCGGTGTGAAACACCGGCCCCTTCTTGGTGTGGAAGTCGTTGCGGCGCAGTTCGGCCGCGACGTCGACCGGGAAGCGCACGCGCGATTCCGCCACCGCCGTGCGGCGCGTCACGGCCTTGTCGCCGACGTCGACCATGGCCGGTTGTCCCGAGTCATCCACGTGCGTGAGCTTGCCCATCAGCCACCGATGTAGTGCATTTCGATCTTGCGCAGCGGGTGTTCCTGCGACCGCAGGGACTGCCGCTGCTCGCTGTAGCGGTCCGCGCGCTCGCGCCACGCGCCGCGCAGCAGTTCGAGCAGCTCGGCGTCGCTCGCGCCGGCGCGCAGCGGGCCGCGCAGGTCGACGCCCGCGCTGGCGAACAGGCAGGTGTAGAGCGAGCCCTCGGAGGAGAGGCGGGCGCGATGGCAGTCGCCGCAGAACGGCGCGGTCACAGACGACACGAAGCCGATCTCGCCGGCGCCATCGTCGTAGGCGTAGCGCTCCGCCACTTCGCCGCGGCGCGGCGATTCGACCGGCCGCACCGGCCAGCGCTCGCGCACGCGACGCAGCAGTTCGCCCGACGGCACGACCTGCGACTGTTCCCAGTGGTTGCGGTTGCCGACGTCCATGTACTCGATCAGGCGCACGGTGACGCCCGTGCCGCGGAAACGCTCGAGCAGCGGCAGCACCGTGTGGTCGTTCACGCCGCGCTGCACGACCGCGTTGACCTTCACCGGGTCGAGCCCGGCCGCGAGCGCGGCCTCGATGCCTTCGAGCACCTGCGCGAGCCCGCCGAAACCGCCGCTCATGCGCGCGAACACCGCCTCATCGAGCGAGTCCAGGCTGACCGTGACGCGCTGCAGTCCGGCAGCCTTGAGCTCGGACGCGTGCTGCGCGAGCAGGACACCGTTGGTGGTGAGCGCGAGGTCCTCGACGCCCTCGATCGCCGACAGCTCGGCGACGAGGTCGGCGAGACCCGTGCGCAGCAGCGGCTCGCCGCCGGTGAGACGCAGCTTGCGCACGCCGAGGCCCACGGCGAGGCGCGCGAGGCGTGCAATCTCCTCGAAGTTGAGGCGCTCGGCACTGCGGAGGAAGCGGTAGCGCTCGTGGAACGTCTCCTTCGGCATGCAGTACGGGCAACGGAAGTTGCACCGATCCATGACCGAGATGCGCAGGTCGCGCATCGGGCGGTCGAGCCGGTCGCGGACGCCCGGCGAGTGCCAGTGGTGGACGCTGTCCTGGGCCATGCTCACCAGCGATAGAGCGGTGCGAGGTGGCCGACAGGATACTCCGCCGGGCCCGGCGGCAGTTCGACGAATCCGTCCGTCCCGAGCAGGGACACGAAATCGCCCGAGCCGCGGGTCGGCCGGGGCATGGCGACCAGCCCCTGCAGCGCGCTGCGCTCGAACTGCACCGGCAGGAAGTACCAGAGCGCGGGCTTCACGCGGAACGGCGCGCCGAGCGGCACCGGTTCGGCCGCGACCGCACGCGACCCCATCATGGCGAGCAGGCCCGGCACCACGTAGCGCACCAGGCAGATGAGCGCCGAGACCGGGTTGCCGGGCAGGCCGAACACGACCTGTCCCTGCGGGCCGATGCCGAACCACAGCGGCTTGCCCGGGCGCTGCGCGATCTTGTGGAAGACCTCGCGCACGCCGAGCGCCTGCATGGTCTTCGGCACGTGATCGAAGCGGCCCATCGACACGCCACCGGTGAGCACCAGCACGTCGTGCGTGACGAGGTGGTTCGCGATGCGCTCGCGCTGCTCGACCGGGTCGTCGGAGAGGTGCGACTCGGCGAGGCGCGTGAAGCCGCGCAGCGCGAGCGCGGCCCGCAGCGCGTAGGAGTTGGAGCGGCGCACCTGCCAGTCCGCGATCGGTTCGCCCGGCGCGACCAGTTCGTCGCCCGTGCCGATGATCAGGACCCGCGGTTCGGCGTGCACCTGCGCGTGCGGCAGGCCGGCCGAGGCGAGCACCGCGATCTCCGGCGCGCCGAGGCGCAGGCCCGGCGTGAGCAACATGTCGCCCTCGCGGCAGTCGACGCCGCGCGTGTGCACGTTGAGGTAGGGCTCGACGGGCACCGAATCCTCGACCGTGGCCCAGCCGTCGTGCACGTCGATGCGCTCGACCGGCACCACCACGTCGCAGCCGCGCGGCAGGATCGCGCCGGTCATCGCCTCGAGGCAGTCGTCCGGGTTTTCGAGGGTGAGGGGAGGCGTGCCCGCCGCCTGCACGCCCGCGATGCGGAAGCGGCGCCGGCCCTCGCGCCAGGCGGCGCAGGAGAAGGCGATGCCGTCCATGGTCACGCGATCGAAGGGCGGCTGGTCGCGCTCGGCGCGCACCGACTGGGCCAGCACCGAACCGGCCAGCGACTCGAGCGGGCGCTGCTCGAGCGGCAACGCGCGCACCTGGCCGCGGACGAGCGCTTCGGCTTCGGCCGGCGTGGGGTGGGGCTTCGCGGATGGCATGCCGGCCTCAGGACAAGGTGCGGCGGGGAGCGATCCGCGCGACGGCCTTCAGCCGCCGCGCGGAGGCGTGGCTTACTTGGCTTCCTTGGCCTTGAACGCTTTGATCTCATCGTTCCAACGCGAGGCCAGCGCCGACAGCTCGTCGAGCGCCGCGTTGTGCTTCTTCGCGTGGATCGCCTCCGCGGCGGCCTTCTTCTGCGCGAACTCCGGATCCGACGGGTCGAGCGCGGCAACGGCGTCGGTCTCTTCCTGCGCGAGGCAGGCGAGATACGTGTCCTGAACGGCCTTGGAGTACTCCTTCATCTGGCCGTTGGCAGCGACCATCTCTTCCTTGGTCGCCGAGTTGCCGTTCGGGAGCTTGTCGGGAGCGGCGGGGTAGACGCACGCGGCGTTGGCGGCCGCGCCAAAGGCGAGCAGGAACGGGACGGCGGCGGCGGTCAGGAGCTTCATCGGCGGGTCCTCTTGGGGGTGACGACGGCCGCACCCGGCGGCCGGTGGAAATGGGCGGGTCACTCTACCACAGGCCGGAAAAGCCACGACCGGCGGGCCGGCGGGTGGGCGAGGGCCCGGTGCCGGCGGGTGTCCCCTGTGGCCGGGCGCCGGAAACGCCTAGAATGGCGCCCCTTTTGGACCGCCGACCCCGCGAGACCCCGACATGAGCCAGCCGATGCCCGCCTCCGCGGCCCCCGCCCCCTTCAGCCTCGGCCATTTCGTCGGAGGGCAGTTCGTCGCGGGCACGTCCGGTCGGACCGGCGTGGTCTACAACCCGGCCACCGGCGCGGTGCGCGGCACCGTGGCCTACGCGAGCGCCGACGAGACCCGCGCCTCGATCGCCCGGGCCGCCCAGGCGCTGCCGGGCTGGGCTGGGACGCCGCCGCTGCAGCGCGCGCGCGTGATGTTCCGCTTCAAGGCGCTGCTCGAGCAGCACCTCGACGAGCTGGCCGGCCTGCTCACCGCCGAGCACGGCAAGGTGCTGTCGGATGCACGCGGCGAAGTGATCCGCGGCATGGAAGTGGTGGAGTTCGCCTGCGGCATCCCGCAACTGCTGAAGGGCGAGTTCAGCGAGAACGTCGGCACCGCGGTCGACAGCTGGTCGACGCGCCAGCCCGTCGGCGTGTGCGCGGGCATCACGCCGTTCAACTTCCCGGCGATGGTGCCCATGTGGATGTTCCCGGTGGCCATCGCCTGCGGCAACACGTTCGTGTTGAAGCCGTCGGAGAAGGACCCGAGCTGTCCGCTGCGCGTGGCCGAACTGCTGAAACAGGCGGGGCTGCCGGACGGCGTGTTCAATGTGATCAACGGCGATCGCGAGGCGGTCGACGTGCTGCTGACCGATCCGCAGGTGGGCGCGGTGAGCTTCGTCGGCTCGACGCCGGTGGCCGAGTACATCTATCGGACGGCATCGGCCGCGGGCAAGCGCGTACAGGCGCTCGGCGGCGCGAAGAACCACATGGTGGTGATGCCGGATGCCGACACGGCGAACGCCGCGAGCGCGCTGATCGGCGCGGCCTACGGGTCGGCCGGCGAGCGCTGCATGGCGATCAGCGTCGCCGTCGCGGTCGGCGATGCGGGCGACGACCTGATCGCCGAAGTGCAGAAGCAGCTCAAGGACCTGAAGATCGGACCCGGACACCTCGAGCCGGTGGACATGGGTCCACTGGTGACCCAGGAACACCTCGAGCGCGTGCGCGGCTACGTCGACCTCGGCGTGCAGGAAGGCGCGAAACTGGTCGTGGACGGCCGCGCGTTCAAGGTGAAGGGCCACGAGGACGGGTACTTCATCGGCCCGTGCCTGTTCGACGCCGTGCAGCCGTCGATGCGCATCTACAAGGAAGAGATCTTCGGGCCGGTGCTGTGCGTGGTGCGCGTGCCCGACCTCGCGACCGCGCTGCAGCTCGTGAACAACCACGAGTTCGCGAACGGCACGGCGATCTTCACGGCGAGCGGCGAGGCCGCGCGCGTGTTCTCGACCTCGGTGCAGGCCGGCATGGTGGGCGTGAACGTGCCGATCCCGGTGCCGATGGCGTTCCACTCGTTCGGCGGGTGGAAGCGCTCGCTGTTCGGGCCGCTGCACGTGCACGGGCCGGACGGCGTGCGGTTCTACACGCGCCTCAAGACCGTGACCTCGCGCTGGCCGTCGAGCAAGCGCGAGAGTGCCCAGTTCGTCATCCCGACGATGAAGTGATGTTTTCCCCGCGCGGCCGTAGCTCAGTTGGATAGAGCATCAGGCTTCGAACCTGAGGGTCGGGGGTTCGAATCCCTCCGGCCGCGCCAACCTCGTCAGCAGCGAGATTTTTTTCTGGTGCGTCGTCGGTCCGCGAAGGACATCGCGCAGTCGACGTTCCGCGCCGCGCCGCATCAGTTCGATACCTCGACGTTACTACTAGAGGTCCCATGATGTATCAACGGCTCCCGACGTTCTGGATCCTGGCCGTATGTTGCGGACTTGGTGCCCTCGTGCTCTGCGGGTGTGGCGCCAAAATGGCAACGTCGACCGAAGTGCGCATCGGCGCAGCGACGCCTGAACTCACGACGCAATGGTGGCAGTGGGCCATGGCTACGCCGTCGGAGAGTAATCCGGTGCGAGACTTGACCGGAATCCATTGCGGGGTGGGGCAGTCCGGAGACGTCTGGTTTCTCGCGGGAGGCTTCGGTCCGTCGAAGATCCGGCGCTCCTGCGAAGTCCCACGCAGCAAGCAGATCTTCTTCCCGCTGATTAACATGGCGAATTGGCCGATGAGCGAGCAGTAGACGGATCCCTGCTGCTGTGAGCGCGCCGCAGCGGCGGCCCCGAATAACGATTCGGCAACGACCTGTACGCTGAAATTGATGGCGTCCAAGTCGTCAACCGGAAACGCTTTCTGCATCGCGTCGAAAGACTGTTTCGACTGTTTTTCTGCGCCGCGCAGAGCGCGACGGTGGACACGGCGCTCATCCTCGGCCACCGATGCATACGTTGCTGGAGCGCCTGGTCAGACATAGGGGTTTGAAGTTCGGCGGAAAGTACAACCGGCAGTCCACCGAATTCGGGCATTCGGTACAGGACATCGAGTACGAATTGACGATCCGGTAGGGCGCGGTGACCGAAGCGGCTTCGTCGCGGGTTCGCGTACCGCGAGGCCGCGAGTTACGCCGCGGACTCGCTCTCGACATCCCAGCCGGGGAACACGAGCACGGCCGGATGACACTTGAGGGCCCGGGCGAGCACTTTCGCTCGCTCCACGCCCAGATTGACGCGCCCATTCTCGATTGCGGAAATGGTTGCCTGCGGAATCCCGGTCAGCCCGGACAGCTGGCTCTGACTCAATTCCTGCAACTCACGAAGAATGCGAACGGACTCGCCGACCGGCACGTCGACGCGTCGCCTGGCGGGTTTGAAGTCCTTCATCTCACGGCTTCCTGTAGTCATGCGGGGTGACCTGGATTACCTGGATCAGCAGCACGCGCGCCGCCACGCGATAAATGACTCTCCATTTCAGCCCGAGACGCGAGGACCGATGCCCCTTCCAGTCGCCGGCCAGGGCCTCGTCATGAAACCCCTTGATCGCGCGAAGGCCGGGCGGCCCCGACAGCCTCGCGATGTCTTTCCATTTCTCATAACGTTTCAGAACCTCGATCGGTACCGCGCCGGACAGTTGCCGATCCACGCGACGATGTTCCTCGATGCGCCACATACCTTATCGTATCTATATCAAAAATGGTATGTCAAAAGGCCTCCCGGAAGTGGGCCCATGCGCCACGGTTACCGGTCCAGCGGGCTTTGCACGGCATTGGCGCCTCGGCGCATGACGTGCGTGTAGATCCGCGTGGTCTTTGCGTCGCGCCGAGCGGGGAGGGGTGCCGGCGGTCATGAAAGAGGATGAACCGGCGGATCCAGTGGACATATTGCTGCTCCGTCCGGTAGCTGTAACGGAGCGTGCGCAGCTTCTGCC
>JBGAHO010000004.1:0-131946 GCA_044226195.1 Steroidobacteraceae bacterium
ATGCCGATTTCGCCGAGTCGCTGCGCCTCTCCCGCGACCACTGCGACCCGGACCGCGGGATGCCGCGCCTGCTCTGCGACCTGCGCCGGGCGGACGGCCAGTTGTCGGCGGTGGCGACCTACGAGTGGGTGCACGCGAAACGCCACCTGGTGTGGCAGCTCGGCTGGCGGGTCGCGCTGCTGGTGCGCGACGGCGACCACTCGTTCGATTTCTTCGAGACTGTGTCGGTCAACGCCGGCCTCGCCGCGCGCGTGCACACCGACGAGGTCGAGGCGCGGCGCTGGCTGTCAGGGAATGTCGACGGGCATGCCGCGCCGCAGTCGGGCACCGGCGCCGGCCACGACGATGACGTTCTGGCCGAAGAGGATGCCGCGCAGGGTCGCGTCCCAGCGATAGGTCCTGAGGGTCCGTAGCGGCTCGTCGCCGTCGACCTCACCGGTCGACTGGCGCGTGGTGGTGACCACGCAGCGCGTGCACGGCTTCACGCCGCGCAGGTGCGCGCCGCCCGCGTGGAAATCGCCGAGCGCATCCTCGCCGTAGGGCGGCAGGCCGTCGAGCACGAGGCTCGGGCGGAACCGGTCGACCGGCAACGGCGTGGGCAGCCGCGCGTTCAGGTCGTCGAGCGAAGCTCGGGACAGCGCGAGCAGCGCGTAGCCGTCGCTGAAGCGCGTCACGGCGCCCGTGTCGCCGGCCCACTGCGGGTCGCTGAGCCGGCGCCAGTCGCGCGCCATCCGCACCAGGCGCGCCGGCCGGCCGAGGAACCGCGTGATCCACTCGGCGGCGGCGGCACCGGCATCGTCGGCCGCGCACCGATCGCGCCACACCACGACCTCGCGTCGCTCACCCGTCGCCGCGAACGGCACGACGAGATCCTCCTGCCCGGGCGCGCAGAGCACCAGCCGGTCATCGAACAGGCGCGGGACCACCAGCGCGAGCCTCGGCCATTCCCGCTGCGTGAGGAAACGCCCTTCCGGCGTGACGAACATCCACTCGCGATCGTGGGCGAGGCCGGCCACCTCGAGCGTCCACTCGTCGACGGCGATGCCGCGACAGGCCTTGACGGGATAGACGTAGAGTTCGGCGATGCGGACCATGGCGGCACGATACCGCAATGGCGCGGCGGCTTCAGCTGGCGAGCGACAGCGGCTGCGGGCGCCCGACCTGGTAGCCCTGCACGAAGTCGACGCCGATGCGGCGGGCCGAGTCGAGCGCGCTCAGGTCCTCGACCTGCTCGGCGATCACCTGGAAATTGAGCGAGCGCGCGAGCTTGATCATCGCCGTGACCATCGCCTGGTTGACGCTGTCGGAGGCGAGGTTGCGGATGAAGTAGCCGTCGATCTTCAGGTAGTCGAGCGACAGGTTCTTCAGGTTGGCGAACGAGCTCAGGCCGCGGCCGAAGTCGTCCAGCGCGAAGCGGCAGCCCATGCCGTGCAGCACGCCGATGAAGCGGCGCGCGTGCTCGATGTTGGTGATGACGGAGTTCTCGGTGACCTCGAAGCACAGGCGGTCGGGCGCGACGCCGGTGCGGTCGAGCGTGTCCACCACGAACTCGAGGAACGAGGCGTCGCCGAGCGTCTGGAACGACAGGTTGATGCACAGCGTGCGCCCCGGAGCGAGGCGGATCACGCCGCGGCCGAGCGCGGTGAGCGCGGTCTGCACCACCCAGCGGTCGATCATCGGCATCAGGCGATAGCGTTCGGCGGCGCGCATGAACTCCGACGGCGCCACCGGCGTCCCGGCGTCGTCCTTCAGGCGCAGCAGCACCTCGAGGCCGGGGCCGCCGACGCTGCCGACGTCGATCGCGACGATCGGCTGCGCGTGCAGCTCGAAGCGGTTGTCCTTGAGCGCCGACTGCAGCAGCTGCAGCCACACGATCTCGCCGCGGTGGCGCGCGGCCGCCTCGTCCTTCGCGGAATAGACGTGCACGTGCGAACCCTGGTTCTTCGCGACGTAGCAGGCCGAGTCCGCGGCGCCGATGATGTCCTCGATCGACGTGCTCTCGTGCGTGACCTCGACCAGGCCGACGCTCACGCCGACGCTGAAGATCTTGTCCTTCCACACGAAGCGGTGGTCGTTGACCGCGCGCACCACGTCGTCGGCGATCTGTCGCGCCTTCTCGAGCGGACAGCCCACCAGCAGGATGCCGAACTCGTCGCCGCCCAGCCGGCCGACGGTGTCGGAATCGCGCACCGCTTCCTTGATGATGCCAGCGACCTCGCGCAGCATGCCGTCGCCGGCCACGTGGCCGCATTCGTCGTTGACGGCCTTGAAGCGGTCGAGGTCGAGGTAGCAGAGCACGTGCCGGCCGCCGCCGTGCGCCGCTTCGAGCGCCTCCTCGAGGCGCCGCTCGAACTCGCGGCGATTGACGAGTCCGGTGAGCGCGTCGTGGCTCGCCTGGTAGGTCATCGCGCGCGTCAGGCCGCGGATGTCGCTCACGTCGCGCAGGGCCACGACCGCACCCGCGATCTCCCCGCCCGCGTCGCGCATCGGCGAGACGGTCATCTCGATGGAGCGTTCGCCGTCGCCATTGGCGTGGATCAGCATGCCGCGCCGGCCGACGTTCACGCGCGAGCCGGTGGCGAGCGCCTGGCGCACCGGGTCGCCGAGCGACTTGCGGTCGCCCTCGTCCACGAGTTCGATGACCTGCGGCACGGTGCGGCCGAGGATCTCGGCCATCTGCTTGCCGATCAGGTGGCGGCCCGCTTCGTTGACGTAGACGATGCGGCCCTCGACGTCGGTGGTCAGCACGCCTTCCGCGAGCGAGTCGAGCGCGCCCCACGCATTGGCGTGGCTGCGCGCGGCGGGTGCGGCGGCGACCCGCGGTTCGATTTCGACCGCGGCGACCAGGACGGCGGGCTGGCCTTCGTAGTTGATGCGCGTGAAGGCGAACTCGACGCGGTGCGGGCGACCGTCCGCCGTGCGCAGCTCGGCCTCGAGGCGCGGTGGCGCCGTCTCGCCGGCCACGTGCCGCTTGAGATTGCCCGCGACCAGCGACGCGAAATCCGGGTGCACGAGATCGACGAGGCGGCGGCCCGCGAGCCGCGCCGGCGATTCGGCGCCGACCAGTTCGGCGAAGCGCGCGTTGGCGATGACGATGCCCTCGCGCTCGACGAGCATCGCCTCGTGCATGGTCTCGAGCAGGCGGAGATACACAGTCTCGCGCTCGGCCAGCGCGGAACTGTCGCTGTGCACGCGCTCGATCAGGCGGTCGATGCTCGCGGCGACCTCGACCGCGCTGCCCTCGCCGGCGTGCGGCGCGAGCCGCTCAGTGAGATCGCCCGTGCGCGCGACCACGTCCAGGCGGTTCGTGACGGCCCGCACCTCGTCCAGCTCGCGGCTGCGACGGTACAGCAGCGCGCCCAGCAGGACTGCCAGCGCTGCGAGTGCGATCGTCGCGAGCATCAAGTGGTCATCCTCCGGCCGGCATCCCCAGCGCGCTTCCAAGAGGCGGGGGGGCCCCGATCCGTGGAAGGTTCTTGTAATTGCGTTGCGCTCGGGCAGCATAGCGGATCGGGTCGCGCCGCCCCGTGAAATTCACCATAATCAGCGTGCAAATGCGCCTGCCGAGTAGTCTTCACCATGATGTTCGACGTTGAATCCGCCCGCCACCAGATGATCGAGCAGCAGGTCCGGGCCTGGGAAGTGCTCGATCTCACCGTGCTCGCCGCGCTCGAGCGCGTGCGACGCGAGGAATTCGTGCCGCCCGCGTACCGCGACATTGCGTTCGCCGACATGAACGTGCCGCTCGGGCACGGCCAGTCGATGCTGGCGCCGAAGGTGGAGGGCCGCATCCTGCAGGCGCTCGCCGTGCAACCCGACGATCGCGCGCTCGAGGTCGGCACGGGCAGCGGCTTCTTCGCCGCGTGCCTCGGCCAGCTCGCGCGCACGGTGCGCAGCATCGACGTGTTCGCCGACTTCGTCGCCACCGCCGCACAGAACCTGCGCCGCGCCGGGGCGCACAACGTGCAGGTGGAAACCTTTGACGCCATGCACTTGTCCGAGGATGGAGCGTACGACGTCGTCGCGTTGACGGGTTCGCTGCCGGTCTACGATGCGCGCTTCGAGCGTGCGCTGGCGGTCGGCGGCCGGCTGTTCGTGGTCGTCGGCGAGGGCCCGATCATGGAGGCGCGCCGCATCACCCGGACCGGGCCGGCGCAATACCTGCGGGAAAGCCTGTTCGAGGTGTCGATCGACCCCCTGGTCCACGCCCCGGAACCCCCGCGGTTCGTGTTCTAGGCCCCGGCTGCGACGAGTCGTGGCTCCGGCACGACTAGCCGTCGGCCGACAGGTGATATAGTCTTGTATAACACCAATTGACCTTTTGGGGCGGCCCGGCCGCCGATGGTGAATTCATGCGCAAGCCGTCCTTCTTCCTCGCGTGCAGCGTCGCGGTGGCCCTGTTCGGCCAGGGCGTCGCCCGGGCCGAGAACCTGCTCGATGTCTACCAGGCTGCGGTCAAGAACGACCCCGTGATCCGCGAGGCCGATGCCCGCCGCATGGCCTCGCTCGAGGCCAAACCGCAGGCACGCGCCCTGCTGATGCCCCAGGTCAGCGTCGGCGGCCAGGTCTACACCGCGAATTCGGACGGCGAGTCGACGTTCCCGCAGATCAACCAGACCACCGGCGACATCGTGACGGTCGGCAACCGCAGCTCGACCGACGTGAAGCAGTACTGGGACTACTCCGCGGAGCTGACCCAGACCGTCTTCCGCTGGGACCAGTGGCAGGCGCTCAAGCGCGCCGACTCGCAGGTCGCCGTCGCCGAGGCGAATTACCGCGCCGCGCAGCAGGACCTGCTGGTGCGCGTGTCGCAGGCCTACTTCGACGTGCTCGCCGCCGAGGACACGCTCAGCGCGGCTGACGCCAGCCTGCAGGCGTACACGCGCCAGCTCGAGCAGGCCGAGAAGCGCTTCGAGGTCGGGCTGATCGCGATCACCGACGTGCAGGAAGCGCGCGCGGCGCACGACAGCGCGACCGCGGACCTGATCGCGGCCAAGCGCGCGCTGGCCTCGTCCAACGAGGCCCTGCGCGAGATCACCGGCGACACTTACGCCACGCTGGTGAAGCCCGCCGAAGACATGCCGCTCGACCAGCCGCAGCCGCTCGACCAGGATGGCTGGGTCAAGAAGGCGCTGGACGACAACCTCGGCGTGATCGCGGCGCGCCTCGACAGCGAGGTCGCGGCCGCCAACGTGAAGATCGCCGAGGCCGGCCACCTGCCCACGGTCGACCTGTTCGCGACCTACGGCGAGACCGATCGCCAGGCCACGCAGACCAACCAGGCCTTCGATCCCTCCGGCACGCTCGGCGGCGTGGGCGACAAGGTGAAGGGATCCGCCGACTCGAACACCACCAGCGACGTGATCGGCCTGCGCGTGAACATCCCCGTGTTCGCGGGCGGCGGCACGCGCTCGAAGGTGCGCGAGCAGGTGTACCTGCAGCGCGCGGCGCGCGAGAAACTCGAGGGCACCATGCGCTCGGCCGAGCGCCAGACCCGCGACGCCTACCTGGGCGTGCTCTCGGAGAAGGCGCGTGTGCAGGCGCTGCAGCAGTCGGTGAAGTCCAACCAGACGGCGCTCGAGGCGACCGAGGCGGGCTTCGAGGTCGGCACGCGCACGACGGTGGACGTGCTCGATGCGCGGCGTCGCCTGTTCGAGGCGCAGCGCGACTACGCCCGCAGCCGCTACGACTACCTGATCAACATCGTGAAGCTGAAGTCCGCCGCCGGCGCCCTGGCACCGGCCGACCTCGGCTCGATCAACGGCTTCCTCACCCAGCCGATGACGGTGCCCGAGGTCACGAAGCCGGCGGGCTGAGCCGCGGCTCGATCAGCGCCACCAGCCGGTCGACGGCCCCGCGACTGCTGGCCACGGTCTCGCGACCGCGCGCACCCAGCGCGCGTGCGCGCGCGAGATCGCTGAAATCCTCGACGAGACGATCCCCGAGCGAACGCGCGTCCGCGACGATCCGCAGCGCCCCGCTCTGGCGCAGCGCGTCCGCCACGTCCTGCGCATTCTGCGTGTGCGGCCCCGACACGATCGGCAAGCCGAGCACCGCCGGCTCGAGCAGGCTGTGGCCACCGATCGGCACGAGGCTGCCGCCCACGAACGCCACGTCCGCCGCCGCATAGAACATCTGCAGCTCGCCGAGCGTGTCGACCAGCAGCACGGCGTCGTCGGGCTGCGGCGCCTGCCCGGCACTGCGGCGGGCGAATTTCACGCCGCGGCGCATGAGCAGCGTCCGCACGGCATCGAAGCGCTGCGGATGGCGCGGGACCAGGATCAGCAGCGCGCGCGGCTCGCTGGCACGCAGTCGGGCGTGCGCATCGAGCACCGCATCTTCTTCGCGATCGTGGGTACTGCCGGCGATCCAGACCGGCCGTGCCGCGGCGCAGGAAGCGCGAAATGCGCGGCCTGCGTGCACCGTCGCCTCGGGAATCGCGAGGTCGTACTTGATGTTGCCGGTGACCTGCACGCGCTCCACGGGCGCGCCGACGGCGCGGAATCGTCCGGCATCGGCCTCGGTCTGCGCGCCGATGATGACGTCCTGCGCAAGCACGTCCGCGAACAGCGAGGACAGCCGCCGGAACCGCCGGACCGAGCGCTCGGAGAGTCGCGCGCTCGCGAGCACGATCGGCACACCGCGACGGTCGAGCGCGCGGTACAGGGTCGGCCAGATCTCCGTCTCGAGGATGATCGCGATGCGCGGCTGCAGCGCATCGAGGAACCGGGCCACCGCACCGGGCACGTCATAGGGCAGGTAGCGGTGCTGCACGCCCTGCGGGAACAGCGACTGCAGGCGCTGCGCGCCCGTGGCCGTCACCGTGCTGACGACGATGGTGGCCGACGGATGGCGCGCCTGCAGCGCGCGCACCAGGGCGGCGGCGGCCTGCACCTCGCCGACCGACACCGCGTGGACCCAGAGGCAGCCGGCGCCGCCGACGGACGGACCGTAGCCGAGCCGCTGCGCCACCCGCCCGCGCTGGCTCGCATCGGCGCGGGCCCGCCACGCTTCCGTCGCCATCACGAAGGGCAGCACGAGCCAGGTCAGCAGGACGTAGAGATATCGCAAGCCCGGTGTCCTCGCGCCGTCAGCCGGCGCACCCCTCGAGCAACCAGTGCCACTCGCGCTCGCTGAAGCGATCCGCCGGGCCGCCGGCCGTGACCTTGTGCAGCGAGCGCCGCAGCCGCGCGAGCACCGACGCTTCCCACGCCCCGCGCGCGCGGATCCGGCCCTTGTCGAAGTCGAGCACGTAGACCGTCCCGTCGTCGAGCAGCAGGTTGTGGGCATTGAGGTCGGCGTGCTGCACGCCGTGCGCGTGCAGTCGACCGACGCAGCGTCCGATCTCCCGCCAGCGCTCCGCCGGGAGCGGCCCCTCGCGCAAGGCGTGCACGAGCGTGCGTCGCGTCGGCAGTTCCTCGGTGAGCAGGTCGGCGCGATACGCGAGGCCCGCACGCTCGTAGCCCGCGGCCACCGGCACGGGCACCGGCAGGCGCCACTCCACCAGCTGGCGCAGCAGCCGGAACTCCAGGAACGAGCGGGCGTGCGCCTCCCCCAGCCAGAGGTAGGCATCGCGACTGAGGTGCGCGGCGAAGCCGCCGCGGCAGTAATGGCGCAGCACCCAGCGTCGCGATCCGTCGCGGATGAAGGCGATCGTGCCGCGCCCCCCGGCCTGCTCGTCGAGGCCCCGCCCGCGCCAGTGCGCGCGATCGAACACGGCGGCGCTCGGCTGGTCGAGCCGGGAGGCATCGTATAGCATCGCGCCGCGCGCCCAGCGCGCCGTCGCCTCCGCTCCCGTCGGTCGATCTGCGTCCATCGGGGGTGGATTGTTCACGAACGAGCCGCTCCTGCCTACCTGCGCATCCCGATGCCGAGCACCGCCCCGCCCCCGTCCCCGCCCCGCGAGCTGTGCGTGCTGCGCCTCTCGGCGCTCGGCGACGTCTGCCACGTGCTGCCGGTGGTGCGCACGCTGCAGGACGCCTGGCCGCAGGCGCGCATCACGTGGGTCCTCGGCGGCCTCGAGCGCAAGCTGCTCGGACACATTCCGGACATCGAGTTCGTCGTCTTCGACAAGAAGGCCGGGCGCCGGGCGTACGGCCAGTTGCGGGCCACCCTGGCCGGCCGGCGTTTCGACGCACTGCTGCACATGCAACTGGCCTTCCGGGCGAGCCTCGCCGCGGCGGTGATCCCGGCCGGAGTGAAGATCGGCTTCGACCGCGCGCGCGCCCGCGAGCTGCAATGGCTGTTCACCAACCGCCGGATCGAGCCACGTCGCGATGAGCACGTGCTCGACAGCCTGTTCGGCTTTGCCCGGGCACTGGGGGTCGAGCGCCGCTCGCTGCGCTGGGACATTCCGCTGCCGGAGGCCGCGCTGGAGTATGCGCGCCGCGTCATTCCGGACGGGCAACCCACGCTGGTCATCAGCCCGTGCTCGAGCCACGCGCTGCGCAACTGGAGCGCCGAACGCTACGCGGCCCTCGGTGACCACGCCGCCGCCCGCCACGGCATGCGGGTGCTGGTCTGCGGCGGGCGCAGTCCGCTCGAGCTCGAGTACGGCGAGCGCATCGCCGCGCTCATGCGCCAGCCCTGCGACAACCTCGTCGGCAAGGATACGCTGCTCGAACTGCTCGCGACCCTGCAGCGCGCGACCGCGCTGGTCTCCCCGGATTCCGGTCCGGCCCACATGGCGACGACCGTCGGGACGCCGGTGGTGGGTCTCTACGCCGCGACCAACCCCGAACGCAGCGGGCCGTACCACAGCCGGGCGTGGTGCGTGAATCGCTACGCCGCGGCCGCCGAACGCTTCCTGGGCAAGCGCGCGTCCGACATCGCCTGGACGACCAAGATCGAGCGACCCGGCGTCATGGACCTGATCGAGGTGGCCGACGCGGCCGAGCGCCTCGATGCGCTCCTGGCCGCGGGCGCGCCGCGCACGTCGACCCGCTGAACCGTTCCCCGGCTGACGTCGGCGGCGCCCTGCGCGATAATGCGCCCCCGCTACCGACCACCCAGGCGAGAGTCCCGTGACCGCAGAACGCAGCGAGAAACTCGTGCAGCCGAACGCGCAGCACCAGTACGAGGTCACGGCGCAGGACCTGCCGCTGTCCTGCCCGATGCCGGGCATGCACCTGTGGAATTCGCACCCGCGGGTGTTCCTGCCGATCGAGGCGACCGGCTGGGCCAAGTGCCCCTATTGCAGCGCGGAGTACACGCTCAAGAAGTGACGCGTCACTTCTTCCGGTAGTCGGCGTAGCTCTTTTCCTCGACCAGCACCGAGCCGAGCTTCGTGTTGATGCGGCGCTTGATCGCCGCGCGCTCGTCGTTCGTCACGTAGACGGCGCGGGCCAGCTCGATGAAGCGCGCGTCGAACTCGCCGGCGCGCTCCTTGTCGCGGATGTCGTCCTCGATGTCCCAGAGCTGCGCGTTCACGTCGCGCAACCCGGTCCACTCCGCGGCGATGTCGGTCCGCGCGAACGGCGACGCCTGCCAGGTCGCATTGAGCATCGACAGCTCCGTGCGCACGTTGTGCAGCTTGGCCGCGTCGGTCATGCGCTGCGACTTGATCTCGAGGATCGTGATCTTGTCGATCAGTTCGCCGGGGGAAATCGGGACCAGCAGTTCCGCCATGGGGGCCTCGCGTGTGCGTAGCGTCCGGGCTGTGGGCCGCGATTATAGGGGCGCGGACTCCATCGTGGCGCGCCAGATCGCCTCCACGTCCGCCCGGGTGGCGGCGAATTCCCCGGCCGGCACGACGTTGCCGGCGGCCTCGAGCGACAGGTGGTGCATGCGCTGGCGGTATTGCCGGTAGGCGTGCGTCAGCACGTCCACGGTGGCCTGCGGCACGAGGTCGGCCGAGGCACAGCTCTCGAGCTGGCGGATGTTGTCGGAGAACGTGACGAGTTCCGGGTGGCGCGCCGCCCAGCGCAGGGCCCAGTACTGCGCCAGGAACTCGATGTCCGTGATGCCGCCCGCGTCCTGCTTGAGGTCGAACTGCCCGGGGCCTGCCTTCGACAACTCGTGGCGCATGCGCTCGCGCATGCCGCGGACGTCGTCGCGCAACGAGTCGCGACGGACGGCGGTGCGCAACAGCTCGACGCGCAGCTGCTCGAAGCGCGCACGCAGGTCCGCCGTGCCCGCGACGGCGCGGGCGCGCAGCAGCGACTGGTGTTCCCAGGTCCAGGCCTCCGTGCGCTGGTAGTCGCCGAAACCCTCGATGCTCTGCACCAGCAGGCCGCCCTTGCCACTCGGCCGCAACCGCGTGTCGACCTCGTAGAGCCGGCCGGCCGACGAATGCACGGTCAGCAGGTGGACGAGCCGCTGCACCAGACGCAGATAGAAGACGCTGTTCTCGACCCCGGCCGGCCCGGAGGTGCGCTGCACCTCGCCCGTGGAATCGTGCAGGAAGACGAGGTCGAGGTCCGATCCGTAGCCGAGCTCGATGCCCCCGAACTTCCCGTAGGCGACCACGATCATGCCGCAGGGACGCAGCGTCGCTTCGTCCGGCCCGCACATCGGCGTGCCGTGGCGCGCGACGATCTGTGCCCACGACAGGGCGAGGGCCTCGCCGACGATCAGCTCGGCGATGTCGGTGAGCCGGTCGCTCACCTTCATGAGCGGCAGGCGGCCCGTGAGGTCCGGCACGGCGACGCGGAACGTGGCGGCGCGCTGGAACTGGCGCAGCAGCTCGACCTGCTGCTCCGGGTCCTCGCTGCCCGCGCCCTCCATGCGGCCGCGCAGCTCGTCCGCGAGTTCGGCGCGGGTCGGCGTCGCGAGGAACAGGCGCTCGTCGAGCAGTTCATCGAGCAGCAGCGGAAAAGCCGCGATCTGCTCGGTCAGGAACTTCGAATGCGCGCACAGCTCGATGAACCGCTGCCGGGCCGGGCCGTTCTCGTTCAGCAGCGCGAGGTACACCGTGCGCCCGCCGATGCGCTCGAGCACGTGCAGCACGCGCCCGAGCGCCTCCTCCTCGTTGGCACCGCCGGCGACGGCCTTCAGCAGCCGGGGCAGCAACGTGAGCAGCCGGCGCCGGCCGACTTCGTCGAGGCGTCGGCAGTAGGCGCTCTCGCGGAGCTGGTTCAGGCGCGCGAGCACGGGTTCGATCGCGGCGACGCCCAGCGTCCCGAGCAGGCGGCGGCGGCGCGCATCGTCGAAGTCGTCGTCGAGGATGCGTGCCAGCTCGGCATTCAGTTCCTCGCCCGGCTCGGGCTGCGCCGGCGCAAACACCGTGCGACGGAAATGCGCGCCGACCCGGTCACGGTGGCGGGCGATCTCGGCCTGCAGGCTCGCCCAGTCGGGGTGCCGCATCGCGAGCGCGAGCCGGCGCTGCCCGCGTTCGTCCGTCGGCAGCTCGTGCGTCTGCTCGTCGTGCCACTCCTGCAGGCGGTTCTCGACGCGGCGCAGGAACCGGTACGACTCCGCGAGTTCGGCCACCGCCTCCGAGCTCAGCAGTTTCTGGCCGGCCAGCAGGGGCAGGGCCTCGAGCAGGCTGCGGGTCTGCAGGCGCGGGTTGCCGCCGCCGCGGATCAGCTGGAAGGCCTGCACGATGAACTCGATTTCGCGGATGCCGCCGGGACCGAGCTTGACGTTGTCCTGCAGTTCGCGGCGCGCGACCTCGCGCGCGATCAGGTCCTTCATCTCGCGCAGCGACTCGAACACGCCGAAGTCGAGGTAGCGCCGGTACACGAAGGGCCGCAGCACGTGTCGATAGATCTCGTCGAAACCCGTGCCGCCGGACACGGGGCGGGCCTTCACGTAGGCGTAGCGCTCCCAGTCGCGGCCGTGCTGCTGCAGGTAGTCCTCGAAGGCATCGAAGCTCACGGCGACGGGACCCGAATCGCCGAACGGCCGCAGGCGCAGGTCGACGCGGTAGACGAAGCCCTCCTCGGTGACGCTGCCGAGCAGTTGCGCGACCTTCTTGCCGAGTCGCGCGAAGTACTCCTCGTGCTCGAGCGGACGCGCGCCCGTCGTCTCGCCGTGCTCCGGGAACAGGAACACGAGGTCGATGTCCGACGAGAAATTGAGCTCGCCGCCGCCGAGCTTGCCCATGCCGAGCACCAGCAGCGACAGCGGGCGGCCGTCGGCGCCGACCGGTGCGCCGTGGCGCGCGGCGAGTTGCGCACCCGCGTAACGGCACGCGGCGTCGATGCATGCCTCGGCGAGCAGCGACAGTTCGCGCAGGACGGTGTCGATGTCCGCCAGCGCCGCGAGGTCGCGCCACGCGATGCGCACGAGATGGCGGCGGCGGATGCGCCGCAACGCCGTCATGCAGGCCACATCGTCGGACGCCCCGGCCAGGGCACGAGCGATCTCGTCCGCGTACCACGCCGCGTCGCCGGCCTGTGTCAGTCGCGCGCTTGCGGCGAGCCACGCGAGCAGGGCCGCATCGCGCCGGCACGCTTCCGCGACGAATTCGCTGCAGGCGAAGACGTAGGTGAGACTCTCGGCGAGCCGCTCGGCGTCGGGACCCGTGACTGGCCACGACCCTTCCTCGCGCAACCGGGCGAAGCGCTCGTCGAGAGCGGCCTGCTCGTCGGCGGGCAGGTCGATGGCGGGGGCGGTCATGACTCCAGCCGCGGACGGGTGGCACGTGCGGCGAGCGCGGCCGCACTCAGCAGCATCACGCCCGCCAGCAGGTAAGCGGCCCCGGGCAGTCCGAACCTCGCGCCGCTGCCGATCGCCCAAGCGAACGTGGCGGCGAACAGCAGGGGACCGATCATGGTCGCGAAGCCCTGGATGCTGCCGTTCGCACCCTGCAACGCGCCCTGCTCGTCCGCCGCGACGCGACGCGTCATCAGGCTCTGGCCCGAGGGGCCGGCGAGACCCCACAGCGCCACGACGGGAATGCCGAGCAGGAACCACGTCCCGGTCGGCGCGAATGCGTAGATGAAATAGCCCGTCGCGCCCGCCACCAGCCCGGCCAGCATCGCGCGGCGCTCGCCGATACGTCGCACCAGCGGCCCGACCAGGAAACCCTGCACGACGGCCGAACTCGCGCCGACCACGGCGAGCGAGAGTCCGATGGCGCCGGCATTCCAGCCGAACCGGTGTGCCGCGTAGAGCACGAAGGTGACCGGGATCGCGGCGTGCGCGACGTTGCTGAGGAACGCGGCACTGGCGAGGCCCGCGAGTTCCGGATGCGAGCGCAGCAACTTGAGTGAACCGATCGGGTTGGCGCGTCGCCAGGCGAAGGGGCGACGGTTCTCCGGCGCGAGCGACTCCGGCAGCACCAGCCAGCCATAGGCCGCGTTCGCCAAGCTGAGGCCCGCGGCCGCCCAGAACGGCAGGCGCGGGTCGACGTTGCCGAGCAGGCCACCGAAGGCCGGCCCGAAGATGAAGCCGACGCCGAAGGCCATGCCGACGAGGCCGTAGCTGCCGGCGCGCTTCTCGACGGGCGTGACGTCCGCGATGTAGGCCATGGCCGTGCTGATGCTGGCCGCGCAGATGCCGGAGATGATGCGTCCGACGAACAGCCACACGAGGCTGGGCGCCAGCGCCATCAGCACGTAGTCGAGACCGAGTCCGACGTTCGACAGCAGGATCACCGCGCGCCGGCCGTAGCGGTCGGACAACGCGCCCATCACCGGCATGGAGAAGAACTGCATCAGCGCCCACACGGTGCTGAACAGTCCGTTCACCTCGGCGGCCTTCGCCGTGTCGCCGTGCAGGAAGTCCTCGATCAGGCCCGGCAGCACCGGGATCACGATGCCGAGCGCGAGCATGTCGAGCACGACCGTGACGAAGATGAACGCGAGGGCCGCCTTGCGCGGCCGGAAGCCGGGCGCGGCCAGGCTCATGGGCTCAGCCGTACTGCAGGACGGAGCGGACCGCGTGCGGCCCGCAGCGGAAGCCCGGCACGAGCCCGAGGTCGATCAGCACGCCGACCTGCTGCACCGTGAACCCGGCCTGGGTCGCGAGTGCGGACGAGGCGAGCAGCGTTCCGCCCGTGGCGAGCACGTCGTCGAGCAGCAGCAGCCGGCCCTGCCCCATCGGCATCTCCAGCACGCCTGTGCCGTACTCGAGCTCGTACGCGATGTCGACCACCGGCGGCGGCAGCTTGCCCTTCTTGCGGATCAGCACGAAGCCCTTGCGGCGCCGGTCGGCCAGCGCCGAGGCGAGGATGAACCCGCGCGACTCGACGCCGGCCACGGCGTCGATGCCGTCCCACTCGGCGGCGCTGAACAGCGCGTCGACGGCGGTAATGGTCTCGTGGAAGCGCAACCGCAGCAGCGGGCTGATGTCGCGGAAGAGGATGCCGGGCTTCGGAAAATCGGGGACTTCGGCGACCAGGTCCTGGAGTTCTTGCATGCTCACCTCACGACGCGAGCGTAGCGGAATTCCCCGCGCCGGGCGAGGCGCCGGCCGCGCGCCACGCGGCCTGCAGGCGCTCCGGCCCGCGCCGCGCGTCGAGGCAGGCCACCAGCACGAGGCAGCCGACGCCGGAGACGAGCGTGCCGGCGACGAAACTCGCGAGGTAGCCGGTCGCATCGCCGATGCTGGCCGCGGTGAAGTTCGCGAGTCCCTGCGCGAACACGATGGCGCAGGCGAGCAGCGTGTAGTCGGTGCCGGCGTGCTCGGGATCGGACGCATCCATCATCAGCGTGAACAGGGCAACGGTCGCCAGCGTGCCGAGCAGGTGCTCGGCCACCGTCGCCGCCCACAGCATGGCGAGGCCGCCGACCCCGGCCGCCGCCGCGACGTAGCACAGCAGGCTCGCCGTCTGCGCGAGGCCGCAGAACAGCAGCGCCCGGCGCCGGCCGAGCCGGAACGCGACCCAGCCGCCGAGCGCCGCGCCGGCGAGACTCGCGAGCGAACCGACGGTGCCTTTCATCAGCGCGATGGTCTCCTTGGAGAGGCCGCTGTCGCGCAGGAAGGGGCCGACGAGCGAGGCGACCATCGAGTCGCCGAACTTGTAGAAACAGATGAGCGCGATGAACGCGACCATGCCCGGCACGTGCAGACGGGCCATCCAGCCCACGGCCAGCGCAGCCGCCGGGCGCGGTGCGGCCGCGGGCCGCGGCGGCTCACGCAGCGGGAGCACGGGCAGGACGGTGAGCGCGAGCAGCCCGGCCATGCACAGGAACATCGTCGACCAACTGGTGCGCGCGAAGATCCACAGCAGCAGGCCGCCGCCGAGGATCATGCCGGCGCGATAGGCACCGACCTGGATGCCGTTGGCCAGTCCGCGCTCACGCGCATCGAGCATGCGCACTGCCAGCCCGTCCGTCGCGACGTCCTGGCAGGCGGCGATGGCGTTGAACAGGAAGGCGGCGACCATGATCGGCAGGAAATCGCGACCGAGGTCGAGCGTCGCGAGCAGCACGGCCCCGAGCACGGCCGCCGACTGCAGCGGCAGCAGCCAGCGCTTGCGCGTGCCGCGATGATCGACGAACGGCGCCCACAGGAATTTCAGCGCCCACGGCAGCGCGAGCAGGCTGGTCGCGCTGATTGCCTTGAGGGAAAAGCCGGCGTCGCGCAGCAGGACGGGCAGCGCCTGCGTAAAGAATCCGTAGGGCAGACCCTGGGCGAGGTACAGGCTGGTGAGCAGCGTGATCTTGTAGCGGCGCGCCGGGTCGTGCATTTCTGCCAGAATCGCGTGCCGCCCCGGAGGAATGCAAGTGAACGTCCGCGACGCGATCGAAGCCCGCATGAGTTGCCGCGCCTTCCTGCCGACACCCGTGCCCGAGGCCACCGTGCGCACGCTCCTCGAGCAGGCGCGTCGCTGTCCGTCCGGCGGCAACGTGCAGCCCTGGCGTGTGTATGCGCTCACCGGCGCGCCGCTCGCCGACCTCGTGGCGCAGGTGCATGCGCAGATCGAGACCCTGCCGCTCGGCGAACCGGAGACCGAATACGACATCTACCCGCCGGACCTCGGCGAGCCGTACAAGTCGCGCCGCTTCCAGTGCGGCGAGGACATGTACGCCACGATCCAGGTCACGCGCGAGAACCGGGCAGCACGACTGCAGCACTTCCAGCGCAACTTCGAGTTCTTCGGCGCGCCGGTCGGGTTGTTTTTCTGCCTCGACCGCCATCTCGGGCCGCCGCAGTGGTCCGACCTCGGCATGTTCATGCTGAGCGTCATGCTGCTGGCGCGCGAGCACGGCCTCGACACCTGCGCGCAGGAGGCCTGGTCGCGCTGGCCGAAGACCGTCGGCGCGTTCCTCGGCCTGCCCCCCGAACTGATGCTGTTCGCCGGCATGGCCCTCGGCCACGGCGACCCGGCCCACCCGCTCAACACCCTGCGCACGGCACGCGCGACGGTCGGGGAATTCACCACGTTCCGGGGCTTTTGACAGAAGCCGCGACGGGCGTCGGAAATCCTGACAGTGGCGGCCGCGCGACACGCTGCCGCTTATGTCGAAGTCCGCGAATCTGCTGGATTTTCCGGCGCGAATTTTCCGTCACCGGGCGCTGGCACGCCGGTTGCAACGTTCCTGGCAGGCACAGTTGCTCGCACGCTACGGAGTCGCACGATGATGTTCAGCTGGATCGGCCGCAAGCGCAGTCTCGAGGTTTCCCCGAAGGCGCGACTGGTGGACGATGCCGAAGTCGACGCGCTGCTGCGCAAGCTCGAGGGCGTGCAGTACCAGCCGTCGAACGGCTTCCTCAAGGACCAGGTGCTCGAGCGCTCGGAACTGGACGCCTACCGGGAGAGCCGCGCCGCCTGACGCGCACCCTCAGCCGCGACTGCGTCGACGCATCTCCATCGGGTGCTCGACGCGGCGCGCCTTGTCGACGAAGTGCATGAGGCTCAGCCACGGGTGGCGCCACGCCATGCGCGGCCCCGAATACCGCATGATGCGCGCCGCCAGCGCCCGGGGCTCCGGCTTGTAGCAGTGCACCGGGCACTTGGCGCAGGTCGGCTTCGACGGCCCGTACGGGCACTTCTCCAGGCGACGCTCCGAATAGGCGAGGAACGTCTCGCAATCGGGACAGAGCACGCCGCCCCCCGCGATGTGATGGCCGGCGCAATAGATCTCGACCATGTGCTGCATGGTCAGGCGCTCCCGCCGCAATCGTCCGTGCTCGAGCGAATTCATCGCCGCCCCTGTCGTTGCCTGGAGCGAAGGATGCCGGCGCGGTCGCGCAGCGACCACGTGACTTTCCGCAGGAACTTTCCTCAACCCGCCGGCGCCGCCTTGCCGGTGATGACCGACAGCGTCGCCATCAGCTTCGCGACCAGCGTGCGCTGCCCGCCCGACTCGGCGAACACTTCCGCCTCGGCCACCGCAAGCGACTGGCCGTGCTTCAGCACTTCCGCGCGACAGAACAGCCGTTCGCCCCGGGCACCGCGCAACAGGTTGATCTTGTATTCCGCAGTGACCACGAACTGGCCGGGCTCGAGCTCGGTGGAGGCCGCCGCCCCCGCGCAGTGATCGGCCAGCGCGGCGACGACCCCCGCGTGCGCGACGCCCGTCTGCTGCAGGTGCCAGGCCTGCAGCTCGAGGCTGGCCTCGCACCAGCCGCGCCCGATGTCCTCGAGTTGCACGCCGAGGTGCGCCATGAATGGCGCATCCCGGAACCCCTGCTGGATCGCTCGTGACATCTCCATGCCGGGTCCCTCCGCCGGTCGGCGAATCTGCGAGAATGCGCGCCCCATTCTCACCTTCCCCCGCACGAGCCACCAGATGTCGACGACCGGCGCCCCGGCAGCGCCAGCGACAGCCTCCGGCGAGGACCGGACCGGGCTGTTCGCCGCGCTCGCCGCCTTCGTGATCTGGGGCCTGCTGCCGCTCTACCTGCGGCCGCTCGGGCACGTGCCGGCGCTGCAGATCACCGCGCACCGCATCGTTGAGTCGTGCGTGCTGGTGTTCCTGTACCTCGGGTTCAAGGGACAACTCGGCGCCGTGCGTGCGGCACTCGCCCACCCGCAGTCGCGGCTGCGCCTCGTCGGCTCGACCGTGATGATCAGCATCAACTGGCTGGTGTACGTGTGGGCCGTGGGCAACGGCCACGTGGTGGATGCGAGCCTCGGGTACTTCATCAACCCGCTGGTCAGCGTGCTGATGGGCGTGGCGCTGCTGTCGGAGCGGCTCAACCGCGCCCAGTGGCTGGCGGTCGCAATCGCGGCCTGCGGCGTGGCCTTCCTCACCTACGTGACCGGCCGCGTGCCCTGGATCGCGCTGGTGCTCGCGCTCACCTTCGGCACGTACGGGCTGATCCGCAAGGTGGTGGCCGTCGAATCCGTGCCGGGCCTCGCGGTCGAGACGCTGCTGCTGTTCCCGCTCGCCCTCGGCTGGCTGGTGTGGTGCGAACTGCAGGGCACCGGCGCGTTCGGCCACCAGGGCCCGCTGGTGAACGCACTGCTGGTCGGCAGCGGCGTGGTGACGGCGACCCCGCTCGCGCTGTTCGCCTTCGGGGCGCGGCGCATCCGGCTCTCGACGGTCGGCCTGCTGCAGTACGTCGGCCCGACCCTGCAGTTCCTGACGGGCGTGCTGGTATTCCGCGAGCCGTTCCCGCACACGCGCCTGATCGGTTTCGTGATCATCTGGTCGGCGCTCGCCGTCTACATCGGCGACAACCTGTGGCGGCGGCGCGGCGCGCGCTACTGAGCCCTCGGCGGGCGGCTCAGCGCCGCTCCAGCGTCCCGAACAGCCAGTCCCCGAGCGGGTAGGTGATATTGAAGTTGCGCGATGCCATGCGCGTCGGGTCGTGATGCGTCGTGTGCAGCCGCTTGAGGCGCCCGACCAGCGGCAGGCGCGCGATCGGGTGCTGCGGCGGCAGGTGGTACGCGAGGTGCAGGAACTCGTAGTTGAGGAAGTAGCCCAGCGAGGTCGCGCCGAACAGCCACGCGACGTTGGGCGAGGCGAGCGTCGCGAGCAACAGCCCGGCCGGCAGCGCGAACAGGGCGAGGAAGAAGATCATCAGGACCGGCGGGAACAGCACGGCGCGGAAGTCGCGCACGCCGTCGATGAGCATGGTCTCGTGGGTGAAGAAGCGGTGGTGCTGGCGCGTGTGCCGCTCGTACACCGAGCGCAGGCCGCGGGTCAGGTGGTGCATCGGCCCGCGGTGTCCCCAGTACTCGGCGAGGTTCACGTAGATCGCGGAGAGCGGCACGGCCAGCCACTCGGCGGGCGTCACCGAGTGCAGTTGCGAGACACAGATCGCCAGCACGGCGCCCCCGAAGCCGAACGTGAAGGCGAAGTGCCGCCATCCCCGGTAGCCGGCCGGCACGTGCTCGCGACGGTAGGCGTCGCGAAAGGCCGACACGGATTCCGCGGGAGCCGGCATGCGGGCGCTCAGGCTCCCGCGACGAAGATCGCGACCGCGCTGCCGATGCCGACGAACCAGCAGAGCGAGCGGAGCTTCGCGAGATCGGCGACGTAGCAGCCGATGTAGCAGACGCGAGCCGCCACGAACACGAGCGCCAGCACGTCGACTTTCGCCTGCGGCGCGTGCAGCAGGTGCGCGACGAGCACGGCGGCCGCGAAGAGCGGGAAGGCTTCGAAGCTGTTGAGCTGCGCCGCGTTGGCGCGGCGCCGATGACCCGCCTGCTGGCCGAGCCATTCGCGGGGATTGCTGTTGTCGAAGCGCTCGCCGCCGATCTTGGCGGTCAGGGTGGCGACGTAGGGCAGCAGGCCCGCGATCAGCACGCACCAGAGTGCCGTGGTCATGTTCGATTCCACAACGGTGGGGATGGGAGGCCGAGGATATTCTATCCGCGGGCCCGAGGCGGTACCCTTGTGCGAGACGCGGAGCCGACAGTCCATGAAGACCCGCAAGCCGTCGAGCCGGGCCCAACGCATCCTCGACCACCATCGCAACCGGGGCCGGCTGTACCCGACGCCGCGCTATTGGGAGCGCTTCTACCTGATGCTGGAGGAAGAGGCCGAGCGGCGCGGCAAGACGCCGCCGCCCTCACCGCTGGTCGCCACCGCCGAGTTCAGCCCGAAGCGGGACGACCGGCTGCAGTGCCTCGACGAGCAGGTGGCCTGGGCCGACCGCAATTACCTGCTGCACCGGGTGCAGATGTTCTTCGACGCCATGCCCTCGTCGGGCTGGACGCGCAAGGACACCTGAGGCCATGCGCATCGCGCGGCCCATCCTGTTGGTGACCACGCCGCTCGGCGTGGCGTTCGGCTTGCGCGAGGCCTGGCGCCTCGCCGGCCCGAAGATGATGGTGCTGATGGCGCTGATGCTGACGGTCGTCAGCCTGTTCGTGTGGTGGACCGTCCGCCGGATCCGCGCCGAACGACAATAAATGGGGACATTCCTCTTTTTCCTGCGCGGAAAAAGAGGAATGTCCCCTCAGCGCCGGTTCACCAGCCACAGGCCCACGAAGCACAGCACGAGCCCGGCCGCGTTGGCGAGTGACAGCTTCTCCCGGAACACGAGCACGCCGATCGCGAGCAGCAGCGCGGCCGCCGCGGACTGCGTGATGAGCGCGCCGAGACTCACCTCGAAGCCACTGCGGTAGAGAAAGAGAAAGCCGAGGTCGAGGCCGACGACCATCCCCGCGAGCGCGAGCGCCGTCCAGTTGAGCTGGCGCAGTTCCACTCGCCACTCGAGGGTGCCGGGCGAAAGCAGCAGGATGACACCGAACACGGCCGCCCCGAGCACGTAGGTCAGCATCAGCGACAGCAGCGGATTCACGCCCGCCGGCGTGAGCTTCAGCACGAGGTGATAGCCGACCGTGCAGGCGATGGCGAGTGCGAGCCAGGTGAGTTGCACGGGACGGCCTCCCGGGATGACGTGGAAACCGGATCTTACGGGACCGCGCCGGGAAAGAGGTCGCAACCGGGCGAGCTATTGCACCCGTCGCCGCGCGTGCAGCGCATCCCACGCCGCCAGCGCGGGCTTCGGACTGAAGTCGGCCTCGGTGAGGCCGAGTTGCGCGAACAGCGGCAGGTTGGCCGGCTGCGGCTGCGGGAAGGCGGCGAGGTCGAGATCCGCGAACTGCAGCTGGATCAGGCCGATGGCGCGCACGCTGTCGAGCAACTGCGCGTGCCGCGTGACGTAGCGGGCCTGTTCGTCCGGGCTCGACGTGATCGACCCCACGGATGCGCTGCTCCAGCCACCCTCCACCACCATCACCGGCAGCCGGTGGCCATTTACGACCCGCCGGTAGTAGTCCGACGGGATGTCTTCGGGTCGTTCGTAGGCGAAATAGGGGTATGACGACAGGCCGAGCACGTCCGCGAACGGGAAATCGGTGAAGTCCCGCTCGATGCCGACGTAACCGGTGTTCGTGCCGGAGAGCACTCCCCAGGCGGTCTCGACCTGCACGCTGAACAGCAGCGGCCCCGAACGGCCGGCGGCGCGCAGATCCGCGGCCGCGGCATTGGCGGTCGCAACCACGGCCGCGTAGACGGGTGCGGGCGCGGCGGCACGAATCAGGTTGGTCTCGGCGACCAGCCCGAGGTATTCCGGGTGGAACCGGCGCTCGACGGCGAGCGCGTAGTCGCGATACAGCTGCTGGACCGCCGGCTCGGTGATGCTGCGACCGAGCGCACGCAACTGCGGCGCTTCCTCGCCGCGCGACAGCCCATCGGTCAGCTCGAGCATGAAATACAGCTTGAGCCCTTTGCCGCGCAGCAGATCGACCAGTTGTTGCTTGTCGCGGTCGAGGATCGCGTCGGGTGACAGGCCCGACAGCAGGTCACGCCAGGGCAGTTCTTCGTGGATGGCCGCGATCTCGGCCCGCGGGCTCCACAGGTCGATGCCCTGCACGACCGCCGCCACCTCGGGCCGGGGCGGCAGCGTCGAGAACCCCATGTCCCAGGTCCGGGTCGAGCCGGCGGGTGGACCCTGCGGCGCGCCTCCCCCACTCCCGCCACCGCAGCTGGCGAGACCGAGGATCATGACCAGCAGCGCGGGCACCCCAAGGAGGGAACGGACGCGATGTTCCATGCGCACATCCTAAGCCGATCGAATACGAACCGTGCGCGGCGAATGCGAGAGTCCCGTCACCGCATCCCCCGAACGGATGCTCAACGGACCGAATCGAGCACCAGGGATCGAGGACCTTGCCGTGACTGTTGGCCAGTTCGCTGGATCGGCTGTTGAGGCGTTCAGTCGTTGCGAACGATGGCCTCCCGCCATCGCAGCGATTCAAGACGCCGGCAGCTTCCTGCTCCTGATCGTCGACACGCAGGTGGCACCAATCCAATTGGGCGAATTGCGCGACGACGTCGCGCAACCGCTCTGAACGACATCATGCCACCAGGCGGCGGGTCCGCGTACCGGTGGATGGTTGTGCGTCGTGGCACTGTTGGGCAGGTTTGCGATAGCGTTTTGCCCACCGAGATATGGAGCGATCTCAATCGACGCGCGCCGCCAACCTGAGAGCAGGCGTGTTGGGCAGGAACCGCCCCTGGAGCCGCGGGACATTCGGGACGTACGTTTCCGGCGGCAACTGGGTCATCGCATCCGCGACCTCGCTCCGTTCAATCTTCGGATCGACGGCAATCGGCTGGGTCCTGAGTCGACCAGGCGGGATTTCGTCCCGAGGACGTGTTGTTCCCGAGCCGGATCGCGGCGTCTCCGCACCTCACCACGCGGCAATACGGGCGAGTTCTGCAATCCTGGAGAACGGCGGTTGGCGTCGATCCGCACGGATATGGCGCGCACTCTGTCTGCCGGACACCACTGAGACACACCCCACGACGGTCCGTCTCAAGACTGATACAAAATCCGCTTGTGGCTGGTGAAGACGTGGTCTTATATTGAACGCGCTCGCGTATCGGAGAGAATCCAGATATGAGCCCGTTCGAACGCAGACCTCAGCCGTCACGCCTGCAGCGCTGCCTGCAGGTCGCGGTGCTGCTGGTTTTCGCGTTTGGCGTCGTTGCGCATGCGAGCCACCGGCACGAGCTGAACCACGACCGCACGCATGTCGCCTGCGCGTCCTGCGCCGCGTTCAACAGCCTGGCCGACGCCCCGGCGCACCCGCCGTTCGTGGCGGAAACACAGCGCATCCCGCTTCTCGCAGCGGCCACCACCACCGGCATCCTGTGCTGCGTCGTGGAAACGGTCGCGCAGCCACGCGCACCTCCGTACCCCGCCTGATCGATCGTCCACAGTCCTGCTGACTGCGCAGTGCAACCGGCGCGCGTCCCTGCGCGCAGTCGTGCCTGCACTCCGGTCCGCCATCGCGGCTCACGCGCTCGTGCATGCGAGCGACGTGGTCGCCCGTCCTTGATCCATTGGGGTACTTATCCATGTCCAATCAGCATCGCATTCCTGCGATCATGCCCGCCTGCCTGGCGGCGGTGGTCATTCTTTCGTCCGCGGCTCAGGCCGATGATGACGCGGCCGCGACCGACAAGAGCGACCGCAACGACAAGCTCGAGACCATCTTCGTCACGGCCACGCCGCTTTCCAGCGACCCGGACTCGATGTCGACGATCGCCGACAGCGTCGATCGGCATCAGATCCTCCAGCAAGGCGGCTCCACGCTCGCGGACGCACTGGCCAATACGCCGGGCGTCTCCGGCACGGGCTTCGCCTCCGGCGCGAGTCGGCCGGTGATACGCGGGTTCGATGCGCAGCGCGTCCGTGTGCTCGAGGATGGCATCTCGAGCTTCGACGTCTCGGACGTGGGACCCGATCACGGCGTTCCCGTCGATCCGCTGTCGGCCCGTCGCATCGAGGTCGTGCGCGGAGCCGCGACGCTGCGCTACGGCAGCCAGGCGATCGGGGGTGTGGTCAACGCGATCAACGACCGGGTGCCTGAGTCCCTCCCGGACGAGCCGATCTCAGGCGAAGCCACCGCCAGCTATGGCGACAACGCCAGCATGCGGGATGGCTCGCTGTTGCTCGATGCGCGTGCCGGCCAATTCGCAATTCACGCCGACGGGTTTGCGCGGCATGCGGACGACTACGACATCCCCGGCGGCACGCAGTCGAACTCGTACTTCCGGGGCGACGGCTACTCGCTCGGCAGCTCGTATTTCTTCGGCGATGACAGCCACGTGGGCGTCGGTGGCGTGCACTATGACTCGAAGTACGGCATTCCCGGCGAGGACACCTACATCGACATGAAGCAGACGAAGGGGATGATGAAGTCCTCGTTCGGCATCAATGCCGGCGTGTTCCGCACACTCGACGTCGAGGGCGGCTACGGCGACTACGAGCACAGCGAGATCGATCCCGCCACGGGCACCGCCGCGTCGACATTCAAGATCAACGAGTGGGATGCGCGGGCGGAAGGAGTGCTCGGCGCATTCGGCCCGTTCAGCGGCGCTGCGGTCGGTCTGCAGGCGCAGCAGAAGAACTTCTCGGCACTCGGCGAAGGCGCGGATTACCTGTTGCCGACGACCACGAAGTCCGCGGCCGCGTTCGTCTTTGGCGAGACGCCGCTGGGCGAGCTGATGCGGCTGCAAATGGGCGCACGCGCGGAACGGGTTACCGTGGACGGCACGCCGGCCTCCGGCGCGGCGACTTCGCGCGATTTCTCACCCGTCAGCGCGTCGATCGGCCTGCTCTACGCGCCGTCCAAGCAGGTGTCGTGGGGCTTGACCCTGGCCAGTGCGGCGCGCGCCCCCGCGCAGACCGAGTTGTTCGCGCACGGCCCGCACGACGGCCCGGGCACGTTCGAGACGGGCGACCCGACGCTGGATGTGGAACGGGCCAACTCGCTCGAGGCCTCACTCCGCTTGCGTCACGACACTTGGCGACTCGATGCGTCGTTGTGGGGCGCACGCTTTGAAAATTACGTCTATGGCGAATTGACCGGTCGCACCTGCGACGAAGATGGAATTTGCGTCATCGGCGATTCGCTGGATCTGAAAGAGCTGATCTACACGCAGGTCGGAGCCGAGTTCTGGGGCGCCGAGGCCAAGTCGACAGTCGCGATGCTCACCAACGAGCACGGCACGCTCAATGCAGAAATGATGGCGGATTACGTGCGCGCGAAAACGACGGATGGAGACAACCTGCCGCGCATTCCGCCCTACCACGTCGGCGCCGGAGTGAGCTGGATCGCCGAGCACATCGATACCGGTGTGTTTGCCAAGTACACGGGCGAGCGGACGGATGTGGCCTTTGCCGAAACACCCACGTCGGGATTCGTCAGCGTGGATGCTCACCTCGGCTGGTCGCCGAGCCGTTCCGCCCGCCCGGGACTCGAGGTGGCGCTGGTGGGTCATAACCTGACCAACTCGACGCAGCGCAATGCGATCGCGCTGAACAAGGATGAGGTCGTGCTGCCCGGCCGGGACATTCGCCTGACGTTGAGCGCCTCGTTCTAGCATCCCTGCCGATCGTTGATCCATCCCGCACACTCCTCCGGGACTCGTTCCCGGGGAGTGTGCGGCACTGCCGGCCAATGTAGTCCTTCCAACCCCGGATCCCGCCGATACCCGCGCGATTCGGCGGCGGGGCGAACGAAAAGGGCCCGGGAGTTGCCTCCCGGGCCCTTCGTTCGTCGGACGAACCGGACGCGTAATCCGTCTGGATTACATGCCCATGTCACCCATGCCACCCATGCCGCCCATGTCCGGCATGCCGTGCTTGTGGTCGTCGTCCTTCGGCGACTCGGCGATCATCACTTCCGTCGTGAGCAGCAGGCCCGCCACCGAGGAGGCGTTCTGCAGCGCAAGGCGGGTGACCTTCGTCGGGTCCAGGATGCCCATGTCGAGCATGTCGCCGTACTCGCCCGTGGCCGCGTTGTAGCCGTAGGTGCCCTTGCCGTCCTTCACCTTGGCAAGCACCACCGCGGCATCTTCGCCGGCGTTGGCGACGATCTGGCGCAGCGGCTCCTCGATCGCGCGGGCCAGGATCTTGATGCCGATCGCCTGGTCCTCGTTCGCGCCGGTGAGCTTGTCGAGCGCCTTCTGGGCACGGATCAGGGCGACGCCGCCGCCCGGGACCACGCCTTCCTCGACGGCCGCACGGGTGGCGTGCAGCGCGTCCTCGACGCGGGCCTTCTTCTCCTTCATCTCGACTTCGGTGGCCGCACCGACCTTGATCACGGCGACGCCGCCGGAGAGCTTCGCCATGCGCTCCTGCAGCTTCTCCTTGTCGTAGTCGGAGGTGGCTTCCTCGATCTGCTGCTTGATCTGCGCGATGCGCGCCTTGATCTCGCCCGCCTTGCCGTGGCCGTCGATGATCGTGCTGTTTTCCTTCTCGACGACGATCTTCTTCGCCTGGCCGAGGTCGGCCAGCGTGGCCTTCTCGAGCGTGAGGCCGACTTCCTCGGCGACGACGGTGCCGCCGGTGAGGACCGCGATGTCCTGCAGCATGGCCTTGCGGCGGTCGCCGAAGCCCGGGGCCTTCACGGCCGCGACCTTGACGATGCCGCGGATCGTGTTGACGACCAGCGTGGCCAGCGCCTCGCCTTCGACGTCTTCAGCGATCACGAGCAGCGGACGGCCGGCCTTGGCGATGCCCTCGAGCAGCGGGAGCATCTCGCGGACGTTCGAGATCTTCTTGTCGTACAGCAGGATGTACGGGTTGTCGAGCTCGGCCGTCTGGTTGGCCTGGTTGTTGATGAAGTACGGCGAGAGGTAGCCGCGGTCGAACTGCATGCCCTCGACGACGTCGAGTTCGTTCTGCAGGCCCGAGCCCTCTTCGACGGTGATCACGCCTTCCTTGCCGACCTTCTCCATCGCGTCGGCGATCGTCTTGCCGATCGACTCGTCGCTGTTGGCGGAGATGGTGCCGACCTGGGCGATCGCCTTCTGGTCCTTGCACGGCTTGGAGAGCTTCTTCAGCTCCTCGGTGGCCGCCGCGACGGCCTTGTCGATGCCGCGCTTGACGTCCATCGGGTTGGCGCCGGCGGCGACGGCCTTGAGGCCCTCGCGCACGATCGCCTGCGCCAGCACGGTGGCGGTGGTGGTGCCGTCGCCGGCCTCGTCAGAGGTGTTGGAAGCGACTTCCTTCACCATCTGCGCGCCCATGTTCTCGAACTTGTCCTTCAGCTCGATTTCCTTCGCGACCGACACGCCGTCCTTGGTGACGGTGGGGGCGCCGAAGCTCTTGTCGAGCACCGCGTTGCGGCCCTTGGGGCCGAGCGTGACCTTGACCGCGTTGGCCAGGATGTTGACGCCGCGCACCATGCGCTGGCGGGCGTCGTCACCGAAACGTACGTCTTTTGCTGCCATGTTCGTGATCCTCTCTGATTACTTCTCGATGACCGCCATCACGTCTTCTTCGCGCATGACGAGGTATTCCTCGCCATCGACCTTCACCTCGGTCCCGCTGTACTTGCCGAAGAGGATGTGGTCGCCGACCTTGATGTCGAGCGCACGGACGTTGCCGTTCTCGAGGATCTTGCCCTTGCCGACCGCGACGACCTTGCCGCGGATCGGCTTCTCGGCCGCGCTGTCCGGGATGACGATGCCGCCCGGAGACTTCGTCTCGGCATCGAGCCGCTGGATGATCACGCGATCGTGAAGCGGACGAATCTTCAATTTGTCAGCCATTGCCGCAAACTCCGTTGGTTCAAATTCAGCTTTGGGGGTCTCGGGCGGTGTTAGCACTCACCCGAGGTGGCTGCTAATGATAGGGAGGCGGGTTTTGTTTTCAAGCCTCGGACCGGCAGAAAATCACCGCCGGCACGGGGCCAGGACCGGCCGATCGACCGAATCCGGGCCTCAAGCCCCTGAAATTTAACAATAATCCCGCCTGAAGAAAGTTTTCGGCCGGTATCACATCGGTCACGTTCCCGGTGAACGACCGCCGGGCGGCACGGTCCATGAGCCAAAGGGTGAACCCCGGAGGTCGCGTCCGCCGCGCCCGACGGGCATCATCCGCACCTTTCCCGAGGCCGACTCTCCTTCGAATGCGCTCCACCGCCCGAACGCTCGCCGCCCTGCTCGTGCTCCTCCCGGCCTGGCTGTTGCTCGCGGCCACCGCCCGCGCGGAGGACAACTTCCTGCCCGCGCGCGACGCTTACAAGTTCTCGACGTCGGTGACCGGCGGCGAGTTGATCGTGCGCTACGACATCGCGCCGGGGTACTACCTCTACCGCGACCGGCTCGGCTTCGAGTCCGGCACGCCCGGCGTCACCGTCGGTTCGGCGAGCCTGCCCGTCGGCGAGGATCACCAGGACGACTACTTCGGCAAGCAGGTGATCTACCGCGGCACCGCCAAGATCGGCCTGAAGGTGACGTTCGACGGCGCGCCGCGCGATTTCGAACTGCGCCTGAAGCTGCAGGGCTGCGCCGATGCCGGCCTGTGCTATCCGCCGCAGACCTGGCCGACCGCCGTCCAGTGGCCTGCGACCGTCGCTCCGCCGGCGCCCGCGAGCGGCGGGTTCAGCCTGCGCAAGCTGCTCGGCGGCCAGCGGACGATGTCCGAGGGCGATTTCCTGCTGGCCGACCAGGCGTTCGTGCTCTCCGCCTCGAGCCCGAGCGCGGACCGCCTCGTGCTGCGCTGGGACATCGCCGACGACTATTACCTCTATCGCGACAAGGTGAAGATCGCGACGACGGCCGCGGGCGTGCAGCTCGGCGCCGCGCGCATCCCGGGCGGCGAGACCAAGCACGACGAGTATTTCGGCGAGCAGGTCGTGTTCCACGACACGATGCAGGCCGAGGTGCCGGTCGTGGCGGGCCCCGGCACGACCGAGGTGCCGATCGAGGTGACCTACCAGGGCTGCGCGGACGCCGGCCTGTGCTATCCGCCGATCCACAAGCAGGTGACGGTCCGGCTCGCGGCGCGCAGCGCGGCGGAAGCGAGTGTCGCGCCGGGTGCGGCGCCGATGCGCTCCGAGCAGGATCGCTTCGCGGAGCTGGTCAAGCACGGCAGCCCGTTCGCGTTGATCGGGTTCTTCTTCGTCTCCGGCCTCGGCCTCGCGCTCACGCCTTGCGTGTGGCCGATGGTGCCGATCCTCTCCGGCATCATCGTGGGGGCCGGCGCGGGCACGCCCGTGTCGCGCGGGCGCGCCTTCTCGCTGTCGCTCGCCTACGTCCTCGGCATGGCGATCACCTACGCCGTGGCCGGCGCGGCGTTCGCGCTCGCGGGCAAGCAGGCGCAGGCCTTCTTCCAGAAGCCGTGGATGATCGTGCTGTTCGCGGGGCTGTTCGTCTGGCTGGCGCTCGGCATGTTCGGCGTGTTCACGCTGCAGATGCCGGCCGCGCTGCAGTCGCGCATCTCGAGTCTCAGCGACCGGCAGAAGCAGGGCACGCTCCTCGGCACGGCCATCATCGGCGCGCTGTCCTCGCTGATCGTGACGGCGTGCGTCGCCCCGCCGCTGGTGGGCGCACTGGCCGTCATCAGCCAGACCGGCGACGTGCTGCGCGGCGGCGGCGCCCTGTTCGCGCTCGCGCTCGGCATGGGCGCGCCGCTGCTCATCGTCGGCGCGTCCGCGGGCCAGTTCCTGCCGAAGGCCGGGCCGTGGATGGACTCGGTGAAGCAGTTCTTCGGCTTCCTGATGCTCGGGGTCGCGCTCTGGATGCTGAGCCGGATCCTGCCGGGCCCGCTGACCCTCGGCCTGTGGGCCGTGCTCGCCGTGGCCACCGGGTACTGGCTGCTCATGATGGGCGGTCGCGACCTGCGCCAGGGCGGCACGCTGGTGCGCCGCAGCCTCGGCGTGATCGCGCTGGTCTACGGCATCGCGCTGCTCGTCGGCGCGCTCGCCGGGCACAGCGATCCGCTGCAGCCCCTCGCAGGCCTCCGCCGGTCGTCGTCGACGCAGCCGGGCGCCGGCGAGGCGCAGGCGCACGTGCCGTTCAAGCGCATCAAGTCGGTGGCCGACCTGCGCGACGAGGTCCGCGCCGCCAATGCTGCCGGCAAGACCGTGATGCTCGACTTCTATGCGGACTGGTGCGTGTCCTGCAAGGAAATGGAGAAGTACACGTTCCCGGATCCGACGGTGCAGGCCGCGCTCGCGGGCACCGTGCTGCTGCAGGCGGACGTGACCGCGAACGACGCGACCGACCAGGCCCTGCTGCAGGAGTTCGGCATCCTCGGGCCGCCGTCGATCCTGTTCTTCGGCCTCGACGGCGCCGAGAAGCCGGACTTCCGCGTGGTCGGCTTCCAGCCGGCCGATGAGTTCCGCGCGCACGTCGCGCAGGCGTTCGCGGGCGGTTCGACGTGAACGCGCGCACGCTGATCGTCGTCGCTGCCGTGGCCGCAGCCGCCGGGGCCGGCGTCTACGCGTACTGGCTGCAGAACCTGCCGCCGCCACCCAGCCCGCCCCCGGCGCCGGCCGGCAAGCTCGTCGACACCGTGCCGAGCTTCACGCTGGTCGACCGCGAGGGCCAGTCTCGCTCGCTCGCCGACTGGCAGGGGAAGGCGCTGATCGTCAATTTCTGGGCCACCTGGTGCGCACCCTGCCGCAAGGAGATCCCGCTGCTGCAGGCACTGCAGCGCGAGCACGGCGGCGAGGGCTTCCAGGTCGTGGGCATCGCGGTCGACTTCCGCGACAAGGTGCTCGCGTACGCGGACGAGATGAAGATCGACTACCCGCTCTTGATCGGCGAACAGGAAGGCCTGGATGCGGCGGCGGCCTTCGGGGTCGATGCGGTCGGATTTCCGTTCACGATCTTCACGGACACCCGGGGCCGGGTCGTGGCCGCGCACCTCGGCGAGTTGACCCGACCGCAGGCGGACCTCATCCTAGGCGCCATCCGCGAGGTGAGCGCGGGCCGGCAGAGCCTCGAGGAGGCCCGTGCCGCGATCCGCAGCGGGCTCGCCCGCCTGCCGGGAGCCTGATGCGGTCGCCATCAGGCGGGAATTTGCCGGCATCTTCGCTCAATACGTCTAGAATATGTCGCCAAAAGGCGACAAATCGCCTACACTCTCCCGCCATGTACTGGCTGGCATTGGGCTGATGTCGCACCTCCTGCTCCTGAACGGACCGAACCTGAACCTGCTCGGACTGCGCGAGCCGGGGATCTATGGTCAGGTCACGCTCGACCAGCTCCACGAGCGCCTCACGCAGCAGGCGGCCGAACTCGGCCATCGCCTCACCACCTTCCAGAGCAACTCCGAAGCCGACCTGATCGCGCGCATCCACCAGGCGCCGGCGGGACACGTCGGCTTCATCCTGTTCAATCCGGCCGGCTTCACGCACACCAGCGTCGCGCTGCGCGACGCGCTGCTCGCGGTGAAGATCCCGTTCATCGAAGTGCACCTCAGCAACGTGCACGCGCGGGAATCGTTCCGCCACCACTCGTATTTCTCCGACATCGCGGTCGGCGTCATCACGGGCCTCGGCGCCGTGGGCTACGAACTCGCCCTGCGCGCCGCCAGCCTGCACCTCGCGGCCCACCAGCAGCCCGCCGCCCGTTCCTGACACCCGTACGACACGCATCCCGATCCTTTGGGGGGATCACGCATGGACATTCGCAAGGTCAAGAAGCTGATCGAACTGCTCGATGAAACGGGCGTGGCGGAGATCGAGATCAAGGAAGGCGAAGAGTCCGTGCGCATCAGCCGCTACCCGGCGGGCGGCGCCATGCAGACGATCCACGCGCCGGCGATGTATGCCCCGGCGCCCGTCGCGGCCCCCGCCGCTGCGCCTGCGGCCGCCCCGGCGGCACCCGCGGCGGCGGCGCGTCCGGCCCCGGACCAGACCGTGACCGCGCCGATGGTGGGCACGTTCTATGCCGCCCCGGCCCCGGGCGCGAAGTCCTTCGTCGAGATCGGCTCGGAAGTGAAGCCGGGCGACGTGCTCTGCATCATCGAGGCGATGAAGATGATGAACCAGATCGAGTCCGACAAGGCCGGCAAGGTCGTGTCGATCCTCGTCAAGAACGGCGACCCGGTCGAGTTCGGGCAGCCCCTGTTCGTGATCGAGTGATCCATGCTCGACAAGGTCGTCATCGCCAATCGCGGTGAGATCGCGCTCAGGATCCTGCGCGCCTGCCGCGAACTCGGCATCAAGACGGTGGCCGTGCACTCGACGGCCGATCGCAACCTGAAGCACGTGCTGCTCGCGGACGAGACGGTCTGCATCGGACCGCCGCCGTCGCGCGAGAGCTACCTGAACATGCCCGCGATCATCAGCGCGGCCGAGCTGACCGACTCGGTGGCCGTCCACCCCGGCTACGGCTTCCTCTCGGAGAACGCCGACTTCGCGGAGCGCGTCGAGAAGAGCGGCTTCACGTTCATCGGCCCGCGACCCGAGACGATCCGCCTCATGGGCGACAAGGTCTCGGCCATCAAGACCATGAAGGCGGCGGGCGTGCCCTGCGTGCCGGGCTCGGACGGACCGCTCGGCAGCGATCCGGACGAGATCTTCAAGATCGCGAAGGACATCGGCTACCCGGTCATCATCAAGGCCTCGGGCGGCGGCGGCGGCCGCGGCATGCGCGTCGTGCACAGCGATGCGACGCTGCTGCACTCCGTGGGCGTGACGCGCGCCGAAGCGCTGGCGGCGTTCAGCAACGACCAGGTCTACATGGAGAAATTCCTCGAGAAGCCGCGGCACATCGAGTTCCAGGTCCTGGCCGACCATTACGGCAACGTGATCTGCCTGGGCGAGCGCGACTGCTCGATGCAGCGGCGCCACCAGAAGATCATCGAGGAGGCGCCCGCGCCCGGCCTCACCGCCAAGCAGCGCCGCGCCATGAGCGATCGCGTCGCCTCGGCCTGCGCGGAAATCGGCTACCGCAGCGCCGGCACGCTCGAGTTCCTGTACCAGGACGGCGAGTTCTACTTCATCGAGATGAACACGCGCATCCAGGTCGAGCATCCGGTCACGGAGCTGATCACGGGCATCGACCTGGTCAAGGCGCAGCTGCGCGTCGCGGCGGGCGAGCGCCTGCCGTGGACGCAGGACGACGTGCAGATCCACGGCCACGCGATCGAGTGCCGCGTCAACGCCGAGGATCCGAAGAAGTTCACGCCCTCGCCGGGACCGGTGAACCTCTGGCACGCACCGGGCGGCCCCGGCATCCGCGTGGACAGCCACCTGTACACGGGCTACAGCGTGCCGCCGCACTATGACTCGCTGATCGCCAAGGTGATCGCGCACGGCGAGGACCGCGACACCGCCATCGCGCGCATGCGCAACGCGCTGAACGAGATCGTGGTGGAGGGCATCAAGACCAACGTGCCGCTGCACCAGGAGATCTTCCAGCACAGCGCGTTCCGCGCCGGCGGCACGGACATCCACTACCTCGAGCGGCGGCTCGGCCTGAAGTAGCGCCTGCCGTTCGACGCTGCGTCGAAGTCGGAACGCGCCCGAAGAGCGGTGCGTGCGCGGCCGATGCGAATCCGTTTCGACTCGCGAAGAAGATATGCTCGCCGAAACGGATCCACACCGGCCGTCATGGACGCAGGGTGGCTCGCGGCAAGCGCCCCGCTCCGTTCTCCGCCTCCTGCTCCTGGCTCGCAAGCTCGACGAATCGAACGACCCATGCCCGACCTGCAACTCACCGTCGACATCGGCGCGCGCGACCCGCAGGCGCTCGAGGATGCACTGTTCGAGGCCGGCGCCACGTCGGTCACGCTGCTCGACGCCGCCGACGATCCCGTGCTCGAACCGGCGCCGGGCCAGACCCCCCTCTGGCCGACGATCGTGGTGCGCGCGCTGTTCGACGTGGACGCCGACGTGCGCGGCCTGATCGACGTGGTGCGGGAGTGCTGCGGCGACCCGTCACCCCAGCCCCTGTTCGAACGCATCGAGGACCGCGCGTGGGAACGCGAGTGGCTCAAGGACTTCCGGCCGATGCGGTTCGGGGAGCGCCTGTGGGTCTGCCCGGGCGGCATGCCGGCCGGCGAGCCGGACGCGGTGCGCATCGAACTCGACCCCGGTCTCGCCTTCGGCACGGGGACGCATGCCACGACCCGGCTGTGCCTGGAATGGCTCGACCGCCTGCCCGCCCCGGCGCTGCAGGATCGCGCGGTCATCGACTACGGCTGCGGGTCCGGCATCCTCGCGATCGCGGCGGTGAAGCTCGGGGCGGCCGGGGCGGCGGCAATGGACATCGACCCGCAGGCCCTGCTCGCGACCCGGCAGAACGCCGAGCGCAACGGCGTTTCGGACCAGGTCCAGACCACGTCGGACCCGCAGGTCGAGGGCCGCACGGCGGACGTGCTGCTGGCCAACATCCTCGCCGGCCCGCTGGTCGAACTCGCGCCGCAGCTGGCGGCACGCGTGCGGCCCGGCGGCGCGCTCGCGCTGAGCGGGCTGCTGGTCGAGCAGGCAACCACAGTGGCGGAGGCGTATCGGCCGTGGTTTGATATCGGCCCGATCGGCACGCGCGACGACTGGGCCCTGCTGACGGGCCGGCGACGCGCCCCCTGAGCGAACAAGAGAAGCGATGTACTCCCAGTGTCCCGACTGCCAGGCGCGCTTCCGCGTGACAGCCGACGTGCTGCGCGTGGCGCACGGGACCGTGCGCTGCGGCCGCTGCGGCAGTGCGTTCGACGCCCTGGCGCGGCTGAGCGACACGCTGCCTCCGCCGGCAGCGGCCCAGGTCGCGCCGCTGCTGTCGGTCGTCGAGCCGGAGCTCACGGCCCCGTCGAAGTCGCACGCCTCGGAGTTCCACTTCTCGGCCGACGACCTGGAGAAGGTCTTCGTCGACGCGCGTGACTGGCAGGACCAGTTTGGCGAAGGCGATGCGGCTGATGCCGTGGGCGACCCGCTGCCGGCGGGCACCGAACCTTCCGAGCTGCTGGTGGACGAGTCCGAGCCGCTCGAGGACATCACGCTCGAAGGCGAGCGCATCCAGATCGAGGTGCCGCCCGGGTTCCTCGACGACGCCATCGAGAGCGACGCGCCGGCGCTCGCCGACCACGAACTGCCGCACTTCAAGCCCGACCTCGAGATCCACGACGAGCTGCGCCGGGAGCTCGGCCCGGAGATCGACCTCGACGCCACCGACCGGTTCCGCGCGCTCGACGAGACCGCCATCGCGTCACTGGCCCAGCAGATCGAGGCGGAGGAACCCGCGCCCGCACCGCGACTGGCGCCGCGATCCGCGCCGGTGCTGGAGGACAAGAGCGAAACGGTGACCTTCAAGGTCACCGACGACCTGCGGGCGCTCGCGGCGCGGACCGCGAGCCAGGTGCCGCCGCTGCCCGAAGTGGTGACCGCGCCGCTCGGACGCGCGAGCGAGCCCGCACCCGCGGCGCCTGCGGCCCGCCGGCCGTGGCGCGAACCGGAACCCGCGCCTGCGAAGGACGATGCCGAGGAGCGCCCACCCGGATCGGTCACGCTGCGTCCCTGGCGGACGACGACGAACGACGACGAGTTGCTCTCCACGCGCCTCGGCGCGGACGAGCGCGGCAGCGAGGACGATGAGCCCCGCGGCGGGGGCGCGCTGTGGGCCGTGGGTTGCCTGGTGCTCGTGCTCGCGCTGTGCGCCCAGCTCGTGCACTACTTCCGCCAGGACCTGGTGCGCAATCCGCAGCTCGGCCCGACGCTCGCCGCGGTCTACGACGCGCTCGGCCTGCAGCTGGCGCCGAACTGGGATCCGACCGCCTTCGAGGTGCGCCAGTGGGGCGATGCCGCGGCCGACACGCAGGCCGGCCGCCTCAACGTGCGCGCGAGCATCCGCAACAAGGCGGCCTTCGCGCAACCGTTCCCGCTGCTGCGCGTCGAACTCGAGGATCGCTTCGGCGGTACCGTGGCCACGCGCGACTTCGAACCCGCCGAGTACCTCAAGTCGCCGGCGCAGGCCAAGCGCCTGCTGACGGCCGGCGCGAGCGCCGAGGCCGATCTCCAGATCGCCGACCCGGGCGACGAAGCCGTTGGCTACCGCCTCAACGTCTGCCTGCGCGAGTCGCAGGCCATCCTGCGCTGCGCGCAGGGCCCCGGCTGAGGACGGCCGTGATCCTCCTCGGTCCGTACCGGCTGGAAGGCCGCGCGGTGCTCGCCCCGATGGCGGGCGTCACGGACTTGCCGTTCCGCCGGCTCTGCCGCCGCCTCGGCGCGGCGCTGGCCGCGGGCGAGATGCTCTCCGCCGATCCGCGCCTGTGGAACACGCGCGAATCGCAGCGTCGGCGCGATCACTCGGACGAGCCCGAGCCCCGCGTCGTGCAGATCGCCGGCGGCGATCCCGGGACGATGGCGGATGCCGCGCGCCGCAACGTCGATGCGGGCGCGCAGATCATCGACATCAACATGGGCTGTCCGGCGAAGAAGGTCTGCCACAAGGAGGCGGGCTCGGCACTGCTGCGCGACGAGCCACTGGTGGCGGACATCCTCGATGCGACGGTGCGCGCGGTCGACGTGCCGGTGACGCTCAAGATCCGCACGGGTTGGGATCCCGCCTCGCGCAACGCCGTGCGCATCGCGCGGCTCGCCGAGGACGCCGGCATCCAGGCGCTCGCGGTGCACGGTCGCACGCGCGCGTGCCGGTTCCACGGCGACGTCGAGTACGGGACGATCGCCGAAGTCAAGCGCGCGGTGCGGATTCCGGTGTTCGCGAATGGCGACATCGATTCGCCGGAGAAGGCGGTGCGCGTGCTGCGCGAGACCGGCGCGGACGGCGTGATGATCGGCCGCGCGGCGCAGGGCCGGCCGTGGATCTTCCGCGAAATCGCGGCGCTACTGGCGGGCCTTGCTGCGCCGCAACCTCCGACACCCGCCGAGGTGCGTGATATCATGCTCGCCCATTTGCGCGATTTGTACGACTTCTACGGCCCGGAGCCGGGAGCCAGAATCGCGCGCAAGCACATTGGGTGGTATTGCACGGAACGCCCGAACGTCGCGGCGTTTCGCGGGACCGTCATGCAGGTGACCAGCGCCGAACAGCAACTGGCGATGGTACGCGACTACTTCGACGCGCTCATCGAAGCGCCGGCGGCGGTGGCGGCCTGACGGGTGGAAGGACACGAGAGCGAGGACGATCGCGCGCATGGCGCCCCGCAAGAAGACCCGCACCCGCCGCGAGCCGAAGCCGGCCGCGCCGACCAACGGCCGCAGCGTGCCGCTGCGCTCGCTGACCGAGCAGGCGCTCGACAGCTACTTCACCAGCCTCAACGGGCACGCGCCCGGGCACCTCTACGACCTCGTCCTGCGCGAGGTGGAGGAGCCGCTGTTCCGCGCGGTGCTCGACTATTCCGAAGGCAACCAGAGCCGCGCCGCGGACATCCTCGGCATCAACCGCGGCACGCTGCGCAAGAAGCTCAAGGTGTACGGCATCGCGAGCAGCTGAGTCCCCCGGCCACGAGGTTTGCAGATCGTGACGAATCCCATCCGCCGCGCCCTCCTCAGTGTCTCGAACAAGGAAGGCCTGCTCGATTTCGCGCGTGAACTGCGCTCCCGCGGCATCGTGATCCTCTCGACCGGCGGCACGGCCAGCGCCCTGCGCGCGAACGGCATCGACGTCACCGACGTCTCGGCCGTCACCGGGTTCCCGGAGATCATGGACGGTCGCGTGAAGACGCTGCATCCGAAGATCCACGGCGGCCTGCTCGGCCGGCGCGGCACCGACGACGCGGTGATGCGCGAGCACGGCATCGACGCCATCGACCTCGTCGCGGTGAACCTCTACCCGTTCGCGGCGACGATCGCGAAGCCGGGCTGCACCTTCGAGGACGCGGTCGAGAACATCGACATCGGCGGTCCGGCGATGGTGCGCGCCTCGGCGAAGAACCACGACCGCGTCGCGATCGTGGTCGACCCGCTCGACTACGGCACGGTGCTCGCGGAGATGGACCGCCACGAGGGCGGCGTGTCCGCCGAGACGCGGCTGCGCCTCGCGACCAAGGCCTTCTCGCACACCGCGCAGTACGACGCGATGGTCGCCGCCTACCTCGACAAGGCGGCCCGCCCGTCGGTCGGCGAATTCCCCGAGCTGCTGTCGATGCAGTACCGCAAGCGGCTCGACCTGCGCTACGGCGAGAATCCGCACCAGCAGGCGGCGTTCTACGTCGCGAGCGACGCGCAGGGCGCGAGCGTCGGCGCGGCCTCGCAGCTGCAGGGCAAGGAACTGTCGTTCAACAACATCGCCGATGCCGACACCGCCTTCGAGTGCGTGCGGCAGTTCGACGAGCCGGCGTGCGTCATCGTCAAGCACGCGAACCCCTGCGGCGTGGCGGTGTCGGCGGGCATCCGCGAGGCGTACGACCGCGCGTATCGCACGGACCCGACCTCCGCGTTCGGCGGCATCATCGCGTTCAACCGCGAACTGGACGGCGCGACGGCCGCGGCCATCGTCGAACGCCAGTTCGTCGAGGTGATCATCGCCCCGGCGGTCGATGCCGCCGCGCGCGAGGCCTGCGCCCGCAAGGAAGGCGTGCGCCTGCTGGTGACCGGCAGCATGGCGGCCAGCAATTCGCGCTTCGAGGTGCGCAGCGTCAATGGCGGCCTGCTGCTGCAGACGCGCGACCTCGGCATGGTGAGCCCGGCCGAGCTCAAGGTCGTGACCAAGCGCGCGCCCTCGGACGCCGAGCTCGCCGACCTCCTGTTCGCCTGGCAGGTCTGCAAGTACGTGAAGTCGAACGCCATCATCTTCGTGAAGGACCGCATGACGGTCGGCGTGGGCGCCGGCCAGATGAGTCGCGTCTACAGCACGCGCATCGGCGCCATGAAGGCGCGCGACGAGGGCCTCGACACGAAGGGCTCCGTGGTGGCCTCCGACGCGTTCTTCCCGTTCCGCGACGGCCTCGATGCCGCCGCCGAGCACGGCATCACCGCCGTGATCCAGCCGGGCGGCTCGAAGCGCGACGCCGAGGTGATCGCGGCCGCCGACGAGCACGGCATCGCGATGGTGTTCACCGGCATGCGCCATTTTCGGCACTGAGCGCCGCATGAAGGTCCTCGTCGTCGGAGGCGGTGGACGCGAGCACGCACTCGCGTGGAAGGTCGCCCAGTCGCCGCGCGTCACGCAGGTGTACGTCGCGCCGGGCAACGCGGGAACGGCGCTCGAGCCGCGGGCCGAGAACGTCGAGATCGCCGCGGACGACGTGCCCGCGCTGCTGCGCTTCGCGGAGCGGCACAAGGTCGACCTCACGATCGTCGGCCCCGAGGCGCCGCTGGTGATCGGCATCGTCGACGCCTTCCAGGCGGCCGGACTGCGTTGCTTCGGCCCGTCGAAGGCCTGCGCGCGCCTCGAGGGCTCGAAGGCCTTCACCAAGGACTTCCTGAAGCGGCACGGCATCCCCACCGCGGCGTACGGCACCTTCACGCGCGCGACGTTCGACGCCGCCTGGGTGCGGGCCCAGAAGGCGCCGCTGGTCGTGAAGGCAGACGGCCTCGCGGCCGGCAAGGGCGTGGTGATCTGCGCGACCACCGACGAGGCCGTGGCCACCGCCGAGGACATGTTCGCCGGCCGCTTCGGCCCGGCCGGGGACACCGTGGTCGTGGAGGAATTCCTCGAAGGCGAGGAAGCGAGTTTCATCGCGATGGTGGACGGCGCGCACGTGCTGCCGCTCGCCACCTCGCAGGACCACAAGCGCCGCGACGACGGCGACCTTGGCCCGAACACGGGCGGCATGGGCGCCTATTCGCCGGCACCGGTGGTCACGCCGCGCGTGCACGAGCGCGTGATGAACGAGGTGATGTGGCCCACCGTGCGCGCGCTGGCCGCCGAGGGCACGCCGTACACGGGCTTCCTGTATGCCGGCCTGATGATCGACGAGCACGGCGCGCCGAAGGTGCTGGAGTTCAACTGCCGGTTCGGCGACCCCGAGACGCAGCCGATCCTGAGCCGCCTGCGCACCGACCTGACCGTGCTGTGCGAGGCGGCCCTCGACGGCAAGCTCGAGCAGCAGGACATCGAGTGGGATCCGCGTGCGGCGGTCGGCGTCGTGCTCGCGGCGGGCGGCTATCCCGACACGGTGCGCAAGGGCGACATCATCTTCGGGCTGGACGCCGCGGCCGACATGCCGGGCAAAGTGTTCCATGCGGGCACCGCCCGCCTCGGCCGCGACATCGTCACGCACGGCGGGCGCGTGCTGTGCGCCGTGGGACTCGGCGGCACCGTGCGCTCGGCGCAGGAGCAGGCCTACGAACTGGTCAATGCCATCCACTGGGACGGCATGCAGTACCGCAAGGACATCGGCTACCGCGCCATCCTCCGCGAGAGAAAATAGGGGACATTCCTCTTTTTCGACGGGGACTGTCCCGAGCGGGGACTGTCGGATCCTCGAAAAAGAGGAATGTCCCCTGTTTCCGGGCCCTATTGCGCTGGCCGGCTGCGTTCGCGGTGGATGATGTAGAGGCCGGCGCCGATCACGACCGAGCCGCCGACCAGCGTGACGCCCGACGGCAGCACGTGCCAGATCACGAGGTCGAGGATCACGCCCCACACCAGCGCGGTGTACTCGAAGGGCGTGATGACGGACGCGGGGGCATGCCGGAAAGCCGTCGTGATGAGCCCTTGCGCAATGGCACCGGTCAGTCCGACACCGAGCATGTAGGGCCAATCGGAGAGCTGCAGCGGCACCCAGCCCGGAATCGCCAGCAGGCCCGCCCCGACGCTGAGCAGCAACGCGAAGGAGAACACCATGCTCTCCGTCGTGTCGGTCTGCGCAAGCCGGCGCAGCGTGATCACCGACAGCGCGTACATCGCGACGGCCACCAGCGCCGCCAGCGTGCCCGCGAGGCCCCACTGGGAATCGGCCGGTCGCAGCATCAGCAGCACGCCGGCGAGGCCGACGCCGATCGCGATCCACTGCGAGCGCGCCACCTTCTCGCCGAGCATCGGCACGGCCAGTGCCGCGACGACCAGCGGCGCGCACATGAAGATCGAGTAGGTGGCCGTGATGGACGTCGCCCTCACGGCATACACGAAGGCGGTCAGCATCACGACCGCCATCGCGCCGCGCACCAGGTGCAAGGGCACGTTGACCGGCCTCAGGCGCCTGAGGCGTCCCCGCGCCAGCACGGGCACGACCACGAACGGCACCGAGAGCAGGCCGCGCAGGAACGCCACCTGCAGCGGCGGGTAGTGCTCGGACAACAGCTTGAGCTGCGCGTCCATCAGCGAGAACAGCGCCACGGCCGTGACCATGGCGGTGATCCCGCGGACGTTTTCGGACGAGCTCGTCAGCGCTTCATCGCCTCGAAGAACTCGCCGTTGGTCTTGGTGTCCCGCATCTTGTCGATGAGGAACTCCGCGGCCGCCAGCTCGTCCATCGGATGCAGCAGCTTGCGCAGGATCCAGATCTTCTGCAGCTCGTCCGACGAGGTGATGAGTTCCTCGCGACGCGTGCCCGAGCGGTTGATGTTGAACGCCGGGTAGACGCGCTTCTCGGCGATGCGGCGATCCAGGTGGATTTCGCTGTTGCCGGTGCCCTTGAACTCTTCGTAGATCACGTCGTCCATGCGCGAACCGGTGTCGATCAGCGCGGTGGCGAGGATCGTGAGCGAGCCGCCTTCCTCGATGTTGCGCGCCGCGCCGAAGAAGCGCTTCGGCCGCTGCAGCGCGTTCGCGTCCACGCCGCCCGTCAGCACCTTGCCGGAACTCGGCACCACGGTGTTGTAGGCGCGCGCGAGGCGCGTGATCGAGTCGAGCAGGATCACCACGTCCTTCTTGTGCTCGACGAGCCGCTTGGCCTTCTCGATGACCATCTCGGCCACCTGCACGTGCCGGCTCGCGGGCTCGTCGAACGTCGACGACACCACCTCGCCGCGCACCGTGCGCGTCATCTCGGTGACTTCCTCGGGCCGCTCGTCGATGAGCAGCACGATCAGGTACACCTCGGGGTGGTTGCCGGTGATCGAGTTGGCGATGTTCTGCAGCAGCATCGTCTTGCCGGCCTTCGGCGGCGAGACGATCAGGCCGCGCTGGCCTTTGCCGAGCGGCGCGATCAGGTCGATCATGCGCGCGGTGAGGTCCTCGGTGCTGCCCGTGCCGCGCTCGAGCTTGAAGCGGCGGGTCGGGTGCAGCGGCGTGAGGTTCTCGAACAGGACCTTGCTGCGGGCGTTCTCCGGCGAATCGAAATTGATCTGGCCGACCTTGAGGAGCGCGAAGTAGCGCTCGCCGTCCTTCGGCGGACGGATGAGGCCGGAGATCGTGTCGCCGGTGCGCAGGTTGAAGCGGCGGATCTGCGACGGGCTGATGTAGATGTCGTCCGGGCCCGCGAGGTAGGAGCCTTCGGGCGAGCGCAGGAAGCCGAAGCCGTCCTGCAGGATCTCGAGCACGCCGTCGCCGTAGATGTCCTCGCCGTTGCGCGAGTGCGCCTTGAGGATCGAGAAGATGATGTCCTGCTTGCGCGAGCGCGCCAGGTTCTCCATCCCCATCGAGGTCGCGATCTTCAGCAGTTCCGGGATCGGCTTGTGCTTCAGCTCGCTCAGGTTCATCGAGCGACGGCTGGCCTCGAGTTCGGCCGGGCTGATGACGTCGAGGTCCTCGCCGTCCATGAAATCGTCCGGCGGGAGCTCTTCCTGCCGCGGGCCGCGATTGCCGTCCGGGCCGCCACCGCCGCCGCCGCGACCGCGCTTGTTGCGCTGGCCGCCACCCCGGCCCTGGTTGCCGAGATAGCCCCTCACAGCTTGCTGTCCAGGAACGCCGCGACGTCCGCCTTGCGGACCGCGCCGATCTTCTGGCCTTCGGCCTTGCCGTTCTTGAACAGGATCAGCGTGGGGATGCCCCGCACCGCGAACCGCATCGGCGTCTTCGGGTTCTCGTCGACGTTGATCTTGGCGATCGTCACCTTGCCCGTGTAGTCGCCCGCGATCTCGTCGAGGATCGGGGCGATCATCTTGCAGGGGCCGCACCATTCGGCCCAGAAATCGAGGAGCACGGGCGTCGGGGACTGGAGCACGTCCTGTTCGAAGCTGGCGTCAGTGACGTGGATGATCTGCTGGCTCACCAGAGACTACCTCCGCTGGCAGGTTGGAGCGTTTTGCGCACGGTTGGGATGGGGTGTGGAGGGCTCGTGACCCGGGAACGGGTGACGGCGGGCTCCGCGTAGGGCAAACTATCGGGATTGCTGGCCGTTGAAATACATCAAGTGGGGTTGCTGTGAGCCGGTCTCTTGAACCGGGTCTCAGGCCCGGTTGGCCGGCAAATTCGAGGCGGGAGCGGATTGGTCCGCGATTGCGGCGTATTTGAACCCGCTTTTCGGCTTTTTGCAAGGCCGCACCTTCCACTTTCATCCAGCAATGTCCGACACACACCTCACAGACGTTTCCTTCACCCACCTCCACCTTCCCGAACCCCTCGCCCGCGGCATCGCGGATGCGGGCTTCGAACGCTGCACGCCGATCCAGGCCCAGACGCTGCCTAAAGCGCTCGCGGGCATGGACGTCGCGGGCCAGGCGCAGACCGGCACCGGCAAGACCGCCGCGTTCCTCGTCGCGATGTACGCCCACCTGCTGCGCCACCCGCCGGGCCCCAACAAGCAGGTCAACGCAGTCCGTGCGCTGATCATCGCGCCGACGCGCGAGCTCGCCGTGCAGATCCACCACGATGCGGAGATCCTCGGCCAGTACACGGGCCTGTCGCTCGGCCTCGCCTTCGGCGGCGTCGACTACGACAAGCAGCGCCGTGAACTCGAGCGCGGCGTCGACGTGCTGATCGGCACGCCCGGGCGGCTCATCGACTTCTACAAGCAGCGCGTGTTCGACCTGAACGCGGTGCAGGTGCTGATCCTCGACGAAGCCGACCGGATGTTCGACCTCGGCTTCATCGCCGACATCCGCTACATCATGCGGCGCCTGCCGGCCCCGGACCAGCGCCTCAACCTGCTGTTCTCGGCGACGCTGGCCCAGCGCGTGCTCGAGCTCGCGTTCGAGCACATGAACGATCCGGACCTCGTGCGCATCGAGCCGGACAAGATGACGGTGGACCGCGTCCGCCAGGTCATCTACTACCCGTCGATGGAAGAGAAGCCGCGCCTGCTGGTCGGCCTGCTGCGCTCCATGGACTGCACCCGCACCATGGTGTTCGTGAACACCCGCCGCGGCGCCGACGAGCTCGAGTCGCTGCTGAAGGCCAACGGCTTCAACGCCGAGGCGATCTCGGGCGACGTGCCGCAAAAGAAGCGGCTGCGGATGATCACGGATTTCCACAGCGGCGAGCTCGCGATCCTGATCGGCACCGACGTCGCCTCGCGCGGCCTGCACATCCCGAACGTCACGCACGTCTTCAACTACGACCTGCCGCAGGACCCCGAGGACTACGTGCACCGCATCGGCCGCACGGCGCGCGCGGGCGAGGAAGGCGATGCGATCAGCCTCGGCTGCGAGGACTACGTGATCACGCTGCCGGACATCGAGGACTACATCGGCCGCAAGCTGCCGGTGGCCGCGGTCGCGCCGGAGTTGCTGGCCGAGATCACCGTGCCTCCGCGCGAGCACCGCCGCTTCCGCGGCGGCCCGGGCGGCGGTCACGGCGGTCCGCGTGGCGGCTTCTCGGGTGGCCGGGGCGGTGGCGGACGCGGTGGCCATGGCGGCGGTCGTGGCGGTCCGCGTCAGGGCGGCGGTGGCGGTCGTGGCGGCCCGCGTCACGGCGGCCCGTCGCGCCCGCATCGCGAGCCGGCCGAAGGCCAGGCCCCGGCCCCGCAGGGCAGCGCGGTGGCCGCGCCGACGGCGGACGGCCAGGGCACCGCTCACGCGGGGGACGGCGCAGCGCCGGCCAAGCGGCGGCGACGGCGAGGTGGCCGCGGCCGCTCCGGCGGCGGCGCGCAGGGTGGACCGCAGGGCGGCGCCCCGTCCGGCGGCGAATCGCCCCCTCCGCAGGACTGAGCCGGCCCGCTCAGCCGATCAGGTCGGCGAGGCCGCGCACCCCGTCGAATCCGGGCGCGGCCCCGTGCGCGGGCCGCGTCGAGTCCGGCTGCAGCACCTGGTAGACCCACGCGATGCCCGCTGCGCGCGCAGCGGCGATCACGGCGACGCTGTCGTCGACGAACAGCGTGCGCGACGGCACCACGCCGTGCGCCTGCTCGAGCCGCGCCCAGAACGCGGCCGCTTCCTTCGGCGCCCCGAACTCGTGCGACGAGATCAGTTCGTCGAAATGCCGGCCGAGCCCGGTCTGTCCGTCCTTGACCGCCAGGCTGACGGGGTGCGCGTTGGTCGTGAGCAGCAGGCGCTTGCCGAGCGCGCGCACGTGCCCGAGGAACGCGAGCGCGCCGTCGAGGTAGCGGATCTCGTGGCGCAGGTCGTGCTTGAGCGACGCGAGGTCGAGGCCGAGGTCGTCGCTCCAGTGATCGACGCAATACCACTCCAGCGTGCCGCGCCTCGCCTCGAACCGGCGCATCAGTTCCGCCGTGCCCTCGGCATGCGACAGGCCGCGCGCCGCGGCCCAGCGCTGCGGCAGCACCTCGAGCCAGAACAGGTTGTCGAAGCGCTGGTCCAGCACCGTGCCGTCCATGTCGAGGCACACGGTGTCGATGCGGTCCCAGTCGGGTCGACGCGCCACGCGCGTCGGGTCGGAGAGGTCGTTCACGGCGCGCAGCATACGATGCGCCGCAGGGCGGCGTGAGGGGCGGCTATGATACGGCCCGTTGCGTGCGCCGCCCTGGAGACCGACTTGAGCCAGACGATCCCGGACCCGACCCGCCTGCTGCCGGCCCTGCTGGCGCTGGTGGCCGATGCCGAACAGGCGATCCTCGCGGTGTACGCCTCCGGGCACGACGTCGAGTACAAGCAGGACGATTCGCCGATCACGCGCGCCGATCGCGCCGCGCACGACATCCTGAGCGCCGGGCTCGCGCGGCTCACACCCTCGGTGCCCGTGCTGTCGGAAGAATCGGCGGAGCAGCACGCGCGCGAGGTGCGCGGCGGCTGGCGGGAATTCTGGCTGGTCGACCCGCTCGACGGCACCAAGGAATTCATCAATCGCAACGGCGAGTTCACCGTGAACGTGGCGCTGATCCGCGACCACCGCCCGGTGCTGGGCGTCGTCGGCGCGCCCGTTCTCGGCCTGACCTACTACGGCGCCGAAGGGCTCGGCGCGTTCCGGGTACGGGGCGGCGAGGCGCCGGAGCGCATCCAGGTGCGCGCCGCGGCCGACCCGCTGATCGTGGTCGGCAGCCGGTCGCACCGGGGCGATTCGCTCGATGCGGTGCTCGCGAAGCTCGGCCCGCACGACATGCGGCCGATGGGCAGTTCGCTCAAGTTCTGCCTCGTGGCCGAGGGCTCCGCGGATTTCTATCCCCGGCTGGGCCCGACCATGGAATGGGACACGGCAGCCGCGCAGGCGGTGGTCGAGGCGGCCGGCGGCGCGGTGACGACGCTCGACGGTCGGCCGCTGCGCTACAACGAGCGCGACACCCTGCTGAACCCGCACTTCCTGGCCGTCGGCGATGCCCGGCGCGAGTGGCACCGGCTGTTCTGAGCACCCATGGAGCTGAGCTGGGGCCTGCTGATGTTGCTGGTCGCGGGAGCGGCGGTCGGCTGGTTCTGGCAGGACTCGCTGGCCGCCCGCGAGCGCGCCAACGAGGAAGCGCTCGACACCTGCCGCTCGATCGGCGCGGCCCTGTTGCACGGGACCGTGGCGTTCCAGTCGCTGCGCCTCGTGCGCCCGCGGGGCGGCGCCGTCGTCATCGAGCGCACCTACCTCTTCGAATACACCCTCGACGGCGCCAACGTGCTGCAGGGCTTCCTGGTGATGACCGGCCGGCACGTCGAGACCCTCGGCCTGCAATAGCCGCCACGGGCTATCCCCTTTTCCCCTCGCCGGGACTAAGCTACTGGCCGGATTGGAGAATTGACGACCCCGGCGCCATGACCGACGAGCAGGACAACGTCGAGACGGAGACCTTCCAGCGGCTGACGCGCCTGCGCCAGCTGCGCATCGAGCACCGCGACCTGGATGACGTCATCCATCGCCTTCAGCTGGACCTCTACGTCGACCAGGTGCAGATGCGCCGGCTCAAGAAGCGCAAGCTGATGCTGAAGGACCAGATTGCGCGCCTGGAGAGCCAGCTGATCCCCGACCTGAACGCCTGAGCCGATGGCGCAGCTCCTGCAATCGGCCGCGGACCAGCTCGCGCACCTCTTCGAACCGGCCAACCTCGTCCAGCTCGCCGTCATCGGCGCGTCGATCGCGCTCGGCTGGTGGCTCGCGCGCCTGTGGCGCCGTTGGCTCACTCCCGCGACCGCGACCCCGGCGGCGTCCCGAGCGCTCGCCGATCACGTGCGCGAGGCACTGTGGGTCGTCGCACCGATCGCCACGACGCTGCTGATCCTCGCCACGGCCGACGGGCTGCTGCACGCGACGCGCTCGCCCGTGAACTACGTGCTCACGGCGGTGCAGCTGACCGGCCTGCTGCTGCTGATCCGCCTCGCCGTCTACGTGCTGCGCGCCTCGCTCGGGGCCCGCGCCCGCATCAAGGGCTGGGGCACGCCGCTCAGCGTCGTGATCTGGCTGTTCGCATCGCTGCACTACCTCGGCTGGGGCCGCGAAGTCATCACGGTCCTCGACGACATCGGCATCGAGGCCGGCAGCACGCGCATCTCCGTCTGGTCGGTGACCAAGCTGCTCGTCACCGTCAGCGTGTTCGTGGTCATCGCGATGTGGGTCTCGCGCTGGCTCGAGCGGCGGGTGCTCAAGCTCGATGCCCTCGCGCCGAACATGCGCATCGGCATCGCCAAGTTCGTGCAGGCGTTCCTCGTCGGCCTGTCCGTGCTGGTGGGCCTCAACGCCGCGGGCCTCGATCTCACCACGCTCAACGTACTGACCGGCGCGATCGGCATCGGCCTCGGCTTCGGCCTGCAGAGCATCGCGGCCAATTTCGTCAGCGGCTTCGTGCTGCTGATGGACCGCTCGATCAAGCCCGGCGACGTGATCAGCTTCACCGGCACCATGGGCACCACCACCGAGGGCTTCGGCTGGGTGGAGGAACTGCGCGGGCGCTACGTCGTGGTGCGCGACCGCGACGGCGTCGAGACGCTGGTGCCGAACCAGCAGCTCATCAACAACCCGGTGATCAACTGGAGCTACACCGACCCGCGCGTGCGCCTGAAGCTGCCGATCCGCATCAGCTACCAGGACGACCCGGAACTCGCCATGCGCCTGCTGATCCAGGCGACCGAAGGACACCGGCGCATCATCCACGACCCGGCGCCGGTGGCGCGCCTCATGGGCTTCGGGGACAGCGGCATCGAACTCGAACTGCGCTTCTGGATCCCGGACCCGCAGGAAGGCGTCAACAACGTGCGCTCCGACGTCAACCGCACGATCTGGCGCCTGTTCAAGGAAAACGGCGTGACGATGCCGGTGGCGCAGCGCGAGATCCGCGTGCAGATGAACGGGCCCGCGCCCGGGGACCTGCGTCCCGCCGCCGACGACTGAGGCCGCCGTGCCGATCGACGTCGACACGCACCGCGCCATTCCCGACGAGCTCGTCGAGTTCCGGGCCGTGCGCGCCTCCGGGCCGGGCGGCCAGAACGTCAACAAGGTGTCGAACGCCGTGGAACTGCGCTTCGACAGCGCCGCCTGGGACGCGCTGTGGCCGACGGCGCGGACCCGGTTGCGCCGCATCGCCGGCCGCCGCATGACCGACGAGGGCCTCATCGTGATCGATGCGCAGCGGCTGCGCTCGCAGGAGCAGAATCGCGCGGACGCGGTGGACCGGCTGGTGGCCATGATCCGCGAGGCGTTGATCGAGCCCAAGCCGCGGCGGCCGACCAGGCCGACGCGCGCGTCGAAGGAACGCCGGCTCGAGCACAAGGCCCGGGCGTCGAAGGTGAAGCAGCTGCGCAAGGTGCGCAGCTTCGACTGAACGCGGGAGGCGACATGGCGGTAGCGACGAGGAAGGTCGCGGTCCTCGTGTTCTGGTGCTTAAGCGCGGCAGGGCTCGCGGCCTGCGGCGGTGCGAGGCCGCCTGCTCCGGTCGTCGACCCGGACTCGGTCACGGCGTCATACGACCCGGGCGCATCGCCCACCGACACGGTGACGACGTACCTCGCCGCCATGGCAGCTCACGAGGGTTCGCCGGACCTCGACCTCTACACGGACGCCAGCCGCGAGCGCATGGGCGGGCGCACGATGGGGCCCGGCCCGATGGACACGCTGGTGCGCACCTACGGCACCTGTCCCGCGCCCGAGGCCCGCGAACAGGGCGAATACGCGGTGGTCGAGCACCCGGGCGAGGACGGCCGCTGCTCGCCGTGGTTCCTCGAGCGCGGTGCGGACGGGCTGTGGCGCCTCGACTTCGTCGCCATGGGCGACGCGATCCGCTTCGACGATCACAACCGGTGGCGCATCGCCAACCGCGCGGCGCTCGGGCCGTACGCCTTCGCGTTCGACGAGTGACGCGCTCCGCGGACCGCGCGGCTCAGCGGTGCACGACCTGCAGGATGGAGTTGCGGATCTGCTCCTGCAGCACCAGCTGCGCGTCGGCGGCAATCGCCTGGAGCATCGCGTCGTCGTAGTCGAGCTTGCCGTCCGGCGTGATGCGCAGCACCTCGCGCCGGCGCAGCAGGTCGATGAAGTTGCTGAAGAGCGCCTTGTCGAAGAACTCGGGAGCGTTCAGCTCGTAGAGCATCGACATGCGCTGGGCCGTGAGCTGGCACTGGTTCTCGAGCGCATCCTGCGTGACCCGGCCGCTGCCCGACTTGATGAGCAGCGAGATCGCGAGATAGAAGCGCTCGATGATCGGCACGGTCGCGCGCGCCAGCACCGACAGCTGCACCGCCTCGATGGTCTCGGTCGCCGGGCGATGCCAGACGCTGCGGTCCTCGGACGCCGTGAGCAGCCCGTGGTTCAGCAGGTCCTCGAGCAGCTCGTCCACCACGCCGGGCAGCTCGTCTTCGGTCCAGCGCAGGAAGTATTCGTCCGCCACGTAGGGGAACACGCGCCATGCGAGCCGGTGGAGGTCCTCGCGCCGGACCGCGGGATTGTTGAGGAAGGCGCAGGCGAGCAGCGACGGCATCAGCAGCAGGTGCAGCACGTTGTTGCGGTAGTAGCTCGCGAGGACCGCCGTCTCCTCCGTCATGTCGATGATGTCGCCCAGCGCGTGCCGGTGACGGCGCAGCACGCCCATGGACTCGCCGTAGCGGATCATCGACTGGCCGTCGAGCTGAGTGACCCAGACCCGCGACGAGTACGGCGCCTGGCGCAGCAGCGACGAATACAGTTCGAGCTGCCGCGCGAGGTCCGCCTCGCCCATGCTCTGGCGCGGCGTCGCGAGCAGCACCAGCCCGAGCAGGTTGATCGGCGACACGCAGGCCGCCGCGTTGACCCGCGTCATGATGCGGTGCGCGAGGTCGCTCGCGAGCGGCGTCACCCAGCCCGGGCGGTCGTCGTTCACCGGCTCGTCGCGGTTCCACGCCGGGTAGTGTTCCTGGATCACCGGGTCGAGCGGCAGGGGCTCGCCGAAGCTCACGTACACCTTGCCGAAGCGGCTGCGCAGCTCGGGCAGGGTCTTCAGCATGCCGAGGATCGATTCCTTTTCCTTCGGGCGGCCGGACAGCTCGCCGATGTAGGTGCGCGCTTCGACCACGCGCTCGTAGCCGAAGTACACCGGCACGAACACCACCGGGCGCGACGGCTCGCGCACGTAGCTGCGCACCGTCATCGCGATCATGCCGGTCTTCGGCTGCAGCAGGCGGCCCGTGCGGCTGCGCCCGCCCTCGATGAAGTACTCGATGGAATGCCCGCGCGCCATCATCTGCGCGAGGTACTTCGAGAACACCGACGAGTACAGGACGTTGCCGCCGAAGCTGCGCCGCAGGAAGAACGCGCCGCCGCGACGCAGCAGCGAGCCGACCACGGGCATGTTGAGGTTGATGCCCGCCGCGATGTGCGGCACGACGAAGCCCTTGTGGTAGACCACGTAGGAGAGCAGCAGGTAGTCCATGTGGCTGCGGTGGCAGGGCACGTAGACGATCTCGCTGCCCTCGCCCACCGACTGCAGGCTCGAGAAGTTCACCAGCTCGACGCCGTCGTACAGCCGGTTCCACAGCCGGCCGAGGATCCCCGACATGAAGACCACGAAGGGATACGAGTAGTTGGCCGCGATCTCGTAGGCGTAGGCGCGCGCGACCCTGAGCGCGTCGCGGCGCGACAGGTCCTTCGCCTTCATCTCGGTGCGCACGGCCTCGCGGACGGCCTCGGTGCGCAGCACCTGCGCGACGATGGTGCGCCGGTGCGAGAGGTCGGGGCCGATGGTGGCGATGCGCTGGTTGCGGAACTGGGTGCGCAACTGGCGCCACAGGCGGCGCGGACCGCGCGGCATGCCGCGCGTCTCGGCGAGCGAAGGCTGCAGCGGCAGAGGCTCGCCGTACAGCACGACGAGGTTGCTGGCGTTGATCAGCAGCGAGAGGAACTTGCGGAAGCGGCCGCCGATGTCCCAACCCTCGGCGATCATCATGCGGAACCAGGCCCGCTCGCGCTCCGGCGCGCGTCCCCAGAACAGGCTGACCGGCACGATGTCCGCTTCGAAGGTGATGTCGGCGGCCGCGGCGCCGCAGAGGATGCGCAGCGCGTCCGGCATGCGCCGGTCGACGCGCAGGCCGAAGAAGCCGATGCGCCGCTCGAGGAAGAAGATGCTGCGGCGGAGCAGCGTGCCCGAGCCGAGCGGCTGCAGCGGCATCGGCAGGCCGCGCTCGCGGCACACGTATTCGAGCACGGCGAAGTCGACCACGCTGCGCTTCTCGAGCGCGTAGACGACCGGCCGGCCGCGGCCGAGTCGCTCGCGCACGTCGTCCGGCAGGACCGACGGGCGGACCCACCAGCGCACCAGCCAGCGCACGAGCGGCAGCAGCAGCCGCTCGAAGAAGGTGAATTCCCGCCTCATCCGGGCAGCCGGCCGCCCACGATCAGGTGCCGGTCGGACACGGTCCGCACCTGCAGGCCCGCCAACCCGGCCTCGGCCAGTTGCGCGCGCACCTCGTCCGGCGAGAACGCGGCGCACAGCGACTGGAAGAAGTCTTGCTTCAGCACCTCGGGCTCGCCGCCCGAATAACGCTCGACGATCGCCCGGGCGGCCTCCTCGGACTCGGGGCGGAACAGGTCCATGACCAGCACGGCCGCCCCCGGCGCGCCGGCGAGGCGCACCGAGCGCCACAGGCCCTGCGGATCGTGCAGGTGATGCAGCAGGCTGTTGCTGGTGATCGCGTCATAGGCCGGGCGCGGCAGGCGCGCGCCGGGCAGGATGCCCTCGATGAACTGCACGCGGTCCCGCAGGTCCGGCAGGTTCGCGAGGCGAGCCTCGCCGTGCGCGAGCATCGCCCGCGACCCGTCGAGCCCGTGCACCGTGAGCCCGGGGCAGCGCTGCGCGAGGCGCAGGACGATGTCGCCGGGGCCGCAGCCGAGGTCGAGCACGGCCCCGCGCGTGAGCGCCGGGAATTCGGCCACGAACGCGTCGACGAAGCGCTGGTTGGGCTCGGCGAAATCGGCGTTGGCATACGCCAGCGCCTGCTCCGACTCGTCCATGAGCTCGGGCTCGGGAATTCTCTGCATCGGAACCTGCTCCGGCGGCGGCCGGCCCTACTGTTGCGTGTCCTGTCCTGCGGCGTCACCGTCCGTCGCGGCCTCGATCGCCGCATCGGTGTGGGCCTTGTCCTGCATCACCGTGTCGTTCACGGAGCGCGCCTTGTCCTCGGTCCGGACCAGGTCGTCGAAGACCGTCTCGTCGGCGGTCCCCTGGCGCTCGTGCACGTCGGCGGTGGCCTCGGTCGACTCCTCGTCGGCCGGAGGCTCGGACGACCCACAGGCCACGAGGCCCGTGAGTACCAGCGCGGCAGCGGCTACTCTAGCCGTTCGGACCATGCATCACCCCGCTCGCAAGGTGGGGCGAGTTTACCCCAGGGGGCTGGAAATGAGCGCATTCGAGGGTCGGGTCGTCGTCGTCACGGGGGCCTCCGAAGGCATCGGCCGCGCCTTCTGCCGGGCCGTCGCCCCGCAACGGCCGAAGCTGGTCCTCGCCGCTCGCGCGCGCGAACGGCTCGAGTCCCTCGCCCGGGAATGCGAGGCCGACGGGGCGCAGACCCTCGTCGTGCCGACCGACGTCACCGACGAGGCGGCCTGCCGCGACCTGATCGAGACCGCGGTCCGGCATTTCGGCGCGCTCGACGTACTGGTCAACAACGCCGGCGGCACGATGTGGACCCGCCTCGACGAGATCGTCGACACCTCGATCTTCGAGCGGCTGATGCGGCTCAACTACCTCGGCAGCGTCTACCCGACGTACTACGCCCTGCCCCACCTCAAGCGCTCGCAGGGCCGGCTCGTCGCGGTCGCCAGCATGGCGGGCCTGCTCGGCGTGCCGACGCGGACCGGGTACGCCGCCGCGAAGCACGCGGTCATCGGCTTCTTCGATTCGCTCCGGGTCGAGCTGATGGACGCCGGGGTCAGCGTGACGGTGGTCTGTCCCGATTTCGTGGTGTCCGAGATCCACAAGCGCGCGCTCGGCGCGGACGGACGGCCCCTCGGCGACAATCCGATGACGGGCTCGAAGATCATGACGGCGGAACGCTGTGCCGAGCTGATGGTCGACGCGATCGGGCGGCGCGAGCGCCTGCTCGTCACGTCGGCGCGCGGCAAGCTCGGGCGGTGGATGCAGCTGCTGGCGCCGGGACGCGTCGACCGGATGACGGCGCGGGCGATCCGCGAGAAGCGCTGAGGCGCCTCAGAGGAATTCGTCGATCGCGAACAGGAAGTACGCGAACAGGTGGTTGATCATCCGGATCTGGTCCAGCAGGCGGTGGTCCGAATCGAGGATGTGCAGCGTCGCCTTCTGCTCGCGCGCGAAGCGGATGCTGTTCTCGACCGGGATCACGTCGTCCTTCCAGCCGTGGATGATCGTCGTCGGGCAGCTGGCCGGACGCGGGCTGAACTTCTCGTAACCGGGCATGTACAGGGCCGGCGCGAGCAGGAACATGCCGCGGGCCTGCAGCAGCGAGGAGCCGGCGACCGACACGTAGCCGCCCATGCTGGACCCGACCAGCACCAGCGAGCCGCGCAGGTCCTTGCAGAACGCCAGCAGCCGGGTGACGCGCTCCTTGGGGTCGTCGATGCCGCGATAGTCGACGGACTCGACCACGAAGCCTTCCTCGCGCGCGATCTCGGCCATCGCGGCGATCTTGCTGCCCCACGGCTCGCTGTCCTTGCCGTGGGAGAAGACCACGTAACGTTCGGTCATGGATCCTTCCGCCTCGTCGGCGCCCCGTTCAATGCCTGCATCATAAGCCCACCGCCGCGACGGAAACTTGCGTCAGTTCTCGCCCTCGCCGCGCGCAGGCTGGTCCACGCCGACCACCCATAGCCAGCGGTCCAGGTCATCGGCCGGGCTGCCCCAGCCTCGAGATCGCAGGTCCACGCGGCCGTTCACGACCGCCACGCCTTCGCGCCGCAAGCGGGCTGCCTGCTCGCGGGCCGCCCGCGTCCCCGGCGGGAACGCGATCCGGCCGCCGGCCGCGACCACGCGATGCCAGGGCACCCTGGATCCCGTCGGCAGCTGCGCCAGCACGCGCCCCACGAGACGCGCGCGCCGCGTCAGGCCCGCGCGTTCCGCGACGGCACCGTACGTCGTCACGCGCCCGCGGGGAATCCGCGCCACCACCGCGAGGATGGCGGTCGCGCGCGCGTCCGGTTCGACCGCCCGCTTTGGCATGGGGGCGCGATGCTAGGCGGCGCGTCCCGCGAGGGCAAGCCGCCTGCGACGAGCCGTGCGCGAACGCGACGGGCGGTACACAATCGCGCCCGGACTCTCGCGGTTGGGAAGCACAGGCCTTGAACGCTACGCGCGCCGCCGGCTGGCGCATCGCCATCGATCGCGGCGGCACCTTCACCGACATCGTCGCCGTCGATCCGCACGGCCGGCTGCACACTTGCAAGGTGCTGTCGCGCGATCCGCACGCGCCGGGCGATCCCGCCGTGCGCGGCATCGTCTCGTTGCTCGAACGGCAGGGCGCCGCCGGTGACCGGCTCGCCTCGGTCCGGCTCGGCACGACCGTCGCCACCAATGCCCTGCTCGAACGCAAGGGCGAACCGACGGTGCTGGTGACGACGCGAGGCTTCCGCGATGCGCTGCGGATCGGCTACCAGGAGCGCCCGGACATCTTCGCGCGCGCCATCCGCCGCCCGGAGGTGCTGTACGGCCCGGTCATCGAGGCCGACGAGCGTTGCGACGCGGCCGGCACGGTACTGACGCCGCTCGACCTCGCGCCGCTGCGCGCCGAACTGCAGGCCGCCCGCGCCGCCGGCTACGACAGCGTGGCCATCGTGTTCGTCCACGGCTTCCGCCATCCGGCCAACGAACGCGCGGCTGCCGCGCTGGCGCGCGAGATCGGCTTCGCGGAAGTCGTCGCCTCGCACGACGCCGCGCCGATGCTGGGCTACGTCGCCCGCGGCGACACGACGGTGGCCGACGCTTACCTCTCGCCGGTGCTGCTGCGCTACGTGCGCGGCTTCCAGCGCGAACTCGCGGCGCGCTTCGGCGACGTGCCGTTGCTGCTGATGCAATCCAACGGCGGCCTCGTGGACGTGGCGGGCCTGCGCGGCGTCAACGGCGTGCTCTCCGGACCCGCGGGCGGCGTGGTCGGCATGGTGGCGGCCGGGGCCGCGGACGCACCGGTCCGGCTCGCCGGCTTCGACATGGGCGGCACCTCCACCGACGTCAGCCTGTACACGGGCGAACTCCCGCGACGGTTCGCGGCCGAGATCGACGGCGTGCGACTGCAGGCGCCGATGATGGACATCCACACCATCGCGGCAGGCGGCGGTTCGATCGTGCGCTACGCCGACGGCCGGCTGCAGGTCGGCCCGGACTCCGCGGGCGCCGACCCCGGCCCCGCGTGCTATCGACGCGGCGGGCCGGCGACGCTGACCGACTGCAACGTAGTGCTCGGTCGCATCGCGGTCGAGCACTTCCCCCGCGTGTTCGGCGCGACGGGCGACCAGCCCATCGATGCCGATGCGGCGCGGCGGCGCCTCGAGGAGATCGCGGCCGCAGCGCGGCGCGAGGGCAGCGAGTACACGGCCGAGTCGCTCGCGGAAGCCTTCGTGCACGTCGGCGTCGCACGCATGGCCAATGCCGTGCGTGAACTGACGCTGCACCACGGCCAGGATGCCGCCCAGTTCACGCTGGTCAGCTTCGGGGGCGCGGCCGGCCAGCACGCCTGCGCGGTCGCCGAATCGCTCGGCATCCGCGAGATCCTGTTGCACCCGCTGGCGGGCGTGCTGTCGGCCTTCGGCATCGCGCTGGCCGGACGCCGCGTGATCCGGCGCCGCACGGCGGAACTCCCGCTCGACGCGACCGGCCACGCGCGCTGCAGCGATTCCCTCGATGAACTGGCGCAGGCCGCGCGGCAGGAACTGCATCGACAGCAGGTGGCCGAGGCGTCCTGCTCGATCCGGCGCGTCGCGCACGTGCGACTCTCGGGGTCGGACACCGCGCTCGAGTTGCCCTGGCAGCCGCTCAACGGGTTGCGCGAGGCGTTCACGGCGGCCCACGCACGACTGTACGGCTTCGAGCCCGATTCGACTTCCCTCGTGGTCAGCGCGTTGACCGCCGAGGCGGTCGAGGCCGTCGACGACCGAATGCCCCGCGGGCCGGACCCGTCACCCGCGAGCGATCACGCCACCACGCAGACGAAGGTCTGGCTCGACGGTCAAGCGCGGGCGGTGTCGCTGCGGACGCGCGCCGGGCTGCGGGTGGGAGATCGGATGGACGGGCCGCTGCTGCTCGCGGAAGACGGCGCCACGAGCTGGATCGCACCTGGCTGGTCGGGTGCCGTCGAGGCGAGCGGCGCCCTGCGCCTGCGCCGCACGGACGCGCGGGCTGCCGCGACCGGCGCGACGGACGACGCCGCCGATCCGATGCGGCTCGAAGTCTTCAACGGCCTCTTCATGCACGTCGCCGAACAGATGGGCGCGGTGCTGCGGCAGACCGCGAGCTCGGTGAACATCAAGGAGCGACTCGACTTCTCCTGCGCCCTGTTCGACGGCGAGGCGAACCTCGTCGCGAACGCCCCGCACATGCCGGTGCACCTCGGCTCGATGGGTGCCAGCGTCGCGGCCGTGATCGCCGCGCACGGAGCGGACCTGCGGCCGGGCGATGCCTACCTCGTGAACTCACCTTACGACGGCGGCACGCACCTGCCCGACATGACCGTGGTCTCGCCTGTGTTTGCGCCCGATGGCCGGGGCATCGACTTCTTCACGGCGTCCCGCGCGCATCACGCGGACGTCGGCGGCATCACGCCGGGCTCGATGCCGCCGCACAGCCGCGACATCCGCGAGGAAGGCGCGCTCATCGGGCCGACGCGCATCGTGCGCGCGGGGCGACTCGACGAGGCCACGGTGCGCGCGCTGCTGCTCGACAACCCGCATCCGGCGCGCAACGCGACGCAGAATCTCGCGGACCTGCGTGCGCAGCTGGCGGCCAATGCCCGCGGCGAACGCGAACTGCAGCGCGCGGCCGCCGAACACGGCCGGTCGACCCTGCTGGCCTACATGCGCCACGTGCAGGACAACGCCGAGGCCTGCATGCGGCGCGCGATCCGGCACCTGCGCGACGGCCGCTTCCGCTACGAGATGGATGACGGCCAGGCGGTCGAGGTGGCCGTCACGGTCGACCGCGAAGCGGGCACCGCGACGGTCGATTTCACCGGCACGTCCGCGCGGCGCGACAACAATTTCAACGCGCCGCGCGCCGTGACCGTGGCGGCGGTCCTGTACGTCTTCCGCACGCTGATCCACGAGCCGATCCCGCTCAACGCCGGCTGCCTGCGCCCGCTCACGATCGGGGTGCCGCGTGGCTCGATGCTGGACCCGACGTTTCCGGCAGCCGTCGTCGCCGGCAACGTCGAAACCTCGCAGTGCATCGTCGACGCGCTGTACGGCGCGCTGGGCCTGCAGGCCGCGTCGCAGGGCACGATGAACAACTTCACCTTCGGCAACGAGCGCTACCAGTACTACGAGACCATCGCGGGCGGCGCCGGCGCGGGCCCGGACTACGACGGCGCGAGCGGCGTGCAGACCCACATGACGAACTCGCGCCTCACGGACCCCGAGGTGCTGGAGACTCGCTATCCGGTGCTGTTGCGGGAGTTCGCGCTGCGCCGCGGATCCGGCGGCGAGGGTCGCCACCGCGGCGGCGACGGGCTGGTCCGGCGCCTCGAGTTCCGCGAGCCGATGACCGTGGCCATCCTCGCGAACCACCGGCGCATCGCGCCGTTCGGGCTGGCCGGCGGCGCGGACGGTCAGCCGGGCGTCAATCGCCTGCTGCGCGCGGACGGTCGGTCAGAAGCGCTGCCCGCGACGGTCAAACTCGACGCCCACGCGTCCGACCAGGTCGAGATCGCGACGCCCGGCGGCGGCGGCTTCGGCCACCCCGAAACGCTCCTCCGCTGACGCGGGCTGCGCCTCGCCGCGCGCGAACAGCTGCTGCGCCAGCGTCCGGCGACGCTGCGTGTCGTCGAGCGTGCGACGCGGCTGCGTCTCGTCGAGCGCCGCCTCGATCTCGGGATCGCCGACCGACATGCGCGTGCTCGCCGGCAGCCGGTTCGAACGCACCGGTCGCACGCTGCTGCCGTCCGGACGATGCGTGATCATGAAGGACTGGAATTCGTCCGGCCGCTGCGTGCGCAGCGACACGAGCAGGTGGACGCGGCCCTCGGCCAGGTCCTCGATCGTGTGCAGCCGTTCGTCGCAGACGACCGCACAGGCCTCGCCCTCGGCCATGCCGAAGAGCCCGGTCGTCGCGAGCGGCTGCAGGAACGCCCGCACCTGTCGCTCGAGCCGCGCCCACGTCTGCGGATTGCGGCCTTCGAAGCGCGCCCAGCGCGTGCCGAGTTCGATGCTGTTGACGATGAGCAACTGGCGGCGCCGCGCCGTGAGGAGCTGGCTGTCGGGTCCCGCGCCCGAGCCGGCCGCGAGCGTGCGCAACGGCACCGCACGCCGCTCGGCGGAGCGCAGGGCCTGCAGCGGATTGAGGCCGTGCGCGGTCAGGCGGACCCGCTCGGCTTCGCTCAGGATGCGCGCCGGCCGCAGGCCGGGCCGCAACAGCACGTCTTCGTCCGGACCGGCGCACCAGAGCGGCCGGTGCACGTCCATGCGCGCGAGCGCGCCCGCCACCGCCGCGCCGTTCGGGAAGGTCTCGTAGCGACCGCGCAAGCGATCGAAGGCGAGCACGCGCGGGAAGCACATCAGCGCGTTCTCGCTGTGGAACGCCATCTCGCGCAGGCCCTGCAGGGCCTCGTCGGTGCTGTCCCAGGTCGACGGCGGATCGACGACCAGCATCATCCGGCGCTCGCGACAGAACTGCGAGGCGGCGAGCAGCACGCTCGGGCCGACGTCGCGGTCGCGCGTCGGCGGCGGCACGTAGAGGAAGTGCGCGGTCTCGACGTGGCGCAGAGCGAAGAGCCCCGTGCCGCGTCCCGGTGAGCCGATCAGGTCGTAGTCGGTGAGCGGCGCGCCGTCGTCGCCGTCGGGATTGGAATCGATGTAACCGATCGGGTGGCGCGCGCCCGGGCGGAAGGTGCGATCCGGTCGCACGCCGGGCGCCTCGCCGCGCATGCGGACCAGCATCGATTCCTGCAGTGCCGAGGCGACGAAGCGCGTCGAGCCCGGCGTGATGGAGATGCGGCGGAAGATCTCCTGGTCCTCGATGTGCTCCGAGCCGATCGCGCGCACGCGCTGCACGACGAGGTTGAAGCGGTCGTCTTCGGCCGGACCGATGTTGTCGTAGTCGACCGAGGCGCGCAGCACCTCGCGCGAGCCCGGGCTCAGCGCCTCGAGCGTGAGCGTCTGCTTGCCGCAGGGAATGGAGAGGGTGGCCGGCGCTCCGCCGTTGACGACGCGCACGACGTACGCCTCGCGACCGCCGTTCTCGAAGAACTGCTCGACGGCATAGGAAAGCGGGCTCGGCTGCCACAGGCCGCCGAACACCTGCTGGTAGTCGGCGAAGCTGCGCAGCAGCACCGGGCGGGCGACGGGGCCGCGCAGCGTGCGTCCGACGAAGGCGGTCACGGCCGTCGGCAGGCAACCGATGGCGTGATCGGAACCGGCTCCCTCGGTGACGTCGATCCCGTTGAGATTCGTTTCAGACAATCGCGCGCCCTGCTGCCGCGTCCACCGGCCGCGGACACCTTATCACAAGTCGTCGGACCCCCCGCGGCGTTCGGCCGCGAGGGATCGGGGGGAAGGGTTCAGGTCGAAACGGGACGCAGGTGCACCGCAGCGAGCGGCGCACGAACGGCGCCCGGCGCGTGAGCTATTGGCCCGCGCTCGCCACGGGTTGCGCGGAACGCGCGACCGGCACCGGGTTGTCGGTGCCATCCCAGTTGGAGCCGTCCGGAATGCGGTTCTCGACCTGGCGTGCCGACGCGAGGTACGCATCGAACGTGAGGCCGGGTCGCGACACGGGGACGGCGACGCCGCGCCCATCGTTGACGACCTTCTCCACCAGCGCCCAGTCCGCCGTCGCCGCGTGCGGCTTCAGCACCTGGAACATCTTGTTCGACACCGACTTGTCGAAGCGCTGTCCTTGCGCGGCCTTCTTCGCCTCCGGGTGCTCCTCGTGCGGCGGGTAGGACTGCACGTAGAGGCTGTCGCCCTGCCACTGGTACACGAGCGGCTGGTTCACGACCGTCACCTTGGTGCCGATCGGGATCTGCTGGAACAGCACCGCGATGTCCTCGGGGTAGAGGCGGATGCACCCGTGGCTCGCCCGCATGCCGACGCCCGCCGGCTTGTTGGTGCCGTGCATCAGGTACGTGGGCCAGCCGAGGTTCATCGCGAAGGCGCCGAGCGGATTGTCCGGGCCGGCCGGCACGGTGGGCGGCAGGATGTCGCCGTCCGCGGCGTGCTCCTTGCGCACCGAGGCCGGCGGCGTCCACACCGGGTCCTTGCGCTTCGAGACGATCTTGGTCGAGCCCGTGGGCGTCGCCCAGCCGACCATGCCGATGCCGATCGGGTACGTGACCACGGTGCGCGGCTGGCCCTTCCCGGGCTTCGGGAAATAGAACAGTCGCAGCGCGGCGAGATTGACGACGACGCCCTCGGGCTCGGCATCCGGCAACACGAACTGCGTCGGCAGGACGATGCGCGTGCCCTCGCCCGGCAGCCACGGATCGACGCCGGGATTCGCGTTGACCAGTTCGTCCCAGCCGAGGTTGAAGCGTCGCGCGATGTCCGCGAACGTATCCTCGTGGTGCGAGAAGGTCACCTGCAGTTCGCCGACCACGCGGGTGGTCTTCGGGTCGAACGCGAAGGTGTGCGTGGCCAGCGGCTCGGCGTACTGCGGCTTCGGCGGCGGGGGCGGCGGCTGCGGCTCGGGTTGCGGCTGGAACAGGCTGCACCCGGCCGTCGCCAGCAGGATGACCACGCTCGCGGCGCGCGCCGCGGAACCCCAATGCATCAGCTTCGACTGCATCGATCCTCGTCCTCCGTCGATCCGGGAGCCGCCCTGCGGCTCAGAGCAGCGCGGGCCGGTTCGGCAACTCGTCGTCATTCCGACCGTCGGGCCGCAGCGGGAAGTGCCGGGCGACGATCTCGCCCACCCGTCGCACGCCCTCGAGCGATCCGGCCTCGAAGTCACCCGCGCGGTACAGCCGCTCCATGGCGCGGCAGATGTCGGCCCATTCGTCGTTGGTGACGCGCAGGTTGTACCCGCGATCGGCGACGATTTCCACGTCCTTGTCGGCCAGCAGCACGTAGATCAGGACGCCGTTGTTGGCCTCGGTGTCCCAGACGCCGAGGCCCGAGAACACTTCGAGCGCCCGCGCCCGGGGCGTCTTGCCGTGCCGCACGTCGGCCGGCTCGAGGGACCCTTCTATCGCAAACCGGATCTCGGCGCCATGCAGGCGCTCGGACGCACCGATGGCGGCCTCGATGGCATCGAGCGTCCGGCGCGGGAAAGCGCGCTGCCGCGCGCTGTGCGTGGCGAAGAGATGCCGGAACAGGCGTGACCAGTCCATGCCGCTCACCATCCGCCCGAGGCGCCGCCGCCCCCGAAGCCGCCCCCGCCCCCGCTGAAGCCGCCGCCGAAACCTCCGCCCCCGAAGCCGCCTCCGCCGAACCCGCCGGTGGAGCCCCAGCCGCCGGAACGCCGGCTGGCCCAGCCGCTGCCACCGCCGGGCGGGCCGAGGCCGCTCAGCAGTGCGATGAGGAAGGCGATGAAGCCGGCGGCCAGCGAGATGCCGAGGATGCCGAGCAGCAGCCAGGTCAGGCCGCCGATGATGCCGCCGGTCGCGACCGCGCCGAGCACGCGTCCGAAGATGCGCCGCAGTACCGACATGCCGACGAAGGCCGCGATGAACAGGAAGGGCAGCAGGTGATACAGGCCCGGCACATCGACGGACGGCGGGCTCAGCTCGGGCTCGGGCAGCGGCTCGCCCTCGATCACCCGCAGGATACGATCGACGCCCGTGCTGATGCCGCCGTAGTAATCGCCGCGCTTGAACTGCGGGACGATGTCTTCCTGGATGATGCGGCTCGACGTGATGTCGGGCAGCGCGCCCTCGAGCCCGTAGCCGACTTCGATGCGCACGCGGCGGTCGTTCAGGGCGACGATCAGCAGCACGCCGTCGTCGACCTTCTGGCGTCCGAGCTTCCACTTCTCGACGACGCGGATGCTGTACTGCTCGATCTCCTCGGGCTGCGTCGTCGGCACCACCAGCACCGCGACCTGGCTGCCCTTGGCCTGCGCGAACGCGCGCAGCTTGGCATCGAGTGCGGCGACCTGGTCGGTCGTCAGCGTGCCGGTGGTGTCGGTGACGGGCGCGGAGAGGTCGGGGATCGCCTGCAGGGTCTGCGCGACCGCGGGCAGCGCGGCCAGCAGGCCGACGGACGCCAGCAGGGCCACTGCCATGCTGCGCAGCCGAAGGAACATGAGGCGGGCGCTCACGGACGCTCACCCGCCGGCGCGTCACCGCGCCGGCAGGCTGGCGAACTCAGTGCGCGGCCGGGACGGTCGCCGAGTCCTTCGGCGCCGCGGGCGGCACCTGGGCCTCGGGCGACGGCGTGATCGCGCCCTGGCCCGGCGGATTGAAGTCGACCGTCGGCGGCTTGGCGATCGCGGCCTCGTTCTCGACGGTGAAGTTCGGCTTGGTCTGGTAGCCGAACACCATCGCCGTGAGGTTCACCGGGAACTTGCGCACCGTGACGTTGTAGTCGTTCACCGCCTGGATGTAGCGGTTGCGCGCCACGGTGATGCGGTTCTCGGTGCCCTCGAGCTGCGTCTGCAGCGCGAGGAAGTTCTGGTCCGACTTCAGCTCGGGGTACTTCTCGACCACGACCATCAGGCGCGACAGCGCGCTCGACAGCTCGCCCTGCGCGGCCTGGAACTTCGCGAGGGAGCCCGCGTCGTTGGCATCGACCTTGACCTGGGTCGCCTTGGCGCGCGCCTCGGTCACGCCGATCAGCACGGCCTGCTCCTGCGCGGCGAAACCCTTCACGGTCGCCACCAGGTTCGGGATCAGGTCCGCCCGGCGCTGGTACTGGTTGATGACTTCGGACCAGGCGGCCTTCGTGGCCTCGTCCTGGACCTGGATGGTGTTGTAGCCGCACGCCGACAGCATCAGGCCGGCCACGACGACCAGCAGCATCTTCAAGGCACGCATCGGAGTCTCTCCTTCGACCAACGGTCGCTTCCCGTTACCCCGCAATGTAGGGGCGGGGCGCAAAAATCTCCAGACCTTTGCGCCCGCCCCCGCGGAATCACCAGATCTTCACGATCTGGTCCGGCGGCAGGTACAGCTTGTCGCCGGCCTTGACTTCGAACGCCTTCTGGAAATCGACCATGTTGCGCACGATGCCGTTGCAGCGGTACTCGCTCGGGCTGTGCGGGTCGGTCAGCAGGCGCTTGCGCAGTTCGTCCTCGCGGTACTTGCGCGCCCAGATCTGGCCCCAGCCGAGGTAAAAGCGCTGCTCGCCGGTGAAACCGTCGATGACCGGCGCCGGCTCGCCGCCGAGGGAGAGCAGGTAGGCCTTGTGCGCGACCGCGAGGCCGGACAGGTCGCCGATGTTCTCGCCGAGCGTGAGCTGGCCGTTCACGTGCGCCCCGGCGATCGGGCTGAAGGCGTTGTACTGCGCCACCAGCGCGCCGGCACGGGCCTCGAAGCGCTTGTTGTCGTCCGCGGTCCACCAGTCGCGCAGCACGCCCTTGCCGTCGAACTTGCGGCCCTGGTCGTCGAAGCCGTGGCTGATCTCGTGGCCGATCACGGCGCCGATGCCGCCGTAGTTCACGGCGTCGTCGGCGTTCATGTCGAAGAACGGCGGCTGCAGGATCGCGGCCGGGAACACGATCTCGTTGGCGAACGGGTTGTAGTAGGCATTGACCGTCTGCGGGGTCATGCCCCACTCGGTCTTGTCGACCGGCTGGCCGATCTTCGCGAGCTCACGCCGCGCATTGGACTGCCGCGCGCTCAGCACGTTGGCGACGAGGTCGCCGCGGCTCACCACGAGGCCCGGATACTCCTTCCACTTGCTCGGGTAGCCGATCTTGACCGTGAAGTTGCGGATCTTGTCCTCGGCCGCCTTGCGCGTGTCGGGGCCCATCCACTCCAGGTCGTTGATGCCGGCGTCGAACGCCTTGAGCAGGTTCTGCACCAGCGCGTCCATGCGACGCTTGGCCTCGGGCGGGAAGTGCCGCGCGACGTACTCCTTGCCGAGCTTGTCGCCGATCGAGCCCTCGAGTTCGGCGAGCGCGAGCTTCCAGCGCGGCTTCAGCTGCGGCGTGCCCGAGAGCGTGCGGCCGTAGAAGTCGAACTGCTCGTTGACGAACGCCGAGCTGAGATAGGGCGAGAAGCTGTCGATCGCGCGCAGCTTCAGGTAGTCCTTCCACGTCGCGAGCGACTCGCCGCGGATCGCCTTGCCCACGGCCTGGAAGTAGTCCGGCTGGGCGAGCACGATCTGGCGGGTCTGCGGCACGCCGAGGCCGGCGAAGTACTGCGCCCAGTCGATGCCCGGCGTGGTCTTCGTCGCCGCGGCGACGTCCGTCGGGTTGTAGAGCTTCTCGATCTCGCGCAGCCGCACCATCGGCCACGAGGCCCCGGCGAGCTTCGTCTCGAAGGCCATCAGGCGCTTCGCGGTGGCGGCGCCGTCCTTGCGGCCCGCGAGCGTGAACACCTTCTCGATGTGCTTCAGGTAGGCGGCGCGGATCTCGGTGAAGCGCTGCTCCTTCGAGAAGTAGTAGTCGCGCTCCGGCAGGCCGAAGCCCGACTGCGTCAGCCACACCGTGTTGAGGTCCGGGTTCTTCGCGTCGGCGAGCACGTCGGAATCGATGAAGGTGTCGATGCCGAGCACCTGCGCCCGCGCGAGGTATTCGGTCAGCTGCTGGCGATCCTTGATCGCGTCGATGCGCGCCAGCTCGGGCTGCAGCGGCGCGAGGCCGAGCTTCTCGGCCTGCGCTTCGTCCATGTAGCTGGCGTAGAAGTCGCCGATCACCTGCGCATCCGAGCCGGCCGGTGCCTGCGCCGCCGCGCTTTCCTCGGCGATCGCGCGCAGGTTCTTCTCCGCGCCGTCGGCGAGGATCGTGAAGCTGCCGTAGTTCGACTTGTCGGCCGGGATCTCGGTGTTCGTGAGCCAGGTGCCGTTCACGAAGCGGTACAGGTCGTCCTGCGGACGCACGCTGCGATCGAAATTCTGCAGCAACAGGCCCGACGGACGGGTGACGGCGGCCGGCGGGGCCGGCGGGGCCGGCGGCGTCACGGCGGCGGGCGGCGCGACGGGTTCAGGCGGCGAACTGGCGCAGGCAGCCAGCGCGAGCAGGCAGGCGGCGGGCAGGGACCAGCGGATCATGCGTGTGACTCCCGGGGGTGAGACGGACCGGGTGACCCGCGGGCGGGGCACCGGCAAGTGGGCGCGGATTATAGGGGAATCAGGCCCGACCCAGCCTCAGGTGGATGGGCCATGCGACGAGCCGTGCAGATCCGTCGACCGGCCACCGGGCGGCCAGCTGGTCGTGCAGCGCCGGCAGGGGGTCGCGGCCCCCGTGTGCATCCTTGTAACGCTGCACCGACGACCACGTGGCGAGGTACCCCATGACGGTGTCGAGGTCCCACTCGGTCTCGAGCCGGAACGCCGGCGTCGGCAACTCGTGCCAGGGAAAGGGCAGCGTGCGGTAGCCCTCCTCCACGTAACGGCGCTCCGGAGGCCAGTACGCGCCGACGGTCTCGACGTAGAAGCGATCGACGATCGCGTCGATCTCCGGGTCGACGCGGAATTTCTCGTAGGTCCACACCGCGACGATGCCGCCCGGGACCAGCACGCGCCGGCACTCGGCGTGGAAGCGGTCGAAGTCGAACCAGTGCGCCGCCTGCGCGGCCGCGACGAGGTCCACGCTGCCCGCCGCGAGCGGCAGCTGTTCCGCGGGCGCACACACGTATTCGACCCGAGGATGCGCGGTGGCGCGCGCGAGCTGGGCGCGACTCGCATCGACCGCGACCACCCGTTCGAAATGGGCGGCCAGGGCCACGGCAGCCTGGCCGTTGCCAGTCGCGCAGTCGACGGCAAGACCGCGACCTGGCGCGCAATCCGCCACGCAGGCGATGAGCTCCGGAGGATAGCCGGGCCGATACCGGCTGTAGGCCGCGGCCTGCGCCGAGAAATGATCCTTGAACCCGCCGATGTCCGTCACGACGCGGGCCGCGGTCTAAGGGTGCTCGAAGACCACCTGTCCGCCGACCATCGTGAGGTCGACGCCCAGGGCGTGCATGTCGAGTGCCGCGGCCTTCCCGAGATCTCCGCCGAGCACGACGAGATCCGCGAGCTTGCCCGCCTCGAGCGTGCCACGCTGGTTTTCGTCGTGGACCAGCCAGGCGCCGTTCACGGTGTAGGCCTCGAGCGCCTGCCGCAGCGTCACGCGCTCCCCGGGGATCCACGCGGTGTCAGGCTGGCCCTCCGGGTCGCGACCACCCGGGTAGCGATGGGTCACCGCGGTCTCGAGGCCGTCGAGCGGTGCGACGCCCGTCACCGGCCAGTCCGAGCCGTAGACGAGCCGCGCTCCCGCCACGAGCAGCGTGCGCGCCGGATAGAGCCGCGTGCTGCGCTCGGGACCGAACAGCTTTGGCGCGAACACCGTTTCCCACGGATCGCCGCGGCTCCACAGCGGCGACATGTTCGCGACCACGCCGAGGGCGCGGAAGCGCGGCTGATCGGCCGGATCCACCAGCACGAGATGCGCGAGGGTGTGCCGGTTGTCGCGCGGGCCGTTGGCCTTGCGCGCCGCCTCGATCGCATCGAGCGCCGTGCGCGTCGCGGCATCGCCCTCGGCATGCACGTGCACCTGGAAGCCGGCGGCATCGAGGCGCGTGACGAGGCGTTTCAGGCGCTCCGGCGCGACGAACAGCGTGCCGTGCCCGAACTTCTCCGGCTCGTCGGAGTACGGCTGCAGCAGCGCGACGGTGTGCGATCCATAGGCACCGTCCTGCACGAACTTCACGCAGCCCGCGCGCACCGACGTGCCGGTGAACTGCGCGCGCAGTTGCATGAAGCGGGCGAACTGCGCGTCGTCGTCACCGGCCGGATCGAAGTACAGGCAGAGGTTGACGCGCATGCCCGGCGGGCCGGCGCGGCCGAGCGCGAGATACGCGTCGACCCATTCCGTGCGCACGGCGGCATCCTCGTAGCCGGTGATGCCGAGGCGATTCATCTCGCGCAGCGCCGCGCGCAGGTCCTCGACTTGTTCATCGACGGGCCGCGGCGGGATGACCCGGCGCATCAGGTCCATCGCGGCTTCCTGCAGCACGCCCGTCGGTTCGCCGGCGGCATCGCGCTCGATGCGGCCATTGGCAGGGTCCGGCGTGTCGCGCGTGATGCCGGCCGCCGCGAGCGCCGCGGAATTCGCCCAGCCCATGTGCTGGGAATTGTTGGTGAGGAATGCAGGCCGGTCGCGCACCACCGCATCGAGCATCGCGTGGTCCGGCTGGCCGCTCGGCAGGAACGCCGCCTCCTCCCAGCCCGTGCCGACGATCCACGGCCTGGCCGGATGCGCGGCCGCGTATTCGCCGATGCGCCGGAAGATCGCCTCGCGCGCGCCGAGGCCGCCGACGTCGAGTCGCGTGGCGGGATTCGGCACGAGTTCGGGATGCACGTGCGAATCCTGGAAACCGGGCAGCAGCGTGCGTCCGTGCAGGTCGATCACGCGGGTCTGCGGGCCGATCCACGCACGCGCGCCCGCGTCGTCGCCGACGTAGGCGATGCGCTCGCCCGTCACGGCGAGCGCCGTGGCTCGGTGCGCACCCGCGTCCATGGTCTCCACGACACCGCCGACGAAGACCGTCGTGGCCGGCGCGCCCGCGAACACCGACGTCGCAGCCAGCAGCACGGTCCAGCCCAGATGACATGCGCGCACGTTGCTCCCCTCGCCCGTGATCCCTGACCGGGACGCCACCATAACAATCGTGCGCGACTCCCGCATCCTGCGCAGCGTCTTTTCCAATCTGGTGGCGACTCGTTCAACGCGCGTCCGGCGTGGCCGATCCTGTCGACAGCCTCCGCACCACACGGACCGATGAATTCACGACTGCGCGCGCTGTTCCGCTGGTGGCCGCTGCTGTACCTCGTGGTCGGCGCGGCCTGGATCGTCGCGTCCCACGACACCGTGGCGCGCCTGTTCCCGGCATCGGCCCGCACGCGACTGCTGGTCGAGGCCGGCAGCGCGATCGCCTACCTCGCCATCACCGCGGCGCTCACCATGCTGCTGCTGCGGGCCGAGCGGCAGAGCGCGCACGCATCCGTCCAGCATGCGCGCGACCAGGCGGCGCTCGCCAACGAGCGCCTGGCGTGGATGAGCCGGCACGCGGACGACATCATCCTGCTGCTCGATGCGGACGGTCGCATCGTCGACTGCAACGAGACCGCGGTGCGCTGCTACGGCTACACGCACGCGGAACTGCTCGCGATGCGCGTCTTCGACTTCCGGCGGCTCGGGCAGGGCGAGTCGCTCACCATGCAGTCGCAGTTCAACGTGGTGCGCGCGAGCGGTCGGCTGGTGTTCGAGACCGAGCACACGCGCCGCGACGGTTCGGTGTTCCCGGTCGAGGTGAGCTCGAGCCAGATCCAGTTCCAGGGCCGCGAGTACGTGCAGAGCATCATCCGCGACATCACGCCGCGCCGGCGACTCGAGCGCCAGCACGCGGAGATGGCCGCGGAGCGCGACGAGATGCTGACGCGGTTCACCGCACAGTTCGCCGCCATGCCGCTCGGCTGTGCCGTGACCGACGTGACGCTCCAGGTGCTCGACGTGAACCCGGCCTTCGAGAAGATGTTCGGCTACGACGCGGCCACGGTGAAGGCCAGCGACGTGCTGTCGCTGATCGTGCCGCGGGAGCGGCGCGACGAGGTCGAGGGCCGGCTGCACGGCAGCCGCCTGTCCGGGCAGGTCGAGACCTCGATCGGGCAGTGCCAGACCCGCGACGGTCGCCGCATCGTCTGCCGCTGGACTCACGTGCCACTGCGCAGCGGCGACGGGCGGGGCCTCGGCATGATGTACATCTGCGAGGACGTGACCACGTCGCTCGCGACGCAGAAGGCCCTGCGCGACAGCGAGGCCCGCTACCGCGGCCTGTTCGAGCAGGCGTCGGACGGCATCTTCGTGATCGATCCGCACCAGTGCGTGGTGGAAGCCAATCCCGAGGCACGCCGCCTGCTCGGCGTCGGACCCGGCGTGCCGCTGCCGATCGCGCTCGATGATTTCGTGGTGGCCCGCGACGTCGTCCCCGACGATCCGCACTGCGGCGCGAACGCGCTGCGACGCGAACGCTGGCAGGTGGAGCAGCGCGACGGCCGGCGGCTGCGCGCGGAGGCGAGCCTGCGCGTGATGGGCGATGGCCACAGCCTCGCGATGCTGCGCGACCAGACGGCGCTCGAGGCTCTGCGCCGGCGCGAGGCTCGCCAGCGCGACCTGCACGAACTGCTGGCACGCGCGGTGCGCGCGGTCGCGCATTCGGCCGACCGCGCCGCCATGTACCGCGAGATCACGCGCCTCGCGGTGCGGCAGGGCAAGTTCCTGTTCGCGTGGCTCGGCGAGGTCCGGCCGCGCGGCGAGGTCGACGTCGTCGCGACCTGCGGCCGGGACGACGGCTACCTCGAGCAGATGCGGGTCAGCGCGCGTGCCGACGAACCGGAGGGCCGGGGCCCGACCGGGCGCTGCCTGCGCGACGGCGTCACCGTGGTCACGAACCACTATCTCGAGGCTCAATCGACGCTCCCGTGGCACGACGTTGCGCGTCGCGTGGGCGTGCAGTCGGCCGCATCGATCCCGCTGCGACAGTTCGGCAACGTGGTGGCGACGCTGGCCGTCTACTCCGACGAACCGGATTTCTTCCGGACGGACATCGTGGCCACGCTCGAGCAGGTTGCCGAAGCCGTCTCGTTCGGTCTCGACGACCTCGCGACGCGCAGCTTCCTGCAACAGGCCCAGGACGAGGCGCTGCGCGCCTGACCGGGCCGGCGGGCACGGTCAAGGGTCGCGGCAGCGCGGTTCACCCGTATCCCCATGTTGGAAACCGTTCTCAAGTCGTGCCGCCGGCCTGCCGATAACCTCGAAGGCCGGACCGGGGCCACGGGAAAGCGAACCGGTATTGATCCCGCCGGGGGCGGGAAAGGATGCCTTGCATGAACATCGGCGCCCTGCTCGAGCGCATCAGCCTCCGCTGGCGGTTCCTGATTCCCATGTCGATGATCATCGGCGCGCTGGTGCTCCTGGCGGCGCTGCAGTTTGCACGGACCGAGGGCGAGCGCACGCAGTCCATCGTCGCCGAGGACGTCGGCCACCGCCGCGACGCGCTGCTCGCGCAGCTGGACGTCATGGACAAGCTGGTCGCCGCCGACGTGCGCACGGCGATGCACGTGTTGCGCGACCAGGCGGCGCGCCAGGGCGTGCCCGGCATCGCGGGTACTGCCAACGTCGGCGGCCGGGTGGTGCCCGGCCTGGCGCTCGGAGGACAGCCGCTCGCCGGAAATTTCGTCCTCGTCGACCGGGTCAAGGAACTGGCCGGCAGCACGGCGACCGCCTTCGTGCGCCAGGGCGACGACTACGTCCGCGTGACCACCAACGTGATGAAGGACGGCCAGCGCGCGGTCGGCACCGTGCTCGACCCCAAAGGCGCGGCGGCGGCCGCGCTGCGGGCGGGTCAGCCGTACTACGGCATCGTGGACATCCTCGGCGCGCCCTACCTCACCGGCTACGAGCCCATGCGCGACGCGCGCGGCGAGGTGATCGGCGCCTGGTACGTCGGCTACTCGCTGGCGCTCGAAGTGCTCGCCGATGCCGTCAATGACTCGAAGTTCCTCACCTCGGGATTCGCCGCGGTCATCGACCGCAATGGCAACGTGCGCTACCACTCGGGCCACGTGGACGACGCGCGGGTGACCCGCCTGCTGGCGAACCCGGACGGCTGGGTGATCGACAAGGCACTCATGCCGGCCTGGGGATACCAGATCGTGACCGCGTACCCGCAGGCCGAGGTGGCGGCCGTGGCGCGCGAACGCTCACGCCAGGTGCTGCTCGCCGGCTTCGTCGGCTGGATCGTCGTGATGGGCCTGCTCGACCTGATGCTGCAGCTGTTCGTCACGCGGCCGCTCGGCGGCGAGCCCGAGTACGCCCGCCGGATCTGCCAGCAGATCGCCGCGGGCGACCTGTCCGAGCCGGTGCGCGTGCGCCGCGGCTCGGCGCGCACCGTGCTGGCGGCCATGCGCGACGCGCAGGAGTCCGTCCGCGCGATGGCGGCCGACACGCGCCGGCTGGTCGAGTACGCGTCGCAGGGACAGTTGTCGGAGCGTGCCGACCCGACGCGCCACCAGGGCGAGTTCCGCGGCATCCTCGAGGGCGTCAACGCGACGCTCGACGCCGTCGTGGCGCCGCTCAACGTCGCCGCCGACTGCATGGCGCGGATCGGCCGCGGCGACATCCCCGCGCCGATCGAGCAGGACTTCCGCGGCGAGTTCAACGCCATCAAGTCGAGCCTGAACCAGGGCATCGATTCGATCCGCGCGCTGGTCGACGACGCCAACCGGCTGGCGGAGGCCGCGGTGCGCGGGGAACTCGAGACGCGCGCCGACGCGGGTCGCCACCACGGCGACTACCGACGCATCGTCGACGGCGTGAATCGCACGCTCGATGCCGTGATCGGCCCGCTGCAGGCCTCCAAGAAGGTCATGCTCGCACTGGCCGAGGGCGACCTGACGCATCGCGTCGAAGGCGAGCACCTCGGCGAGTTCGCCGTGCTGCAGCACGCCGTCAACGACTCGCTGGACCGGCTGAACGACCTCGTGGGCGAGATCAAGCACGTGTCCGAATCGCTGGGCCTCGCCAGCCACGAGATCTCGAAGGGCAACGCCAGCCTCGCGCAGCGCACCGACGAGCAGGCGACGTCGCTCGAGCGCACGCACGCGAACATGGACGACCTGTCGGCCGGCGTGGTCGAGAACGCGCAGAACGCCGATCGCGCAAGTGCCCTCGCCCGCCAGGCCGCGGAGGTCGCCGGACTCGGCGGCCAGCGCGTGCGCGAGGTGGTCGCGACCATGAACGGCATCTCGACCAACTCGCGGCGGATGACCGAGATCACGACGGCCATCGACGCGATCGCGTTCCAGACCAACATCCTGGCGCTCAACGCCGCCGTCGAGGCGGCGCGGGCGGGCGAACAGGGACGCGGTTTCGCGGTCGTCGCGGGCGAGGTGCGCGCGCTCGCACAGCGCGCGGCCACGGCGGCCGGCGAGATTCGCGACCTCATCGCGCATTCGGCGGACACCGTGTCGGCCGGCGTCCGGCTGGTCGAGGAGACGGGCGGCACGATGGACCAGATCGTCGACTCGACGCAGCAGGTGACCTCGATCGTCGCGGCCATCGCCAGCTCGTCGCAGCGCCAGTCGGCGGACGTGGCGCAGGTCACGACGGCGGTGGCGCAGATCGACGACACGACGCAGCAGAACGCCGCGCTGGTGGAGGAATCCGCCGCGGCCGCCGAGTCGCTGGCCGAGCAGGCCCAATCGTTGATGACGGCCGTGGGGCGCTTCCGCACCGTGCGTGCCGAGGTCGCGGCGCGACGCGTCGCCTGAGCGGAGCCGTCCCCCCCCAAAAAGAAAAAGCCCCGGGCTTGCGGCCCGGGGCGGAGTCAGCGGACTTTGGTCGAAGGGAAGGGAAAAGTCCGCCAGGGGAACTGTGTGCGTCGCGGGCTCAGTGCAGCCGCGACCACTGGAGCACCTTGACGTCCTGCTGCGGCCGGCCGAAATTCCGGGCGATGATGCGCACCGCCTCCTTGAACTCCCGGCCCTGGCGCGGCTGTCCGTCCAGTTCGACCACGCCCCGGTATTCCTGCATACCCCGCGGGTCGGGCTGCTCGACGAGGAAATGGGCGTAGTACTTGATGCTCATGGACCGAAAAGCTACTGCCGCCCCCCGGGGGGAATCCGTGACGCCGTCCACACTCCCCCGGCCCCTGGACCGCGACTTCTCATTTCCATGACGCGTTACCGCAAACCACCGGCACCCGGCTCGAAATATGCAACGGCCGAGGGCGCGCGCCGGCTGCGCGAGGAACTCGACTACCTGTGGCGGGTGCAGCGGCCGCAGGTCACCCGCGCGGTGCAGGAGGCGGCGGCGCAGGGCGACCGGTCGGAGAACGCCGAGTACATCTACGGCAAGAAGCAGCTGCGGGAGATCGACCAGCGCGTGCGCTTCCTGCGCAAGCGGCTCGACGGCCTCGTCGTGGTGACCCGCCCGCCGGACGACCGCAGCCGCATCTATTTCGGCGCGTGGGTCCGGCTCGAGGACGAGGACGGCCAGGAGACGGAAGTGCGCATCGTCGGACCCGACGAGATCGATCCCGCGCGCCGTTACGTCAGCATGGATTCGCCGCTCGCGCGGGCGCTGATGAAAAAGACGCTCGATGACGAAGTCGTGGTCGAGGTTCCGGGAGGACGGATGGCGTACGTGGTGACCGGGATCCGCTACGAAGCGAACTAGCGGGCGTCCGCTCCTAGGCGCAGCGGACCCGGCGCCGAGTCCGCGCGTCAGTCGGAGCGCGGCAGCGCGTCGTCGCAATGCACCCATGCGACGCGATCGGCCCAGTGCACGTGCTCGCGCGGGACGAGTCCCTCGGCGCTGTCGAGCGTGGCGAGCGTCACGTGGATCTCGCCCGGCCAGCGGGTCGACTGGAAGAAGAGCGGCGTGCCGCAGCGTCCGCAGAAGCTGCGCACGGCGGGCGGCGAGGACGCGTGGCGGCGCAGGAGGTCCCCGCCCGCCTCGATCGCGAACGTCGCCTCGCTCGCGCCGACCCAGGTCACGAACGCGGCGCCTTGCGCGCGACGGCACATCGAACAGTGACAGTGAGCCACCCAGATTGGCGGCAAGGCGATGCGGTAGCGGATCGCGCCGCAGGCGCAGGAACCGGAGCGCGTCTCGTGCGTCACGCAGGGGACTCCGCGATCGGGGCCGGAGCCGTCCCCAGGGTCCCGGGGACGGCCGCGGCGTCGGTCAGATGACCCGGACGTTCTTGAACTGCCAGGGATCGGTTTCGTCGAGGTCCTCGGGAAACAGGCGGCCGCGATCGACCAGCGGATGCCATTCGCTGTATTCGCCGACCACCAGCCCGAGGTACGGGCGGCAGATCTCGAGGATGCGCTTGTAGTCGAGGTCGTCGGGCTCGACCACGCCCTCGTTCGGGTTCTCCATCGCCCAGATCAACCCGGCCAGCGCGGAGACCGTCACCTGGAGCGAGGTCGCGCTGTTGTGCGGGGCCAGCTGGCGCGCCTCCTGGATCGACAGCTGCGAGCCGTACCAGTACGCGTTCTTCTTGTGGCCCGCCAGCAGCACGCCGAGTTCGTCGATGCCGCTGGTGATCTCTTCCATCATGATCCGCTTGCGATCCTGCATGCGCCAGTTGCGGCCGGCCAGCTCGTGCACCGACATCACGGCGTTGTCGCACGGGTGATAGGCGTAGTGGACCGTCGGCCGATAGACGATCTGCTCGCCGTTCTTCACGGTCAGGTAGTCCGAGATCGAGATCGACTCGCCGTGCGTGATCAGGAAGCCGTGGAAATGGCCCGCCATCGGCGTCCACGTGCGCACGCGCGTCGCAGCGCCCGGCTGCATCAGGTAGATGGCGCTCTTGCAGCCGCTCTCGTGGCGCTTGCCGTCGCGCGGCCAGTTCTTCTCGTGCGAGCCCCAGCCTAGTTCGGCGGGCTGCGAGCCCTCGCTCACGAAGCCGTCGACCGACCAGGTGTTGACGAATTCGCCGACTTCCTTCGGGTGGCCGGCCGCGACCTGCGTGTCGCGCTCGGCGATGTGGATGACCTTGACGCCGAGCTTCTGCGCGAGCGCCGCCCACTGCGCCCGGGTATTGGGGTCGCCGTGGTCGACGCCGGTGTCCGTGGCGATGTTGAGCAGCGCCTGCTTGACGAAGTGCGAGACGAGGCCCGGGTTCGCGCCGTGCGTCAGCACCGCGGTCGGGGCGCTCTTGCGCGTGTCGCGCAGCGCGAGGGCCTCCTCGCGCAGCGCGTAATTGGTGCGCCGCGCCGGGGAGATCGTCAGGTCCGTGTAGCCGCCCACCCACGGCTCGATGCAGGTGTCGAGGTAGAGCGCGCCGACCTCCCAGCAGAACTTGACCAGCGCGATCGACGACACGTCCACGGAGAGGTTCAGCACGAAGTCCCCGCGACCGACCAGCGGATTGAGGACGTTCTTGAAGTTCTCGCGGGTCAGCGCGTGCTTGACGAAGCGCACGCCGAACTCGGCGGCGACCTTCGCGCCGGCGTCGTCCGCCGTCACGATGGTGATCTGGTCCGGCTTGATGCCGACGTGCCGCAGGATCAGCGGCAGGACGCCCTGGCCGATGCTGCCGAAACCGACGAAAACCAGGCGACCCGGGAATGCCACGTGGACGGGATAGGTAGTCATGATTCTTTCGATAGGACCTTGCGTGCTCGAGGGTGGAACGAGCACGGGATTCTAGCCGGAATCGCCGCGGACGGCGCGGGGGCGGGTGCGCCGGTCTCAGGTGCGCGTCGCGCCTTCCCGCCAGTGCGGCGGATAGGTGCGGTCGTAGCCGGGCAGGCGCTCCACGCGCCCGATCCAGCGCGCGATGGCCGGATAGTTCTGGTCCATGGGCAGGAACCGAGCCCGCAGTTCCTCGGCTTCCCGGCGCTCCATCGCCCGCAGCAGCAGCATGATCTGCGGAAAGATGGTCAGGTCGGCCGCCGAGACCTGCTCGCCGACCAGCCACTCGGAGGCGGCGAGCCGGCTCTCGATGGTGCGCGCCTCGGCCGCCATCACGTGCATCGCGCGGGTCACCTCGTCGATCTTCTCGGCCAGCGTGTCGAAGAAGACCGCGGCGACGATCTGCAGCAGCGGCTGCTCCGCGTAGGCCTGGTATTCGCAGACGACCCGCAGGATGGTGGCCGCCTCCTCCGCCGAGCGCCCGAACAGCGGCGGCTCCGGGAACTTGCGATCGAGGTAGAGCAGGCACGCGAGCGATTCGTGGACGACGAACTCGCCGTCCTTCAGCACCGGCACGCGCCCGCGCGGATTCATGCGCAGCATCTGCGCGGACTTGTGCTCCTGCTCCGCGAAATCGAGCAGGTGCGAGTCGTACGCGATCCGCTTGTATTCGAGCGCGAGTTGCACGCGCCAGGAATACGGGCTGCCGCTGCCCCAGTACAATTCGAGCGCCATGCGCCATTCTCCGCCAACCGCGCGCACAATAGCGCCGCGGCCGCGGAATTGTACTGAGCGCGGGCGCGGGAGGGCAGCGTGTCACAGAACGGGAACGCGGGCGCGACGTGGCGCACGCTGGTGCAGGCCGAGGACGTCGCCGCGCGGCTCGACGACCCGCGCCTCGCGATCTTCGATTGCCGCTGCGACCTGATGCAGCCGCAGGCCGGCGCCGAGCGCCATGCCGCCGGCCACCTGCCGCGCGCCGCGTTCGCGGACCTCAACCGGGACCTCTCGATCGCGCCCACCGCCGCCTCGGGCCGGCATCCCCTGCCCGATCCGCAGGACTTCGCGGCGTGGTTGCGCGCCCGCGGCGTGAACGGCGACACGCAGGTCGTCGCGTACGACGATGCGACCGGCATGTTCGCCGCGCGACTCTGGTGGATGCTGCGCTGGCTGGGTCACGACCGGGTCGCGGTGCTCGACGGCGGGTTCAAGCGCTGGCACTCGCTCGGCTTGCCCGTCGTGGCGGACGTACCTGCGCCTCGCCCGGGGCAGTTCGCGGGCCGCCCGGACGAGGCCGCCACCGTCGACGCCGATACCGTGCAGTCCGCCGCGCAGGATGGCTCGCAGCGGGTCATCGATGCCCGCGCGGCGGAGCGCTATCGCGGCGAGATCGAGCCGATCGACCGCGTGGCCGGCCACATCCCGGGCGCCCGCAACCATCCTTCGTCGTCGCTGCTGGGCGCGGACGGCCGCTTCCTGCCGCCGGACGAACTGCGCCGCTCGCTGCTCGCGACGCTGGACGGCATCCCGCCGGCGCGCGCGATCGCCTACTGCGGCTCGGGCGTCACCGCCTGCCACGTGCTGCTCGCAATGGAGCACGCCGGACTGTCCGGCGGCCGCCTGTACCCGGGGTCGTGGAGCGAGTGGTCGCGCGATCCGGCACGGCCCGTGGCCACCGGTGCCGCGCCGTGACCGGCCCGTGCGCCGAACCCCTTTAAATCCAGCGTGCTTCTGCTATGGTGCGCGCCTCTTGAACTGCCCCCACCGCGGAAGGCACGGTCGTGGAGAACACTGCTCGCAAGCTGGACCTCGCCGGCAGCTGGAAGATCGATGACTCGCTCGACCTGTACGGCGTCAACGCCTGGGGCGGCGGGTACTTCGGCATCAACGCGCAGGGCCACGCGGTCGTTCGGCCGGACCAGACCCCCGAGCACGAGATCGACCTGCTCGAGGTGATCCAGGGCCTCGCCGCGCGCGACCTGACCACGCCGGTCGTGGTGCGCTTCTCGGACATCCTGCGCCACCGCCTGAAGCGGCTGCACGACGCGTTCGCCAGCGCGATCGCCGAGAACGACTACCAGAGCCGCTATTGCGCGGTGTACCCGATCAAGGTCAACCAGCAGCGGCTGGTGGTCGAGGAAGTCTACGGTTACGGCCGCGAGTTCGGCTTCGGGCTCGAGGTGGGCTCGAAGCCCGAGCTGCTCGCGGTCATGGCGATGACCGAGGGCGAGTCGGAGCGCCTGATCGTCTGCAACGGCTTCAAGGACGACTCATATATAGAGGCGGTGGTGCTGGCCACCAAGCTCGGCCGCAACATCATCCCGGTGGTGGAGAATTTCAGCGAGCTGGCCCTGATCCTCAAGCACGCCCGCAAGTACGAGGTGCGCCCGCGCCTCGGCGTGCGCGTCAAGCTCGCGAGCGAGGGCGCCGGCCGCTGGCGCGAGTCCGCCGGCGAGAAGAGCAAGTTCGGCCTGTTCGTCACGGAAATCCTCGAGCTGTTCCGCACGCTCAAGGAAGAAGGCATGGAGGACTGCCTGCAGCTCGTGCACTGCCACCCGGGCAGCCAGCTGCAGGACATCCGCCGCGTCAAGGACGCGGTCAACGAGCTCGCGCACGTCTACGCGGAATTGAAGCTGATGGGCGCCGGCCTGCGCTACATCGACATCGGCGGCGGCCTCGGCGTCGACTACGACGGCAGCCGCACGAACTACGAATCGTCGATGAACTACAACGTCGCGGAGTACGCGAGCGACGTCGTCTACCGCATCGCCAGCGTCTGCAACGCGCGCGGCATCGAGCACCCGACCATCATCAGCGAGTCGGGGCGCGCGATCGCGGCCCACCACAGCCTGCTGGTGTTCGACGTGCTCGGCAGCTCGATGCTGGACAAGTTCCGGGTCGGCGAGCAGCTCGTGCAGGAAGTGAAGGCGCTCGGCAAGGTGCCGCAGCCGGTGCAGGACCTCGTCGACGCCTACCACTCGGTCGCCGACCGACGGCTGGTCGAGTGCTTCCACGACGCCATGCAGGCGCGCGAGCAGGCGCTGCAGATGTTCAACCTCGGCTACCTCGGGCTCGAGGCGCGCGGGCTCGCCGAGCGCCTGTACTGGTCGACCTGCGCGCGCATCCGCGACCTGTGCCGGCGCCGCGAGACGGTCCCGGAGGAGCTCGAGGGGCTCGAGGGCATCCTGAGCGACATCTATTTCTGCAACGTGTCGATCTTCCAGTCGCTGCCGGACAGCTGGGCGATCGACCAGCTCTTCCCGGTGATGCCCGTGCACCGCCTCGACGAGCGGCCGACGCGCAAGGCGACGCTTGCGGACATCACCTGCGACTCGGACGGCAAGATCGACCACTTCGTGAACGTGCGCGAGACCAAGCGCACGCTCGAGCTGCACGAGCTGCACGACGGCGAGCCCTACTATCTCGCGACCTTCCTGGTCGGCGCCTACCAGGAAACCCTGGGCGACCTGCACAACCTCTTCGGCGACACGCACGTGGTGCACATCAAGCTGCACGACGAGGGCGGCTGGTGGATCGAGGAGACGGTGAAGGGCGACTCGGCGGCCGAGGTGCTGCGCTACATGCAGTACGACGTCGAGCGGCTGTTCCCGCAGTTCGCGCGCGACTGCGAGCGTGCCGTGCGCGAGGGACGCATCTCGCTCACGGAGAGCCAGTCGCTGCGCCGCTTCTACGAAGCGGAACTGAACGGCTACACCTACCTCGAGGCCTGAGCGGCCCGCGCGGCCGCTAGCCGCCGCCGACGCCGGCGAGCACCAGCACGCCGAGCACGAGGAAGATCGCCCCGGCGATGCCGTGCACGAGGCGCATCGGCAGCTTGCGCGCCGCCACTTCGCCGAGCAGCACCGCCGGCACGTTCGCCAGCATCATGCCGAAGGTCGTGCCGCTCACCACGGCCACCAGCGACGGATACTTCGCGGCCAGCGCGACGGTCGCGATCTGCGTCTTGTCGCCCATCTCGAGCACGAAGAAGGCGATCAGCGTGGTGAGGAACACGCCGTGCTTCGGCGGCGGCGGGGCTTCGTCGTCGAGGCGATCCGGCACCAGCATCCAGGCTGCCATGGCGATGAACGACAGGCCGAGGATCCAGCGCATCGCCACCGGACCGACGAGCGCGGCGATCCATGCGCCGACCGCGCCGGCGAGGAAATGATTGGCGAGCGTCGCGACCAGGATGCCGAGGATGATCGGCGCCGGCTTGCGCAGGCGCGCCGCCAGCACGAGCGCCAGCAACTGCGTCTTGTCGCCGATCTCGGCGAGCGCGACCACGCCGGTCGACACGAGGAAAGCTTCCAGCACCGGCACACCCTGCGGCACGGGTGCAGCGACCTGCCCCCTCGATGGCGGCGCGATGATACCCGAGCCGGTCGTCATGCACCCGACCCGACTTCGTCATCGTCGCGTCACCGACGGCGGGTGCAATGCGCGTCGAACGAAGAGGAGACACGCATGCTCGAGGACGCCATCGACCCGCGACCCCTGGCCGAGGTGCTGCGGCAGCTGGACGCACCCGACCTGCTCGCGCTCCTGCAGCGCGACCCCGGCACGATCGCGCGCAACTGGAACGACCGCCGCAGCGTCTGGGCCAACCTCGGCGAACTGCAGCACTGGATCGCGCGGTCGCGATCGACCCCGTGCGCGGGGTCCCGGCAAATGTCCGGACCTTTGTCCGGCACGCACCCCGGGGCGCCCGGCGACGGGCCCGACCGGTAAATTTTTTGCGGCGCATCAACGATTTAGGTTGACAGCACCCCACTTTTCATTAAATTGGGGCGTGGTCAATTTTTGAGCACACCGTGGCGCCCCGGCGCCGGCACCGGAAAACCGACAGTTCGAACCAGACTCAGCAGCAGGTTGGCCTCTCGCGCCCTTTTCCGGTGATCGTTTCCCTCATCCTGTCGTTCCGACCCGATTTCCCGCTTCTTTTCGTGGGAAATCAGGATGTTAGCCATTCTCGGCGAACCGGTACGGAACCCGGAGCCAGACGGCTGCAGGCCGGGAGGGTGTGGCTAGACCGTTGATTTTTGGGGGGTGTGGTAAACTGCGCCGCGATCGTAGCCCGTACGGGTCTTGCAAGACGCCAGCCAGGCGTCTGGTCTTAAGCCGAAACGTCTTCGATCAGGTGACAGGAACCGTCGCTGGAGCGCCGACTGGAACAGTCTGGCGACACCACAGACGCTCGGCTGCGAACCCCTGTTTGAGTTGGTAGTACCGGCTGGCCCGCGAGGTCAGGACCGGATGATTGTGTAATCTCTGAGGATGTTCGAATGACCAAGATCTACGTGGGCAATCTGCCTTTTTCGGCCACTGAACCCGATGTGCGCGACCTGTTCGCACAGCACGGCACGGTCGAGTCCGTGGCCCTGCCGACCGACCGTGAAACCGGCCGGCCGCGCGGCTTCGGCTTCGTCGAAATGCCGCAGGCCGATGCCCAGCGCGCCATGGCAGCCCTGAACGGCTTCAACATGGGCGGCCGTCCCCTGCGCGTCAATGAAGCGCAGGATCGTCCCCGCACCGGCGGCGGTGGTCCGCGCGGCGGTGGCGGTGGCGGTGGCCGTTCCGGCGGCTTCGGCGGTGGTGGCGGCGGCTACGGCGGCGGTGGCGGCGGTGGCTACGGCGGCGGTGGCGGCGGCGGCGGCCAGCGCCGCTGGTAACCGACTCCGGCGGCGAAAGCCGCCGGATTGGCTGCTGCAACTCGCTGAGTGAGTGAGGCCCGGGTCATTCCGGGCCTCTCTCGCCCGTGAGAGCGCGTCACAGCGGCACGATCTCCTTCTTGGGCGTGAAGTGCAGGTAGCCGATGCTGGCGCCCTGGCGCCAGCCCACGCCCAGCCGCACCGGCGCGAGGATGATGTCGTCCGAGCGGTTGTAGTTCACGCTGAATCCGCCGACGAAATAGAGGCTGCCCTCCACGCCGGGAAAGCGCTGGAACAGCTTCGACGGGTCGGGCAGGTGGTACACGAGCGTGAAGCACTTGGCGGCGTTGCCGCCCACGTCGAACCCGATCGACGGACCCTGCCAGTAGACGAGGCGCGACGCGCCCCCCTTGGTCACCAGCTGGCCCTTGCCGTAGCGCACGCCGACGCCGATGGCGCCGCCCGCTTCCTCTCCCTTGATGATCGCGTTGGGCTCGCCGTAGTCCTTGAACGCCTTGCCGATCGCCTCGGCCATGCCCTTGGCGCCCTTGCCGAACATCTTCTCGGCCTCGCGCAGCACCTCGCTGCGGGTGAACGTGTCGTCGGATTTCGCGGACGATTCGGCCGACCAGGCCGGGGCCACGACGCCGAGGGCGAGCAGTGCGACGAACGCGCGACGCGCGAGAGCCGGGATGGGTGTCATCGGGGATCCTCCTCTACCAGAGATTGCGCAGCCGACTCGCCACGTCGATGCGGCTGCCCGTTTCGACCGGCTCGCCCGGGCGCGGTTCCGCCCCGGCCGGCCAGCTCGCCTGCCCGAGGCGCTCGAGTACGGCTGGCGTCAGGAACCGGCTGCGGGCGCCGTGCACGTACCGGTCGCCCGTCGGCGACTGCTGGGTGACGTAGAAGCGCACCGGCTGCATCAGCCGCAACTCGTCCTTCGCCCGCGTCATCGCCACGTACAGCAGGCGTCGTTCCTCCTCGATCATCTCGGGGCGGCCGGTGGCGAACTCCGACGGGAAGCTGCCATCCGTGACATTGAGCAGGTGCACCGTGTCCCATTCCTGGCCTTTCGCGGAATGCACCGTCGAGAGCACGAGGTAGTCCTCGTCGAGCAGCGGGTCGCCGGACAGGTCGCCACTCGCTTGCGGCGGGTCGAGCGTGAGCTCGGTGACGAACGACTCGCGCGTCGCGTACTGGCCAGAGAGACGCTCGAGTTGCTCGAGGTCGGCCTTGCGCACCTGCGGCGCCTCGTACAGGCGCTCGAGCTGCGGCTCGTACCAGCGGCGCACGCGCGACACCTGTCCTTCCCACGGCGAGCCCTCGCCGCCGATGTCCGCGAGCAGCGCGACCAGCGGCGTCCAGAGATCGCGCGTGGCGGGCGGCGCGCTCCACGCGCCGAGTTCGCTCCAGCGGAAACCCGAGGCCTCGAACGCGGCGCAGGCCTTGCCGGCATTCGCGGGTCCCATGCCCGGCAGCAACTGCAGGACGCGGAAGGCGGCGATGCGATTGCGCGGGTTGTCGGCCCAGCGCAGCAGCGCGAGCAGGTCCTTGACGTGCGCGGCCTCGAGGAACTTCAGGCCGCCGTACTTCACGAAGGGCACGTTGCGCCTCAGCAGTTCGAGCTCCAGCACGTCGCTGTGGTCGGACGCTCGGAACAGCACCGCCTGGCGCCGCAGCGGCACGCCGCGCTCGCGCGCCTCGAGGATGCGGTCGACGACGAAGGTCGCCTGCGCCTGGTCGTCCTGCACGGTGACGAGCTGCGGCTTCGTGCCCGCGCCGCGCGTGCTGCGCAGGAACTTGCGGTACTGGCGGCCGCCTTCCGCCATCAGCGCGTTGGCCGCATCGAGCACGGCCTGCGTCGAGCGATAGTTCTCCTCCAGCGTCACGACGTGCGCCGGCGGCGAGAACTGCTCCGGGAACTCGAGGATGTTCTCGACGGTGGCCGCGCGGAACGAGTAGATCGCCTGCGCGTCGTCGCCGACCACGGTCAGGCCGCGCCCGTCCGGCTTCAGGCGTCGCAGGATCTCCGCCTGCAGCACGTTGGTGTCCTGGTATTCGTCCACCAGCACGTGGTCGAACCGCCGGCCGATCTCCGCGGCCACCTCCGCGTCCTGCACCATCACCTGCCAGTAGAGCAGCAGGTCATCGTAGTCGAGCACCTGCTGTTCGAGCTTGGCCTCGACGTAGGCCCGGCACAGCGTCGTGAGTTCTTCCTCCCACGCGAGGCACCACGGGTAGACGGTCTCGAGCGTGTGGCGCAACGGCTGCTGCGTGTTGACGCGGTGCGAGTAGATGGCGAGGCAGGTGTCCTTGCGCGGAAAGCGCCGCTCGGTCTTCGACAGGCCGAGCCGGTGACGCACGACGTCCATGAGGTCCGCCGCGTCGCCGCGATCGAGCACGCTGAAGGCGGGATCGATGCCGAGGCGTTGCGCGTACGCGCGGACCAGCCGGTTGCCGATCGCGTGGAACGTGCCCGACCACGGCAGCCGCAGCGTCTCCGGCACCCGCGCGCCGTCGTGCTGCGCGGCCAGCGCCTCCGCCATCACGCGCTGCGCCCGGCGTGTCATCTCGATCGCCGCGCGCCGCGTGAAGGTGAGCAGCAGCATCCGCTCGGCGGGCACGCCCGCGAGCAGCAGGTGCGCGACCCGGTGCGCGAGCGTGCTGGTCTTGCCCGTGCCTGCGCCGGCGATGACCAGCAGCGGGCCGGAGCGAACCGACCCATCCCTGGCCTCGCCGTAGGTGGCGGCGAGGCGCTGGGCCTCGTTGAGCTTGGCGAAGACTGCGGCGGTCATGCCGGCACTATACGGCGCGGCCTGTATGCATATCCAGTGACGGGCCGCGCCGTAGGCTGCCTGTAAGATGGCGCCCTTCCTGGCCCGCCCGGACCTTCCATGGCTCAGCAGCAGTTCAACGCCGTCGGCATCCTCTGGCGCATCGCCTTCTCCCTGGCGCTGGTATTCCTGACCTTCAATCCGTCGGGCCACTCGTATTTCCACTGGGTACGCGACAGCCTGCCCCACCTCCAGCCCGTCAGCGCCATTGCCGGCGTGCTGCTGCTTGGTGCCTGGCTGTTCTTCGTGCGCTCCACGCTCACCTCGCTCGGCGCGGTCGGCGTGCTGCTGCTGCTGGCGTTCTTCGCTTCGATCGTCTGGTGGATCGTCTCGAAGGGCTGGCTCTCGCTGTCCGACCAGACGGCGGTCGCGTGGATCGTGCTCACCATGCTCGGCCTGGTGCTCGGCATCGGCATGTCGTGGGCGCACATCCGCCAGCGCATCTCCGGCCAGGCCTCGGTCGACCGGGTGGACAACAACTGACGGCACGGAGAGCGGCCATGGCGAAGAAGCGGCAATATCCCTCGCAACCCGACCACCTCACGGCGCTCAAGCTGCCGTTGCCGCCACGGTCGGCGCTCGCCCCGGACCTGCAGAAGTACTTCGGGATCTGCGACGAGAAGATCGGCTTCCTGCCGAACGTGCTCGCGGCCTACTCGTTCGACGAGTCCAAGCTGCGCGCGTTCATCGGCCTGTACAACAACCTGATGCTCGACGACTCCGCGCTCAGCAAGCTCGAGCGCGAGATGATCGCTGTGGTGGTCTCGGCACAGAACCACTGCTACTACTGCCTCGTGGCGCACGGACAGGCGGTGCGCCAGATGTCGGGCGACCCCGCGCTCGGCGAGTTGCTGGCGATGAACTACCGCGCGGCGAAACTGACGAAGAAGCAGCGGGCGATGCTGGATTTCGCGTACAAGATGACCGTCACGCCCGACCAGGTCGGCGAAGCGGACCGCGAGGCGCTGCGCAAGGCGGGCCACGCGGATCGGGCGATCTGGGACATCGCGGCCGTCGCGGCGTTCTTCAACATGACGAATCGCATGGCCACCGCGGTCGACATGATGCCGAACGAGGAATATCACGCGGCTAGCCGCTGACGCTGAACTCGCTGCCGTCGGCATCCCGCAGCTTCGCGATGCGCTGCCCATGCAGCGGCGTCGGCGGCTGCACGCTGGCCACGCCCGCGGCCGTAAGATCCGCGTAGAGCGCCCCGACATCGGCTACCCGATAGCCCAACTGCACGGTGCCGGCCGGATGTTCGTCCGAGGCGAGATGCAGGGCGAGCGTGGTGGTGCCCGTGTCGAACTCGCTCCACTCGGGTGACGCGAAGCGTAGCGCGAGGCCGAGTCGATCGCGGTGAAATGCGACGGCCCGATCCATGTGGCCGACGAACTTGATCACGTAGGCGAGCTTCGTCATGAGTCCCCCTGTGTGCGGTGGGCGGGCATCGCCCCGCGGGATCACGCCGTCAGTTCGAGGCGATTGCCCTCGGGATCCAGCACCACGCTCTCGTAATAGCCGTCGCCGGTGCGACGCGGGCCGTCGAGCACCGGCACACCCGCGTCGCGCAGTCGGTCGGTGAGCGCATCGACCGCGGCCTCGCTGCCGAGCGCGATCGCGAGATGCGTCAGCCCCAGGCGCTGCGCGCCCGCGGGCAATTCGACGGGCGCGAGGGTCGTCGTCGACATCAGCTCGAGTCGCGCGCCACCCGCGAACGCCAGGAAGCGCGAGCGGAATCCCTTGGCGGGGTTTTCATAGAGCGTCCCGGGCTCGGCACCGAAGTGCTCCGCATAGAACCGGCAGGCACGCTCGAGATCGCGCACCCACAGTGCCACGTGCTCGATGCGTGGGCCGGTCGTCGTCATGCGTCAGGGACGCCGCAGCTCGTACGCGGCGAAGTGCATCCACGACCCGTCGGCCTGGCCTGCTTCAATCGTGAACGGCGCACGCATGATCCTTCACCCCGTGCCTTGGTCCGGACGTTCCAGGACGTAAACGTACTCCACGCAGGGCTCGCCGCGAAACGCCGCGTCCTGCGTGGCAGCGCGTGCGAATCCCAGCCGCTCCAGCAGGGCCACCGAGGGCAGGTTGCGCGCGTCGGTCACGGCGCGGATCGAGCGGACCGGCGTCTCGCGGAACAGCGCCTGCGCCGCGGCGCCGACCGCGTCCGTGGCAAACCCGCGCCCCTGCTGGCCCGCCGCCAGCGTGAACCCGATCTCGAGCGACTCGAAGCGCTCGTCGGGGTGCAGGCCGAGATCTCCCAGCAAGGCATCGGTGTTCGCATCCGCGATGGCGAGCTGCAGCCACTGGCCGCCCGCCAGTCCCTCCGCATCGGCCATCTGGCGCAGGAACGCCAGCGATGCATCCCGGTTCATCGGCGACCAGCCCTGGTAGCGACCGACGACGGGATCGCTGCGATAGGCCAGGAATCGCTCGAGGTCGGTGGCGGACAGGCGCCGCACGCGCAGGCGACCCGTCTCGATCGGCAGCGCGAGCGTCCGGCGCATCACCGCGACACGCGACGAGGCGTGCGCGTGCGGCGAGGGCCCGGGTCGTCGTTCAGCTGCCGCACGCGAAACTTCACGATGCGCCGGATCAGGTCGTAGGGAATCGGCTGATCGAGCGGGAAACGCAGGTTGCCCTTCTCGCCGGCGTACGGCGCGACCGCCTGCTCGAGCTTGAGGTCGCCGCGCACCGGCGGGTACAGGCCGATGTGCGCGGCGAAGGCCGCGAAATACACGAGGATGCCGCCCTGCCGGAAGGCCGGCATGCGGTAGCTGATGAGTTCCTCGGCCTCGGGCGCGGTGTCGCGGATCACCTGGCGGATCCGCCGCAGGATCTTCTGGGCGCGCGCCGGCTGCCCCGCGATGTAGTCGTCGATGGTGGCCGGCACCCGTCCCTTCATGTCGACCCCCGGTTGTCGCGTCGGGCTAGACTAGCGCAAACGATCGAGGGAGACACCGGATGGTCAACAAGTACCCGCTGCTGGTGCTGGCGCTGACGCTCGCGATCCTCTCGCTGACCGCGTGGATCGGCGCCACGCGCTTTCGGCGCTTCCGCGAGCAGGTTGCCACGCTGCGCGAGGACTACAACGTCGTGCAGGGCATGTCGCTCACGCTGCTGGGCCTGCTGATCGGGTTCACGTTCTCGATGGCCCTCGGCCGCTACGACCAGCGCAAGAACTACGAGGAAGAGGAAGCCAACGCCATCGGCACGGAGTACCTGCGCGCCGACCTGCTGCCGGCGGCGACCCAGGCAGCCTTGCGCCAGCGTCTCATCGCCTACGTCGACCAGCGCATCCTCTATTACACGACGCGGGACAACGACCGGCTAGGGGCCATCGTCGCCGAGACCACGCACCTGCAGAACGAGATGTGGTCGATCGTGCGCGATGCCGGCCTCGCCAACCCCAACGCGCTGTCGGGCCTGCTGGTGTCCGGCATGAACGACGTGATCAACACCCAGGGCTACACGACCGCGGCGTGGTCCAATCGCATCCCGCCTGCGGCGTGGGGCCTGATGCTCTTCGCCGCAGCCAGTTCGACCCTGCTCATCGGCATCGGCATGCGGCGCAGCGAGGGCAGTTCGCGCATCCTGCACGTATTGCCGTTCATCATCGCCGTCGCCTTTTTCATGATTTCGGACATCGACAGCCCGCGCCGCGGCGTGATCCGCGTCTCGCCGCAGAACCTGCTCATGCTGAAGGAGTCCCTGCAGGCGCCGTGAGGCGGACGCCTACACCCAACGTCACCGCGAGTGGAGACCGCTGGTCGCAGCGGTCCGTCGTTTCATCGCAACCGCCGGCCCGCCGGCTGGCCTCCCCTGCCGCGCCCGCGTACGCTTGCCGCCTCGCCATCCTGACGCCGGAGCCCCCCGCATGCGACGCCTGCTCGTCACCGTCTTCGCCGCGCTCGCCCTCGGCGCGTCCAGCCTCTCGACGGCCGCCCCCGCGGGCGCGGAGGCCGCCTACCAGAAGGTCGCCGCCGAGATCCTCCGGGACCTCTACGCGCGCAACCCCACGTACGCCACGGCGCTTGGCCTGCACGAGTACGACGGCCGCCTCGAGGACTATTCGCGTGCCGCCGTGGACGACGAGGACCGGGCGATCGCGCGGTTCAAGAAGGCGCTCGAGGCCATCGACCCGCAGGGCCTGACCCAGACCAGCCGGCTCGATCGCGAGGTGCTGCTGCAATCGCTCGACTCGCGCCGCATCCGCAACGACGAGATCCGCGGCTGGGCGAAGAACCCGGACAACTACTCGAGCGGCATCACCGGCGCCGCCTTCGTCATCATCAGCCGCGACTACGCCCCGGCGGCCGAACGCCTGAAGAGCCTCGTCGCGCGCGAGAAGGCGATGCCCGCCGCGCTGCAGGAAGCACGGCGCAACCTCGACAACCCGCCGCGCATCTACACCGAGATCGCGATCGACCAGCTCGACGGCAACCAGGGCTTCTTCCGGACCACCGTGGTCGAGGCGTTCGCGGACGTGAAGGACCCCGCGCTGCTCGCGCAGTTCAAGCAGGCCAACGACGCGGTGATCGCCGCGCTCGGCGACTACAAGGCCTGGCTGCAGAAGGACCTGCTGCCGCGCTCGAACGGCAGCTACGCCTGGGGCGCGGACGTCTACCGCCGCATGCTCATGGCGAACGAGATGATCGACACGCCGCTCGACGTGCTGCTCGCGAAGGCCGAGGCCAACCTCAAGGCGAACCAGGCGCTGTTCGCCGAGACCGCGCGCAAGATCGATCCGACGAAGACCCCGCTCGAGGTGCTCGACTCCCTGCAGAAGGACCACCCCAGGCCGGAGAATCTGCTGGCAGAGACGCAGGCCGAGCTGGACTCGATCGGCCGCTTCATGACCGAGCACCACATCGTCACGATCCCGCCGGGCTCGCCGCCCGCGCAGGTGAAGGAGACGCCGCCCTTCATGCGCGCGACGACCTCCGCGTCCATGGACACGCCGGGACCGTTCGAGAAGGCGAAGCTGCGCGGCTTCTACAACATGACGCTGCCGGACCCGTCGTGGAACGCCGAGCAGACCGAAGACTTCATGCGGCAGTGGTTCTACCCGCTGATCACCAACGTATCGGTGCACGAGGTGTGGCCGGGCCACTACCTGCAGTTCCTGTACGCGAGCCAGTTCCCGACCGACGTGCGCAAGGTGCTCGGCGCCAGTTCGAACGTCGAGGGCTGGGCGCACTACTGCGAACAGATGGTGATCGACGAGGGGTACCACGCCGACAAGCCGGCCTACCGGCTCGCGCAGCTGCAGGACGCGCTGCTGCGCAATGCGCGCTTCATCGTGGGCATCAAGATGCACACGCAGGGCATGACCTACGAGCAGGCGCTGGAGTTCTTCCAGAAGGAGGGCTACCAGCCCAGGTCGCTCGCGGTCTCGGAATCGAAGCGCGGCACGTCGGACGCGCTGTACGGCTACTACACGATGGGCAAGCTGGCGATCCTGAAGCTGCGCGCGGACTACCAGAAGAAGATGGGCCCGGCGTACCGGCTGCAGGATTTCCACGACCGCTTCATCGCGCTTGGCCCGCTGCCCCTGCCGCTCGTGCGCGAGGCGATGCTCGGCGAGCGCGGCGAGCTGTTCTAGGCCCCGCTCAGCCGGCCACGTGCGCCACGACCTGGCGCGCGTGGCGGTTGTTGCGGTGCTCGAAGAGGTAGATGCCCTGCCAGGTGCCGAGGGCGGGGCGGCCGTTCATCACCGGGATCGACAGCGACACGGCGGTCAGCGCGGCCTTGATGTGGCCGGGCATGTCGTCCGGACCCTCGTTGTCGTGGGTCAGCCACCGCATCGAGGGATCGTCGCCCGGCGGCACCAGCCGGCGGAAGAATTCCTCGAGGTCGCGGCGCACGTCCGGATCGGCGTTCTCCTGCACCAGCAGCGAGCACGAGGTGTGCTGCACGAACAGCGTCAGCAATCCCTGCTCGACCCCCGACTCGCGCACGAAGCGCAGCACCTCGTCCGTGAATTCGTGCAGTCCGGCGCCGGCAGTGTGGATGGTGAGGACCGTCTGCACGCGGTCACCGCACCATTTTCAGCAGCCGGGCCTTCCTGTCGGTGTACGGCGGATAGCGCATCGGCGCGTCGAAGCGGAAGCTGCGCTTCATCACCGGCTTCATGTGGCTGAAGGTCTCGAAGCCGTACCAGCCGGTGTAGCGGCCCATGCCGCTGTTGCCGACGCCGCCGAACGGCAGCTCGGGCGAGACCATGAACAGCACGGCGTCGTTGATGCACACGCTGCCGGCGCTGAGCTTCGACAGCACGACGTCCTCGAGCGTCGCGCTCTTCGAGAACAGGTACAGGGCCAGCGGCTTCGGCCGGTCCGCGACGAACTTGATCGCGTGGTGCATCTCGTCGACGGTGATCACGGGCAGCACGGGCCCGAAGATCTCCTCCTGCATCAGCGCGGAATCGGGCGCCGGGTCGAGCACGATGGTCGGCTCGACGTAGCGCTTCGCGACGTCGACGCGCCCGCCGGTGTGGATCTTCTGCCCCTCGAGCAGCTTCACGAAGCGCTCGGTGTGCCGCTCGCTGGCGATGCGGCAGTAGTCCGGGCTCTGCTCCGGATCGTCGCCGTAGAACTCGCGGATCTTCGCCGACAGCGTCTCGATGAACTTCGTCGCGACCTCGCGGTGCACCAGCACGTGGTCCGGGGCGACGCAGGTCTGGCCCGCGTTGATGAACTTGCCCCACGCGATGCGCGACGCCGCCACCTCGATGTCCGCGCTCTTGTCGATCAGGCAGGGGCTCTTGCCGCCGAGCTCGAGCGTGACCGGCGTCAGGTGCTTCGCCGCCGCCGCCATCACGACGCGCGCCACCCGCTCGTTGCCGGTGTAGAGGATGTGGTCGAACGGCTGCTCGAGCAGCTCGGTGGTCTCGGGGATGCCGCCCTCCACGACCGCGAAGGCCTCGCTGTCGAGGTAGCGCGGCAGGATGCGCGCGAGGGCCGCGGACGTATGGGACGTGATCTCCGACGGCTTCATGATCGCGCAGTTGCCGGCCGCCACGGCGCCCACCAGCGGCGCCATGACCATCGACATCGGGTAGTTCCAGGGCGCGATGATCAGCACCACGCCCTTGGGCTCGGGCTGGATGGTGCTCTTGCCGGGCTGCGCCATCAGCGGCGTACGCACGCGCTGCGGCCGCATCCAGTCCTCGAGGTGCTTGCGTGCGTAGCGGGCCTCGGCCTGCACGAAGCTCGTCTCGGTCAGGTCGGCCTCGAAGCGGCACTTGCCGAGGTCGGCCTTGAGTGCCTCGGCGAAGTCCGACTCGTGGTCGCGCAGCATGCGGTCGATCTCGGACAACTGCTGCAGTCGCCACTCGATCGGCCGGGTCTTGCCGCTGTCGAAGGTCTGGCGCAGGCGGGCCAGCGTCGCGGAAACGGGCACGTTCATGCGGGGGCTCCTGGCAGCCGGTCGGTGTGGCCGATCACGCTATCACAGCCCGTGCGGGATTTGGTGCGTCGCAGCAGCCGTGGCAATCTGCGCTGCCGGGACGGGCCGCTTGCGCCTAGAATTCCGGCGCGGACCGACCAGGGAACCGGCATGACCGACGACATCCAGACGATTTACGAAGGACGGGTCCTCCGCCTCACGCTCGAGGACGTGGTCCTGCCGAACGGCTCGAAGGCCCAGCTCGAGATCGCCCACCACCCGGGCGGCGCGGCGGTGGTCGCCCTGGACGCCGACCAGCGCGTCTGCCTGTTGCGCCAGTTCCGCCACGCGGCCGGGGGCTGGGTGACCGAACTGCCCGCCGGCAAGCTCGACGGTGGCGAGCCGCCCGGGCAATGCGCGACCCGCGAACTGGCCGAGGAAGCCGGCGTGCAGGCCGGCCGCTGGCAGAAGCTGGGGGAATTCCTCAGCTCCCCGGGCGTCCTGACCGAGGTCATCCACGTCTACCTCGCCCGCGACCTCCACCCGGTCGAGGCCCGGCCGGAGGAGCACGAGGTCTTCGAGACCCGTTGGGTGCCCCTCGCCGAGGCCGTCGCCATGGCGGCGTCCGGGCGGATCCGGGACGGCAAGACGGTCATCGGCCTGCTCTGGGCCCACGCGGCACTCACCGAAAAACCGTGATCCACGTCGCACTCCGGTGCGACGGCAGTTGGCTAGGATGCGGGGTGCAGGCGTCTGTCTGCGCAGCGGGTTACGACGGATGGCGGGCGAGAAGAAGCAGCCGGATCGGGCGCCGATCCCGGACTGGGCAAGCCGGTCGGGCGCGGGTCGCGTGGGTCGCGACGATCGCGGCAACATGACCTGGGAATGGGCCGACGACGATGAGTTGACGGCCGACGACACGTTTGGCGCCTCGCAGCGCATCAAGGCGCTGGTCGACCCGGCCCTGCGCATCGTCGAGGACGACGCGGGCGGTGCCGTCAAGAGCAATGGCAAGGGCCTCAAGAAGGGCTACGACCCGTACGACAGCGGCGAGCTCGGCAACAAGGAATTCAAGAAGAAGCGCGACCTGCGCGAGCTCTCGAAGTGGATCGAGCTGCGCAATCGCATGCAGAAGCCCGACGGCACGCCGGACGAGTCCTCCGGCGACACCTGATCCCCCGGCGAGTTCACGACCACTCGGCGGCGTGACGCAGCTTGGCGTGGCGCCCGAGGCGGTAGAACGAGCGCAGCTGCCCGAGCATCGCCTCCGGCCGCGCGCGGCGTGAGCGCAGGAAACGCTCCTCCAGCCGCCGGCAGAAGCGCGCCGCGAACCGGTGCGCCTCCTCGTAGCGCCGCCGCTCGGCCGCCTCGAGCTGCGGCAGGAAGCTCGCGCGCTCGAACAGCCGGTGGAACAGATCGGCGGGAAAGCGGCCCTCGCGCTGCTCGAGCATCAGGCGCAGCGCGCTCGCGTACTTGTCCACCTCCGCCTGCAGCTCCAGTTCGAGCAGCGACACCTCGCGCCGTCGCTCGGCGCTCCAGGCGCAGTAGTGGAAGTGACTGACCCCTTCGAGCGCGGTGCAGTAGTCGGCAAGGTTCGCCTCGTCGAGTGCCTCGAGCGGGCAGCGCTCGCGCAGCCGCTGCAGCACGGCAGCGTCGACGTACAGGCCGAGTTCGAGCCCGTCGTCGCTCTCGGCGATCAGCAGCTGTTCGTCGGTCGGCGGCGCGTCGTCCCGCCCCTGCAACGCGGCGGCCTGCGTGCCGTCGGTGATGAGGAAGTCCGCGACGTCGTGCTCGACGGGCGCGTCGTACAGCCGGGCGATGAGATCCTGCAGGCGTCGCACCAGCATGTCGGGATCCGCTCAGTTCGGCGGGCGCCCGACGGGTGCCGGCACGGGTTCGACCCCGAGGCCGCGCAGAATGCCGGCGGCGCGCGGGCTGCCCGTCTTGAGCCAGATCTCGTACTGGCGCAGCACGTCGCGCTGGTCGTGCATGTGCGCCATCTCGCTGACCTCGTTGAGCGCGTCGACCAGCCGCTGGAACTTCGTCGCGAGCTCGGCGAACACGCCGGACAGCGCCCGGCCCCGCGCCCCGTCGCGACACGCCCCCGCAAGCATGCCGTACGCGCGCCCGCCCATCGCGATGTGGTAATCGACGTCGACCAGCCGGCGGGCGAAGCCCTGCGAGAAGAACCCGGCGACGAACAGCGAGACGTCGCCGAGCCGCTGCAGCACGCGGGCCCGGTGCTCGCGCGTCGGCGCCTCGCTCGCGTCCGCGAGCATCAGCGCCAGCGGACGCAGCCGCGGGCCGGCGGGCGTCGGCTCGAACAGGGCCTCGGAACGCGAGAACATCGTGAGCAGGTTCACGACGTACGCTTCGGTGTGATCGTCGACGGACGAGTGCTGCTTGACCAGCGCCTCGTGCAGCGAGTCGCGGAAGAATTCTCGCAGGTTGCGGACGTCGAGGCCCGCGCCGACCGTTGCTTCGTTCATTGCCCTCCACCCGGGTCGTCTACACTTGGCAGCCGCGGGCCGCGAGTGCTGACAAGCGCGGCCCCTGCAATGCGTCGAAACCTGCTGCCGAAAATATCGACAGCCCGCGGGTGGAATCAAGAGGTCGGATCACACTTCATGCGCATCTACGGCATCGTCGGCCGCAAGAACAGCGGCAAGACCCATCTCGTCGCCCGGCTGCTGCGCGCGGCCACCGCACGCGGCCTGCGCGTGTCGACGGTGAAGCACGCGCACCACGACTTCGACATCGACCAGCCCGGCAAGGACTCGCACACGCACCGCGTCGCCGGCGCGCAGGAAGTGCTGGTCGCGTCGGCGCAGCGCTGGGCGCTGGTCCACGAGCACCGCGGCGCGCCCGAGCCGGCGCTCGACGAACTGCTCGCGCACCTCGCGCCCTGCGACCTCGTGCTGGTCGAGGGTTTCAAGGCCGGGACGCACGAAAAGCTGGAGGTCTATCGCGTGGATTGCGGCCAGTCGCCGCTCGCGCCGCAGGACCCGACGATCGTCGCGCAGGCCGTCGATGCCGCGACGCTGTCGATCGAGACGGGCGCGGTGCCGCGCCTGCCGCTCGACGACACCGACGCGGTGCTCGAGCACATCCTGCGTCGGACGGGACTCGCTTCAGGTCGCTGAGCGCAGCAGCCCGGGCAGGTGCGCGAGCGTGGCAATGGCGAAGTCCGGCGCCGGGGACTCGAGCGGCCAGGGGCCGCCGTCGCGATTCAGCCAGACCGGCGCGAGCCCCGCCGCACGCGCGCCCTCGACGTCCGCCGTGGGGTCGTCCCCGACGTGCACCACGTCCTCGCGCGCCAGCCCGGCCTGCTCGAGCAGCAGATGGAAGATGCGCGGGTCCGGCTTCAGCATCCCCGCATCGCGCGCCGCCAGCGCGCGCTCGAAATAGTGCGCGAGCCCGATGCGTGACAGGTCGGCGTTGCCGTTGCTGATCGCGAACAGGCGGTAGTCCGCGCTCAGGCGCTCGAGCGCCGGACGCGTGTCGTCGTACAGCACGACGGCATTGCGCGCGTGGAAGAAGACCTCGAAAGTCTCCTGCGCCATCGACCGGTCGTAGCCGGCCTCCTCCGCGTGCCACTCGAGCGCGCGCAGGCGCAGCCAAGTGAAGTCGTGCCGGTGTTCCGGATGCTCGCGCGCCACGCGCACGCGCACGTCGCGCATCGAGTCGAGGTCGTGCCGCTCGGTGACGCGCGGGTAGCGGGCCGCGAGGAAGTCGAACATCGCATGCTCGGCGCGCAGGATCACCGGCCCGACGTCCCAGAGGGTGTTGTCGAGATCGAAAATGATGGCCCGGAGGGCGCCCATCGCGTTACCGTTGCAACCTGCGGATCTGGAAAGTGCGCGAGTCTACATGAGACCGATGACGTCCCGGTTCGGGAAACGCCTGGCGCGGCCGACCGGCGCGCTGGAACTGATGAGCGACCTCGGCGAAGCCGTGGCCATGGCCGGCACGCAGCCGGTGCACATGCTGGGCGGCGGCAATCCGGCCCGCATTCCCGTCGTCGAGGCGGCCTATCGCCGACGGCTGGCCGAGATCGCGGCCAGCGATGCGGACTATGGTCGCTTCGCGGCGTCGTACTCGGGGCCGTCGGGCGACGTCGGGTTTCGCGCCGCAGTGGCCGAGCTGCTCGAGCGCGAGTACGGCTGGCAGGTCACCTCGCACAACGTCGCGCTGACGGCCGGCAGCCAGACGGCCTTCTTCGCGCTCTTCAACCTGCTCGCCGGCGAAGGTGACGACGGCACGACCTCGCGCATCCTGCTGCCGCTCGCGCCCGAGTACATCGGCTACGCCGATCTCGGCCTGTCGCCGGGACAGCTCGTCTCGCGCCGGGCCCGCATCGAGGAGTCGGGCGACGGCTTCTTCAAGTACCGCCCCGACTTCGAGGCCCTCGCCGGCATCGAGCGCGTCGCCGCCATCTGCGTGTCGCGCCCGACCAACCCGACGGGCAACGTCCTCACGCTCGACGAACTGCAGAAGCTCGATGCCCTGGCCCGGGAACGCGACGTGCCGCTGATCGTCGATGCCGCCTACGGCGTGCCGTTCCCCGGCATCCAGTACGCGCACCACGAGCTGCTGTGGAACGAGAACACGATCCTGTGCATGAGCCTGTCGAAGCTCGGCCTGCCGGCGACGCGCACCGGCATCGTCGTCGCACACGAGGACGTGATCGCCGCGGTCACCGCGTTCAATGCGACCGCCGCACTCGCGCCCGCCTCGACCGGCCCGGTGCTGGTCGAGCCGCTGCTGCGCAGCGGCCAGCTGAGCGACCTGTGCGCGTCGCAGATCCGGCCGTTCTACCAGGCGCGCTGCGCTGCCGCGGTGGACGACCTGCGCCGCGCTTTCGGCACCACGCCGCTGCGCATCCACCAGCCCGAGGGCGCGTTCTTCCTGTGGTTGTGGTTCCCGGGCCTGCCGATCTCGAGTCACCGCCTGTACCAGCGCCTGAAGCGGCGCGGCGTCTTCGTGCTCTCGGGACACCATTTCTTCCCCGGGCTCGAAGAGCCCTGGGGACACGCCGACGAGTGCCTGCGCATCAGTTATGCGCAGTCGCGCGATCACGTCACTGCCGGCATCGAGGCCATCGCCGAAGAGGTCCGGCGCGCATTCGAGGAGGGATGAGTCGTGTCGAAGCCCGGCAGTCCGACCGCGCAGATGGACCTCGCGGAAATCCACAAGCTCGGGGCCCCGCCGCCCGGCAACCTCGCGGTCCCCGTGTTCCAGCACGGCACGCTCGAGGTGGAGTGGTATTCGCCGGCAGGCGAGGACCGTCAGCAGCCGCATGACCGCGACGAGGTCTACGTGGTCGCGCGCGGCACGGCCGTGTTCTGGGATGGCGCGACGCGACGCAACGTCGCGCCGGGCACGTTCCTGTTCGTCGCCGCGGGCCAGCCGCACCGATTCGAGCGGCTCTCGCCCGAATTCGGCGTGTGGGTGTTCTTCTATGGCCCGCCCGGCGGGGAAAGCTAGGCCGCGGCCACGCCGGGCCCGGCGGCGGCGGAGATCAGCGGCACGCTGAACGTGAAACAGCTGCCGCGCCCCACCTCGCTCCGCACCTCGAACGCCCCGCCCATCGCCTCCACCAGCCGGCGGGAGATCGGCAGGCCGAGCCCCGTGCCACCGCGCGCGAAGCTCTTCGGCGACTGGCTGCGCCAGAACGGCACGAACAGGCGGTCGATCTCGTCGGCCGCGATGCCGATGCCCGAGTCCTCCACGCTGATGCGGGCACAGGCGCCATCGGCGGTCACCGCGACGCGGACGCGGCCCGCGTCCGTGAACTTCGCGGCGTTGGACACCAGGTTGCGCACGATCTGGCGCAGGCGCTTCGGGTCGGCGGCCACGACGATGCCCGGATCGCAGTCGGGCCCGCTCAGCTCGAGTCCGCGCTCGTCGGTCAGCGGGCGCAGCAGCTGGCACTGTTCCGTCAGCAGGGCCTTGAGCGATACCGGCTCGATCTGGATCGACAGCGTGCCGGCCTCGATTTTCGCGATGTCGAGGATCTCGGTGACGAGATCGAGCAGTTGCTGGCCCGACTTGTGGATCATCGCCAGCTGGCGCGCCTGTTCGGGCGTGCACGGTCCCGCCAGTTCCTCGAGCATCAGCGAACTGAAGCCGATGATCGAATTGAGCGGCGTGCGCAGCTCGTGGCTCATGGTCGCGAGGAATTCGCTCTTGGCACGGTTCGCGGCGTCCGAGCTCGCTGCCGCGGCCGCCCACGTCTTCAGGTCGGTCACGTCGAGGCAGACGCCGAGCATGCGCGCCGGCGCGCCCTTGTCGTCGTAGAGCGCGCTGCCATAGGCGCGAATCCAGCGGATCGAGTCATCGGGCCAGCGGATGCGGTACTCGGTGAAGTACGGCGTGCGATTGCGCACCGCGCCGTCCAGCGCGTCCTCGACCTGCGTGAGGTCGTCCGGGTGGATGGCCGCGCGCCAGGCGTCGAAATGCAGCTCGCGGGTGCCCGGCTCGACGCCGAACAGGCGGATGAGTTCCGGCGTCCCGTACACCGACCCGTCGCGCATGTCCCAGTCCCAGAAGCCGGAATGCGTGACCGACTGCGCCAGCGACAGGCGGTCCCGCGCCGTCTTCAGGCGCGCCTCGCTCGCCTGCAGCGCGAGGCGGGCCTCGGTCTCCTCCGTGATGTCCTCGGAGAAGATCATGAGTCCGGCGACCGCGCCGTCGGCGTCGTGCCAGGGGCGCAGTTCCCACTGCAGCCACTGCACGCTGCCATCCTCGCGGACGAAACGGTCTTCGTCGGCACGCAGGACTTCCCCCGCCAGACTGCGCCGGTGCAGCACCTTCCAGCGCTCGGGGATCTCCGGGAAGATGTCGTAGTGCGACCGGCCGATCAACGACTGGTCGCCCAGGCCGAAATCCGCTCGCCAGCGCCGGCTGACGGCGATGTAGCGCATCTCGCGATCGAGCATGGCAATCGACGCCGGCGCGTGGTCGATGAACAGGTGCAGCTGGTTCACGCTCACCCGCAGCGCGTCCTCCGCGTCCTTGCGGGGCTGGATGTCCTCGACCACGGAAATGAAACAGTCGGGCGTGCCGTCGGGCTTGCGCGCGAGCGCGACGGTCACGTGCGCCCAGACGGTCCGGCCGTCCTTGCGCAGATAGCGCTTCTCCAGGCAGTACGAGTCCATGCGGCCGGCCTGCATCGCCTGCAATTGCGTCAGGTTGTCGCCGAGGTCGTCCGCGTGGGTGATGTCCTGGAAGCGCAGGCCCACGAGTTCCTCGCGCGGGTAGCCGAGGATTTCGCACAGCCGCGCATTCACCCGCAGCAGCCGGCCGTCGAGCGCGACGTGCGCGATGCCGGTGGCGGCCTGCTCGAAGGTCGCGAGGAAACGTCCGGTCTCGCCCGTGTCCATACCGCGGTCCGCGGTGCCTCTCGCATCCGTCCGGTCACGAAAACTGGTGTGCTGGTCGAGAGCGACATTCACACCGCAATTCTGGTCACGCCGACCCTACGCCCGCGTCCAGATCCGTTCAATTCGGGACTATCTGGATCGAGAGTACGCGCTGACGCTTGTCAGGGAACGCGCGCAGGTTCGGCGTGACTGCGGTCCGCGAGGAACTCGGCCAGCACGCCTGCCGTGTGCGAACCCTTGCGCACGCGCACCACCGTCTCGGGAGCGCCACGCGCCACGATGCGACCGCCACCGGCGCCGCCCTCGGGACCGAGATCGATCAGCCAGTCCGCTTCGGCGATGACATCGAGATTGTGTTCGATCACGACCACGGTGTTGCCCGCATCGACCAGTCGATGCAGCACGCGGATCAGCTTCTCGACGTCCGCCATGTGCAGGCCGACGGTCGGCTCGTCGAGGACGTACAGCGTGTGCCTCGTGTCGGCGGGCCGGGCCGGCGCCTGCTTGCGCGGCACGGTCGGCCTCTCCGGCCGCAGCCGGGCGAGTTCGGTGACGAGCTTGATGCGTTGCGCCTCGCCGCCGGACAGCGTCGGGCTCTGCTGCCCGAGCGTGAGGTAGCCGAGGCCGACGTCCTGCAGCAGTCGCAGCGCGTGGTGGATGCGCGGGTGCGCCGCGAAGAAATCGACCGCATCGTCGACGCTCATTGCCAGCACGTCGCCGATCGTCCGGCCGCGATAGGCGATCGACAGCGTCTCGGCGTTGAAGCGTCGCCCGTTGCAGGCATCGCACGGCACCTTCACGTCGGGCAGGAAACTCATCTCGATGGTCTGCACGCCCTGGCCTTCGCAGCTCTCGCAGCGGCCGCCGGCGGTGTTGAACGAAAAGCGGCTGGGCGTGTAGCCGCGCACGCGCGCGTCGGTGACGCCGGCGAACAGCTTGCGGATGTCGTCCCAGAAGCCGACGTAGGTGGCCGGGCAGGAGCGCGGCGTCTTGCCGATCGGGGTCTGGTCGACCTCGAGCACGCGCGCGACCTGCTGCCAGCCGGCGATCTCCCGGCAGCCGACGAAGGGCGGCGACTTGCCGCGCGCCCGCTTCTCGCCGAGCCGCGCGCGCAGGTTGGCGTAGAGCACGTCACGCGCGAGCGTCGACTTGCCCGATCCGGACACACCCGTCACCACCGTCAGCCGGCCGAGCGGCACCCGGGCATCGACCTTGCGCAGGTTGTGCAGCGTGGCGCCGCGCACTTCGAGCGCCGGTGCGCGAGGCGATACCGGTCGACGGGCGACGAGCGGATGACGCAGCGGTTCAGCGAGGAAGCGGCCGGTGAGCGACTGCGGCGACGCCATGAGGTCGTCGATGGTGCCCGCCCCCACGATGTGGCCGCCCCGGGTGCCCGCGCCCGGACCGAGGTCGATGACGTGGTCGGCGCGGCGGATGGTGTCCTCGTCGTGCTCCACCACGAGCAGGGTGTTGCCCTTGCGCCCGAGCTTCTCGAGCGCGTCCAGCAGCACGCGGTTGTCGCGCGGATGCAGGCCGATGGTCGGTTCATCGAGGACGTAGCACACGCCGCGCAGGTTGGAGCCGAGCTGCGACGCCAGGCGGATGCGCTGCGCCTCGCCGCCCGACAGCGTCGGCGCGGCCCGGTCGAGCGAGATGTAGCCGAGCCCGGTCTCGCGCAGGAAGTCGAGCCGCGAGCGGATCTCCGCGCTGAGATCGCGTGCAATCTCGGCCTCGCGGCCCTTGAGCTTGAGGTCGCGGAAGAACGTCCAGGCCCCGTCGACCGGCAGCGCCGCGAGGTCCGCGATCGAGCGCTGGCGGAACGTGACGTTCAGCGCGACCGGATTGAGGCGCTGGCCCTCGCATTCGCTGCACGCCGCCGCCTCGCCGTCGAACCACTCGTTCCACCAGATCTCCTCGCCCGTCTGCTCGGCATCGAAGCCCTGGATGCGCACGCCGGTGCCGTAGCAGGCCTCGCACCAGCCGTGCTTCGAGTTGTAGGAGAACAGGCGCGGATCGAGTTCCGCGAAGCTGCGGCCGCACGACGGACAGGCCCGCCGCGTCGAGAACACGCGCAGCTTGCCGCGATCGAGCACGTGCGCCACGCCCTTGCCGAAGTCGACGGCCTTCTGCAGCGCGGCGCGCAGCGCCCGCTCTTCGCGGGCCGCGACCGTGACCTCGCCCACCGGCAGTTCGAGCGTGTGCTCCTTGAACCGGTCGAGCCGCGGCCATTTCGCGGTCGGCAGCTTCTCGCCGTCGACGCGGATATGAGAGTAGCCCTTCGCGAGGGCCCACTTCGCGAGGTCGGTGTAATAGCCCTTGCGGGCCACGACCAGTGGCGCGAGCAGTTCGATGCGCCGCCCCCTGCAGTCGTGCAGCAGCCGCGCCGCGATGGCGTCGAGCGACTGTGGCTCGATCGCATCGCCGCAGTCCGGGCAGTGCTGCACGCCGAGCTTGACGTACAGCAGGCGCAGGAAGTGGTGCACTTCCGTGAGGGTGCCGACCGTGCTCTTGCGACCGCCGCGGCTGGTGCGCTGCTCGATGGCGACGGTGGGCGGGATGCCGTAGATCGCATCGACGTCGGGACGCGCGGCCGGCTGCACGAACTGGCGCGCGTACGCGTTCAGCGACTCGAGGTAGCGACGCTGCCCCTCGGCGAACACGATGTCGAAGGCGAGCGTCGACTTGCCCGATCCCGAGACGCCGGTCACCACCGTCAGGCCGTCGCGCGGAATGGTGACGTCGACGTCGCGCAGGTTGTGCTCGCGGGCCTTGTGCACGACGATCGAGTTGCGCGCCCGGTCCTCGACGCGCGCAGGCACCGGCGCCACCTTCGCGGGCAGCGCGGCACGACCCGCGGCGACCACTGCCGCGCGGTCGCGCTCGTAGTCCCGCAACGACTGTCCGGTATGCGAAGCCGTGCACGCCATGACTTCGTCGGGCGTTCCCGCCACGACCAGACGCCCGCCGGCGTCGCCACCCTCCGGGCCGAGGTCGATGATCCAGTCGGCCGCGCGGATGACGTCGAGGTTGTGCTCGATCACGACCAGCGCATGCCCGGCATCCAGCAGGCGCTTGAACGCACCGAGCAGCTTGGCGACGTCATCGAAGTGCAGCCCCGTCGTCGGCTCATCGAACAGGAATAAATTGGGGACATTTCTCTTTTCGGAAGAACCCGCCGATTCTTCCGAAAAGAGGAATGTCCCCATTTTTCCGGATTCGGCGAGGTGGCCGGCCAGCTTGAGGCGCTGCGCCTCTCCGCCCGACAGCGTCGGTACGGGCTGGCCGAGGCGCAGGTAGTCGAGGCCGACGGCGATCAGCGGCTCGAGGCACGCGAGCACGTCGGGCGCGTCGGCGAAGAACGTCGCCGCCTCGCTGACCGTCATGTCGAGCACGTCCGCAATGCTGCGGGCCGGGCCGTACACGCTCGCCATCTTCACGTCGAGGATCTCGGGACGGTAGCGTCGCCCGTCGCAGTCCGGGCAGCGCAGGTACACGTCGGAGAGGAACTGCATCTCCACGTGCTCGAAGCCGTTGCCGCTGCAGGTCGGGCAGCGCCCGTTGCCCGAGTTGAAGCTGAACGTCCCCACCGTGTAACCGCGCTCGATCGACACGGCTTCCGCGGCAAAGCGCTTGCGGATGGCGTCGAACGCACCGACGTAGCTCGCCGGGTTCGAGCGCGTGGTGCGCCCGATCGGCGTCTGGTCGACCATCACCACTTCGCCCACGTGTTCCGCCCCACGCAGCGCACGGTGCGCGCCCGGCATTTCCGTCGGTTTGCCCTTCGCGCGCCGCAGCGCGGCGTGCAGGACGTCCTGCACCAGCGTCGACTTGCCCGAACCGGAGACGCCGGTGACGCACACGAGTCGCCCGAGCGGAATCGCCACGTCGACGTCCTTCAGGTTGTGCTCCGTCGCCCCTTCGATCACCAGTTGCGGATCGCCGGGCCGCGGCGGACCCCGTCGCCCGGCCGCCGTCACGGCATCGCGCCGGCCCGACAGGTATTGCGCCGTCAGCGTGTCCGCGCGCGCGGCGAGCTCGGCCGGTGGGCCCTCAAAAACGATGCGACCGCCGTGCTCGCCCGGGCCGGGCCCGAGGTCGAGGATGCGGTCCGCGGTCAGCATGATCTGCGGGTCGTGCTCGACGACCAGCAGGGAATTGCCGTTGTCCCGCAGACGGTGCATCACCTCGATGACGCGCCGCATGTCGCGCGGGTGCAGGCCGATCGAGGGCTCGTCGAGCACGAACAGCGTGTTGACCAGCGAGGTGCCGAGCGCCGTCGTCAGGTTGATGCGCTGCACTTCACCGCCCGACAGCGTGCGGGACTGCCGGTCGAGCGTGAGATAGCCGAGACCGACGCGCACCAGGAAGTCGAGGCGCGAGCGGATCTCGCCGAGCAGCAGGTCTGCCGCTTCGTCGAGCGGAGCCGGCAGGGCGAGCGCGGTGAACGCGTCGCGGCAGCGTTCGATCGGCAGCAGCATCACGTCGTGCACGTTGAGTCCACGCGCGTGGCCCGGCACGTCGAGGCGCCACAGCAGGGCCTCTTCCTTCAGGCGCGCGCCCGCGCACTGCGGGCAGGCCGTGTAGCTGCGGTACTTCGACAGCAGCACGCGGATGTGCATCTTGTAGCTCTTGGTCTCGAGCCACTGGAAGAACCGCTTCGCGCCGTACCAGACCTTCTTCTCGAATGGCCCCTCGCCGTCGATCACCCAGCGCCGCTGCTCTTCCGTCAGCTCGCGCCACGGCGTGTCGAGCGGCACGCCGCGCTTCTTCGCGTACTTGACGAGGTCGTCCTGGCACTCGCGATAGGACTCGGTCTGCCACGGCCGGATCGCCCCGCCGCGCAGGGTCCTGCCGGTGTCCGGGACGACGAGGCCGTAATCCACGCCGATCACCCGACCGAAACCGCGGCAGGTCTCGCAGGCCCCGAGCGGCGAGTTGAACGAAAAGAAGCTGGGCGTCGGCTCGCGATAGTGGATGTCGCAGTCCGCGCAGTGCAGGTCGGACGAAAACCGGAACACGGCCGCCTTGTCCTCGTCCGACCCGGGCGCGACGTGCACGGCCACCCGCCCCCGCCCGACCCGCAGGCCGGTCTCGAGCGCCTCGAGCACGCGCGAGCGATCGGCCCCCGCGAGACGGAAGCGATCCAGCACCATCTCGAGCTGCTGAGCCGAGCGGGCATGGACGCGCGTGTAGCCCTGCTGCTCGAGCAGGCCCAGCACCTCCTGCTCGGAGAAATTCTTCGGCACGGCCACCGGGAAGGTGACGACCAGGCGCGGGTCACCGAGCGACGCGAGGCGCTCGTCCAGACCGGCGAGGATCGACTCGGGCGTGTCGCGGCGGACCGGCCGGCCGCAGCCTCGGCAATGCAGCCGCGCTGCCCGGGCGAACAGCAGCTTCAGGTGGTCGTTCAGCTCCGTCATCGTGCCGACGGTGGAACGGGACGTGCGCACCGGGTTGGTCTGGTCGATGGCGATCGCCGGCGGGATGCCCTCGATCCGGTCGACCTGCGGCTTGTCCATCCGGTCGAGAAACTGGCGCGCGTAGGGCGAAAACGTCTCCACGTAACGCCGCTGCCCCTCGGCATAGACCGTATCGAAAACCAATGAGGACTTTCCGGACCCGGACACACCCGTGACGACCACCAGTTCGCCCAGCGGAAGGTCGAGATCGAGGCCACGCAGGTTGTTCTGCCGGGCCCCGCGAATGCGGATGCGGTCGGTTTCGGGGTCGGTCATGGGTCGGGGGCCCGGGCGGGACGATCCGGGCACGTCAAGCTACCACGTTTGTGTGACATCGCGGATACTTCGCGCCACAACGATTTCGAGATTGCCTGGGGACGTCCTATGGGGTTCTTTTCCGCCCTCATGCCGCGCGAGGGGCGCTTCTTCGCCCTGTTCAATCGCCACGCCCAGTTGATCGTCGACGGGGGCAACGCCGTGGTCCGGCTGGTCACCAATTACGCCGATGGCGAGCAGCGCGCGGCGCTGATCCACCAGATTGGCGAGATCGAGCGCAGCGCCGACAAGGTCACCTACGAGACCGTGTCCCTGCTGCACGCCACTTTCATCACGCCGTTCGACCGGATGGACATCCACCGCCTGATCTCCGGCATGGACGACATCCTCGACCTGATGCAGGACGCGGCCGAATCGATGCAGCTGTTCGACATCCAGACCCTGCCGCCCGAGTCGCAGCGCATGGCCGACCTGCTGGCGACGTGCTGCCGCAAGGTGCAGGAGGCCGTCGGCCTGCTCAACTCCATGGACAACGCCCCGCGCGCACTCGCGCTGTGCCAGGAAATCGACGTCCTCGAGAGCGACGCCGACAAGGCTTCGCGCGACGGCATCTCCAAGCTGTTCCGCGAGGAACAGGACGTCCGCCAGCTCATCAAGCACAAGAACGTCTACGAGTACCTGGAGAACGCCATCGACAAGTGCCAGGACGTGGCGAACGTGATCGAGTCCGTGGTGGTCGAGAACGTCTGACGATGGACGTCTCGATGTCGTTCACGGTCCTCGCGCTGCTGGTGGCGCTGGCGTTCGCGTTCGATTTCATGAACGGGTTCCATGACGCCGCGAACTCGATCGCGACCGTGGTGTCCACCGGCGTGCTCCGGCCGCACCAGGCCGTGGTGTGGGCCGCGTTCTTCAATTTCGTCGCGATCTTCCTCTCGCACCTCAAGGTCGCCGCGACGGTCGGCAAGGGCATCGTCGACCCGTCGATCGTCGATCACTATCTGGTGTTCGGCGCGCTGATCGGCGCGATCACCTGGAACATCGTGACCTGGTGGTACGGCATCCCGTCGAGTTCCTCGCATGCGCTGATCGGCGGCATGGTCGGGGCGACGCTCGCCAAGGCGGGACCGGCCCCGCTGCTGGCCCCCGGCATCGTGAAGACCGCCGTCTTCATCGTGGTGTCGCCGCTGCTGGGATTCCTGCTCGGCGGGCTGATCATGGTGCTGGTGTCCTGGGCCTGCGTGAGGGCACAACCTCGCAAGGTGGACGTCTGGTTCCGCCGACTGCAGCTGGCGTCCTCGGCGGCCTACAGCATCGGCCACGGCAGCAACGATGCGCAGAAGACCATGGGCATCATCTGGCTGCTGCTGATCTCCACCGGCGTAACCACCAGGGACCACCTGCCGGCCTGGGTCATCGTCGGCTGCTTCATCGCCATCGCGCTCGGCACGATGTTCGGCGGCTGGCGCATCGTGAAGACCATGGGACAGAAGATCACCAAGCTGCGGCCGGTCGGCGGCTTTGCGGCCGAGACCGGCGGCGCAATGACGCTCGCCATCGCCTCGGGCTTCGGCGTCCCGGTATCGACGACGCACACCATCACCGGCGCCATCGTCGGCGTCGGCTCCACGCAGCGCGCGAGCGCGGTGCGCTGGGGCATCGCGGGCAACATCGTCGTCGCCTGGATCGTGACCATGCCGGCCGCGGCGCTGATCGCCGGGCTCGCCTATTACGTGGGACGCGTGCTGCTCTGAGATGAGCTCGTTCCCGCACCTGCTCCAGCCGCTCGACCTCGGCTACACGCAGCTGCGCAACCGCGTCCTGATGGGCTCGATGCACACGGGCCTCGAGGACGACCCGAAGCACTTCCCGCGACTCGCGCGCTACCTCGCCGAACGGGCGCGGGGCGGCGTGGGGCTCATCGTCACCGGCGGCTTCGCACCGAACGTCGAGGGCTGGGCCGCGCCCTTCTCCGGCCGGCTCGCCTCGCGCAGCGCCGCCGCCCAGCACCGCCCGCTCACCGCCGCGGTGCAGTCGGAGGGCGGCAAGATCGCCCTGCAGATCCTGCACACCGGCCGCTATGCCTTCCACCCGCTCGCGGTCGCCCCGTCGCCGATCAAGGCACCGATCTCGCCGTTCCGGCCGCGCGAGCTGTCCGCCCGCGGCATCGAGCGCCAGATCCGCGCCTATGTGCGCTGCGCGAGCCTCGCCCGCGAGGCCGGGTACGACGGCGTCGAGGTGATGGGCTCCGAGGGCTATTTCATCAACCAGTTCCTCGCGGCCCGCACCAACAAGCGGCGCGACGACTGGGGCGGCGACTACTCGCACCGCATGCGCCTGCCCGTCGAGATCGTCACGCGCGTGCGCGAGGCCGTGGGCCCCGACTTCATCATCGTGTATCGACTCTCGATGCTCGACCTCGTGCCCGACGGCAGCAGCTGGGCGGAAGTCGTGCAGCTCGCGCAGGCGCTCGAGCGCGCCGGCGTCACCATCCTCAACACCGGCATCGGCTGGCACGAGGCCCGCATCCCGACCATCGCCACCTCGGTGCCGCGCGCCGCCTTCGCGTGGGTGACGCGGAAGCTGAAGGGCGAGGTGGGCGTGCCGCTGTGCGCCAGCAACCGCATCAACGTGCCCGAGGTGGCCGAGCAGATCCTCGCGGAGGGCTCGGCGGACCTGGTCTCGCTGGCGCGGCCGCTGCTGGCCGACGCCGAGTTCGTCGCCAAGGCGGCGGCCGGTCGCGCCGACGAGATCAACACCTGCATCGCCTGCAACCAGGCCTGCCTCGACCACATCTTCGAGCGGCAGCTCGCCTCCTGCCTGGTCAATCCGCGGGCCGGGCACGAGACCGAGTGGGACATCCGACCCGCGGCCCGCGCGAAGTCCATCGCGGTCGTCGGCGCCGGCCCGGCCGGACTCGCGTGCGCGACGCTGCTGGCGGAGCGCGGGCATCGCGTGGACCTGTTCGAGGCCGCGGGCGAGATCGGCGGCCAGTTCAACCTCGCGATGCGCATCCCGGGCAAGGAAGAATTCCGCGAGACGCTGCGCTACTTCACGCGCCGCATCGACGTGACCGGCGTGCGGCTTTACCTGAACACGCGGGCGGAACCGGCGGCACTGCTGGCCGCCGGGTACGACGACATCGTGCTCGCCACCGGCGTCACGCCGCGCGAACCCGCGATACCCGGTGCGCGCGAGCACGCGGGCCGGGTGCACAGCTATGCCGACGTGCTGCGCGGAGCTCCGGTCGGCCGGCGCGTCGCCATCGTCGGCGCCGGCGGCATCGGCTTCGACGTCGCCGAGTACGTGCTCGACGCCGGCCACTCCCCCACGCTCGATCTCGCGGCGTGGCTGCGGGAGTGGGGCATCGCGGATCCGGCCGTGGCGCGCGGCGGGCTCGGGACGCCCGAGATTCCGCCGCCGCTGCGCGAGGTCACGCTCCTGCAGCGCAAGAGCGGCGGCTTCGGCCGCACGCTCGGCAAGACCACGGGCTGGATCCACCGCACGTCGCTCAAGCAGCGACGGGTGAGGATGCTGGGCGGCGTGAACTACGAGCGCATCGACGCCGAGGGCCTGCACGTCAGCTTCGGCGAGCGCCGCGAGAAGCCGACACTGGTCGAAGCCGACACGATCATCCTGTGCGCCGGGCAGGAGCCACTGCGCGAGCTGGCCGATCCGCTGCGGCAGGCGGGTGCGAACGTGCACCTGATCGGCGGCGCCGACGTGGCGGCCGAACTCGACGCGAAGCGCGCCATCGCGCAGGGCTCGCGGCTCGCCGCCGCGCTGTAGCCGTCACTCGACCGTCTGCGCCTCGCGCGCCGTCCGGCCTGCCGCGCGTTCATCCGTACGCCGCGCGGCGTGCAATGCCTTGAGCAGTTGTGCATGCGCGGCCTCGTCCTGGCCCGCGTGCAGCAGCCTCTCGGCGAGTTCCGCCACCTTTTCCAGCAGCGCGCGCCGCTGGTCGAGGTACAGCAGGCTCTTGCCGAGGCAGCGCGGGTCGCGATCGTCGGCCACCAGCGCGCGTGCCGAGCGCAGCGCCAGCCCGTATTCGTCCCGGGTCGGCCGGGCCTGGACCTCGATCGTCCACTCGTCCGGGTCGTCCGCCCCGCGCGTCGCCGGCACGGACTCGGCGGGCCCGCCCCGTCGCGGGGGGCCGCGCATGAGGGACGAGATGATGTCCGACGTCGTGACGATGCCGAGGACGTGGCCCGCGTCGTCGACCACCGGCACGGCGTGCACGCCGGCCTCGGCGAACCGGTCCGCCGCCTCGGCGATGCTGGCCGTCGGTGGCAGGCTCGTGACCGGCGTGCGCATCAACTGCTCGAGCGTGACGTGCTGGTCGAGGTACGCGGCGCGGTCGGCGAGATGCTTCGGCGCGAAGTGCTCGAGCTTCAGCAGGTCGGCGGTGCTCAGCATGCCGGCCAGCCGGCCCTCGCGCACCACGGGAAGGTGGTGGATGCGGTACTGGCGGAAGCACTCGAGGGCGATGCTCACCGGCTGGTGGACGTCCACGACGACCACGGTCTCGGTCATGATTCGGGCAAGGGGCTCGTCGGCACGCATGGCGGGTCTCCGTGCCCAGCTTAGCCTCGCCCGTCGCGCCGAAACGTGACGTGCGTTCGATCGGCGGCCCCGGCCCGTCGGTATCGATACCGATGGCCGTGGGCATTCGCCGCGAGCGCCGGGACTCAGCCGTGCCGCATCTCCGCCGGCACGCCGGAGCGTCCCGTGACATGCAGCAGGATGCCGAGCACCGCCATCGCCCACACGATCACCGGGCTCGAGGGCAGGTCCGTGACCAGCGAGGCCGCGAGGCCCGCGACGTAGCTCGATACCGCGAGCAGGTAACCCAGCAGCAGCTGCCGGCTGCGACCGTGGCGGTAGGTCGCGAGCGCCGGCACGATCAACGTCGTGAACACCAGGTACACGCCCACCAGCTGCACCGACATCGTCACCATGAGCGCAAAGAGCACGTAGAAGCCGATGGTGCCGATGCGCTCGCGCGCCTTGAACCAGACGGCGAGGAAGATCGCCGTGAGCACGCCCGCGCGCACCAGCTGGTCGGTCGATACCCACAGGATCTGCCCGGCGAGCAGGTCCTTCAGCTCTTCGCCACCGTGCGGATTGTTCGCGAGCAGCAGGATCTGCGCCGTCGAGGCGAGCACGAACAGCACGCCGATCAGCGCTTCCTGCACCTCGGGCCGCCTGCGCTCGGTCCAGGTGAGCAGCAGCGCGCCGAGCAGGGCCGCGACCACCGCGGCGACCTGCGTGCTCCAGCCCTGCAGCTCCAGCCCGAACGAGTGCGCCGCGATGACGCCGAGTCCCGCGACCTGCGCGATCGCGAGGTCGATGAACACGATGCCGCGCCTCAGGACCTGCTGGCCGAGCGGCACGTGCGAGAGCACCACCAGCAGGCCGGCCACGAAGGCCGGCCACAGGATGCTGAGATCGCCGGCGAGGTCGCTCATTTCACGGCCGCCGTCAGGGTGTTCAGGGTGTCGTCGAACAGCCCGAACAGGTCCTTGGCCCCCGGCGTGCCGCCCACCGAGAACGGCAGCATGACGACCTTGCTGTTGACGCGCTCGGCCAGCCAGTCCGCCGCCTTCGGGTCGTTGTACGCGTTGCGCAGGATCATGCGCGGCGGGCTCGCGCCGAGCTTCTGCACGAGACCCGCGAGGTAGCCCGCGCTCGGCGGCACGCCCGGCTTCGGCTCGATCGCCGCCAGCTCCGTCATGCCGAGCCAGCGGATCAGGTAGGTCTGGTCCTTGTGGATCACGACCACTGGCACGCCCTTGAGCGGCGCCGCCTGGGCCGTCCAGCGCGTCATCGCCTGCGACCAGCGGGACTGGAAGTCCGCACCGCGCTGCTGGTAATACGCGGCATTGGCCGGATCCACCTGCGCCAGCCGCACGCTCAGCGCCTTGGCCGCCGTCGCGATGTTGCGCGGGTCGAGCTGCACGTGCGGGTTGCCGAGGGGATGCACGTCGCCCATCGAGCGGTCGACGGCCGAGGGAATGTCGAGCAGCTTCAGCACCGAGACGATCTCGAAGTAGCCGGGCGCGCCCGGCTGGATCTTCGTGTTGCCCGACTCCTGCAGCAGCACCGGCAACCAGCCGATCTCGAGTTCGGCGCCGGTCGCGACCACGAGGTCCGCGGTGCGCGCGCGGGCCACGAGGCTCGGCTTGGCGTCGACGCGGTGCACGTCCTGCAGCGCCGTGGTGGCGGTGTAGACGTTGACCTTGTCGCCGCCGAGCTCGGTGACGAGGGCACCCCAGTCGGCGGTGGTGGCCAGCACCTTGATCGCGGCGTGCGCCGGCAGCGCGAACACCAGCGCGCAGGCGAGGCAGAGACTGCGAACGTAGCGGTTCATGAGGGTCTCCTAGAACTTGTGCGCGCCGTGGGCGCCGATCGCGTAGATGTACTGCAGCAGGAATTGCCGGTCGGTCTCGGCGTCGCGCGAGTCGTCCCACGCGTACTGCGCGCGCAGCCGCGTGAACTCGCTCGGGCTCCAGTCGACCATCACGGTCACGCGACTCGGCGTCGCGGGCAGCAGCAGCGGGAAGTCGCTGGCGAGCAGGTCGCCGCTGCGCACGAGGCCGATGCGGGTGTCGCCGGCGTCGAGCGCGTCGTAGCGCAGGCCGAAACGCCAGCGCGGGTCGTACTGGTACACGCCCTGCGCGTACCAGCCGTCCTGCACGCTGCGATACGCGTCCGACAGGTCTGCGCCGTCGACGTCGAACGCGAGCGTACCGTCCTCGGTGCGCCGCAGGTACTCGGCCTGCAGCTTGAGCGCGCTGTGCCGCGTGTCCTGGAAATGCCACTTGAGCGTGGCGTCGGCGATCCAAGTCTGCGAACTGCCGGTGAAGGCATTCACGACGGGATTGCCGAGGCTGTCGACGTCGTCATAGCTGCGGTCCTCGGCGTCCATGTCGACCCAGGAGAGACCGGCCCGCCACGACAGCGAGTCGCCGAGGTCGCCGCCTACGTGCGCGAACAGCGTGGTGTCGTTCAGTCCGTTGCGCGCGAGGCGCGTCCCCGGGAACTCACCACCGTTGCCCACCTCGGCCCCGAACTCCAGGAAGGTGTCGGTCGGCGCGAGCCACTTCACCTGCACGCCGTCCTGCTTGAACTGCCCGCCGTAGAACGCCTGGTAGGCGAGCGGCTGGTCGACGAAATCCCAGGCGTGGGCGTGCACCTCGTTGAGGTAGCCGAAGCCGGAGAAGAAGCGACCCGCCTTCACCGAGAAGCCCGCCGGCAGCGACGTGGTGCGCGCGTAGGCCTCCTCGGCCTCGATGTCGCCCTCGCCCGACAGCGACATCGTCAGGGCGGCGGTGAAGTACGGATCGACGCTCGCCGCGAACGTCACCTCGGACTCGCCGAGGTTGAAGCTGCGTTCGCCCGGGCCGACCTCGCCGCCGTTCGGCATGAATCCGGCAATGTGGAAATCGGCGGGATCCTGCGACGTGTCGACGTAGGTCCCGGCCAGGATCACGGAGACGGAGGGATTGAACGCATTCGAGGTGCGGGACGGGGGTGAGGGCGCCGGGGCCGGCTCGGGCACCGGCTCGGGGGGCGGCGTGGCGGCCGCGACCTGCGCCGCCGACTCGAGTTGCACGATGCGCTGCTCGAGCGCGCCGACCTTCTGCGCATAATCGGCCTTCAGGGCTTCGATCTCGGCGCGCAGCGCCGCGACGTCGTCGGCGGCCAGCACGCGGTCGGGCACGCAGGCTGCGGCCATTACGATGGCTGTCATGACACGGGATGCATGCCCCATGGGGAGTCTCCTCGCTGGAACGAAAGGCACGCCGGCATCGGCCGGCGACGAACTCAGTCGTGCGTGCCGATCAGCGAGGCGGTGCGCGCGAGCGAAACGCGCGGAAGGTCGAGACGGTGCGCGGTGCGCTCTCGGCGCGCGGGCGCAGGCGGAAGACGCCCTGGAAGGCGATGACGAACGCGACGGCCGCGGCGCCGCCCGTGACCAGCAGCGGCGCGTGCGAGACGCAGTCCGTGCAGACGGTGGCGTGCTGGCCCGGCGCGTTGGCCGGCTGCCGGTCCCCGAGGTGCGACAATGCGTGCGCCACCGCCATCGACTGCGCGATGCACAGCGCAATCAGCACGAACAGGACGGTGAATGGTCGCTTGCGGACGTTCAGGACAGGCTCCTTTGCGGCCCCATCCTAGCCCACGCCTGCGTCCGTTGACGAGTCCCGGCCGGTGAAAAACCGGCGGGAATCCACGGAATCAGGCCGATTTGGGGGCCGCGCCGGACTTGTCGAGCAGCATCTCCACCTTGTCGCGGAAGCTGCGGCTCAGCTTGATCTCCTGCCCGGACTGCAGCCGCAGGAAGCACTCGCCGTTCACGTGCGGCCGCAGCGAGCGGACGCGCGCGAGGTTGACGATGGTCGAGCGGTGCACGCGCTGGAAGACCGACGGGTCGAGCATGTCCTCCAGTTCCTTCATGGTGGCGCGCAGCACGTGGGTCTGCCCGCCCGCGTGCAGGCACATGTAGTCGCCCGCGGCGTCGATCCAGTCGATGGTGTCGACGTCGAGCCGCAGCGTCTCGCGGCCCGAACGGATGGGCAGCATCGTCGCGTAGCGGCGCACCGGCTGGCCGACCGCCGCCAGCGCCTCGGGCTCGATCTCGCCCTTGCCCGAGAGGTCGGCGATCAGCGCCATCAGCTGCTCGCGCTGCGCGAGCGCCTGCTTCTGCTGCCACTCGCCGCGCACGCGATCGAGCGCGCGCGCGAGGCGTTCCTCGTCGACGGGCTTCAGCAGGTAGTCGAGCGCGTGCGACTCGAAGGCGTCGATCGCGAACTTGTCGAAGGCCGTGACGAACACCACCATCGGCATGCTCTCGGTCGGCACCTGCTTGACCACGTCGATGCCCGACAGCCCGGGCATCTGGATGTCGAGGAACATCAGGTCGGGCGCCAGTTCGGCGATGGCCTGGAGCGCCTCGCGACCGTTCGAGCACTGGCCGACGATCTGCACGTCGGTCGCCTCCTTGAGGCGCAACTCCAGGCCGCGGCGAGCGAGCGGCTCGTCGTCGACGATGAGCGTGCGGATGGTCATGACTGCGTCGCCCTCTCGAAAGGCATGGTGATCTCCATTCTGAGGCCGGGTCGCGAAAAGCGCACGGCCAGCTTCTGGTGCTCGCCGTACAGCACGGCGAGGCGCTCGCGAGTGTTGCGGAAACCCACGCCGCGGCCGGTGCCGAGCTCGACGCCGACCGGCAGCCCGGGTCCGTCGTCCTGCACCACCAGCATCAGCCGGCCGTCGTCGGTGCGGTGCGCCTCGATGCGCAGGCGACCGCCCTCCTCGCGCGGCGCGACCGCGTACTTGAGCGCGTTCTCGAGCAGCGGCTGCAGCACCAGCGAGGGCACCAGCGCCTGCTGCACGTCGTCGTCGATCTCGTACTCGAGGCGCAGGCGCTCGCCGAAGCGCAGCTTCTCGATGCCGAGGTAGAGGTTGAGCGCGTCGATCTCCTGCCGCAGCGTGACCTTCTTCATCGGGTCCTGGTCGAGCGTGTAGCGCAGGAATTCCGAGAGCCGGCCGATCGCCTGGTTGGCCACCTTGCCCTGGTTGTCGAGCACCAGCGTCGAGATCGCGTTGAGCGTGTTGAAGAGGAAATGCGGGTTGAGCTGGTAGCGCAGCATCTTCACCTGCGCTTCCTGCGCGAGCGCCGCCGCCTTGAGCGCCGCCTCGCGCTCCGACTGCAGGGTCTCGTAGTACTTGATGCCGAAGTACAGCCCCGACCAGCAGACGAGCAGGTACATCGAGCTCAGCGTGCCGCTGAAGAGCCCGTACCAGGGCTCCTTGCTCATCCAGTCCTCGACCAGCCGGTCGTAGGAGTAGTTGATGACCGAGCGCCACGCGAGCGCCGTCACCCAGGAGGCGCCCAGCGCGCCGACGATGATCGTCACCGGCGGCCGGTGCCAGAGCCAGCGGTAGAGGTAGCGCAGCGGTGCCGAGAGGATGAAGCCGCCGAGCGCCGCGATGGCCACGACCCCCATGTACCCCATCGGGCGCTCGTACAGCAGCGCGCCGAGGTACTGGGCAATCAGGTAGGCGCTCCAGCCGAGCGTGTGCAGCGCCCAGAACAGGAGTTCGCGATTGCGGCGGACGTCGTCGAGTGTCACGGCGGGCAGCTTAGCGGCCGCCCGGCCGGGAATGGAACGGTTCATCGCGCCGGAAGCACGCTTCGGCTCCGGGGCGGCCCGCGGCACGGTCCCGCCGGCGTCGCAACCCGGGTACCCTGTCCGCATGCGCTTTCGCCCCGGCACCTTCCTCGGCCACTGCGAGCTGCGCCGGCAGGCCGGCGACGTCCAGCTCGCGGAGCTGCAGCCGACCGTCGAGGCGCACGACGTGCGCACGCACGTGCACGAGGAAGCGCACCTCGTACTCGTCACCCGCGGTGCCTACGTCAGCTCGGCGGCCGGCATGCCGGCGGTCACCGACGACGCCGTCCTCGTGCTCAATCCGCCCGGCACCGAACACCGCGACCACTTCCGGCAACTCGACGGCCGGTTCATGACGGTCTCGATCCCCGTCGCACGCTGGCAGGCCTACGATGAGGCTGGGCCGCTGCCGGACCAGCCCGTCCGGCTCGGCGAATCCGCCCTGGCGAATGCGCTGCTACTGCGCCGGGAACTGCACGACTGGGACGCGAGTTCACCGCTCGCGGCGGAATCGCTGCTGGCCAGCCTGTGTGGCGACGCGGCGCTCGGCCTGCGCGAGCGCGGCGGCCGTGGCCCGGCCTGGCTCGAGCGGGCCCGGGCACGCCTCGACGACGATCCGGCGCGAACTCCCGCGCTGGCGGATCTCGCGCGACTGGCCGGCGTGCATCCCGTCTATTTCTCGCGGGCCTTCCGGCGGCGCTACGGTTGTTCGCCCGGCGACTACCTGCGGCGACGGCGCCTGGAGCGCGCGCTCAGCCTGCTACGGACTCGACGCCTGCCGCTCGCGCAGGTCGCCGCCGAAACCGGGCACGCCGACCAGGCCCACTTCACGCGGGCCTTCACCCGCCGCTACGGCATCAGCCCAGGCCGCTTCCAGTCGTTGCTCGACTGAGTCGCGCATGGTTCAGTGCGTGCAAGGCGCGGCGGCGCGCGCCTGCTAGCTTCGCGCCGTCCCAATTCCCCCGAGGACCGAGCATGCGACGCCTGACCCTCCTGCTCCTGCTGCTGCCGGCCTGGCCGGCGCTCGCGCAGGCGCCGGCGACCGATCCCTACGCGCCCGTCACCGCCGCCGTGGAAAAAGGCGACTACGGCCAGATCACCAGCATCGTGGTGAGCCGGGACGGACGGATCGTCTACGAGCACTACTTCGATGCGGAGGGCGCGGAGGCCCGCCGCAACACTCGCTCGGCGACCAAGACCGTCGCCAGCATGCTCACCGGCATCGCGATCGCCGAAGGCCGGCTCCGCGACGTCGACGTGCCGGTGCTGCCGCTGCTCGGTCGCACGACGCCGCCGGCCAACGACGACCCGCGCAAGGCCCGCATCCGCATCGAGGACCTGCTGACCATGTCCTCGCTGCTCGAGTGCAACGACGAGAACCCGTACTCGCGCGGCAACGAGGAGCGCATGTACCTCGTCGAGGACTGGGTGGGTTTCTATCTCGACCTGCCCATCCAGGGCTTCCCCGAGTGGATGCCGAAGCCGGCGGATTCACCGTACGGCCGCAGCTTCCGCTACTGCACCGCCGGCGTGACCACGCTCGGCGCCGCCCTGCAGGGCGCGGTCGGCATGCCGCTCGAGCAGTACGCGCAGACGCGGCTGTTCGACCCGCTCGGCATCGTCGCACCGCACTGGCAGCACTCGCCGCTCGGTCTCGCGCAGGCCGGCGGCGGCCTCGGCCTGCGCAGTCGCGACCTGCTCGCGCTCGGCCAGCTCTATCTCGACGGCGGTCGCTACCGCGGTCGGCAGGTCGTGCCCGAATCGTGGGTGCGCGCATCGACGACCCCGAAGGCGCACGTGGACGACGGCGTCGAGTACGGCTACCTGTGGTGGCTGATGACCTTCCCGGTCGGCGGACAGACGTGGTCGGCGTTCTCGATGAACGGGTCGGGCGGCAACACGGTGCAGGTCTTCCCGGACCGCCACGCGGTGGTGGTGATCACGACGACCAATTTCGATCGGCCGCAGCCGCACGCGATCACGCGCAAGCTGCTCGTGCAGCAGATCCTGCCGCGGCTCTGAGGTCCGCGGAGCGCGAGGACGCCGGCGCAGGGTGATACCCTTGCGCCATGCGTTCGACGTTCGTGACCCTGCGCTGGCTCGCGCTGGCCAGTCTCGCCCTGCTTGCGGCCTGCAGCACCCAGCCGTTCCGGCCCGGCGGCGTGCAGGTGCGTGACCAGTCGCGCTGGGTGCCGGTCGCCTGGGAAGCGCTGCCCGGCTGGAGCGACGATCGCGTGGCACAGGCGTGGCCCGCGCTGCTGCGCAGCTGCCAGCGGCCGGTGCCCGAGTGGGCCGGTGCGTGCGCCCGCGCACTGCAGGCCACGCCGCGCAACGAGTCGCAGGTTCGCGCGTGGTTCGCGCAGAACCTGCAGCCCTACCGCGTCGAATCGCTGGCCGGCAACGCACAGGGCTTCGCCACCGGCTACTACGAACCGCAGTTCGATGCGCGACGCCGCGCCGACGGCACGTTCAACGCGCCGCTCTACGCGCCGCCCGCCGATCTCGCCACGCGCCGCCCGTGGTGGACGCGCCGCGAGATCGACACGCAACCCGCGGCACAAGCGTCGTTGCGTGGACGCGAGATCGCCTACCTCGCCGATCCGCTCGACGCCCTCGCGCTGCACATCCAGGGCTCCGGCCGCCTGCGCATCCTCGAAGGCGATGGCACGGTGCGCAGCGCGCGCGTGTCCTACGCGGGCAGCAACGACCAGCCGTACCGCTCGGTGGGGCGCTGGCTGATCGACCAGGGCGAACTGCCCGCGGCGCAGGCGTCGTGGCCGGCGATCCGCGACTGGGCCCGGCGCAACCCGGCGCGCGTCGACGAGCTGCTGTGGTCGAACCCGCGCTACGTTTTCTTTCGCGAGGAGCCGGTCAGCGACCCGTCGCTCGGGCCGCGCGGCGCGCAAGGTGTCGCGCTGACGCCGGGCCGCTCGATCGCGGTGGACCCGAAAAACGTGCCCTACGGCACGCCCGTGTGGCTCGACACGACCGAGCCGTTGTCGAACCGTCCGCTGCGGCGGCTGGTCGTCGCGCAGGACACCGGCAGCGCGATCGTCGGGCCGGTGCGGGTGGACTACTTCTGGGGCTGGGACGGCACGGCGGCCGACTCCGCCGGGCGGATGCGCCAGCCGCTGCGCATGTGGGTGCTCTGGCCGCGGTGAGCGCTCACCAGTTCAGGGTGCCCGTGACGACCGTCTGCGTGCGCCCGCCGATCCAGACCTCGCCGTCGTCGTCGACGCCGATCTCGACCACGCCGTCCCGGCCGACCTCGCGCCCCTGCGACGCCCGGAAGCGGCGCGCGGGCAGCGCATCCTGCGCGTGCAGCCAGGAGCCGATGGCCGCGTTGGCACTGCCGGTGACCGGGTCTTCCGGGATGCCGTCGGCCGGCACGAACGCCCGCACGACGAGACCGAAGTCGCCCGCAGCCTGCCGCGCATAGATCGCCACGCCGACGGCCCCGTCGGCACGATTGGCCGCGGCCATCGTCTCGAGGTCCGGCCGCAGGCCGCGCACCACCGACTCGTCGGCGAGTTCGACGCACCACCAGCGCGGTCCGTTGTCGATCAGCACGGGTCGCAGCCGGCCGAGCGGTGCGCCCCGCAGGGAGGCGAGCACCCGTGCCGCATCGCCGGCCCGCTCCACGCCGCGGGGGGCGCGGACGTGGATCGTGCGCACACCCTCGGTGACGTCGACGCGCAGCGGCAGGAGGCCGGCACCGCATTCCTGGACCAGTCGTCGGGTGTGACCCGGAACGAGTCCGGCTTCGAGCACGGCATGGGCCGTGCCCACGCTCGGGTGTCCGGCGAAGGGCAGTTCGCGTGCCGGCGTGAAGATCCGCAGGCGGTAGTCCGCTCCCGGCTGGGTGGGCGGCAGGATGAACGTGGTCTCCGACAGGTTCAGCCACGCCGCGATGCGCTGCATGGTCGCGGGATCGAGTCCGTCGGCGTCGAGCACGACACCGAGTGGATTGCCCTGGCCGGGGGCCGCGGAGAAGACGTCGAGTTCGAAGAATCGGCGCGTACCCATGGCACCAGTCTACCTGCCCGCGCGTTGCGCGCGTCACCGCGGAAGGCTCTTGATATGCTCGTCGGGCTCGCTTCGAGCATGGAGCTGGACCATGGTCCCCGGACGCCCGCTTGCCCTGATCGCCGCGCTGGTTGCGCCGGCGCTGTTCGCTGCTGCCCCGAGTTCCCCCGCCCCGGCACCGGCCGCAGCGACACCCGTCGCCGCGAAGCCCGCCGCACCGGCCGCGGCGACGGTGGTGGCCTTCTCTCCGCAGGGCACGAACAAGGGCGTGCGCCAGGTGGTCGCGCGCTTCAGCGCGGACATGGTGGCGCTCGGGGATCCGCGCCTCGCCGATCCGTTCACGCTGAGCTGCAACGCGCCGGGCCAGGGGCGCTGGGTCGACACGCGCAGCTGGGTCTACGACTTCAGCGCCGACCTGCCGGCCGGCCTGACCTGCTCGTTCCAGCTGAAGCGCGGACTGAAGACCGTCGCAGGCGCGCCGGTGACCGTGCCGAAGCCGTACACCTTCGACACGGGCGGCCCGTCGGTGCTCGCTTCGTTGCCGTACGAAGGCTCGGAGATGGTCGACGAGGAGCAGGCCTTCCTGCTGAAGCTCGATGCGCCCGCGACGGCCGAGTCGATTCGCGCCCACGCACGCTGCATCGTCGAGGGACTCGCCGAAGCCATGCCGGTGACGGTGATCGAAGGCGCGGAACGCACCGCGCTGCTGGCGCAGCGTCGCCTGCTCGGCTACGCCTACTACCGCATCCTGTGGGCCGACGGCGAGCTCACCGATGCGCGCGTGCGCGACGATTCGCTCAAGGTCGCCGAGGCCCAGGTCGCGGTGGTGCGCTGCCAGCGCCGACTGCCGCCCGCGGCGGCCGTCGAACTCGTCTGGGGCAAGGGCATCGCGGCCGCGAGCGGCCTCGCCACCACGGACGAGCAGCGTCTCGCGTTCCGCGTGCGCCCCGATTTCACCGCGCGCATCGAGTGCACGCGCTCGAACCCGCAAGCCGGCTGCCTGCCCTTCAAGCCCATCGACGTGCGCTTCACCTCACCCGTGCCGCGCGAACTCGCGCTCGGACTGCGCCTCGTGGCCGGCAGCCAGACGCTTGCACCGGCAGCCAGCGGCAGCGACAAGACGCCGACGCTCGACGCCATCAGCTTCGCCGGGCCGTTCCCGCCATCGAGCACCGTTCGCGTGACGCTGCCGGACGGCCTGCGCGACGACGCTGGCCGCAGTCTCTCGAATGCGCAGCGCTTCCCGGTCGACGTGCGCGTCGACGAGTACCCGCCGCTCGCCAAGTTCTCCGGCACCTTCGGCATCCTCGAAGCACGCGAAGGCGGCGTGCTGCCGGTCACGCTGCGCAACCTCGACGAGCCCGCGTCCGGCGCGCCGGCGAAAATCCCGGCGCGGCGCGTGCGCGTCGGCGCCGATCCCGCGGCGGTGGCGGCGTGGCTGCGCCGCGTCGAGTCCGCCAGCGAGAGTCGCGGCGAATGGATCAGCGATCCGAAGACCGGTCGCGGCCACTGGAAGGAACTGACGGGCTCGGAATCCGTCTTCACCGCGACCGACGGCGGGACGACCTTCGACGTCGCCAAGCCGCAGGGCGCACGCGAGTTCGAGGTGGTCGGCGTGCCGCTCGACGGGCCGGGCTTCTACGTGGTGGAACTCGCGAGCCAGCGCCTCGGCCGCAGCCTGCTCGGCACCGATCGTCCGCGCTACGTCGCGACGGCCGCGCTGGTCACCAATCTCGCCGTGCATTTCAAGTGGGGCCGCGAGTCGTCGGTGGTGTGGGTCACGCGCCTCGACGACGGCAAGCCGGTGGCGAACGCCGCAGTCGCCGTCACCGGCGCGTGCGACGGCACGCTGCGCTGGAGCGGCACGACCGATCGCGACGGCATCGCGCGCATCGAGCAGTCGCTCGGCGAGCCCGCCTCCGGCAGCAGCTGCGATTACCAGCCGCAGCGTCCGCTGATCGCGTCGGCCCGTGTCGGCGAGGACTTCAGCTTCGCGCTGTCGTGGTGGACCGACGGCATCTCGCCGTACGACTTCGGCGTGCCGGTCGGTGGCCGCTACGATCTCCAGCTCTACAGCACCGTGCTCGATCGCGCGCTGTTCCGTCCAGGCGAGACGGTGTCGCTGAAGCACTACCTGCGCCAGCACGCGGGACAGGGGCTCGTGATCGAGCCGGGCCTGCCGGGCGAGCGCAAGGTCGTCATCTCGCACGACGGCAGCGACCAGCACTACGACTTCAGCCTGCGCTTCGACGCGACCGGCGTCGCCGAGCAGTCGTGGGCCATCCCGGCCGGCGCGAAGACCGGCAGCTACCGGGTGGCCATCGCCGACGGCGACGGCACCATGAACACCACGGCGACGTTCAAGGTGGAGGACTTCCGCCTGCCGACCATGCGCGCGGACGTCAGCGGCCCCGGACGGCCGCAGGTGCAACCGAAGACGGTCCCGATCGACCTGCACGTCGCCTACCTGTCGGGCGGCGGCGCGGGCGGCCTGCCCGTCACGCTGCGCACCTACGTCGACGGCCAGTCGGTGTCGTTCCCGGGTTACGACGATTACAGCTTCAGCGGCGATCCGGTGAAGGAAGGCCTCGAAGTGCTCGGCAGCAGCGCGAGTGAAGACGACGAAGACGCCGTCGACGACTCGGGCGAGCCGGTCGCGCCGGACGCGACGCAGCCGAAGGTGCGCGTGATGCCACTCACGCTCGATGCCAGCGGCGCCCTGCGCGTCGACGTCGACTCGCTGCCGCAGGTCAACGGCCCGTCGACGCTCACGGCCGAGCTCGAGTATCCGGACTCGAACGGCGAGCGCCTGACGCAGACGGGTTACGTGCGCCTGCTGCCGTCGGCGGTCCACGTCGGCATCCGCACCGAAGGCTGGGCCGGGTCGGTCGAGCAACTGCGCTTCCGCGTCGTCGTGCTCGATCTCGACGGCAAGCCCGTGCCGAAGCAGGACGTGCGCGTCGCGCTGTACCAGTCCGAACAGTATTCCTACCGCAGGCGCCTGATCGGTGGCTTCTATGCATACGAGAGCACGCGCAACACGCAGCGTCTGCCCGTCGCCTGCGACGGTCGCACGGATGCGCAGGGCGTGCTCAGTTGCCAGGTCGCGCCGGGCGTCTCCGGCCAGGTGATCCTGCGCGCCGAGGCCCGCGATGCGGCCGGTCGGATGGCCGGCGCGACGGCCACGTCGTGGGTCATGGGTGCGGACGACTGGTGGTTCGGCGGCACGACCGGCGACCGCATGGACGTGCTGCCCGAGCAGCAGGAATACGACGCGGGTCAGGTGGCGCGGGTGCAGGTGCGCATGCCGTTCCGCAAGGCGACGGCCCTCGTCACCGTCGAACGCGAAGGCGTGCTGCGCAGCTTCGTCACGACCCTGTCCGGCAAGGCGCCGGTGGTGAAGGTGCCGATCGCCACGAGCGATTCACCCAATGTGTTCATCTCGGTGCTGGCGGTGCGCGGGCGCATTCCAAAGCCCGAAGGCAAGAACGTCGACCGGGACAGCGCCGTCACCGCGCTCGTCGACCTCAACAAGCCGGCGTTCCGGCTCGGCAACACCTCGGTGCGCGTGGGCTGGAAGCCGCACCGGCTCGACGTCACGGTGGTGCCCGACCGCAAGACCTACGGCGTGCGCGAGCAGGCGCACCTGCAGGTGACCGTGAAGCGCGCCGACGGCACGCCGCTGCCGGCCGGCAGCGAGGTGGCGATCGCGGCGGTCGACGAGGCGCTGCTGCAACTCGCGCCGAACCCGAGCTGGGCACTGCTCGATGCGATGATGTCGCCGCGCGGGCTCGAGGTGTGGACCGCGACCGCGCAGATGCAGGTCGTCGGCAAGCGGCACTATGGCCGCAAGGCCGTGCCGCACGGCGGCGGCGGCGGACGCGACCAGGCACGACGGTCGTTCGGCACGCTGCTGCTGTGGAAGGGGCGCGTGACGCTCGATGCCAACGGCGTGGCGAACGTCACGGTGCCGCTCAACGACTCGCTGTCGTCGTTCCGCATCGTCGCGGTCGCGAGCTCGGGCGCGCAGCAGTTCGGCACCGGCAGCGCGACCATCAACACCACGCAGGACCTCATCCTGCTGTCGGGCCTGCCCGCGCTGGTGCGCGAGGGTGACCGCTACCTCGCCACGTTCACGGCACGCAACACCTCGCAGCAGGCGCAGCGCGCCGTGCTCGAAGCGAAGCTGACGCCGGCCGGCGCGGCGCTCGATACGCGCGAACTGACGCTCGCGCCGGGCGAGGCGCGCGACGTGGCGTGGACGGTGGTCGCGCCGGTGGGGGCCAGCCAGCTCACCTGGGACGTGCGCCTGCGCAAGCCGGACGGCACGACCGGCGATCACCTGCAGGTCTCGCAGCAGGTCGTGCCGGCGTATCCGGTGCGCACCTACCAGGCGACGATCACGCAGCTCACGGCCCCTTGGGCGATCCCCGTGGAGCGACCGGCCGATGCCGTGCCGGGCCGCGGCGGCATCGAAGTGTCGGTGCAGGCGAAGCTCGCGGAGAACCTCGACGGCGTGCGCGAGTACATGTCGTACTACCCGTACCGCTGCATCGAGCAGAACGTGTCGCGCGCGATCGCGCTCGGCAGCCGCGCGGACTGGGATGCGTGGATGCAGCGCCTGCCCGCCTACATGGACGGCGCCGGCCTGCTCAAGTACTTCGCGACGGACCTGCTGCCGGGCGAGGACGGCCTCACGGCCTACGTGCTCAGCATCTCGGATGCGAGCGGCTGGCCGATTCCCGAAGCCTCGCGCGCCCGCCTGCTCGATGGCCTGACCGCCTTCGTCCGCGGCAACATCACGCGCGATTCCGCGCTGCCGACCGCCGACCTCACGGTGCGCAAGCTCGCGGCCATCGCGGCGCTCGCGCGCCACGGCAAGGCCGAGTCGGGCATGCTCGACAGCCTGCAGCTCACGCCGAACCTGTGGCCGACCTCGGCCGTGCTCGACTGGATCGACGTGCTGCGGCGCCTGCCCGGCGTCCGCAACAAGGAGGAGCGACTCGCCGAGGCCCAGAACATCCTGCGCTCGCGCCTGATGTTCAACGGCACGACGATGACGTTCTCGACCGAGCGTCGCGACGCGCTGTGGTGGCTGATGGTCTCGACGGACTCGAACGCGGCCCGCCTGCTGCTCGGCGCGGTGGACGATGCGGCGTGGACCGGCGACATGCCGCGCCTCGTGCGCGGCCTGCTCGGGCGCCAGCAGCGCGGCCACTGGAACACGACGGTCGCGAACGCGTGGGGCACGCTCGCGATGCAGCGCTTCTCGGCGAAGTTCGAATCGACGCCGGTGACCGGCCGCACGGGCGTCGCGCTGGGGGCCATGAAGAAGGAGTTCGCGTGGCCGCTGCAGGAGGCGGCGCACGACGTGTCCCTGCCCTGGCCCGCGCAACGCACCAACCTCGGCGTCGCCCACGTGGGCACGGGCCGGCCGTGGGTGCTGGTGAAGGCCAATGCCGCGCTGCCGCTCAAGGCGCCGCTCGCGAGCGGGTTCACGCTCACGCGCACGATCGAGCCCGTCGAGCAGGCGCAACCCGGACGCTACAGCCGCGGTGACGTGATCCGCGTGAAGCTGAAGATCGACTCGCAATCCGATGCGACCTGGGTGGTCGTCGACGACCCGGTGCCGGCCGGCGCGACGGTGCTCGGCACCGGGCTCGGCGGCCAGTCGCAGCGGCTCACGCAGACCGAGCGGCGCAGCGGCTACGCCTGGCCGGCGTTCGAGGAACGGCGCTTCGAGGCGTTCCGTGCGTACTACCGGTTCGTGCCGAAGGGCGTGTTCACGGTCGAGTACACGCTGCGGCTCAACAACCCGGGCACGTTCCAGTTGCCGGCGACGCGCGTCGAGGCGATGTACGCGCCCGAGACGTTCGGCGAGCGGCCGAACCCGCCGCTGACCATCGAGGCGCCGTGACCGCGCCATGGCGCGGCTGACGGCACGGCGCGCGGCGGTCGCGCTGGTCGCGGCCGCGCTGCTGCCGGTTGCGTGGTTCTGCTGGCCGGTCGGCGTGCCGGACTACTCGGCCGTGCGCGCCGGCTGGCAGCCCTCCGAGGCGTGGCTGCTCGATCGGCACGGCGAGGTGCTGGACCAGGAGCGCCTCGACTTCCGCGTCCGTCGCTACGACTGGGTGACGCTCGACGAGGTGTCGCCCGCGCTCGTCGACGCCGTCATCGCCGGCGAGGACCGGCGCTTCCACGAACACCACGGTGTCGACTGGCGGGGCGTGCTCGCGGCCGCGCGCGACACGCTGCTGCGCCATCGCCGTCGCGGCGCCAGCACGATCACCATGCAGGTGGTGCAACTGCTGCCGCAGACCCGTGCCTCGGACGGCCCCGACGCGTGGCGCAAGCTGAACCAGATGCGAGCGGCGCGCAGCCTCGAGGCGCACTGGACCAAGGCGCAGATCCTCGAGGCCTATCTCAACCTGCTCGGCTATCGCGGCGAGTTGCAGGGCATCGGCGCGGCCACGGCAGTGTTGGCCGGCAAGGCGCCCTCGGGCCTCGACCTCGCGGAGAGCATCGTCCTGGCGGCGTTGCTGCCGGCGCCCCGCGCCGACCTCGAGCGCGTCGCCGATCGTGCCTGCGCCCGCCAGGTGGCGATGCATGCGGACGTGAGCTGCGACCGGCTGCGCGCGACGACCCGTGAGCTCCTGTCACGCACCCGACCGCCGCTCGCGGCGCCGCGTCTCGCGCCGCAGCTCGCGCGCCTGATGCTGCACCGGCCCGGCGAGCGCGTCGCGAGCACGCTCGATGCGCGCATCCAGTCGCTCGCGACGACGATCCTCGCGCGCCAGCTCGAGTCCATCGCGGAGCGCAACGTGCGCGACGGCGCGGTGCTGGTGGCCGACACCCACAGCGGCGAGGTGCTCGCGTACGTGGCGTCGGCGGGCCCGGCATCGTCGGCGTCCGAGGTCGACGGTGTGCGTGCGCACCGCCAGGCGGGCTCGACCCTGAAGCCGTTCCTGTACGAACTCGCGCTCGAGCGCGGTTACCTGACGGCCGCGTCGCTGCTCGACGACTCGCCCGTCAACCTCGATACCGCCAGCGGCCTGTACATCCCGCAGAATTACGACCGTGACTTCAAGGGTCGCGTGAGCGTGCGGACCGCGCTCGGCAATTCGCTGAACGTGCCGGCCGTGCGCGCGCTCGTGCTGACCGGCGTCGACGCGTTTCGCGAGCGGCTGTTCGACCTCGGATACGCGGCCATCTCGCGCGACGGCGACTACTATGGATTCTCGCTCGCGCTCGGCTCCGCCGAAGTCAGCCTGTGGGAACAGGCGCAGGCCTATCGCACGCTCGCGCGCGGCGGCCGCTACGCCCCGCTGCGCCTGCGACGCGACGCGCCGGTGCCCGCCGATCGTGTGCTGCTGGCTGCGCCGGCCAGCTTCGTCGTCGCCGACATCCTGGCGGATCGCGCGGCGCGCGTGCTGACCTTCGGCCCGGACAGCAGCCTCAACACGTCCTACTGGAGCGCGGTGAAGACGGGCACCAGCAAGGACATGCGCGACAACTGGTGCATCGGCTTCAGCAGCCGCTACCTCGTCGCCGCGTGGGTCGGCAACTTCGAGGGCGACTCGATGCACGAGGTGAGCGGCGTGACCGGCGCGGCGCCGGTCTGGTCCGCGCTGATGGACGAGCTGCACCGCGACCGGGCGGGCGCGACGCCATCGCCGCCACCAGGCGTGGTGGCGACCGAGGTCACGTTCACGCCGGCCGTGGAGGCACCGCGGCGCGAGTGGTTCGTGGCCGGCACGCAGAATGCGCAGGTGCAGGGCCTGCCCTCGACGGCAGCGATCGCGCGCATCGAAAGCCCTGCGAACGGCACGGTGATCGCGCTGGACCCGGACATTCCGCCGCGTGCGCAGCGCGTGCCCCTGCGCATGCGCGGCGCGGTGGCCGGCCTGCGCGTGCGACTCGACGCGGACGATCTCGGCGACGCGGCGACCGCGATTCTGTGGTCACCGCGTCCGGGCTATCACCGGCTCGCGCTGGAAGACGGCCAGGGCCGCACGGTCGACCAGATTCATTTCACCGTGCGCTGAGGCGGCCGCGACACGGGCAGTTCCGGGAACGGCGCGAGGTCGCCGACCTCGGGCCAGTCGGGCCCGAAGATCTCGACCGGATGCTGCGCGCGGTCGGTGCCGTTGCCGCAGGCCATGTCGTCGGCCGCGCAGAACTTGTCGCAGCCCCAGCACACTCGCTCGGGATGGCCGGGCCGCAAGGGCAGCTTGCGCGGCGTGTTCACGCACACGCCTCGGAATCGGGACGCCAGACGTGCAGCTGGCGGGCCGCCTCGCGCAGGACCGCAAGCGCCCGGGTGAGCGGCACCTGCCAGCTCGACGGATCGCTGCCGAGCGGAATCGCCGCGATGGCGCGGCTGAGCCGCAGCAGCGCCGGCTGGAAAACCTCGGCCTCGATCTCCGTCATGCGTTCGAGCCCGGCGGCGCCGGCGCGCGCAGCGACGTCGACCTCGACGTCGAACAGCAGGTGCTGCAGCTGCTCGCGCGCGAGCCACGCGTCGACGGAACGCCGCGCGGCGACGCGCGTGCGGATCACGCGCCGGAAATAGTCGTGCAGCCCGACGGCGCATGAAGTCCGTCCGCGCCCCAGGGAGTTCATGGCCACCACCGCCTCACGGCGCGACCGCGCAGGGCCGTGTCAGTTGAGTTCGACACGGAACACCCGCTTGAGATTCTGCAGTTCGTCGCGATGGCGCCGCGCCACGCGCTCGACGTGGCTGCGACCCTTGGTCGTCAGGTGCACCTCGACGCGACGCGCGTCGTTCTCGCTGCGCCGCTTCTCGACCAGCCGCAGCGAGACGCAGCGCTGCACCAGCGCCGCCGTGCCGTGCGGGCTCGCCTGCATGCGCGCCGCGAGCTCACCCACCGTCGCCCAGTCGCGCTCCGGGTGGCCGGCGACGTGCAGCAGCAGCAGGTACTGCGTCTGGGTTAGCCCGCCCTCGCGCGACGCCGCCACGCTGAAGCGCTGGAAGCGCGCCATCTGGTAGCGGAAGTCGGAGAGCGCGACGTATTCGGACTTGGTCACGGGCACGGATCCGGTGGCAACGTGCCGGAACGATATATCACGGCGTGATATATCGTCAGTCGTGGCAAGCCCGTATCCCCTCCGCGCCACGCGGCGGAAACTTCGCGGCGATCCGTCGCTCAGTCGCGGGTTTCGCCGAGGTAGGCCTCGCATCCCGACGCGAACGCCGGGCCCGCCCCGAGGCAGGCACACGGCTCGGTGACCTCGTTCTCGCGGGCCCATTCGAAGCCGGCCTGTTCGCCCGTGACGGCCGCCTCGGCGTAGGCCCGGCAGCCGTCGCGATACCCTGCGGACTGCACATTGCACAGTGGGACCGCGCTCACGCCGTTGCGTTCCCCCCACGCGAAACCGGCCTTCTGCTCGGCGCAGTCGGACTCGCAGGCGTAGCCGAAGAACGCCCACGGCGCGTAGGCCTCGCGCGTCGGCGAACACGGACGTGCGTCGTCGGGCGGCCGTTCGCCCGCGGCGACCGGCAGGGCCAGCCACAGCAGGGCGACCGCCGTCGCCGAAGTTCGAGTGCTCCGCATGGCCCCTCCCGGACGTGCGCGCCGCCGTCCTGCCGAGGATGGGCGCGCCAACTGTGCGGGGCATCGCCAATTTGCGGCGCGACCGTTGAGATTCGCGCGGTTCGCCGCACCATGCGCGCATGCGGTTCTCGCTGGCCCTGGTGCCCCTGCTGTTCGTGCTGTCGCTCGCGCTGCTGCGCGGCGTCGAGGCGGGCGAGCGCACGGTGCTCGAAGGCGTGGTCGTCGGCGTCGTCGACGGCGACACGGTGGACGTGCGCCTCGCCTCCGGCCAGGTGCGCATCCGGCTGCAGGCCATCGATGCGCCCGAGATGGGGCAGGCCTACGGCCAGGCCGCGAAGCGGGCGCTGTCCGATCTCGTGTACGGCAAGGCGGTGGACGTCGAGCCGTTCGAGCAGGACCGCTACGACCGGCTGGTCGCGCGCCTGTGGATCGCCGACCTCGACGTGAATGCGGAACTGGTCAAGCACGGCATGGCGTGGACCTACCGACGCTACGCGCATGACGTCGCGTACTGCGCCTACGAGCAGGCGGCGCGGGAATTGAACCGGGGATTGTGGTCGCTACCGCGCGAGCAGCGACCCGCGCCGTGGGAGTGGCGGCGGCGCAAGACGCTCGACGGCCACTACACGGACTACACGCACGAGACGGTCGCGCACTGCATCGCGACGTTGGGCAAGGCGTCCGGCACGTGAGGTGCGCGCCGGACGCCCGCCGTGTTACTTCGACTTGAACGCGAGCGACATCAGGTCGTCGCTGAACCCGGGCGTCGGGGCGCCGTTCCTGGTCGCAAAGCGATAGAGGGCCGCCGAGTACACGCCCTGCATCGTCGCCTGCAGCGTCGAGAGGAACAGGAACGTGACGATGCCGGCCAGCAGCAGCGTGCCGGCGAGGAACGCCATGTTCGCGGTCGCCGCGAGGAAGATCGCGCCGCCGCAGACGATGACGAGCGCCAAGTACGCCACCGCGAACACCACGCTCAGGCCGGCGTTGCCGATGAGGTTCTCGCCCCAGGTCTCGCGCAGCAGGTTCGCGCTTTCCTTCACGGCGTCGACCGGGCCGACGTCGCGCGTCACCAGCACCGGCACGACCATGAAGGTCGCGAGCGCCCAGGCCACGCCCACCAGCTTGACGACGATGCGGCCGAGCCAGCCGACGCGCTCCTCGATCGCGCGCAGCAGCAGGCCGACCGTCGCGGCGATCACGGCGTACGCGAGGATCTTGCCGACGCGCGCCCACGCGATCGCGAGGCCGTCCTTCAGCGTGGGGTTGCCGCCGTCCATGCGGATCATCGCGGCGCCGACCAGCGCGGTGTTGAAGAACAGCGCGATGAAGTACGAGACCACGTAGAAGAAGAACGCGAACAGGTAGGCGCTCTCGCCGAGCGCTTCGGGCGTGAACCGGCCCAGCGCCAGCACCGGCACGGCAAGGCTGCCGACGATCAGCAGCAGCGCGCAGACGGACAGCACCGGGAACAGCAGCAGTTCCTTGTCGGCACGGATCACCGACCAGGACGCCTGGGCGAGTTCGAGGCTGCGGGAAAAGCGACCGGCCATGGTCTTCCTCCTGAATGCGGACGGGATCATTGTGCCAAAGCCGCGACGGGCGACGAACGCCTCGTCGCGCCGTTCGTCGCAGGCTGCGACGGATCCTACAACTCGGTGTACTTGCGCGCGGAGCCTCTTGCCTTGTCGATCGGGTACTTGGCGGCGTTGCGGGCGATCTTGGCGCGGGCGGCGGCGGCCAGGTCGACGTCCAGGCGGTCCGCCAGCCGGATTAAGTAAAGCAGCACGTCGGCCATCTCTTCCTCGACGGCCGACCGGGTCTCCGGCGGCAGCTGCCGGCCCTGCTCGTCCGTGAGCCACTGGAAGGGCTCGAGCAGCTCGGCCGCCTCGACGGCCAGGGCCGTCGCGAGGTTGCGGGGCGAGTGGAACTGGTCCCAGTCCCGCTCGGCGGCGAAGTCCCGCAGGGCGTTACGCAGGTCGGTCAATTCGTCGGACATGGAAACGCCCTCTTGCGCGGGCGTCCATTATCCGCGAGTGCCGCAGGGACTCCACGAGTCGCCGCAGGCCCTCGAGCCCGAACAAGAGCGCGATGATGCCGAGTTGGATGTCGAAACCGATCAGGTGGACGGTTTCCAGCAGGGTGCGATCCATCGATCCTCCCGGAACCGGCGGGGGGAGCCGTTTCCAGGGAGCCCATGCTACGCCAGAATTGTTGCAGTGCAACACATCCCGTGGAAAACCCCAACGGCGACACAGACTTGCACCGCAACGGTGCAATCAATCGGGGGAAAAAATAGGGGACATTCCTCTTTTTCGCGACTGCCGAAAAAGAGGAATGTCCCCTATTTGGATTGTCCCGGATCCGTCAGGGGAACTGGATCTTGCCGCGAGGGGGGGCGCCGGGCTGGCCGAGCGCCGCCGCGGCACCGGCATCCGGAATGACGATCGAGGAGGCCTGCTGGCGCCGCATCTCCTGCAGCTCCTGCATGGTCTCGTCGAAGGCCACCTTGGCGGCATCCGAGAACCCGTGGCAGGCCTCGGCCAGGTTCTTCGCCGCAATCTCGAACGACAGCGGCAGCACGCCGGCCGGCGTCATGATCTGCGCCTGCCCGACGTACACGGCCTGGCGCGTCGGGTCGACCGAGCCATCCGACTTCACCGGCGTCACCACGCGGATCGTGCCGACCTTGCGGTCGGTGTAGGTGTCCTCGCGCCAGAGGTCGTTGGCGTCCATCTTCGGTTCAGGAGCGTTGCCGGGGCCGGCCATGCGGGTGTCCTCGAATCAGGTGGGGGGAGCGTCGTCGCGCGAGGGCTGCCACGGTACCGGAGCCGGTCCGTCGCGACAATCGGTCAGAACTTCGCGTCGGTCCCGCCGCGCCCGTCGCTGGGCCAGGGGCTCAGCGCGAGGTAGTAGAGCAGCACGAGGTTGACCAGCGGGATCGAGGCGAGGATCGCGAGCCAGGGCGGGAAGCCCATGCGGCCGAGGATCTTCCAGAACGCCACGATCTGCAGCAGCGAGACGATGAATACCCAGCGGATCACGCGCGACTCCCGGGGCGACGGCCCGGCCGCATCATAACGTGCACGGCGGCCGGCGAAGTCCCCGCGCCGTCAGTCGTCGTAGTTCTCCTGACGCTCGACTTCGCGGATGCGCAGCATCGCGGCCTTGAACAGGCCGGTGGCCTCGGAACTGGAGAGCCCGCGCGCGGCGGCTTCACGCACGGCCCGCAGCAATGCCGCCTCGAAGCGGATCTGCGTGGCATCGCCCACGTGCCCCTCGGGCTCGCCTTCGCGCGGCGGCACGCACAGGTCGCCGCTGTCGCGCTGCACGATCACGTTGTCCGCGACGAGCCGCGCATACGCCGAGCGCACGTCCTCGACGGGCACCATCAATTCGCGGGCGACGCGCTCCACCGGCGGCAGCAACGCGCCGACCGGCAGTTCACCCTTGCTGACATCCGATTTCACGACGGCGTAGAGACGCTCGGCCAGCGTCGGCCCGCCCTGGGCGAGCATCGCCTTGCGCCAGCGTCCGGTTCGTGTCGCCCAGTACTGTTCCATGCGACCTCCCTGGCCCATGGCACCCACCTGATGTGCCGGCATT